>NZ_JBVHLX010000003.1:0-642799 GCF_055558775.1 Streptomyces sp. NPDC025638 | reverse complement strand
GGCCGTTTCACCGGCTCGCCCGGGTGCGGGTCGGTGCCGGTGGTGGAGCGTGTCCGGATGTGGGTGGGTCAGGGCCCTGGCTGGGTCTTGGGCCGTTTCACCGGCTCGCCCGGGTGCGGGTCGGTGCCGGTGGTGGAGCGTGTCCGGATGTGGGTGGGTCAGGGCCCTGGCTGGGTCTTGGGCCGTTCCTCCGCCTCGCCCGCGTGCGGGCCGGTGCCCGTGGTGGAGGCTGACCGGATGTGGGCGGGTCAGGGCCCCAGTTGGGCTCTGAGCCACTCCTCCACCTCGCCCACGTGCGCGGCCGCCGCCGCGCGGGCCGCCTCCGGGTCGCGGGCGGCCAGGGCGCGGTGGATCGCCGCGTGTTCGCGGCGGGTGCGGGCGAACGCGCCCTCCTCCTGGTAGCCGCGCCAGACGCGGGCGCGGAAGGTGCGGGAGGACAGGCCCTCCAGGATCGCCGCCATGGTGTCGTTGCCCGCGGCGGCCGCGATCTCGCGGTGGAAGGCGAGGTCGTGGGCGAGGATCTCCTCGGGGTCGTCGGTGGCGTTCATCGCGGTCAGATGCTTCTCCACCTCGGCGAGCCGGTCCGGGGTGATGCGCGCGGCGGCCAGGGCGGTCGCCGTGGACTCCAGGATCCGGCGCACCTCCAGCAGTTCGACCAGACGCGGGCCCCGGGAGAGGTCGGCGACCACCCCGAAGGTCTCCAGGAGGTCGCCCGCCTCCAGCGCGGTGACATAGATACCGGATCCGTGCCGGGCCTCCAGGACGCCCAGCACCGTCAGCGCGCGGATCGCCTCGCGCATCGAGCTGCGGGAAATGCCCAGCTGGGCGGCCAGATCCCGCTCGGTGGGCAGACGCTGGCCCGGTTCGAGGCTGCCGTCGGCGATCATCGCCTTGATCCGCTCGATGGCGCGCTGTGTCACGGTGCCCTTCTGCGGGGCTGCTTCCTCCACGCCATTCCTCCAGTCGCCGAGTGCGTCGCAGTCTAACCACCAAGGTGGTCCGACCACTACGGGCAAGAAGCGGCGAAATCTGCGTTCGGAGGCTGTTGTATCGCGGGAGTGGTCTGATAAGTATGCGGGCATCTGCTCGAACACGCTCGATGAGGAGCTGCCAGATGCCCGGCAGAACACTGAGGAAGCGGAACAGGACCCGGATCATCGGCGTGGCGGCCCTGGCCGTCGGCGCCTCGCTCGTACTCGCCGCATGCGGCAGCACCAAGGACGACGGCGCCGCGGGCGCCAAGGGCGGCGGCACCGGCAAGGTCGGGGTGATCCTGCCCCTGCTGACCTCGCCGTTCTGGCAGTCGTACAACGACTACGTGCCGAAGATGGCCAAGTCGGAAGGCGTCGACGCGCTGAAGACCGTCAACTCCAACAGCGACGCCTCGCAGCAGATCACCGACATCAACAACGAGCTCAACCAGGGCGTCAGCGGCCTGGTCGTCGCTCCGCTGGACAGCGCCGCCATCGAGGCCGGACTCGACCAGGCCGACCGCAAGGGAGTGCCGGTCGTCGCCGTCGACGTCGCGCCCGACAAGGGCAAGGTCGCCATGGTCGTCCGCGCCGACAACGTCGCCTACGGCACCAAGGCCTGCGACTACCTCGGCAAGCACATCACCGGCGGCAAGGTCGTGCAGATCATGGGCGACCTCGCCTCGGTCAACGGCCGCGACCGCTCCGAGGCCTTCCGGACCTGCGTGAAGAAGAACTACCCGAAGCTCAAGGTGCTGGAGATCCCCGCCAAGTGGGAGTCCGACACCGCGGCCTCCAAGCTCGACACGCTCCTCAACGCCAACCCCGACATCAAGGGCATCTACATGCAGGCCGGCGGGGTGTATCTGGCGCCCACCCTGCAGACCCTCAAGTCGAAGAACATGCTCAAGACGGCGGGCCAGAAGGGCCATATCGCCATCGTCTCCAACGACGGCATCCCGCAGGAGTACGACGCCATCCGCAAGGGCGAGATCGACGCCACCGTCTCCCAGCCGGCCGACGCCTACGCCAAGTACGGCATGTACTACATCAAGGCGGCGATGGACGGGAAGACGTTCCAGCCCGGCCCCACCGACCACGACTCGACGATCGTCAAGCTGCCCAGCGGCATCCTGGAGGACCAGCTGCCCGCGCCCCTGGTCACCAAGGACAACGTCGACGACCCGAAGCTGTGGGGCAACACGGTCGAATGAGCGCACCCGAGAACGCGCCGCTGGTGGAGGCACGCGGCATCGTCAAGCGCTACGGCCCCACGGTCGCCCTCGCCGACGGCCGGCTCACCGTGCTGCCCGGCGAGTCCCACGCCCTGGTCGGCCGCAACGGCGCGGGCAAGTCCACCCTCGTGGGCGTCCTCACCGGCCTCCAGGCGCCGGACGAGGGCACCGTCCGCTTCGACGGCCGGCCCGCGCCCCCGCTCACCGACCGCGACGCCTGGCGGAGCAAGGTCGCCTGCGTCTACCAGAAGCCCACGGTCGTACCGGAGTTGACGGTCGCCGAGAACCTCTTCATCAACCGTCAGCCGCTCAACCGGGGCTTCATCAGCTGGCGCAGGCTGAAGACCGAGGCCGCCGAACTCCTCGACACCTGGGACGTCCACGTCGACCCCGAGGCCCGCACCGCCGAACTCAAGGTCGAGGACCGCCAAATGGTGGAGATCGCACGGGCGTTGAGCTTCGGTGCCCGGTTCATCGTGCTCGACGAGCCGACCGCCCAGCTCGACAGCCGTGAGATCGAGCGGCTGTTCAGCCGCATGCGGGCACTGCAGGACTCCGGCGTCACCTTCCTGTTCATCTCCCACCACCTCCAGGAGGTGTACGAGGTCTGCCAGACCGTCACCGTGCTGCGCGACGCCCGCTGGATCACCACGGCCCCCGTCGCCGACCTGCCCAGGGCGGCCCTGGTGGAGGCGATGGCGGGGGAGACGGTCACCCGGTACGACCAGGTGCGCGCCCCGGTCGCCGCCGATTCCCCCGTCGTGCTCGACGTGCGCGGCCTCCACTCCGCCGCGTACCGGGACGTCGACCTCACCGTGCGCGCCGGTGAGGTCGTCGGACTCGCCGGGACCAGCGGCAGCGGCAAGATCGAGCTGGCCGAGTCGCTCGCCGGTCTGCACACCCCGAGCGGCGGGTCGGCCCGGCTCGACGGGAAAGCGCTCCCCTTCGGCGACGTACGGGCCGCGCTGACGGCGGGCGTCGGCTGCGTCCCCCGCGACCGGCACGAACAGGGCCTCGTCCCGTCCATGACCGTCGGCGACAACACGACCATGAGCGTCCTGGACCGGCTCGGCCGTCACGGCTTCGTCGGCACCCGGCGCAGGCGCGGCTTCGCCACCGAGCTGATCGAGCGCCTCGACATCCACACCGAGGGCCCCGAACAGCCCATCTCCGACCTCTCCGGCGGCAACGCGCAGAAGGTCGTCATGGCTCGCGCCCTCGCCTCCGACCCCCGCCTCCTCGTCCTCATCAACCCCACCGCCGGCGTCGACGTGAAGTCCAAGGAGTCCCTGCTGGCCCGCATGGACGGCGCCCGCGAGGACGGCACCGCCGTGCTCGTCGTCTCCGACGAACTCGACGACCTGCGCCGCTGCGACCGCGTCCTCGTCCTCTTCCACGGCCGTGTCGTGGCCGAGCACCCGGCCGGCTGGCGCGACCACGAGCTGATCGCCTCCATCGAAGGAGTGGACCATGGCTGACACCAAGGCCCCACCGCTCACCCCGGTACGCTCCCCCGACCCGCGGGCGGCCAGGGCCGTACTGATTCGGCGGGCTCGCGAACTCGCCCTCGTACCGGCCCTGTTGCTGCTCATGGTGCTGGGCGCGGTGGTCAACGACTCATTCCTCACCGAGCGCAACCTCATCTCCGTCCTCGGCGCCTCCGCCGCGCTCGCGATGGTCGTGCTCGCCGAGTCGCTGGTGCTCATCACCGGCAGGTTCGACCTGTCCCTGGAGTCGGTCGTCGGCATCGCGCCCGCCGTCGGAGCGCTTCTGGTGCTGCCCTCCGCCCAGTCCGGCTGGGGCACCGAACTCCCGGCACCGCTCGCGCTGTTCGCGGTCCTCCTCGTCGGCGCGGCCGTCGGTGCCTTCAACGGCATCCTGGTCGTCAAGTTCCGGCTCAACGCGTTCATCGTGACGCTCGCGATGCTGATCGTGCTGCGCGGGCTGCTGGTCGGCGCGACCAAGGGCAAGACCCTCTTCGGCATGCCGGACAGCTTCTCCTCGCTGGCGACGACCACCTTCCTCTCCGTCCCGATGTCGGTGTGGCTCGCCGCCGTCGCCTTCGCCGTCGCCGGGTTCGTACTGAAGTACCACCGCGTCGGCCGCGCCCTGTACGCCATCGGCGGCAACGCGGACGCGGCCCGGGCGGCCGGCATCCGGGTCGAGCGCGTGATGCTCGGGGTGTTCGTCGTCGCGGGGGTCCTCGCCTCGGTCGGCGGGATCATGCAGACCGGCTATGTCGGCGCGATCAGCGCCAACCAGGGCAACAACATGATCTTCACCGTGTTCGCGGCGGCCGTGATCGGCGGCATCAGCCTGGACGGCGGCAAGGGCACCATGTTCGGCGCGCTCACCGGCGTACTCCTGCTGGGTGTCGTACAGAACCTGCTCACCCTCGCCCAGGTGCCGTCGTTCTGGATCCAGGCCATCTACGGCGGAATCATCCTCGTCGCCCTCATGATCGCCCGCGTGACGACGGGCCGGGCCCAGGACTGACCCCCGCCGTCCCCTCTTCACCGACCGAAAGGCCTTCCGTGTCCCCGACCCCCGCCCGCGTCACGTCGCTCGACACCTACGACATCCGCTTCCCCACCTCGCGCGAGCTGGACGGCTCCGACGCGATGAACCCCGACCCCGACTACTCGGCGGCGTACGTCGTGCTGCGCACCGACGCGCCCGACGGACACGAGGGGCACGGGTTCACGTTCACCATCGGGCGGGGCAACGAGGTCCAGGTCGCCGCGATCGACGCGCTGCGGGGCCATGTGCTCGGCCGTTCCGTGGACGAGTTGTGCGACGACCCGGGTTCGCTCTTCCGGGACCTGATCGGGGACAGCCAACTGCGCTGGCTCGGCCCCGAGAAGGGCGTGATGCACATGGCGATCGGGGCCCTGGTGAACGCGGTCTGGGACCTCGCCGCCAAACGCGTCGGCAAGCCGCTGTGGCGGCTGCTCGCCGACGCCGAACCCGAGTGGATCGTGCGGCAGATCGACTTCCGGTACATCACCGACGCGCTCACCCCCGAGCAGGCGCTGGACCTGCTGCGCCGCGGCCGGGAAGGGGCCGCAGGGCGCCGGGCCCGGCTGCTGGAGCGCGGCTTCCCCGCCTACACCACCTCCGCCGGCTGGCTCGGCTATGACGACGACAAGCTCACCCGGCTGGCGGCCCAGGCCGTCGCCGACGGCTTCCGGCAGATCAAGTTGAAGGTGGGCGCCGACCTCGACGACGACGTACGCCGCTGCCGGGTCGCCCGCTCGGTCGTCGGACCCGGCATTCGCCTGGCGATCGACGCCAACCAGCGCTGGAACGTCGACGAGGCGATCCGCTGGACCAAGGCGCTGGCCGAGTTCGACCCGTACTGGATCGAGGAGCCCACCAGCCCCGACGACGTCCTCGGACACGCGGCGATCCGCGAGGCCGTCATCCCCGTGAAGGTCGCCACCGGCGAGCACGTCCAGAACCGGATCGTCTTCAAGCAGATGCTCCAGGCGGGCGCTCTCGACGTGGTCCAGATCGACGCGGCCCGGGTCGGCGGCGTCAACGAGAACCTCGCCATCCTGCTGCTCGCGGCCAGGTTCGGCGTCCCGGTCTGCCCGCACGCGGGCGGCGTCGGACTGTGCGAACTCGTCCAGCACCTGGCGATGTTCGACTACCTGGCGGTCTCCGGGACCACGGACGACCGGGTCATCGAGTATGTCGACCATCTGCACGAGCACTTCCTCGCCCCGGTGGTGATCCGCCAGGGTCACTACACGGCACCCACCACGCCGGGCTTCTCGGCCACCATGCGGCCCGAGTCCATCGCGCGGTACACCTTCCCCGGCGGCACCTTCTGGGCCGCCGACCCCGACACACAGAAGGGACGGGCGGCGTGAGCGACTTCGAGGGACTGAGCGCCCTGGTGACCGGCGGCGCCTCCGGGATCGGCCGGGCCACCTCCGCACTCCTGGCCGCACGCGGCGCCCGGGTCGCCGTCCTGGACGTCGACCCGTCGTCGGTGGACAAGCCACTGCTCGGCTGCCGGGCCGACGTCACCGACGACACATCGGTGCGCGAGGCCGTCGAACGGGCGGCCGGGGAACTCGGCGGACTGGACATACTCGTCAACAACGCCGGCATCGGCGCCCAGGGCACCGTCGAGGACAACGACGACGAGGAATGGCGGCGCGTGTTCGACGTCAACGTCCTCGGGATGGTCCGCGCCGCCCGCGCCGCCCTCCCGCATCTGCGCCGGTCGCGGCACGCGGCCATCGTCAACACCTGCTCCATCGCCGCCACCGCCGGACTGCCCCGACGGGCGCTCTACAGCGCCACCAAGGGTGCCGTGTACTCCCTGACCCTGGCCATGGCCGCCGACCACGTCCGCGAGGGCATCCGCGTCAACTGCGTCAACCCCGGTACCGCGGACACCCCGTGGATCGGCCGGCTGCTGGAGGCGGCACCCGACCCGGCCGCCGAGCGTGCCGCGCTGGAGGCCCGGCAGCCCACCGGACGCCTCGTCTCCGCGGAAGAGGTCGCGGGCGCCATCGCCTACCTGGCGAGCCCGCTGTCCGGCGCCACCACCGGCACCGCCCTGGCCGTCGACGGCGGCATGCAGGGCCTCAGGCTGCGCCCGGCGGGCCGATGAGCGCCCTCGGCCGCAGCGGCGTCGAGGTCAGTGCGCTGGCCTTCGGCGCCGCCGGGATCGGCAACCTGTACACCGAGGTCGGCGAGGAGCAGGCGCACGAGGCGGTGGCCGCCGCCTGGCAGCGCGGCATCCGCTACTTCGACACCGCCCCGCACTACGGGCTCGGTCTGTCCGAACGACGGCTCGGCGCGGCCCTGCGGAACTTCCCCCGGGCGCGGTACACGGTCTCCACGAAGGTCGGCCGCCGCCTGGAGCCCGCGGACCTCCCCGGCGACGACCTGGCCAACGGCTTCGCCGTGCCCGCCACGCGGCGCCGGGTGTGGGACTTCAGCGCCGACGGCATCCGCCGCACCCTGGAGGCCAGTCTGGAACGGCTCGGCCTCGACCGGGTGGACATCGTCTACCTCCACGACCCCGACGACCACGCCGAGCAGGCCTTCCGCGAGGGCTACCCGGCCCTGGCGAAGCTCCGGGACGAGGGCGTGGTCGGCGCGATCGGCGCGGGCATGAACCAGACCGCGATGCTCACCCGCTTCGTCCGCGAGACCGACGTCGACGTGGTGCTGTGCGCCGGCCGCTACACCCTCCTCGACCACAGCGCGCTCACCGACCTGCTCCCGGCCGCCCGCGAACGGGGCACGTCGGTCGTCATCGGCGGCGCCTTCAACTCCGGCCTGCTGGCGGACCCACGGCCGGGAGCGAGGTACGACTACGGGGCGGCGCCGCAGGAGCTGCTGGACCGCGCCCTACGCCTCAAATCGATCGCCGAGCACCACGGCACCGCCCTGCGCGCCACCGCCCTCGCCTTCTGCGCCGCGCATCCGGCGGTCGCCAGCGTCCTGGTCGGGGCCCGTTCCGTGTTCGAAGTCCACGACTGTGCCGACCAGTTCGAGGCCACGGTCCCGGAGGCGTGCTGGCGGGAGCTGCGGGAGGCGGGTCTGCTGCCCGGCGAGGAGCTGTCATGAGAGTTGCCCCGCACACCAGGGTCCGCGCGGACCGCGTGGCCGCGTACGAGGCCGCCCACCGTGAGGTTCCGGTCGAGCTCACCGACGCCATCCGTGCCGCCGGTGCCACGTCCTGGACGATCTGGCGCAGCGGTACCGACCTCTTCCACCTCCTGGAGTGCGAGGACTATGCCCGCCTCCTCGCCGAACTGGAGAAGCTGCCGGTGAACGTCGCCTGGCAGACGCGGATGGCCGGACTCCTCGACGTCGTGCACGACTACTCCGCCGACGGCGCGGGCGCCGGCCTGCCCGTCGTGTGGGAGCTGCCGTGACCGTCGACGCCCACCACCACGTCTGGGACCTCTCGGTCCGCGACCAGGACTGGATCACCGGCCCCGAACTGCGGCCGCTGCGCCGGAACTTCACCCTCGCCGACCTGGCACCGCAGGCGCGGGCGGCCGGAGTCGGCCGCACGGTCCTCGTCCAGACGGTCACCGTGCCCGAGGAGACCCCCGAGTTCCTCGCCCTCGCCGATGCGCACGACCTCGTCGGCGCGGTCGTCGGCTGGACCGACCTGACCCGCCCCGATGTCGCCGACGAACTGGCCCGGCTGCGCGAACTCCCCGGCGGCCGGTACCTGAAGGGCATCCGCCACCAGGTCCAGGGCGAGCCGGACCCGCAGTGGCTGCTTCGTTCGGATGTCCGCCGAGGGCTCGCCGCCGTGGCCGACGCGGGCCTGGTGTACGACCTCGTCGTCCTGCCCCACCAGCTTCCCGCCGGCGCCGAGGCGGCCGCATCACTGCCCGGGCTCACCTTCGTCCTCGACCACCTGGGCAAACCCCCCATCGCCTCGGGGGAACCCGAGCCCTGGGCGACGGCCGTCCGGACCCTGGCCGCACTGCCCAACACCGTGGCCAAGCTCTCCGGCCTGGTCACCGAGGCCGACCACGCCTCCTGGGCGGTCGGCGACCTGCGCCCGTACACGGACGTGGCTCTGGAGGCCTTCGGCCCGCACCGCCTGATGTTCGGCTCGGACTGGCCGGTGTGCACACTGGCCGCCACCTACGGCCAAGTGCTCACCGTCACAGGCGAGTTGACCCCACAGCTCAGCGAGGCGGAGCGCGCCGCCGTCCTCTCGGGCACCGCCACCCGTGTCTACCGCCTCTGAACGGCCTCGGCGAGCCGTGTCGGCGGCAGATAGTCCCGCACATACGTCCGTTCCCAGCACGCGCCCGTCTCCCGCAGCTCCCGCCAGGTCGTGTAGCGGTAGCGGAAGAGACGGGCGCGGATGTAGCGGGGCGGCTCGTCGGGCGGGAACGGGGAGCTGCGCAGCAGTTTCAGCGTGTCCCGGTCGTTCTCCAGCAGCCGCTCCACCAGTGCGCCGAACCAGGACCCGGCGTAGGCGGGCGAGAGCGCGGCGAACCACATCAGCCAGTCCAGCCGCAGGTGGTACGGCGCGAACTGGCGCGGCCAGCGCCGTGGATCGCCCGGCTTGCCCTTGAACTCGTACTCCCGCCACCGCGCGTCCTCGTGCAGGACGTCGTCGAGCGTGCCCTCCACCACCACCTCGTAGCGGATACGGCTGACGCTGCCGAACGCGCCATAGGTGTTCACCAGGTGCAGCGGGTCGAAGGAGCGGTTCATGACCTGGCGGCGGGAGATCATGTTCATCACCGGGTGGTAGCTCAGCCAGACGATGAGCGCGGCCACGGCGAGGACCACGACCTCGTACCAGAGCGGCGCCGGCGGCACGGACGGCGCGGCGGCGGGGATCCGCAGCGCGGACAGGGCCAGCACGATCGTGATCCAGTTCAGCCAGGAGAAGTTGCCGGACAACACGAGCCACAGCTGGGTGACGATCATCAGGGACGCGGCGGCCGTCGCGATCGGCTGCGGGGTGAACAGCAACACCGGCACCACAAGTTGGGTGAAGTGGTTGGCGGCCACCTCGACGCGGTGCAGCGGCTGCGGCAGATGGTGGAAGAACCAGCTCAGCGGGCCCGGCATCGGCTGGGTCTCGTGGTGGTAATAGAGGCAGGTCAGCTTCCGCCAGCAGGCGTCGCCGCGCATCTTGATCAGACCGGCGCCGAACTCGACGCGGAACAGGATCCAGCGCAGCAGGAACAGCACCACGATGGGCGGCGCCACCTCGTCGTTGCCCACGAAGGCACCGAGGAAGCCGACCTCCAGGAGCAGCGACTCCCAGCCGAACGCGTACCAGGTCTGGCCGACGTTGACGACCGACAGATACAGCGCCCAGGGCACCAGCCACAGCACCAGCCCGCCCCACAGGGGCAGTTGCGAGTCCACGCCCGCGAGCAGCGCCGCCGACACGGCACAGCCCGTCCAGCAGCAGCCCGCGAACATACGGTCCGAGTAGCGCAGGTGGAACAGGCTCGGCGCGTCCCGGAACCGCACCAGGCGCAGAAAGCGGGGGATCGGCAGCATGCCCCGCTCGCCCAGCAGCGCACGGAACTGCAGGGCCGCGGTCAGGAACGCGACGAGATACACGCCGGCCAGAGCCCGCTGGAAAATCAGTCGGCTCCACCAGTACTCGGGTGCGGTGAACCAGTCCACGGCCGTGCGCTCCTGCCTCCATTGTGGCGCCGCGAGCACGGCGCGCCCCACGTGCTCGTCACCCTGTGTACCGCACCGCTCCACTTGCGTAACCCAAGCGAGTGAAGCAGACAATAGTGAACGAATTGCCCCAGCTGATGTGGGAGAACGTGGTGCGGATACCCACCGGAACCACCGTCATGGCCTGTCTGCTCTCGGCGGTGCTGCTCGTCGCCGGCTGCGCCCGCGACGGCGCCGGGGACACCGGTCCGAGCGGCGAGGTCTTCCTGCAGCCGGTCGCGGCCCAGGGCCCCGACCCCTTCACCGGTTCCACGGCGACCGGCGGCCCGGACTCCGCGGACCAGATCACCCGGACGGCGCAGTCGGGCGGCCCCATCGGGAACATCGCCCTGCCCGTGAGCGGGGTGCGGTCCGTCTCCGGCGGCACACCCGGCCTGTACGGCGGCACCGCACGGGTCGGCAGCTGCGACGTCGAGCGGCAGATCGGCTATCTGGCCGCCGACCCGGCCAGGGGCAGCGCGTTCGCCCGGGCCGAGGGCATCACCCGGACGGCGGTACCCGGATATCTGCGCGGTCTGACGCCGGTCGTGCTGCGCGCGGACACCCGGGTCACCAACCACGGGTACCGGGAGGGGCAGGCGGCCGGATTCCAGTCCGTCCTGCAGGCCGGCACCGCCGTGCTGGTCGACGACCGCGGTGTGCCGCGTGTGCGCTGTGCCTGCGGCAACCCGCTGAAGCCGCCCACGGCGACCCACAGCGCCGCCGGCACCGGCGGGCAGGCCTGGTCGGGCTACCGGCCCGGCGAGGTGTTGGAGGTGACTCCGGCACCGCACGCCATCACCAGCATCACGATCATCGACCTCGGGTCACATGCCTGGATCGAACGCCCGGTCGGCCACGATGTCTCCCACGACCACGTCGTACACCCGCCGGTGAGCGCGACGCAGCCGCCGCGTACCCAGCAGCAGAAGCCGCACGAGCACGAGAACCGCCCCAGTGCCTCCCCCGGCGAGAGCGGCAGGGCGCCGGTCACCGCCCCCTCCGCCGTCCCGGCCGGCTGCGCCACCCCGACGCCCACGCGCCGCCCGGACTCCGGCGGCGCGACGGCCCCGTTCGCCGCGGACGTCGGCGGTGCCGTGGCCCCGGTACGGCCGCAGGCGTCGGGCTGTGCCACCACGACCCCGTCCGCGACCGTCCCCGGCACCCAGCAGGCTCCCGTCGGCGGCCGGCCCACCCCCGGCATCTCCAAGTCCTCCCCGGACTCCGCCGCCACCGGGCCCGCCGCCTCCCTGGACACCGCCGACGAGACCGGCGCCGGGACCGTCCCCGACGTGCCCGACCTGCCCGACGGCGGCGGACTCGTCCCCGACGACGGCACGACGGTCACCGACAGCATCTTCGACAGCCCCACCGGCGTCTTCGGCGGCTGAGCCCCACCGTGTCCTCGATCCCGGTCGAAGAATCGGACGAATCCTGGCAAGGTGGCCCCATGGCTGATCAGGGGGCGCCGGCCCTGTCAGTCCCGGACGACTGGCCCGCCCACCCGGATCCGATTCTCGCGCTCAACCGCATGGGCTCGTTCGACTGGGACCTGGACAACGGCCTCTTCCACATGGACGCCCAGGCCCACGAGGTGTTCGACATCCTCCCCGAGGAGTACGACGGACGCCCGGAGAGCCTGTCGCTGCGCGTGCCACAGCCGGAGGGCAGCCGGCTCGACACCGTGGTCGCCCGGGCCATCAAGGACGGCAGCGAGAACTACGGCGCCTACTTCCGCATCCGCTGCCGCGACGGCACGCTGCGCTGGACCCACACCCAGGGCTACATCCGGCGGGACGAGACGGGCCGGCCGCGCCGGGTCATCGGCATCGTCCGGGACGCCACACAGGAACTGCAGGACAGCGAGGCGCGCAGCCTGCGGGCTGCCCAGGACGAGGCGGTCCGCAGACAGACCAACGTCGTGCAGGTCATCACGGCGGCCCTGTCGCACGCCCGCAGCGTCCAGGACGTCATCGACGTCCTCAAGGACACCCACGGCGTACGGCACCTGGGCGCGACCAGTCTGGTCATGGGCCTGGTGGAGGCCGGGCGGATCCGGCTGGTGGCCGAGGGCCCCGAGGGCAGCTTCGTACCCGGCACCCGGGTCACCCGGATCGACGAGCCCTACCCGATGAGCGAGGTCGTACGGACCCTCAGCCCGCGCTTCATCGAGTCCCGGGAGGAGTTCGCCCAGGGGTACCCGATCCTGTGGCCGCACATCACCGACCTGAACATCACCTCGGCCGCCTATCTGCCGCTCATCGCCCAGGCCCGCCCGATCGGCGCCATGGGGCTTCTCTACAACGACCGGCAGGGCTTCTCCGACGAGGAGCGCACCGTCATCGTCGCGCTCGGCAGCAGCATCGCCCAGAGCCTGCAGCGGGCCATGCTCTACGAGCAGGAGAAGGACCTCGCCCAGGGCCTGCAACAGGCGATGCTGCCGCGCACCATCCCCAGCGTGCCCGGCGCCGACGTCGCCGTCCGCTACCGCTCCGCCTCCGCCGGGGGCTCCCTCGGCCGGGACATCGGCGGTGACTGGTACGACCTCATCCCGCTGCCGAGCGGCCGGGTCGGGGCCGTCATCGGCGACGTCCAGGGTCATGACACGCACGCGGCGGCCGTCATGGGCCAGCTGCGCATCGTGCTGCGCGCCTACGCCGCCGAGGGGCACACCCCGGCCACCGTGATGGCCCGCGCCTCCGTCTTCCTGCACGAACTCGACACCGACCGCTTCGCCACCTGCCTGTACGCGGAGGCCGACCTGTCCACCGGCGTGGTGCAGGTGGTCCGCGCCGGTCATATCGACCCGCTGGTGCGGCGGACGGACGGCAGCTGCCACCGGGTCTGCGTGGAGGGCGGGCTGCCGCTCGGTCTTTCCGCCGAGTTCGGCCGGCTGGAGTACCCGGTCTCCACCCTCGAACTGGACCCCGGCCAGACCCTGCTGCTGTGCACCGACGGACTCGTCGAGCAGCCCGGCGCCGACCTGGACGACGGCGTGCAGACCCTCACCTCGCTGATCGCCGCGGGCCCGGACGACGTGCGCAGCCTCGCCAACCGGCTGATCCAGGTGGCGGAGGCGCGCGGCGGCGACGACGACGTGGCCCTGCTCCTGCTGCGCCGCCGGGTCCTGGACAGCGTGCGGACCCCCGCCCGGCTCCAGCAGCACGTGGCCCCCGGCGACCCCGAGGCGCTGACACTGGCCCGGCACATGATCCGCGCAGCGGTCCGCGCCTGGGGCGCGGGCGACCGCGCCGACGAGATCGAACTGGTCGCCGACGAGCTGATCACCAACGCCCTGATGCACACCGAGGGCTCCGCGGTCGTCACCCTCAGAGTCCT
This sequence comes from Streptomyces sp. NPDC025638, assembly GCF_055558775.1. NCBI lineage: Bacteria > Bacillati > Actinomycetota > Actinomycetes > Kitasatosporales > Streptomycetaceae > Streptomyces > Streptomyces sp. NPDC025638. The sequence continues at coordinate 629,067 of NZ_JBVHLX010000003.1, read as the reverse complement.
CACCGGCAGCGACCGGCGCCTGCGCGTGGAGGTCGAGGACTCCTCCAGCGCCCTGCCGCGCCGCCGGGAGGCGGGGGAGTCGGGAGTTTCCGGGCGCGGCCTGCTGCTGGTCGACATGCTGACCGACGTGTGGGGCGTGGAGGCCCGGGGCGGCGGCAAATGCGTGTGGTGCGAGTTCCTGGTACCGGAGCGCGGCTGACCGGGGCTTCCTCCGGGCCGCGGGTGCACGTGCGCGGCTTACTGCGGTGGCCTCGGATGGCACCTTGGACCCGTGCGGGGGCTCTGCGAGGGTTTCGCGGTCGTCGTCCTGGGGGTTCTGACCGGCAGTGATCGGCGGCTGGGTGTGGAGGTGGAGGATTCCTCCGGCGTCCTGCCGCGTCGCCGGGCCTCGGGTGCCTGTGCGCGGCTGACCTGGGCGGCTCCGGATGGCACTCTGGAGCCATGCCGGAACTCCCCGAGGTGGAAGCGCTCAAGGGCTTTCTGACCGAGCAGCTGGTCGGTCACGAGGTCGTGCGGGTGCTGCCGGTCGCGATCAGCGTGCTGAAGACGTACGACCCTCCGGTCGGCGCGTTCGAGGGCAGCGAGGTGACCGCCGTGCGCCGGTACGGCAAGTTCCTCGACATCGAGGGGGACAAGGGCCTGCACTTCGTGACGCACTTGGCCCGCGCGGGCTGGCTGCAGTGGAAGGACCGGCTGCCCGACGGTCTGCCGCGTCCCGGAAAGGGCCCGCTGGCCCTGCGGGTCGCCCTGGAGACCGGCGCGGGTTTCGACCTCACCGAGGCCGGCACGCAAAAGCGCCTCGCGGTGTACGTCGTACGGGACCCGCAGGAGGTGCCGGGCGTGGCCCGCCTCGGTCCCGACCCGCTCGCCGACGACTTCGACGAGGCCCGCCTCGCCGCCCTGCTGAAGGACGAGCGGCGGCAGCTCAAGGGCGCCCTGCGCGACCAGAGCCTGATCGCCGGAGTCGGCAACGCCTACAGCGACGAGATCCTGCACGCGGCGAAGATGTCCCCGTTCAAGCTCGCCGCGTCCCTGACCCCGGAGGAGACCCGGCGACTCCACGAGGCGCTGCGCAGCACGCTCGGTGAGGCGGTCGAGCGTTCCCGGGGGCTGGCCGCCGGACGGCTCAAGTCGGAGAAGAAGAGCGGCCTGCGCGTCCACGGCCGCACCGGCGAGCCCTGCCCGGTCTGCGGCGACGCCATCCGTGAGGTCTCCTTCAGCGACTCCTCGCTCCAGTACTGCCCGACCTGCCAGACGGGCGGCAAGCCACTGGCGGACCGCAGGATGTCCCGACTGCTGAAGTGAGCCCGCCTCAGCCCTGGCTGTTGCGGAACCCTATGACCACCGCTCCCCACCAGCAGACCGCTGCCGGGCCGTGCGTCTGGTGAGCGGTCCGGCCGGGAGCCCGTTGAGGGTCCGCGCGAGCACCAGGCCCAGCTCGACCCGGGTGACGGTGGAGGCGAGGTCCGGCCGGACAGCAGCGCGGAGTAGTCCGCCGACAGGACGGCCCCGAAGCCGAGCACCAGCGACGTCGGGTGCACGAAGAGGGCGACGGTGTGCAAGGTGGCGTCCCCGCGGGCCCCCTACCGGGGCTGGAGAGTCAGCAGACGCTCCCCGGTCGCGCTGCGCACCTCGTACCGGACGATCTCTTCGGGATGCATCGCGGAGCCGCCGCGCATGGTGTTCATCCCGGCGCTGTCGCCGCTCTCGCGCCAGCTGGTCACGACGTCCTCGGAGCCGTCGCGGCCGATGGCGACGAGGCGGCAGGAGTGCGGGCCCGGCGCGTCCTTCACCTTCAGTTCCAGCTGGCTGCCGAAGTCGGCGTCCGCGGTCCTGACCTGCGCCCACACGCCCGACTTCGCGTCGGTCGCCGCCGTGACCCGGACGGCCTGGCTCTCATGGCCGGCGTAGGCGACGATCCCGGGACCGGCCACGGCGATCACCACCGAGGCGGCCAGGCCGTACAGAAAGCGCCGCCGGCGCGCCCGGTGCCGTACGACGACCTCGCCGAGCAGACGGTCCAGCAGCCGGGGGCCGGCCTGGGTCATGGGGTGCACGAAGCGCGGCGTGGCCCGCCGGTACAGCATCAACTGCCGTGTCGTCGGCCCGAATTCGGTCACGTGTGCCGCGCAGCGAGGGCACTCCATGAGGTGGTCCTCGAAGCGGAAGGCCTCCGCCTCGTCCAGCACGCCGAGCGCGTACGCGCCGACGTCGCGATGCCGTTCCAGGGACCTCATGCAGAATCCTCGTGCCGAAGGGTGTGGGTGGGGTTACTCCTTGCTCCCACCCGTACGCACCAGACAGCCGAATCACTCAAGGCACCTACAGAATCGTAATCAAGGGATTCGGAGCGGCCGGGCCCGCGGATTGGTCCTGAATCAAAAAAGATGGATCGCGAGATGTCCGAGGGGCAGCCCGAGTTGCCAGGCGGGTGTCCAGACCTTCGGTCCGTCCTCCTCGCCGACCACCGCAGCGCCCCCCGGCACCGCGTCCAGGTCGGGGGCGAGCAGCTCGGTCTCCTCCAGCCAGCGCCAGGCCTCGGCCGCGAGGTCCAGGTCGGGCGAGGGGGCGCCGGACTCGGCCGCGGCGGCCGCCAGCTGGGCCATCCGGTCGGCCACCCAGTCCTGCCACGGCTGGTCGTACGCCGTCAGCGAAAGCCAGGTCTCCAGCTGGGTGACGACCCGGATGCCGGAGAGTTCGCCGTCGGTGTCGGACAGGAAGATGGTCAGCGCCAGCGCGTCCCGGCCGGCCCGGAACTCGAAGGACGTCGGCGGCATCAGGTCGCCGGTGCGCAGCAGCTCGTCGGCGATGTACTCCGCGTACAACCACGCCATGGGGACGGTCAGTTCACCGCCGCCGGTGCCGTCCGTGCTCTCTTGACCTCTGTGCAGCATCCCTTCCTGCCTTCCTCCGGTGCGTGCGCGTCGCCCGAACCCGGGCCTGGGGCAGGGCCCCATCCGGAACACGGATGAAGACAGCTGATTGCTCAAACGTGGTCCTCAGCAAGGCGCTTTGCGAAGGCTTTACGTCGGCCTGGGTTTCACCGCAGGTCGGCCGCATATCCCGGAAGCACCCGGCGCAGGGCGCGCAGCGCGTAGTACGCGCGAGACTTCACCGTACCGGGCGGAATTCCGAGGGCCTGCGCGGCCTCCGCCACACTCGCCCCATGGAAATACACCAGCACCAGGACTTCACGGTGCTCGGGAGTGAGTGTCTTCACAGCCTCGCGGACGTCCAGTGCCGCGGCCGACCGTTCGGCGTGATCGGCGATCACCCGCGCGTTCTCCAGGATCGCGTCGCCCACCTCCGGCGGGCGCGCCTGCCGGGCCCGCCGCGCGTCGATGGCGAGCCGCCGTCCCACGGTCAGCAGCCAGGGCCGTACGGAGTCGAAGTCGTCGGCGCGCAGTGCCTCGGGATGCTGCCAGGCGCGTACGAAGGTCTCCTGCACGAGGTCCTCGGCGCGCTGCCGGTCCCCGTCGCACAGCCGCAGCAGCAGCGCGAACAGGGGTCGGCCGTGCTCGCGCTGCAGCGCGGCGAGCTCGTCCTCGGCGGTCGTCGTCCCAAGGGGGAGGGTGGTTCCGGCCGTCATGGCCGTATGGCATCGCAGGGCGCGCCGCCGGGACAGGGTGCGCACCGGGATCTGCGACGGACGGTCGATCGCGTCGACGAACGGTGCGACGAACGGTCCGTCAGACACGGTCCCGGACACCGGATGGGTTAATGAGACGGCCGAAGCCGTTTGCGACGGCATCCAGATTCGTACCCATGTGGCTATCGATATGACTGTCCGCTCATACGACGACTCTGGGGTGAGTTGATGATCGCACGCAGACGACAGGTGGCCCTGGCACTGACCGCGCTCCTCGCGACGGCCGCCGCCTGCCAGGCCCAGGAGCGGCAGGCCGCCGACCCGCCCGGTCGTCCGGCGCCGCCCGCCGCCCGCGGCTTCACCCTTGTCGCCTCCGGCGACATCCTGCCGCACGCCTCGGTCATGGACCGGGCCCGCTTCGACGCCGGCGGCCAGGGCTACGACTTCCGCCCGATGCTGTCCGGGGTCCAACCGGTGGTCGCCGGGGCCGATCTGGCGCTGTGTCACATGGAGTCCGTCTACGGCGCGGGCAGTGACCGCACCGGCTACCCGGCCTTCACCTACCCGCCGGAAGTCGCCCTCGGCCTCGTCGCCACCGGCTACGACGGCTGCTCCACCGCCTCCGACCACGCGCTGGACGGCGGCGCCGCCGGCATCGGCCGCACCCTGGACGCCCTGGACCGGGCGGGCGTACGGCACGCCGGAACGGCACGCACCGAGGCCGAGGCACGCGCCGCCACGATCATGCCCGCGGGCACGGCCAAGGTCGCCCACCTGGCGTACACCTACGACACGAACGGCCTCGCGCTCCCGCCGAACCAGCCCTGGGCTCTCAACCTGATCGACGAGCGCCGGATCGTCGCCGACGCCCGGGCCGCACGCCAGGCGGGCGCCGACGTGGTGGTCGTCTCCCTGAACTGGGGCACCGAATGGCGGGAGGACCCCGACGAACAGCAGCTCACCCTGGCCAAGCGGCTCACCGCCTCGAACACCGGCGGCCGCCCCGACATCGACCTGATCCTCGGCAGCCACGCCCGCCTCCCGCAGGCCTACGAGAAGATCAACGGCACCTGGGTCGTCTACGGCCTGGGCGACCAGGTCGTCGGAGATCTGCGCAACAGCCAGGGCGCCCTGGACCTGCACGGCAACCAGTCCACCATCGGCCGGTTCACCTTCGCCCCGCCCACCCGGCCCGGCGGTCGCTGGGAGGTGACCAAGGCCGAGTTCATCCCGGAGCTCTACGACCTCGACGCCGGCCGCGTCGTCAACCTCGACGCGGCCATCGCGCAGGGCGCCGAACTGACCGGAGTGCGCGACCGGATCCGCGATGTCGTCCTCAGCCGGGGTGCCGCCAAGGACGGCCTGATCATGGGTCAGTGACGCGGTGCTCCGCGGTGGTCAGCGTTCGGCGAGCTTCGACCGCTTGTACGAGTAGCCGAAGTAGATCACGCACCCGACCACGAACCACACGGCGAACCGCACCCACGTCTGCCACTTCAGGAACGTGATCAGCCAGATCGAGAAGACGACACCCAGCGCCGGCACGAACGGCATCCACGGCGTACGGAAGGCGCGCGGCAGCTCCGGCTGCCGGTGGCGCAGCACGATCACCGCCGTGCACACCACCACGAACGCCAGCAGGATACCGATGTTGGTGAGTTCGGCCGCCTCGGCGATCGGCACGAACCCGGCGAGGGCGGCCGACGCGAAGCCGACGATCCAGGTGACGCGCGTCGGCACGTGCCGCGTCGGGTGCGTCTTCGCGAACCACGCGGGCAGCAGCCCGTCCCGGGACATGGAGAACCACACCCGGGTCACTCCCAGCATGAACGTGAACATCACGGTGAGGATGCCGATGATCGCGCCCACCGCGATCACATCCGCGAGCGCGTCCAGACCCACCGACTTGAACGCCGACGAGAAGCCGCTCTCCGGGTCGATCTCCGTGTACTTCTGCATGCCGGTCAGCACCAGACAGGCAGCCACGTACAGCACCATCGAGATCGCGAGCGAGTAGATGATCGCCTTCGGCATGTGCCGCGCGGCGTCCTTCGACTCCTCGGCCGCGGTCGACATGGCGTCGTACCCGAAGACCGCGAAGAACACGGTCGCCGCACCCGTGAACACCCCGCTGATGCCGAACGGGAAGAACGGGTGGTAGTTCGCCGTGTTGATGTGGAACACACCGACGCCGATCACCACCAGCACCACCAGCACCTTCAGCGCCACCACGAACGTCTCGAAGCGGGCCGCGCTGCGGATTCCCTGGTTCAGCAGCCAGGCGATGAGCAGACACAGGACCGCCGCGAACAGATCGACCCGGTGCCCGTGCCCGGTCCCCGGAGCGCCCAGCATCCACGTGGGCAGATTCGCGCCCAACTCCTCGACCAGGAACCCGAAGTACCCGGAGATGCCGATCGCGACCACCGCCACGATCGCCGTGTACTCGAGGAGCAGGTCCCAGCCGATGAACCAGCCGGCGAACTCGCCGAGCACCGCGTACCCATAGGTGTAGGCCGAGCCCGCCTTCGGGATGAGCCCGGCGAACTCGGCGTACGACAGCGCGGCCGCCGCGCTCGCCACACCGGCGATGAGGAACGAGATGAGCACCGCGGGACCCGCGACGCCGTTGGCCACCGTGCCCGCGAGCGTGAAGATGCCCGCGCCGATGATGCCGCCGATGCCGATCGCCGTCAGCTGCCACAGGCCGAGAGTCCGGTCCAGCCGGGGGCCGGCGCTGATCTCCGTCTCCTCGATGTGCTCGATGGGTTTGCGCCTGAGAATGCCCTCACCCATGCGCATCTTGGCCATCTGGCTCACCTCTTCGCCGACGGGAAACGGCTGACGGCGGATCATGATGGCTCAGGGGCGTCCCTCGCGGAAGGCGCCACGCACGGCCTCGGCCCACGTGGGCGTCCAGGTCCTGGCGCCGGCGCGAGCGGGCCGGGCGGCGGCGAGATGCGAGCGGAGCGCGGCGAGCGCCGGATGCGCGTTGGCGGACTCCCACAGCAGCGAGTGCGGATAGACCGGCGTCGGGTCCCGCACGGTGATGCGGCGCAGATCGTGGCCGGCGGGCCAGACGAGCCGGGTCTGTTCGCCGACGAAGGTCGCCAGCGCCGAGGAGTCGGCGACCGCGTCCAGGAGCGCCTCGATGCCGAAGTTGGGCCCGATCGAGTCGATGGTGAGCCCGAACTCGGCGGCCAGGGCCTCGTAGTAGGCGGCCCACTCGGTGCCGCGGACGATCCCGGGCATCCAGATCCGGTGTCCGGCGAGCTGTGCGGGCGTGACCGAGCGGGCGGCCGCGAGCGCATGGCCCGGCCCGGTGAGCAGGTGGAGGGGCTCGTCGAGGACCCGGGCCGCCTCGACGCCCTCGGGGAGCTGCCGTCCGGGCATGGTGACGGCGCGGAAGGTCGCGTCGATCGTGCCGGAGCGCAGGGCGGCGACGGCCGCGTCGGCGTCGAAGAGGGTCACGACGTCGAGGTCGATCCCGGGGTGTGCGAGATGGAAGCCGCGCAGCAGTGCCGCGGGCGCGAGGCGCTGACCGATCACGTCGACGCGCAGCGCCCGGCGGCCCGGCCGCACGGAGGCGGCCGCCCGCTCCTCGGCCCGCAGCAGCTCGCGGGCATGCGGCAGGAACGCCTGCCCGTCGATGGTCAGCTCGGCCCCGCGCGGCATCCGCGCGAACAGCCGCACACCGAGCTCCCGCTCCAGCGCGGCCACCCGCTTGGACACGGCTTGCTGGGTGACCGCCAGCACCGCCGCGGCCTCCTGGAACTGGCCCGAGTCCGCGACCTCGACGAAGGTGCGCACCGCGTTGAGGTCCATGCCCCTCACCGTACAACCGTTGGTTGTGGCTCCTGGGCCGCGGGTTGTTTGATCCAGAGGCCGTCCGCTCGCTTTCATGGGCCCGGTCAACGGGAGGTTGTGCGTGGGACGGCGCTTTGGGTGGCTGTGGGCCGCGTACTCGGTGAGCGCGTTCGGCACCTGGCTCGCCTTCGACGCGTTCTCGCTGATCGCGGTCCTCGTGCTGCACACCGGGTCGGCCCAGGTGGCGCTGCTCGCCGCGACCGGACCCGCCGTGGGCGCCGTGCTCGCGGTGCCGCTCGGGCCGTGGGTGGAGTTCCGGCGCAAGCGGCCGGTGATGGCCGGGACGGACCTGGTCCGCTGCGCCGCACTCCTCAGCATCCCGGCCGCCTACGCGTTCGGAGTCCTCGGCCTCGGCCAGCTCCTGGCCGTGTCCGTCGTCGTCGCGGCCGCCGACATCACCTTCAACGCGGCCTCCGGCGCCTTCCTGAAGGGACTCGTACCGGCCGACCGACTGCTCACCGCGAACGCCCGCTTCGAATCCACGACCTGGACCGCCACGGTCCTCGGACCGCCCCTCGGCGGTGCCGCGTTCGGCCTGTTCGGGCCGGTGACGACGGTCGTGGCCAACGCGGTCAGCTTTCTGCTGTCGGCCCTCGGCATCCGGGCCGTCGGCGGCGGCGAACACCACCCCGAGCGCACCGCCGCCGCCCGCCTGCGAGCCGCCGACCTGCTCGACGGCTGGCGGCACATCCTCACCAGCCCGGTCCTGCGGCCCCTGTTCCTCAACACGCTCGCGGTCAACGGCCTGATCATGGCTGCCGCACCGCCGCTGGCCGTCCTCATGCTCGGCCCGCTCGGCTTCGCCCCCTGGCAGTACGGTCTCGCCTTCGCCGTGCCCTGCCTGGGCGGCCTCCTCGGCTCCCGGCTGGCCCGCCCGCTCGTCACCCGGTACGGGCAGCGGCGGGTACTGCGCACCGCGGGCACCCTGCGCGCCCTGTGGACCGTCGGACTGGCCTTCGTCCGGCCCGGCCTGTCCGGACTGCTGCTCGTGATGGCCGTGGAACTCGGGCTGATCACCTGTGCGGGCGTCTTCAACCCGGTCTCCGCCACCCACCGCCTGCGGTGCACCCCGGACGACCGCATCACCCGCACCCTGTCCGCCTGGTCGGTCACCGGCAAGGCCACCACCGCCGCGCTGACCGCCCTGTGGGGCCTGCTGGCGAGCCTCACCGGGCCGCGCACCGCCATCGCCCTCGCGGGCGTCCTGCTTTTGGCGACCCCGCCGCTGCTCCTGCGGGCACCCCGAAGGGCTACGGCACCACTGTCACCGGCCAGCGCCCCGCCTTCACCAGCCGGATCGCCACCGAGCCGATGATGCGGTGGCCCGCCTGTTCCGAGGCGCCCACCACCACCGCGTCCGCCTTCAGCTCGTCCGCCGCCTTCACCAGGCCGTTGTACGGGTCGCCGCGGAACGTGTGGAACTCCCAGCGCACGTCGAATATCCCCTTGACCCGCTCGGCCGCGTCCCGGATCTGAGCGATCAGATCCTCGGCGATCTCGTCGGTCGTCTCCGCCACCGGCGCCCCCATCGCCGCGCCCGCCGTGAGCAACGGCTGCACATACACGACCGCGAGCAACGCGTGCTGCCGCCGGGCCAGCCCGCCGGCATAGGCCGCGGCGCGCAGCGAGGAGTCGGAACCGTCCACGCCGACCACGATGACCTTCGGCCCGTCCGTGCCCCGCTCGAACCGGTGCGTGTGCTGTTCGTGCTGTTCCGTCACAGCCGTGAGGCTATCGGAACACCCCGCTCCGGCGAGAGCACGGGACCGCTCGACGAGCGAGCCGCACGGCGCCTTCCTACAGTCGGAACATGAGTGCCACCGCGGAGGCCGCCACGGGGAAGAGCGCCGCGGGCCCGATACGGCCGCCCGCGAGCGGCTTCCTCAGCCGGGTGCCCGAGGGCTTCGCGACCTTCTTCGGCGCCCTCGGCCTGCTGTGCGGGCTGCTCGCCATCATCGCCCCGCTGCGTGTGCTGCTGCGCCCGCTCGTCCGCACCCTCGACCTTCTCCTCGTCCCGGTCAGCGCCAACCTCGCCTACGCCGTCTTCCTGTTCCTGCTGGCCGCCGCCACCGGCGCGCGCAAGAAGGTCGCCTGGTGGCTGGTCGTCGTCTATCTGGGCCTGATCGTTCTCTCGGACATCCTCGGCCTCGCGCTCGGCCGGTACGCCGAGTCGGTCCCGTCCCTGGTGGTGTGCGGTCTCGCGCTGGTCCTGCTGGTCGTGGCCCGCAAGGAGTTCTACGCCGCCTCCCGGCGCGGCGCCGTATGGCGGGCGCTCGCCGTGCTGGTCGCCGGACTCGCCGTGGCGATCCTGGTCGGCTGGGGCCTGGTCGCGCTCTTTCCCGGCACCCTGCCCGAGAGCCAGCACCTGGCCTGGGCGGCCGACCGGGTGTGCGGCGGTCTGGTCTCCGACCAGTCCTTCGACGGCCGCCCGCCCCGCGCCGTCACCTTTGTGCTCGGCCTGTTCGGCGCGCTCGCCCTGCTGAACGCCGCGGCCACCCTCTTCCGCTCACAGCGCCTGGAGGCCGCCCTGCACGGCGACGAGGAGGCCCGCATCCGCGCCCTCCTCAAGGCGTACGGCGAGGACGACTCCCTCGGCTACTTCGCCACCCGCCGCGACAAGGCCGTCGTCTTCTCGCCCAGCGGCAAGGCCGCCGTCACCTACCGCGTCGAGGCAGGCGTCTGCCTGGCCAGCGGCGACCCCGTCGGCGACCGCGAGGCCTGGCCGCACGCCATCGCCGCCTGGCTCGCCCTGGCCCGCCGTCACGCCTGGGCCCCCGCGGTGATGGGCGCCTCCGAGGACGGCGCCAGGGCCTTCGTCCGCGCCGGACTCGGCGCGCTCCAGCTCGGCGACGAGGCCATCGTGCACGTGCCCGGCTTCGACCTGGACGGCCGCGACATGCGCGTCACCCGGCAGGCCGTGCACCGGGTCCGGCGCACCGGCGCCACCTGCCGCGTCCGCCGCCACGCCGCCCTCACCGACGCGGAGATGGAGGGGGTCGTCGACAAGGCCGACGCCTGGCGCGACACCGAGACCGAACGCGGCTTCTCCATGGCCCTGGACCGGCTCGGCGACCCGGCCGACGGCGACTGCCTCCTGGTCGAGGCCCTCAGCGACGACGGCCGGCTCCTCGCCCTGCTCTCCTTCGTGCCCTGGGGCGGCGACGGCGTCTCCCTGGACCTGATGCGCCGTGACCGCACCGCCCCGAACGGCGTCATGGAGTTCATGGTCGCCGAACTCTGCACGGCCGCCCCCAAACTGGGCGTGCACCGCATCTCCCTCAACTTCGCGGTGTTCCGCTCGGTGTTCGAGGAGGGCGCCCGCATCGGCGCGGGACCGGTCCTCAGGCTGTGGCGCCGTCTGCTGCTGTTCTTCTCCCGGTGGTGGCAGCTGGAGGCCCTGTACCGCTCCAACGCCAAGTACCTGCCCGAGTGGTACCCGCGCTTCATCTGCTACGCCGACACCGCCTCCCTCGCCCGCATCGGCCTCGCCTCCGGAATCGCCGAGGGTTTCGTCGCCGTACCGTCGCTGCGCAAACTCTTGGGAAAGGGGCACTCGAAGGCCGGGCAGCGGCCCACGACCACCGAGGGTCTGCCGCCCCTGGCGGCGCTCGGCCTCGACGGAGGGGGCGAGACCGGGCCCGCAGCCGCGGACGCGGGCCTGCCCGAACAGGTCCGCGTCCGCCACCACCGGCTCGACCGGCTGCGCGCCGAAGGCACCGACCCCTACCCCGTGGGAAGTCCCCGGCCCACCCATGCCCTGGCCGAGGTCACAGAGGGCCAAGAAGTCACCGTCGCGGGCCGGATCATGCTGGTCCGCGACTTCGGCGGCATCGTCTTCGTCGTCCTGCGCGACTGGTCCGGCGACCACCAGCTCGCCCTCACCCGCGGCGACTTCGGTCCCGCCCTCGACCGCTTCACCGCCGACACCGACATCGGCGACCACATCACCGCCACCGGCCGCGCGGGCCGCAGCGACAAGGGCGAGCCGACCGTCTTCGTCACCTCCTGGCAGCTGACCGGCAAGTGCCTGCGCCCCCTGCCCGACAAGCGCCGCGGCCTCACCGACCCCGAGGCCAAGGTGCGCATGCGCTCTCTCGACCTGGTCACCAGCCCCGCCGCCCGCGACATCGTCCGCGTCCGCTCCACCGCCGTACAGGCCCTGCGCCAGGGCCTCCTGGACCGTGGCTACCTGGAGGTCGAGACCCCGATGCTCCAGCAGATCCACGGCGGCGCCAACGCCCGTCCCTTCACCACCCACATCAACGCCTACGACCTCGACCTGTATCTGCGGATCGCCCCCGAGCTGTATCTGAAGCGGCTGTGTGTCGGCGGCCTGGAGAAGGTCTTCGAGCTGGGCCGCACCTTCCGCAACGAGGGCGTCTCCCACAAGCACAACCCCGAGTTCACGATGCTCGAGGCCTACCAGGCCCACGCCGACTACGACGTGATGCTCGACCTCACCCGCGAACTCGTCCAGGGCGCGGCCACCGCCGCCTTCGGCCGCCCGGTCGCCCACAAGGACGGCAAGGAGTACGACATCTCCGGGCGCTGGACGGTCAGCACGGTCTACGGCGCGATCTCCGAGGCGCTGGGGGAGGAGATCGGTCCCGGCACGGAGCCGGAGCGACTGCGCCGGCTGTGCGACCGGGCGGGCGTGCCGTACACCACGGACGACGGGCACGGAGACATCGTCCTGGAGATGTACGAGCGGCTCGTCGAGGAGAGGACCCAGCTGCCGACCTTCTACAAGGACTTCCCGACCGAGGTCTCCCCGCTCACCCGGCAGCACCGCACCGACCCGCGGCTCGCCGAACGCTGGGACCTGGTCGCCTTCGGCACCGAGCTCGGCACCGCCTACTCCGAACTGACCGACCCCGTGGAACAGCGGCGCCGCCTCACCGCCCAGTCCCTGCTCGCCGCCGGGGGAGACCCCGAGGCGATGGAGCTCGACGAGGACTTCCTCGACGCTCTGGAATACGCGATGCCGCCCACCGGCGGACTCGGCGTCGGCGTCGACCGACTGGTCATGTTCCTCACCGGACTGACCATCCGTGAGACGCTGCCGTTCCCCCTTGTGCGCCATCACTGACCGCCGGGACTGGGCCGAGCGGGTGCTTTCCGGCGGCCGTACCGGTGTCGCTGTGGTGCGCCGGAGCCTCTTCGGGCGACTGATGAGTCATGCAGAAGGATCAGTTGCTCACACGGCGCCGGGTGCTGCTCGGTGCCGCCGCTCTGGGAGCCGCCGGTACCGCGGGACTGCTCATGTCCGGCACGGGCGGCGAATCGGTACGGTCGGCGGCGCCCGCCTGGGGCCCGCAGGCGCGTGCCGCGCTCAAGCCCAACGCCTACCGGCTCCAGCCCCTCGCCGGTGACGCGCCGCCGCGCAGGCGGCCCGGCAAGGTCGCGGTGCGCGGCGAACCCATCATGGAGCTGCCCGTGCACGGCCGGCTCATGGTGCTGACCTTCGACGACGGACCCGACCCCCGCTACACCCCCGACATCCTGGACACCCTGGACGAGTACGGCGTCCGCGCGATGTTCTTCGTGTGCGGGGAGATGGCCGTGGACAACAAGGAACTGCTGGCCCGGATGGCCGACGCCGGGCACATCGTCGGCAACCACACCTGGACGCATCCGCTGCTGACCCAGCTCGACCGCGCCGAGATCCGCTCCGAGATGGTGCGCACCAGTGATGTCATCGAGGACGCCTACGGGGAACGGCCCTGGTGGTTCCGGGCGCCCTACGGTGCCTGGAACCGCGCGGCGTTCCAGCTGGGCGCCGAGATGGGGATGGAGCCGCTGGCCTGGACGGTCGACAGCCTCGACTGGACCACTCCGGGCACCCGCACCATCATCGACCGGGTCGAGAACGGCGCCGCCCCCGGTGTCGTCGTGCTCTCCCACGACGCCGGGGGCGACCGCTCGCAGACCGTGCGGGCACTGCGCAAGTGGCTGCCCCATCTGCTCGACGACGGCTACCACTTCACCGTTCCCCGACGCCGCACCGCCTGAGGGACCGGCCCGCCCCGCCGGGGAACGGTCAGCGGACCTCGGCCAGGCGGGCGAAGACGACGACGTTCCCGTCGTAGCCGTGCTGTTTGGAGAATCCGCCTCCGCAGGTGATGACACGCAGCTCGGGCGTGCCCTTGGAGCCGTAGACCCGGTCGCCGGGGAAGTTGTTCTTCGCGAAGACCTCGATGCCGTAGATCTCGAAGACCGCGGTCTTCCCGTCCTTGCGGGCGACCTCGATGCGATTCCCCTTCTTCAGGGACCCGAGTCCGTAGAACACGGCCGGGCCCTGCTTGTTGTCGACGTGCCCGACGATCACCGCCGTGCCCTTCTCGCCGGGCGAGACGGCGCCGGTGAACCAGCCGGCCAGATTCGGGTCCTCGGGCGGCGGCGCGCCGACCCAGCCGTTCGAGTCCAGGCCCACGGAGATGATGGGTGCGTCGACCCGGATCGAGGGGATCCTGACCCGGTCGGGCGCGGCGAACGGCAGGTCCTGCCGGCCCCCCGCGACGGTGGCACCGGGCACCCGGCTGTCCGCGGCCGCGGCCGCCGCCCGGGCGGGCTGCGGCGGCCCGACGTCGAACTCCCCCGAGCCGTTCCGGATGAGCGCGAGCCCGGTCAGCAGAACAAGCGCTATCACGCCCCAAGGGGCGCGCTTCTTTCGCCGGTCCTCCACTTCGACGAGCTCGGACAGCCCGGACGCATACATTCGCCATCCCCTCTCGACGAAGCCGTCGCCACGTCATTCGCGCATACGAGAACGCTAAGTCCCGCACGAGCGACCGGCGACGGGGCATACGGCGAACGGGTGGCCCGGGCGACCCTTGGTGCGCCATCCGAGTTGCCATCGGCCGGAAATTTTCTGACGGTCCGTGACCTGCGATGTTGTCCGATTGTGCGGTTTTCCGTCGGCGTGTCCGCTCACCAGGACGGACCATTCTCGAAATGCGGGCGTGTTCCCCGCGCCCGAGGGTCTTTCCTGGAGGTGCTTTCTCGCCGATCGACCGGGGACGGGTCCCGGGGTGCCTCCCGCGGAGGATCACATGAGGAACACACGTGCCCTGGCGGCCGCGGCCTTGACGGTCGCCGCCCTCGGGCTCGCCGCCCCCGCGGCCGTCGCGGACGGTGTGGGGAGCGGCGGCGGTCCGAGCAGCACCGATCTGAACGGGGTGAGCGGCGTAGGCGGCGTAAGTGGTGTAGGCGGCGTGGCCGGTGTGGGAGGTGTGGGCGGCATCGGCGGTGTAGGTGGCGTGCTCGGCGGGGGCGATCTGGGCAACAACGGGCTCCGCCCCGGCAACAACAACGGCTACGGCAACAACAACGGGGTCGGGAACAACAACGAGAACCGGCCGGGGAACAACAACGGTTACGGCAACAACAACGGGGCGGGGAACAACAACGAGAACCGGCCGGGCAACAACGAGAACCGGCCGGGCAACAACGAGAACCGGCCGGGCAACAACGACGGGTACGGCAACAACAACGGTTCCGGGAACAATGGTTCCGGGAACAACGGTTCCGGGAACAGCAACGAATCCCGGCCGGGCAACGAAAACGGCGCCGGGAACAACAACGGGGTCGGCAGCAACAACGGCGTCGGGGGAAACAACGGGGTAGGGAGCAACAACGGCGTCGGCAACAACAACGGGCCGGGCAACAACACCCTCGGTGACTTCGCGAGGAACATCAACGCCGCGCCCAACGCGATCGCCGCGGGCGGCCGGCTCACCATCACGGCGGAGGGCTGCCGGGGCGGTGGCACGGCGTCCTCGCGTGCCTTCCGCGCCATCGCACTGTCGCCGCTGGCCGGCACCAACGACACCGCGCGGGGCATCGCGACGGTCAACAACGACGCCCTGGCCGGCCCGTTCGACATCGCCGTCAACTGCAACGGCCGCACCCTGACCCGCCCGGCGGCCTTCAATGTGCTCGGCGGCGTCAACGGCGGCGTCGGTGGCAGCGTCTCGTCCGGGGCGACCAAGACCGACATGGCCATCGGCGGCGGTCTGGTGGCCGCGGCCGTGATCGGCGGCGGGGTGTTCCTGGTGCGCCGCAGGCACGAGAAGCGGATCTGAGCGGGTGGCCCCTCTCCCTGGCAAGGCCCCCTTCGGAGAGCACGACGCACGGTGACAGGCCTTCGCCCCGGTCCTCGACGGATCCCGGGGCGAAGGCCTGCTGGGGCGTTGACGGGGGCAGACACCGTCCGCGGCAACGCGTATCGCGCCCATGGTCTGTCCCTCCGGTCACCGAGGAGCGGCGGCGGACCTGCTCCGCTCGCGCCTGACGTGCACCTCGCTGACTCGAACGCTAGGCACGCCGGCCCACGGGCGCGATCGGGATGGGGCGAACGGGTCAGGCCCGTGGGCCGCACGGGTGAGGGCTCGGCCCCTGGCCGTCGTCATCCCTTGACGTGCGGGAAGAGCGCGAGGAACGGTTCGGCCGTCGCCGCGATGCCCCGGCTGTAGGGCGCGTCGAAGTCCCAGATGAGGAACAGCATGAAGGCGATCGTCGCGGAGAACAGCCCGGCCAGGACGAGCTCGCGTGGGGTGCGTCTGATCTGCAGGGCGAAGACCATGCCGATGGTGATCGCGGCCCCGGTGAGCAGCCCGAACCACACCACGCCGGGCATCGTCGCCCCGGTCGAGTCGGCCCGGGCGTTGCGCGCCTGGTCGGCCGTGGCCACCTGGTCGGCCAGCGGCTGGTAGGCCTGCGCCTGGAAGTCCGTCTTCGGCTGAAAGTCGGTGACGTCGTGGCGGACGCGGTCGAGCAGTTCGGTGCCGCGCGGGGTGAGCCGGCCGTGGTCGGTCATCGACTTCCACTCGGTGGTGACGACGTGTCCGACATAGGCGTTGACATCGGCCCGAATCCGGTCGCGGACATCGGGCGGATAGACCCGGACCCGCTCCGAGATCTCGTGCAGCGCCTGGGCCTCCGCCTGTACGTGGTCCTGGGCGGCGCTGCGCGCCTCCCACGCCCCGGCGATGGCCAGGCCCAGCACGATGGCGTACACGACGCCGATCCACATGGTCATGTACTCGATGACGTCGGGGGTCTCGCTGGGATCGTCGTCTTCGGCGGCCGTGCGGTGCCGTACGAGGGTGACGACGACCACCACGGCGCACGCGCCCAGCATCGCGAGGGCGAGAACAAGCCATTCCGACAACAGGTGCCTCCAGAGAACAGCGCGTGTCTGTGCGTCGACGCGTCAGCGCGGACGCAGTGCGGCGACGGCGACCACCGCGGGGACGGTGATGAGCAGGACGTAGGTGACCGGGGACGTACGCCCGTGCGTCGTCCCGCCGGTCGGCCTGGGCCGGTAGTGCGGGTACCGCACCGGCGTGGGCGAGGGGTGTGGGGTGGGCCTCGGCCTGGGCTTCGGGGGCGGGGGAGTGGGCGTCGGGGTGGGGACGAGCGCCGGCCGGAGCGGGGGTGGTGGTTTCGGCGCGGGCTTCGGCGGCGGGGGCGGCGTCGGACGCGGGGTGGGCGTCGGCCTCGGCGGTGCCGGGGTGGGTGTCGGCGTCGGAGTGGGCGACGGGCAGGCCGGCGGCGTGGGCCAGGAGCGGCCCCCGGCGACGGCCACCGCGACCATGCCGTCCGGGCCGGTCGAGGCGTACGCGCAGGCGTCGGCGGCCGCCGGCCCCGCCGGGCAGCCGGCCAGGGTCCACGTCAGCGCCAGCACGGCCAACACCCTTGGGGCGGGCGCGAGTCGGGTCCGTTCGGGTCCATGCACGACGGAGATCATGGGCAGCGGAACACCGTCCCACGCCGCCGTGCCCGGGGATTGCCCCGAAGGGGGGACCGGCACCGCAGGGCGGTTTGAACGGCGGGGCGCGGCGGCCGGGCGATGGCGGACGCGCGTGCGGTGTGCGGCAGGGTGTGGCACAGCGTTCGGAAAGAAATTTGTGCGCCGGTTGAACACAACGCCCGTCCCCATCCGTACCCAATGTCGTGCGGCGGCGCAGAGGCGCTGCAATATCCAGGCGATTATGGGGAGTTGACGATGAAGACCTCCTGGCGGAGCGCCTCACTTGTGGCGACGGCCGCATCGGTGCTGATGCTCACGACGGCGTGCGGTCAGGACAATGCCACCACTCCGTCGTCGGCGGCCCAGAACGTCGGTGCGACGGCCGCGGCGGGCGATTACGGCAGTGCCACCGCCGGTGCGGGGACCGGCGCCGGCAATGGCTACGGCGCCGACGGCAGCCAGAGTTCGAGCTCCCCGAGCCCGGCGGCCCCCGCCGGCAATCTGTCCGTGGCCGCCAACCCGGACCTGGGCAAGGTGCTGACCGACGGTTCCGGTCTCACCCTCTACCGTTTCGACGCGGACACCGCCAATCCCCCCAAGTCGAACTGCGACGGCGACTGCGCCACCACCTGGCCGCCGGTTCCCGCGGACGACGCCACGGCCGGTGAGGGCATCGACAAGTCGCTCCTCGGTGAGGTCACCCGCTCCGACGGCACCAAGCAGCTGACGATCGGCGGCTGGCCGGCGTACCGCTACGCCAAGGACGTCAACGCCGGTGACGTCAACGGCCAGGGTGTGGGCGGCAAGTGGTTCGCGCTCGCCCCCAATGGCAAGAAGGCGACCCTCTCCGCTCTGCCCGGCCTGTCCGTCCGCAAGGACGCCAAGCTCGGCGACATCGTCGTCGACAAGAACGGCATGACGGTCTACCGCTTCATCAAGGACAAGGCATGGCCCAAGTCCGTCTCGAACTGCACCGGAGCCTGCCTGGAGAAGTGGCCGGCCGTCGCGGAGGTCAGCGCGAACGACACCAAGGGCGTCAAGAAGAAGGGCCTGATGGGCTTCACCCGGCCCGACAACGGCACCAAGCAGATGACGGTCAACTGCTGGCCGATCTACACCTTCTCCGGTGACAAGGCCCCCGGGGACACCAACGGTCAGGGCGTCGGCGGCACGTGGTACGCCGTCTCGCCCGAAGGAAAGCTGGTCGGCGCGTCGGAGTAGAGATCACCTCCCCAGGGTTGATCGCCTCGCCCATGTCGTATCGGACCACCGCGGAAGGGAGGGACGAGGACGAGCGAGAGTGCCGGACGCACGACAACCGGCGCGCGACCACAGGTCCGCCCCCTCCGCACCGCACGGAGGGGGCGGACCCCTTTGCGTGGGCGCCGGATGGCGCGCCCCGTGGAGAGGGGGGAACGGGGCGACTGGCACGAACCGCCCGCACCCGACCGACGGGCCGAACACACCCAAAGCGCAGCTCGGCGTTGCCGCAGGCAGTGACCGGGAACGGACGGTCAATTTCCGGTTCGGGTCGCTCCATTGGCGGGCGATCAGTAGCCTCAGCTCGAACACCGGATCGCCTGACCTGTCGCCTACGCCTTGGAGAGATACATGGAGCGTCCCGCCTGGGCCCCACGAAGCATCGACATCTCGGTGCCGAGCGTTTCGCGTATCTACGACTACTACCTGGGCGGATCGCACAATTTCGAGGTCGACCGCGAGGCGGCCCGCAAGGCCATGGAGTTCATGCCGGGCCTCCCGAAGATCATGCAGGCCAACCGGGCATTCATGCGCCGGGCCGTGGCCTTCGCGGCCGAGGAGGGCATCGACCAGTTCCTGGACATCGGCTCGGGCATCCCGACCTTCGGCAACGTCCACGAGGTGGCCGGGACGGCCCGGCCCGGCGCACGGGTCGTGTACGTCGACCACGATCCGGTGGCCGTGGCGCACAGCCAGGCGGTCCTGGCGGGCAACGAGCGCGCGGATGTCGTCGCCGCGGACCTCCGCAAGCCCCAGGAGATCCTGTCGAGCCCCCAAGTGGAGCGTCTGATCGACCTGAATCGGCCAGTGGCGCTGCTTCTCGTTGCCATACTGCACTTCGTGGAAGACGCGGACGACCCGTACAGTGCGGTGGCCGAGCTGCGAGAGGCGCTCGCGCCCGGCAGCCTGCTGATCCTCACGCATGCCTCGTACGAGGGAGTCCCGCTGCCACCGAAGCGGGCGGAGGGTGCGGTGGACGTGTACAAGGACATTCGCAACCCGCTGATCATGCGTTCGCGCGACGAGATCGCGCGGTTCTTCGAGGGGTACGACATGGTGGAACCCGGGCTGGTGCCGATGCCTCACTGGCGGCCGCAGACGGCGCCGGAGGACGAGGATCCCTACGCCTTCTCCGGATTCGCCGGCGTGGGGCGTACGGCGTGACCGCGGAGCCGGACGGGCCGGAGGACAGACTCCGCCGGTTCGCGACGATCTGGAGCCGGGCCGTCTTCCCGGTGACCTCCACGTCGCTGACCCGGCCGGAGCTCGAAGAGCAACTCCTGCCGCTCGCACGCCGGTTGAGCGACGCGCTACGGGCCCGCAGCTTCGACGCCGACGAGGCCAGGGCGGTCGGCGCGGCGCTGATCGACACGCACTGCACCGACCCCGAGGCGCTCACCCGCACCCTGGACTGCGTCGACGCCTACCTGGTGCTCTACTGCGGCGCGGACGGCCCCCAGGACGAGATGCGGATGCGCTCCTCGCGGGTCCAGCACTCCATGGCCGCCGGGTTCGCGCAGGCGCTGCGCGAGCGGACCCTGGCCGAACAGGAGGCCATCGCCCGGGCCGCGCTCCAGGCCCAGGGCGTGGTCGCCCAGGCGCTGCACGCCAGCGAGGCCCGGTTCCGCGCGGTGTTCGAGGGCGCCGCCATAGGCATCGGCATCGCCGACCTCGACGGCAACGTCCTCCAGGTCAACGGGGCGCTGCTGCGTATGTTCGGCGGCTCCGAGCAGGCCGTGCGGGGCCGCAACGTCATGGAGTGGACCCACCCCGAGGACGCGCCCCAGACCTGGAAGCTCTACGACGAGCTGGTGCGCGGCGACCGCGAGCACTACCACGTCGAGAAGGCCTTCAACCGCCCCGACGGAACGGTCCTGTGGACCAATCTCACGGTCTCCCTGCTCAGGGACGCCGACGGCAGCCCGCAGTACCAGCTCGCCCTGATGGAGGACACCACCGAGCGCCGGCTGCTCAATCTGCGGCTGCGCTACGAGGCCACCCACGACGCGCTCACCGGCCTGCCCAACCGCACCCTGTTCTTCGAGCGTCTGGAAAAGGCCCTGGCGGCGGGCGAGGGCCAGCGCTTCGGCCTGTGCTACCTCGACCTCGACGGCTTCAAGACCATCAACGACAGCCTCGGTCATGCGGCCGGCGACCGGCTGCTCGTCGAGGTCGCCGACCGGCTCCAGTCCTGCGCGACCGCGCCCGGTGAGATGGTGGCGCGGCTCGGCGGCGACGAGTTCGTGGCGCTGACCACCGGTCCCGGCACCGAGCGCGAGGTCGACGAGCTCGCCGAACGCATCATGCACGCGCTCGTCACCCCGATCAGCGTCGACGGCCGCGAGCTCCTGGTCCGCGGCAGCATCGGCATCGTCGAGGGCCCGGCGGGCGAGCGCACCCCGGCCGAGGTGCTGCGCAGCGCCGACATCACCATGTACCGGGCCAAGTCGGCGGGCGGCAACCGCTCGGAGCTGGCCGACCCGGAGGCCGACGCCCGCGCCATCACCCGGCACGGTCTGACCACCGCGCTTCCCGCGGCCCTGGACCGGGGCGAGTTCTTCATCGAGTACCAGCCGCTGGTCCACCTCGGCGACGGCAGCGTGCGCGGCGCCGAGGCCCTGGTGCGCTGGCTGCACCCGCAGCACGGCGTCCTCGGCCCCGACCGGTTCATCCCGCTCGCCGAACACACGGGCCTGATCGTGCCGTTGGGCCGCTGGGTCCTTGAGGAGTCCGTCCGCCAGGCCCGCGACTGGCGCGAGCGATACGACGGGGCGGCCGACGGGCCGCTGCGCATCAACGTCAACCTCTCGCCGTGCCAGCTCACCCATCCCGGTCTGGTGCAGGACACGGTGGAGATCCTGGAACGCGCGGGCGTCGCGCCGGACTCGCTGTGCCTGGAGGTCACCGAGTCCGCCCTCATCGGCGCCGACGACGATCTGCTCAAACCGCTGCGCAGGCTCGCCGAGATGGGTGTCGACATCGCCCTCGACGACTTCGGCACCGGCTACTCGAACCTGGCCAACCTGCGTCGTCTGCCGGTGAGCATCCTCAAGCTGGACCGCTCCTTCACCCAGAGCATGCAGCGGTTCCCGGCCGACCCCGTCGACCTCAAGATCGTCGAGGGGATCGTTTCACTGGCCCACAGCCTCGACCTCGCGGTCACCGTGGAGGGCGTGGAGACCGGCGCCCAGGCCGAGCAACTGCGCATCCTGGGCTGCGACACGGCCCAGGGCTGGTACTACGCCCGCCCGGGCCCACCGGAACGCCTCCACGACCTGGCCCTGGTGGACGCAACAGGCTGAACCCCTGAAGCACGGCAGGCGCAGTTCCCCTCAGGGTGCGGGGAACTGCGCGAGCAACCGAACACGACCCGCACCCCCCGACGGCGCCCCCGAGGCAGACGCACCCGGGCACAAAGCAAACTCACCGCTCGAGCAACATCCGCTGCAACTCACGCGCGGCCCGAGGCGGAGCCACATCGCTCCGGTGCGCCAACGCGATCGTCCGATGCAACCCCGGCCGAGCCAACGGAGTAACCCGCAGGCCCCGGCCCGACCGCGTCGCCACCATCCGCGGTACGACGGCCACGCCGAGCCCCGCCCGGACAAACCCCAGCACCGCGTCCATCTCACCCCCCTCCACGCCGAAGTCCGGCTCGAACCCCGCGGAGCGGCACGCCGCCACCGTGAGCTCGCGCAGGTCGTAGCCGTGCCGGAACATCACGAGGCGCTCGCCCTCCAGGTCGGCGACGCGCACGGCCGGCGCGCCCCGGCCCGGTGCGGGCGCCTCTGGTGACGACACCACCACCAGGTCCTCCCGCAGCAGTTCCACCGAGGTGAGGGCGGGCGAGGCGGGCGGCAGCGGGAGCACGATCAGGGCGAGGTCGAGGGCGCCGCGCGCGAGCTCCCGTACGAGATCGTGGGAGCCGCCCTCCTCGATCAGCAGCCGGATGCCGGGATAGCGGTCGTGGAAGGCCCGCAGCACGTCAGGCAGCAGCCCGGTGCACAGACTCGGGGTCGCGCCGAGCCGCACCCGCCCGCTGCGCAGCTGCACCAGCTCCTGCACCTCGTGCCGGGCCGTGTCGGCGTCGGCCAGGATCCGGCGGGCCAGCGGCAGCAGCGCCTCGCCCGCGTCGGTGAGCGTGATGTTGCCGCGCGCCCGCAGGAACAGATCCGCCCCCAGCTCCCGCTCCAGCGCCTTGATCTGCTGGGACAGGGACGGCTGTGCGACATGGACCAGCTCGGCGGCCCGGGTGAAGTGCCGGGTCTCGGCGACCGCCACGAAATACTGGAGCTGCTGGAACTGCATGGTTTCAGAATAGCCCCAGCCTATGGAAACAAGCCGGACCATGTCTTGGACCGATCGGGACCATCGGCCCTAGCGTTCTGATTCATGGCTCTGGCAACGCGGACGGACCGACGGCCGTCCATGGCACGCACGGTGTGGGACTCCACCGTAGGCAAGAAGACCGTGATGGCGGTCAGCGGCCTGATCATGCTGCTGTATCTGGTCGCGCACATGATCGGGAACCTGAAGATCTACTTCGGGGCGGGCGAGTTCAACCACTACGCCCACTGGCTGCGCACCGTCGGTGAACCGTTCATGCACTACGAGTGGACGCTGTGGCTCATCCGCGTCGTCCTGGTCGTCGCCGTGGTGGCCCACGCCACGTCCGCCTACCAGCTCAGCCGCCGTGACATCAGGGCGCGCCCCAGCAAGTACGTGCACAAGAGGCCCCGGGCGAGCTACGCCACGCGCACCATGCGCTGGGGCGGGATCATCCTCGGCCTGTTCATCGTCTGGCACCTCCTGGACCTGACCACCGGCACCGTGCATTCCGGCGGCTTCCAGGAGGGCCACCCGTACCAGAACGTCGTGGACACCTTCTCCACCTGGTACGGCAACGTCATCTACATCGTCGCGATGCTCGCGCTCGGCCTGCACATCCGGCACGGCTTCTGGAGCGCCGCACAGACCCTCGGCGTCGGCAGCCGCGCCCGCGACCGCGCCCTGAAGACCGTCGCCAACGTACTGGCGCTGCTGCTCACGGCCGGCTTCATCGCCGTACCCGTGGGCGTCATGACCGGAGTGGTGAGCTGACATGACAACCTACGCGAACTACGAGACCGGCGCGCCCGTCGTCGACGACAAGGCGCCCTCCGGCCCCGTCCACGAGCGCTGGGACAAGCGCCGTTTCGAGGCCAAGCTGGTCAACCCCGCCAACCGCCGCAAGCACACGGTGATCGTCGTCGGCACCGGCCTCGCCGGCGGCTCCGCCGGCGCCACCCTCGCCGAACAGGGCTACCACGTCGTCCAGTTCTGCTACCAGGACTCCCCACGCCGCGCCCACTCCATCGCCGCGCAGGGCGGCATCAACGCGGCCAAGAACTACCGCAACGACGGCGACTCCGTGCACCGGCTCTTCTACGACACCGTCAAGGGCGGCGACTTCCGGGCGCGCGAGTCCAACGTCCACCGCCTCGCGCAGATCTCGGTCGAGATCATCGACCAGTGCGTGGCCCAGGGCGTGCCCTTCGCGCGCGAGTACGGCGGCCTGCTCGACACCCGCTCCTTCGGCGGCGTCCAGGTCTCGCGCACGTTCTACGCCCGCGGCCAGACGGGCCAGCAGCTCCTCCTGGGCGCCTACCAGGCGCTGTCGCGGCAGATTGCGGCCGGGAACGTGGAAATGCACCCGCGCACCGAGATGCTCGACCTGATCGTCATCGACGGACGGGCGCGCGGGATCGTGGCACGCGACCTGATCACGGGCCGTATCGACACCTACTTCGCGGACGCCGTCGTGCTCGCCAGCGGCGGCTACGGCAACGTCTTCTATCTGTCGACGAACGCCATGAACTCCAACGCCACCGCGATCTGGCGGGCCCACCGGCGCGGCGCGTACTTCGCCAACCCCTGCTTCACCCAGATCCACCCCACCTGCATCCCGCGCACCGGCGACCACCAGTCCAAGCTCACCCTGATGAGCGAGTCGCTGCGCAACGACGGCCGGATCTGGGTGCCCAGGGCCAAGGGCGACACCCGGCCGCCGAACCGGATCCCCGAGGACGAGCGCGACTACTACCTGGAGCGCATCTACCCGTCCTTCGGCAATCTGGTCCCGCGCGACATCGCCTCCCGCGCCGCGAAGAACGTCTGCGACGAGGGCAGGGGAGTGGGCCCCGGCGGGCAGGGCGTGTACCTGGACTTCGCGGACGCGATCGAACGGATGGGCCGCAAGGCCGTCGAGGCCAAGTACGGCAATCTCTTCGACATGTACCAGCGGATCACGGACGAGGATCCGTACGAGGTGCCGATGCGCATCTACCCCGCCGTGCACTACACGATGGGCGGCCTCTGGGTCGACTACGACCTGCAGACCACCGTCCCCGGCCTGTTCGCCGTCGGCGAGGCCAACTTCTCCGACCACGGCGCCAACCGGCTCGGCGCCTCCGCGCTGATGCAGGGCCTGGCCGACGGGTACTTCGTGCTGCCGGCCACCATCAACGACTACCTCGCCCGCAACCCCCACCAGGAGGCGGTGACGGTCGAACACCCCGTCGTCCAGGAGGTGCTGGCGGAGACGCAGGACCGGCTCAGTCTGCTCCTCTCCGTCGACGGCGACCGCACCCCCGACTCCTTCCACCGCGAAGTCGGCGAACTGATGTGGGAGTTCTGCGGCATGGCGCGCACGGACGCCGGACTGCGCAAGGCCCTTGAGCGCATCCCACAGATCCGCGAGGAGTTCTGGCGGCGGATCAAGGTTCCGGGGACGGGCGAGGAGCTCAACCAGTCCCTGGAGAAGGCGAACCGCATCGTCGACTACCTGGAGCTCGCCGAGCTGATGTGCCTCGACGCGCTGCACCGCTCCGAGTCCTGCGGCGGCCACTTCCGCGAGGAGTCCCAGACGCCCGACGGCGAAGCCGCCCGCAGGGACGACGAGTTCTCCTACGCGGCCGCCTGGGAGTTCACGGGTACGGGCGAGGCCCCGACCCTGCACAAGGAAGACCTGGTCTTCGAGTACGTCCACCCCACCCAGCGGAGCTACGCATGAAGCTCAACCTGCGCGTCTGGCGGCAGAAGAACGCCGACGCCGACGGCGCCATGTCCACGTACGAGGTGGACGGCATCTCCTCCGACATGTCCTTCCTGGAGATGCTCGACACACTCAACGAGGAGCTCATCCTCAAGGGCGAGGACCCGGTCGCCTTCGACCACGACTGCCGCGAGGGCATCTGCGGCGCCTGCTCGCTCGTCATCAACGGCGACGCGCACGGCCCCGAGCGCACCACCACCTGCCAGTTGCACATGCGGTCCTTCAAGGACGGCGACACGATCGACATCGAGCCGTGGCGGGCGTCCGCCTTCCCGGTGATCAAGGATTTGGTCGTGGACCGGTCCGCCTTCGACCGGATCATCCAGGCGGGCGGCTACATCACCGCGCCGACCGGTGCCGCCCCCGAGGCCCACGCCACGCCGGTGCCCAAGCCGGACGCCGACTTCGCCTTCGAACACGCGGAGTGCATCGGCTGCGGGGCGTGCGTGGCCGCGTGCCCGAACGGGGCGGCGATGCTGTTCACCTCCGCCAAGGTCAACCACCTCAACGTGCTGCCGCAGGGGGCGCCCGAGCGCGAGACTCGGGTGCTGGACATGGTGGCGCAGATGGACGAGGAGGGGTTCGGCGGCTGCACGCTCACCGGGGAGTGCGCCACCGCCTGCCCCAAGGGCATTCCGCTGATGTCGATCACGAACATGAACAAGGAGTGGCTGCGGGCCACGCGCAAGGCGGGCAAGCGGTAGGGCTGTTGGCCGCAGGGCCGTCGGTCGCAGGGCCGTCGGCCGTGCGTCGGCCGGGTGCGGACGGGCGGGGCCGGGAGCGGTGCTCATCCCCCGGTCCCGCCGGGCACCCGGCCCTCGATAGGCTGCGCGCATGATCTTCGAGAACAACGGGAGGGAGCGGTTCCTCGAGGCCGTCATGGACTTCGAGGCCGCTGTGCGCGAGCGGGACGTGGACCGTTCGGAGCGCGCGTTCGGAGAGCTGTACCGGAGCATCGGGGAGGCGGGGGAGCAGGAGGTCGGGAAGGCCGCGCCGCGGCTCGCCGCGCTGCTGCCCGACGTGCCCCCGGGGCCGCGAGGCACCATAGCCGTGATGGTCGGCGCCTGCGTGGAGCGCGGCGCCGACGCGGTGCCCTGCGCGCCGTACGTCTTCGCGGAGCTCGCCGAGACGCTCGCCGCCGTCGGCGAGTTCTGCGAACGCTGGGAGGAGACCGGCGGAGGGGACTTCCCCGACCCGGAGGACGGCGAGCCCGACCCGGCCCTCTTCGACCGGGTGGGGCCGGAGCAGGCCCTGGCCTGGCTGACGCTGCCCCAGTGGGAGATGGCCTCCGTCGCCATGCTCAGCCACGCGGCCGTGCGCACCGCGCTCGACGCGGCCCTGCGCGACCGGCTGCTGCGGGCCGTGGGGAGCGTCGCGGAGGCGTCCGGGCACACCTTCAAGTGTCTGACGTACGCCCTGCTGGTCCTCGACGAGCCGCTGATCGTGCTGCACCGCCCCACCGGCACCGGCTACGCGATGCGCATGGGCGGCATCGGCGACAACTTCCAGCTGCACACCCTGCTCGCCGACGTCCTCGTCGGCGGCGGCCATGTGCCCGGCCGCGCCCCCTCCGCCGAGGAGGCGGCCGTGTGCCGGGACCAGCCCGGGCAGGTGCACACCACCGGCTCCTTCAACCTCGTCAGCCCCACCGGGGAGTGGGTGTGGAACGAGGGGACGCCCAGCGACATCCCCGTCGTCGACGGAGTACGACTGCTCGTCCTCGACCCCCCGCCCTACGAGCGGAGCTGGCCCTCGGGCCGGTTCTTCCCCAACATGACGGGCGACCTCGTCCTGGAGCGGGCGCTCGCCCCGGAGGAGGCCGGGCGGCTGCTCGCCGGGTGCGTGACCAAGGACGGCTGACCGGTCGGTAACCCCGGCGTTCAACATCCCCACATCCACTCTCCTGGCGCAGGTCACGCGCAGGTCAACCGGCATCGGAAGAACAGGAGCGGCGGCCCGTACGCACCCGGTCCGCCCTCTTCCCCCGCCGAACCGGCCCGTGACCAGGAGAGAGCCATGACCGGCGTTTCCACCCTCGACCGTCCCCCGCAGCCCGCGGCTCCCACCCGCTACACCGTCACCCTCGCCCGTGACGAGGCCGACGTGCGTGCCGCGCAGCGGCTGCGACACGACGTGTTCGCCGGGGAGATGGGGGCCCTGCTGTCGAGCCCGCACCCCGGCTACGACATCGACGCCTTCGACGCGTACTGCGACCATCTGCTCGTGCGCGACACCGCGACCGGGCAGGTCGTCGGCACCTACCGGCTGCTGCCGCCGGAGCGGGCCGCGGTCGCCGGCCGGCTGTACTCGGAGGGCGAGTTCGACCTGGCCGCGCTCGACACGATCCGGCCCGGCCTGGTCGAGGTCGGCCGCTCCTGTGTGCACCCCGACCACCGCGACGGCGCGGTCATCGGCCTGATCTGGGCCGGAATCGCCCGCTACATGGTCGACCGCGGCCACGAGTGGCTGGCGGGCTGCTGCTCCATCCCGCTCGCCGACGGCGGCGCCCTGGCCTCCGCCACCTGGGAGCGGGTGCGCACCAAGCACCTGGCTCCGGAGGAGTTCCGGGTACGGCCGCTGCTGCCCTGGGTCCCGGACGGCGAGGTCCAGGCCCAGGCCGCGCGCACCGAACTGCCCGCCCTGCTGCGCGGCTATCTGCGACTCGGCGCGTGGGTCTGCGCCGAGCCCGCGCACGACGCGGACTTCGGGGTGGCCGACCTGTACGTGCTGCTGTCGATGCGCCGGGTCAACCCGCGCTATCTGCGGCACTTCCTCTCACTCGTGCCGGCCTGATGAGCGTCTGGCTGCCGAGCGCGCCCTGCACCCCGGGGGCGTGTGTGGAGCCGACGGGGTCCGCGACGGCCGTACCGCGTGCCGTGCTGCGGCTGACGGGGGTCACGCTCCTGGTCCTGACCGGGATCGTGCTGGCCCCGCTCGGCGGGCTGATCCCCGCCGGGCTGGTCAGGCGGTGGTGCCGGGCGATCGTGCGGGCCGCCGGGGTCCGGGTCCGCCTCACCGGCGCCGCCGCACCCACCGGCGGACTCCTCATGGTGGCCAACCACATCTCCTGGCTGGACATCCCCCTGCTGGGCGCCGTGCGTCCGGCGCGGATGCTCGCCAAGACGGAGATACGGCAGTGGCCGGTGGCCGGGGCCCTGGTGGCACGCGGCGGGGCCCTGTTCATCGAGCGCGACCGGCTGCGGGCGCTCCCGGAGACGGTCGCCCGCATCGCGGACGCCCTGCGCGACGGTGCCGCGGTCGTCGCCTTCCCCGAGGGCAGCACATGGTGCGGCCGCGCCCAGGGCCGCTTCCACCGGGCCGTCTTCCAGGCCGCGCTCGACGCCGGGGTCCCCGTCCAGCCGGTGCGGCTGCACTACCGGATCGCCGGTGGCGCGGCCAGCACCGCGCCCGCGTTCGTGGGCGAGGACACGCTGTTCGCCTCGGTGTGGCGGGTGGTGTCGGCGCGCGGCCTGGTGGCTGAGGTGGAGGTGCTGCCGGCGATACCACCGGGCACCCACCCCGACCGCCGCACCCTCGCCCGAGCCGCAGAACCGGCCACACACGGGCCCACCTGGACCCACGCGGCCCTGGTGACCCGCGACCAGACGCCCAGCGATCGCTCCCGCGCCGATGCCCGCCCGGCTTCGGGGCCGGGGGCTGTGCGCCCGGATTCCCGGGAGGACCTGGAGCGCGCCTGAAGGTGACTGGGGGTGGCAGCCGCGCACGGGCCCACTTGGGGGCCCACGTGGCCCAGGTGGCGGGCGGGTAGGCGCTCAGTGATTGTTCTCCTGGGTGGCCCGTCCGGGTTCGGGGCGCCGGATGTGCGCACGGATTCCCGGAAGAAGCTGGACCGCGCCTGAAGATCACTGGGGCAGCGCCCGCCGCAGACAGGGCGCCGTCGCGCTCCCCGGTGCTTGCGCTACGTCGCCCGGTGAGCCTCCCGCGCACGGGCCCACGTGGCCCGCGAGCAGGCGCTCAGTCACTCGGGGAGTGCCCGCCGTAGGTACGGAGCCGTCGTGCTGCCCGGGGCTTGTGCCACCTCGTTCGGTGAGCCTGCCGCCACGATCCGGCCGCCCGCGTCGCCGCCGCCCGGGCCCAGGTCGATCACCCAGTCCGCGGCCGCGACGACCGTCATGTCGTGCTCGACGACCACGACTGTGTGCCCGGCGTCGACCAGGCCGTGCAGCTGGCGCATCAGCACCTCGACGTCGGCCGGGTGGAGGCCGGTCGTCGGCTCGTCGAGGAGGTAGAGGGCGTGACCCCGCCGGGCGCGCTGGAGTTCGCTCGCCAGCTTGATGCGCTGGGCCTCCCCGCCGGACAGGTCGGTCGCGGGCTGCCCGAGCCGCAGATAGCCGAGCCCGACGTCGAGCAGCGTGCCCAGGCTGCGAGCCACGGCCGGGGTGTCCGCGAAGAAGTCCGCCGCACTCTCCACGGTCAGGTCAAGGACCTGGGCGATGTTCCGTCCCCGGTACGTCACTTCGAGCGTCTCGGGGTTGTAGCGCGCCCCGCCGCAGTCCGGACACGGCGCGTAGGTGCTCGGCAGGAAGAGCAGCTCGACGCTCACGAACCCCTCGCCCTGGCAGGTCTCACAGCGCCCGCCCGCCACATTGAAGGAGAACCGCCCCACGCCGTACCCCCGTGCGCGAGCGTCGTCGGTGGCAGCGAACACCTTCCGAACGACGTCGAACAGACCGGTGTACGTGGCGAGGTTGGAGCGCGGGGTGCGCCCGATGGGCCTCTGGTCGACCGACACCAGCCGGCCGACCCCGGCCGCCTCCTCGGTGATCTCGCCGATGAGCGTGGACTTTCCGGAGCCCGAGACACCCGTGACCGCGGTGAACACACCGAGCGGGAACTCGGCCGTCACCTCGCGCAGGTTGTGCCGGGTCACCGGACCGACCGTCAGCCGGCCCTGCGGTGCCCGGACTTGACGCACCGGCGCGGGGGAGCGGCCGAAGAGGAAGCGCGCCGTCGCCGACCCGTCGACCCCCGCGAGCGCCGTCACCGGGCCGCTGTGCAGCACCTGTCCGCCGTGCTCGCCCGCGCGCGGGCCCACGTCCACCAGCCAGTCGGCGCCGCGCATCACGTCCAGGTGGTGCTCCACCACGAACACCGAGTTGCCCGCGGCCTTCAGCCGGGCCAGGACCGTGAGGAGGGCCTCGGTGTCCGCCGGGTGCAGTCCTGCCGACGGCTCGTCGAGGACATACACCACACCGAACAGCCCGGACCGCAACTGGGTGGCCAGCCGCAGCCGTTGCAGCTCGCCCGCCGAGAGGGTGGGCGTGGCGCGGTCGAGGCTGAGGTAGCCGAGGCCGAGCTCGACGACCGGCGTGATACGGGACTTGAGGTCCTCGGTGAGGACACGCGCGGTCTGTGACGTGCCTTCGAGCAGTCCGGCCAGCTCGGCGAGCGGCAGCGCGGCCAGTTCCGCGATCGTGCGGCCCGCGAAGGTCACCGCGAGCGCCCGCGGCCGCAGCCTGCCGCCGCCGCACACCGGACAGGGCGCGCTGGTGAGGAAGCGCTCCGCCTTCGCCCGCAGGGACGCGCTCTTGGAGTCCGAGAACGTCTTCATCACATACCGGTGGGCGCTCATGTACGTGCCCTGGTACGGCCGTTGGATCCGGTCGGCGTCCCGCACCGGATGCACCGTGATGACCGGCTGCTCTTCCGTGAAGAGGATCCACCGCCGCCGCTCGGCCGGCAGCTCGCGCCAGGGCCGGTCCACGTCGTGTCCGAGGGCGTCGAGGATGTCGCGCAGGTTCTTGCCCTGCCAGGCACCCGGCCAGGCGGCGATCGCGCCCTCACGGATCGACAGCGACGGGTCGGGGACCAGCAACTCCTCGGTCGTACGGTGCACTTGACCGAGACCGTGGCACTCGGGACAGGCCCCGGCCGCCGTGTTGGGGGAGAAGGCGTCGGAGTCGAGCCGCTCGGCGCCCGGCGGGTAGTCGCCGGCCCGCGAGAACAGCATGCGCAGCGAGTTGGAGAGGTTGGTGACCGTGCCGACCGACGAGCGGGAGGTCGGGGAGGAGCGGCGCTGCTGGAGCGAGACCGCGGGCGGCAGCCCGGTGATCTCCCCGACCTTCGGCGCGCCCACCTGATGGATCAGCCGGCGGGCATAGGGCGCCACCGACTCGAAGTAGCGACGCTGTGCCTCCGCGTAGATGGTGCCGAACGCCAGCGACGACTTCCCCGAGCCGGACACGCCGGTGAACACGGCCAGCACGTCCCGCGGGATGTCCACGTCGACACCCTTGAGGTTGTGCTCGCGGGCGCCGCGGACACGGACGTACGGGTCGTGGGCGCTGTGCATGGGGGGTACTCCGTACGGGCCGGCCGGGCGGGGACAAACCCCGCGATTCTAGCCCGGCGCCCGACGCGCCCCCCAGGAGCGGGGACTTACGGGTGCGGCGGGATGTCCCGCTCCTGGCCGCCGAGCTCGTCCTTCAGCTTCTGCTGTGCGGTGTCGACCTGGGACTGGTACTTGTTCCCGGTCTTCTGGTCGGCGTAGTCGCCGCCCTTGTCGATGCCCTTGGAGGCCATGTCCTCGTGGCCCTTGAGCATTCCCTTGATCTTGTCCATGAAGGACATGGGGTCCTCCCAGCCGGTAGACGTTCCCTCTCCCAGCCTGGTCGGCCCGGGCGCCGTCCGCATCTCGGCGGCCGTCCCCGTGCGGGGGTGCCCGGCCTGTGCGAGTTTGGAAGGCGCGTATGCCTGGCGCACCAGAAAGGCCCGTTCCCATGACTACTCCCGGTTTCGGCTTCGGACGCAGCCCCTTCGAAGAGTTCGACGACCTCATGAATCGCTTCTTCGGTGGATCCGGCCCGGCCTCGTCCGGCAGGCGGGTGCAGCGGGTCGACATCGGCAGCCTGCTGTCGGAGCGCGCCCGTGAGCTGGTCGCGGACGCACGCGACATCGCCGCCGTGGAGGGCAGCGAGGAGCTCGACGCACGGCACCTGCTGGCCGCCGCCACCGAGCACGAATCCACCCGCCGGCTGCTGACCGAGGCGGGCGCGGACCCCGACCGGATCCGGGAGCGGCTCGGCACTGCCCCGGGCGGCGCCGAGAAGTCCGAGCCCACCACGCTGACCCCGGCCGCCAAGCGCGCACTGCTCGACGCCTACCAGATCTCCCGCGCCGAGGGCGCCTCCTACATCGGCCCCGAGCATCTGCTGCGGGCGCTCGCCGCGAACCCGGAGTCGGTGGCCGCGCGGGAGCTCAGCGACAGCGGCTGGGAGCCGACCCGGCTGCCCGCGGAGGGGGCGGCGGAGCGCCGCAAGCCCAGCAGCACGCCGACCATCGACGAGTACGGCCGCGACCTCACCGAGGACGCCCGGGCCGGGCGGCTCGACCCCGTGATCGGACGGGACGAGGAAGTCGAACAGACGATCGAGGTGCTGTCCCGGCGCAGCAAGAACAACCCGGTCCTCATCGGCGACCCCGGCGTCGGGAAGACCGCGATCGTCGAGGGCATCGCCCAGCGCATCGCCGCGGACGACGTCCCCAAGACCCTGAAGGGCAAGCGGCTCGTCTCCCTGGACCTGGCCGGGATGGTGGCCGGGACCAAGTACCGGGGCGAGTTCGAGGAGCGGCTGAAGAAGCTGCTCGACGAGGTGGGCGAGCACAGCGACGAACTGGTGCTGTTCCTCGACGAGCTGCACACCGTCGTGGGCGCCGGCGGGGGCGGCGAGGGCGCCCTGGACGCGGGCAACATGCTCAAGCCCGCCCTGGCCCGCGGCGAACTGCACCTCATCGGCGCGACGACCGTCGACGAGTACCGCAGGCACATCGAGAAGGACGCCGCGCTGGAGCGCCGCTTCGCCCCCATCCTGGTCGGCGAGCCCACCGTCGACGACACCATCGAGATCCTCCGCGGCCTGCGCGACCGCTACGAGGCCCACCACCAGGTCCGTATCACCGACGAGGCGCTCGTCGCCGCGGCCGAGCTGTCCGACCGCTACATCACCTCCCGCTTCCTGCCCGACAAGGCCATCGACCTGATGGACCAGGCCGCCGCCCGCGTCCGGCTGCGGTCCAAGACACCCCTGTCGGACACCCGGGACATCGAGGACCGGATCGCCGCCCTCAACCGGGAGAAGGACCAGGCGGTCGCCGACGAGGAGTACGAGCGCGCCAAGGAACTGCGTGACCGGATCAAGGACGCCGAGGAGCAACTGGCCGGGTCGGACCGGGCCGAGGAGCACGCGCCCAAGGTCACCGCCGAGGACATCGCCGAGGTCGTCTCCCGCACCACCGGCATCCCCGTCGCCCAGCTCACCGAGGAGGAGCGGGAGCGGCTGATGAAGCTGGAGGAGCACCTCCACGAGCGGGTCGTCGGCCAGGACGAGGCGATCACCGCGGTCGCCCGGTCCGTCCGCCGCGCCCGCGCCGGCATGAGCGACCCCAACCGCCCTGTCGGCAGCTTCCTCTTCCTCGGCCCCACCGGCGTGGGCAAGACCGAACTGGCCCGCGCGCTCGCCGCCGCCCTCTTCGGCGACGAGAACCGCATGATCCGCCTGGACATGAGCGAGTTCCAGGAGCGGCACACCGTCTCCCGGCTGGTCGGGGCGCCTCCCGGATACGTCGGCCACGAGGAGGCCGGCCAGCTCACCGAGGCCGTGCGCAGGCAGCCGTACGCCGTCCTGCTGCTCGACGAGGTCGAGAAGGCGCACCCGGACGTCTTCAACACCCTGCTGCAACTGCTCGACGACGGCCGCCTGACCGACTCCCAGGGCCGCACGGTGGACTTCAAGAACACCGTCGTGATCATGACGTCGAACATCGGCGCCGACCGGATCCTGACGTCCGGCGTCGAGGACTACACGAAGGTCCGCGAGTCGGTGATGCCGGTCCTGAACCGGCACTTCCGGCCCGAGTTCCTCAACCGCATCGACGAGATCATCGTCTTCCGCGGCCTGGACCGCGCCCAGTTGCGCCAGATCGTCGACCTGCTGCTGGAACACACCCGGCGCCGGCTGCACGCGCAGGACGTCTCGATGGAGGTCACCGACGCGGCCGCCGACCTGCTCGCGAACATCGGCCACCAGCCGGAGTTCGGCGCCCGCCCACTGCGCCGCACCATCCAGCGCGAGGTCGACGACCGGCTCGCCGACCTGCTCCTGTCCGGTCAGCTGAACGCGGGCGACCGGGCCGTGGTGGACGCGGCGGACGGCGCGATCGCGATCCGCACGGACCGGACGGCCGCCGTCTGAGGACGACGCCCGGGCACGCGGGTGCGATCAGGGGCCGAAGCTCCACACATTGCCCACCGGCCGGCCGTCGCGGCGCAGCACCGTGCCGAGCAGTGCGGTGAGTTCGGCCTCCACCTCCTCGACGAGGTCGGGGCCGAACACGCACAGGGACTCCTCGCGGAAGTTGCCGTACGTGCCCATCCGCAGGTCGCCGGTGACCTGGACGACGTTCTCGTCGACGAGGTAGGAGTAGCCCACCCAGCGGGGCTGCCCGGGGCCGCCGACGCGCGTGGGGTCGCAGCGGGAGCCGCTGATGTACCACTTCAGGCGGTAGAGCCGGTCGCCGGGCCGCCCGCAGGCCCGCAGTCCGCGCGCGATCACGCGCTCGACCTCGGCGAGCAGCGGGTCCTGTGGGTGGTCGACGGCGGCCATGTGGAAGACGACCGAGCCCGGGGGCTCGGCCATACCGTCGTAGGCCGTCTCGTACGTCACCTCGAAGCGCTCCTCGAACCGCTTCCAGATCTCGTCGTGCTCCGGCTCCGACAGGAGTCGTCGGGACGGACGTTCCAAGGCCGGATCACCGGGCGGCGCCCAGCGGTACGTGGTCACGCGGGCGGCCTCGTGGAAGCCCGCCGCGAGATGGGCCGGCACGAAGGCCTCCGGCGCCTCGGCGACCAGCCGCGTCGACCGGACGGACCACCGGGAGGCGAACGCCACTGCGGCGTCGAGCAGTTCGGGACGCGGGTTGGTCGTCCCCCCGATCGCGGTGAAGTCGGTGTCGCGTACTGCCTCCAGCCAGAGCACGTCCACGACCCGGCCCGCACGCTCCAGAACGAGGGCCTCCCAGTCCTGCCCGTCGGCCTCCGACTCCGCGAGCGCCCGGCGCTGTTCGGGAGCGTCGGCCGCCATGCGGCGCACGGACTCCCGGCGCGGTTCGTCCAGACCGGCGAAGTGCGACCGTACGACCGCTCCGGGGCAGGCGGGCACGTCGGCGACGTCGGCGATCAGCAGGGCTCGCGGTGGTCCCGGCGTGAACCCCGCGGCGTACAGCGCCGCGGGCAGGGCGGGTCCGTCGTGGTCGTACACCTTCCACTCGACCGGCTCGACACGCTCGGCGAAGGCCGCCTGCTGGCGCCGGACCAGCCCGTCCAGGTCCAGGTCCGCGCCGACCAGCGATGCGTGGACGACGGTCCCGTGCGTGCCGTAGTGGACGCGCACGAGCGGTCCGTCCCGCTCGACCCTGGTACCCCATGGCTCCCAGGGGCCCTCCGGGGGCGCGGCAC
This sequence comes from Streptomyces sp. NPDC025638, assembly GCF_055558775.1. Classification (NCBI taxonomy): domain Bacteria; kingdom Bacillati; phylum Actinomycetota; class Actinomycetes; order Kitasatosporales; family Streptomycetaceae; genus Streptomyces; species Streptomyces sp. NPDC025638. The sequence goes on along the minus strand of NZ_JBVHLX010000003.1, from coordinate 593,030 downwards.
CGCGGATCTGTCTCTCGTACTCGGCCCACAGCAGCGCGGAGGTGGCGGTCACTCGGTGTTCTTCTCCAGGTTCGCGATCCCGGCGAGCCGCCGGTAGGAGTCCAGCAGCGCCGATCGGTCGTGTGTGCTGGTCGTGACGAGGATCTCCTGGGCGCCGGTGTCCTTCAACAGCATTTCCAGCTCGTCGGCCACCTGCTCCTCGGTGCCCGCGATATGCCCGGCCAGGCCGGACTCGTACAGGCCGCGCTCCTTCGCCGTCATCGTGCCGGACTCGATCCGCTCGGCGGGCGGCAGGGGCGGAAACATGCCGTGGGTGCGCGCGTACGCCATGGACCAGGCCTCCGGGACGAGCAGGCGCCGGGCCTCCTCGGGGGTGGCGGCCACCGCGATCGTGCCGGAGACGACGACGTACGGCTGCGACGCCCAGGGCGAGGGCCGGAAGCGGGCGCGGTAGTGGTCGATGCCGCGCAGCATCTTCTCCCGGTTGCGGAGGTCGCCGATCACCATGGGCAGCCCGGCGCGGGCCGCGATGCCGGCGCCCTCGCCCATGGCCAGCACGAAGGGCGGCACGCGCAACCCCTCCGCCGGACGCGCGTGCACCCCGGTGGGGGAGGTCCCCTCGAACCAGCCGAGCAGTTCGTCCAGTTGTGCCGCGAAGTCCTCCGCGTCGCCCTTGCCGCGCCCCAGCGCCCTGCGCACCCCGTCGGTGAAGCCCACGGACCGGCCCAGGCCCATGTCGATCCGCCCAGGGAACAGCGACTCCAGCACCCCGAACTGCTCGGCCACGACCAGGGGTTGGTGGTTCGGCAGCATCACTCCGCCGGTGCCGACCCGGATCGTGCGCGTGGCCGCGGCCACCGCGGCGGCCAGCACGGTCGGCGCGGACCCGGCGACACCGGGCACGCCGTGGTGTTCGGAGACCCAGAGCCGGTGATACCCGAGCGCCTCCAGTTCCCGCGCCAGCACGACGGTGTCGCGCAGCGCCTCGGTGTGCGTGTGCCCCTCCCGGGTGCGGGAGCGGTCGAGGACGGAGAAGCGGGCCGAGGCGACAGCGGAACTCATACGAGGTACAACACCGCAGAGCCCGCGGGATTCCTCACGGCGGCCGCGGGGCCTTGCGTTCCTCCGCCCGGGTTCCGGGCGGTGCCGATTAGGGTGGCCGGGTGACTGACAGCAGTACGCGACCGCTCGCCGTGTTCGATCTCGACAACACGCTCGCCGACACCGCGCACCGGCAGCGGTTTCTTCAGGACAAGCCGCGGGACTGGGAGGGCTTCTTCGGCGCGGCGTCGCTGGATCCGCCGCTCGCCGAGGGCGTGGCGCTGGTGCTGGAGTGCGCGCGGGAGTGCGAGGTCGTGTATCTCACCGGGCGGCCCGAGCGGTGCCGGCCCGACACGGTCGACTGGCTGGCCGCCCAGGGGCTGCCCGAGGGACGTGTCTTCATGCGGCGCGACGCCGACCGCCGGGGCGCCCGTCACACCAAGCTGGAGATCCTGCGGCGCCTCGCCCGTGACCGCGAGATCCGGGTCCTGGTGGACGACGACAAGCTGGTGTGCGAGGACGCCGAACGGGCCGGATTCACCGTCGTACGGGCGCGCTGGGCCGACCGGTCGGCCGCCCTGGAGGACGCCCAGGAGCGGGAGGGGCGGACCTGAGGCGGCCGGGCACGTCAGGTCGCGGCCCCGGTCGGGTCAGGTCTCGTCCTCGATGCGGAAGCCGACCTTCAGGCCGACCTGCCAGTGCTCGATCTGCCCGTTCTCGATCTGGCCCCTGACCTGTGTCACCTCGAACCAGTCCAGATTGCGCACGGTCTGGGCGGCGCGGGCGATGCCGTTGCGGATGGCCTTGTCGACGCCCTCGGGGGAGGTGCCGACGATCTCCGTGACCCGGTAGGTGTGGTTGGTCATGCGGGTGCTCCTCTCTCTCCGTGACGGGTGTGTCACGCGTCACTCCACCGTGCCGTATGTGGAGGCGGAGCGCGAGGCGTCACGGCCCTACCCCCGGTAGCCCTTGACCGCCGCATTGGTCCATACCAAAATCCTGCACACCCGTACGAGCCCCGCGCTCGTCCCCCCACGTCGGGCCTCTTCCCCTGTCCGCCGACAGAACAGGACCCCTCGTGAGTCACGAACCGGTGCGCCGACGGCTGCTCGCCCTCATCTGTGTGTCCGCCTCCCTCGCCACCGGCTGCGGCGTCCTGCCCGGCGGGAACGAGCGCCACACGGTCACGGTGTGGCTGATGAAGGACAGCGCGTCGAAGGAGTTCCTGCGCCGCTTCACCGAGGACTTCGAGCGCACGCACAAGAGCATCCGGCTCGACATCCGCATCCAGCAGTGGACCGGCATCGTCGACAAGGTGCAGTCGGCCCTGAAGGCACAGTCCAAGGACGGCCCCGACGTCATCGAGGTCGGCAACACGCAGGTCCCGCAGTACGTCGAGGACGGCCGGCTCACCGACCTGACGCTGGAGTCCGCGCGCGACTGGGGGATGTCGCACTGGCTGCCCGGCCTCGCCGAACCCGGACGGGACAACACCCAGCAGTACGGCATCCCCTGGTACGCGGCCAACCGCGTCGTCATCTACCGCAAGGACCTGTTCGAGAAGGCCGGCATCGACGCGCCGCCGAAGACCCGCGAGGAGTGGCTCAGCGACACCCAGAAGCTCGACTCCGGCGGCAACCAGGGCATTTACCTCGCCGGACAGGACTGGTACACCCTCTCCGGGTTCATCTGGGACGAGGGCGGCGACCTCGCCCGGGAGGCGGACGGACGCTGGAAGGGCACCCTGGACACCCCGGCCGCCCTGCGCGGCATGGAGTTCTACCGCCGGTTGCAGGCGCTGGGCCAAGGACCCGTCGGCGCGGACGAGGAACACCCGCCCCAAGCGGGCGTGTTCGCGGACGGCAAGGTGGCACAGATCGTGGCCGTGCCGGGACTCGCCCAGGCCATCGTGCAGCAGAACCCCGCGCTCGCGGACCAGTTGGGCTACTTCCCGGTCCCCGGCAAGACCGCGGGCCGTCCCGGCACCGTCTTCACCGGCGGCTCCGACCTCGTCGTACCGCAGAACACCGACCGGCCGTACGACGCCGTGGCCGTGGTCGGGGCGCTCGCCGGGGCCAAGTGGGACACCGAGCTGGCCCGCACCATGAACTACGTCCCCAACAAGACGACCCTGGCGAGCGCGGTCGCCGGGGCCGAGGGGGTCGCCGCCATGGCGGCCGGTGCCGCGCACGGCCGGGCGACCCCCAGCACCCCTCAGTGGACCGCGGTCGAGGCCGACAACCCGATCAAGGAGTACATGACCAGGGTGCTGGGCGGCGCGGACCCGGCGACCGAGGCGCGCCGCGCCTCCCGGCGGATCACCGAGGCCCTCGCACCCGACCTGGGCTGAGGCACCGCACCCTGCCCGGTGACGGGCACGGTGCGCATCCGTCGCGCACGGTGCTCAGTGCTCGCGCACGGTGCTGAGCGACAGAGCGAAACGGTTCTGCGGGTCGGTCCACCAGTCGGTCAGCGTCAGCCCCGCCGCGGCCAGTTCGGCGGAGATCCCCTCCTTCCGGAACTTCGCCGACACCTCGGTGCGCAGTTCCTCGCCCGCCGCGAACTCCACGGCCAGATCGACGGCGGGGATCTTCACGGTCTGGGCCGTACGGGAGCGCAGCCGCATCTCGATCCACTCGTTCTCGGCGTCCCACAGCGCCACATGCTCGAAGGCGTCCGGATCGAAGTCGGCGCCCAGTTCGCGGTTGACCACGGCCAGTACGTTCTTGTTGAACTCGGCCGTCACCCCGGCCGCGTCGTCGTACGCCCTGACCAGCACCTCCTCGTTCTTGACCAGGTCCGTGCCGAGCAGCAGCGCGTCGCCCGGCGACAGCAGTCCGCGCACCGACGCCAGGAAGTCGGCGCGTTCGGCCGGCAGCAGATTGCCGATGGTCCCGCCCAGGAAGGCGACCAGCCGCGGACCGGGCGTGTCCGGCAGGGTCAGCCGGGCGGTGAAGTCCGCGATCAGGGCGTGCACGTCGACGGCCGGCCGCTCCTCGACGAGGGCCTGTCCGGCCTGGACGAGCGCGCTCTCGCTGACGTCCACGGGGACATAGGTGCGCAGGTCGGTGAGCGCGTCGAGCAGGAAGCGGGTCTTCTCGGACGAGCCGGAACCCAGCTCGACCAGGGTGCGGGCGCGGGAGGCCGCCGCGATCTCGGCGGCCCGGGCGACGAGGATCTCGCGCTCGGCGCGCGTCGGGTAGTACTCGGGCAGTTCGGTGATCTTGTCGAACAGTTCGCTGCCCCGGGCGTCGTAGAACCACTTCGGCGGCAGGGTCTTGGGAGTGACGGTGAGGCCGTCCCGGACGTCGGCGCGCAGCGCGGCGTCGGTCGCGTCCTCGGGAAGCGTGCGGGTGACGTGCAGGGTACTCACGTACAAGGCTCCTTCGACGGTACGGAGGCCGGGTCCTCGACCGGGGTGAGCAGCACCCCCGCGCGGCTCGCCGTGAGCAGCGTGCGGTCGGGGACCTCCTGCCAGTGCGGGTCGTCGTCGTACGGCTCGGAGGCCACGACGGTGCGAACGCCGGGTTCCACGAGATGGAAGAGGGTGTCGCCCCAGGCGGTGGCGGCGATCGTCTCGCCGTCGCTGAGCAGCAGGTTGAGCCGGGAGGCCGGGGCCGCCTCGGCGACCTGCCGCACCGTGCCGGCCAGCGCCCGGCCCAGGTCGTCGCCGCCCCGCAGCCGGTGCAGGACCAGGGCCCACACGAACGCCGAGTCGGTGCGCGCCTCCAGGGACAGCAGATCGACCGGAGGCAGTCCCGGGACGAGCGGCGCCGCCGACTGCGGCCAGCCCGCGACGGCGCCGTTGTGGCTGAAGAGCCAGCGGCCCGCGGCGAACGGTGCCGCCGCGGCCTCCGCGTCGGCGCCCGCCAGGGTCGCGTCACGCACCGCGGCGAGCAGTGCTCCGGTGCGGACGACCCGGGCCAGATCGGCGAAGGAGACGTCCGCCCAGATCGGCCCGGCCCGCCGGTAGCGGGCCGGCACCGGATCGCCCGGGGCGTACCAGCCCACCCCGAAGCCATCGGCGTTGACCGTCCCGTACCGCTGCCGCCGCGGCGCCCACGACTGGCGGTACAGACCGTGCGGGGGCTCCACGAGCAGCCGTCCCAGCGGCTCCTCGGCTCCCAGATACGCCAGATGACGGCACATCAGACACTCTCCGAGCGGGCGGTGCGGAACCCGGAGAAGATCTGCCGCCGGATCGGGTAGTCCCAGTTGCGGAACGTCCCCCGGCAGGCCACCGGGTCCACGGCGAACGAACCGCCGCGCAGCACCTTGTACTCGGACCCGAAGAACACCTCCGAGTACTCCTTGTACGGGAACGCCGCGAACCCCGGGTACGGCAGGAAGTCGCTCGCCGTCCACTCCCACACATCGCCGATCAACTGCCTTATCCCCAGCGGGGATTCACCGGCCGGATAGCTGCCGGCCGGAGCGGGCCGCAGATGGCGCTGGCCCAGGTTGGCGTGTTCCGGCGCCGGATCGGCGTCGCCCCACGGGTAGCGCGTCGAGCGGTCCTGGGCGGGATCGTGGCGGGCCGCCTTCTCCCACTCCGCCTCGGTGGGCAGCCGACGCCCGGCCCAGCGGGCGTAGGCGTCCGCCTCGTACCAGCACACGTGCAGCACCGGCTCGTCGGGCGGCACCACCTCGGTGACGCCGAAGCGGCGCCTGAGCCACTGCCCGCCGTCGCGGCTCCAGAACAGCGGTGCCGTGATGGAGTGCCGGCGTATGTGCTCCCAGCCCTCCGGCGTCCACCAGCGCTCCTGCTCGTAGCCGCCGTCCTCGATGAACGCCTGGTAGGCGGCGTTCGTCACGGGAGTGGTGTCGAGATGGAAGGGCGCCACCTCGACCTGGTGTGCCGGGCGTTCGTTGTCCAGCGACCACGGCTCGGTGGAGGTGCCCATGGTGAACGGGCCGCCGGGGACCAGTACTTCGGCGGGGCCGGTGAACGGCGGTGCCGGGTCCGGGTCCGGGGCGGTGAGGGCCTGCGGGCCCCTGCGGAGCTGATGGGTGATCAGCATGGTCTCGTCGTGCTGCTGTTCGTGCTGCGCGATCATCCCGAAGGCGAAGCCCGCCTCGGTCAGCCGTGTGCCGTGGAACGCCGTGCTCTCCAGCAGGTCCAGGGCGCGTCCGCGCACCTCGGCCGCGTAGCGGCGGGCCTCGGCGGGCGGCAGCAGCGGCAGCGAGGGCCGCTCGGCACGCGGGTGCTCGAAGGCGTCGTACAGGCTGTCTATCTCGGGTCGCATCGCCTCCCGGCCGCCGACCGAGCGCAGCAGCCACAGCTCCTCCTGGTTGCCGATGTGGGCGAGGTCCCACACCAGCGGGGACATCAGCGGAGAGTGCTGGGCGGTGAGGTCGGGCTCCTCGACGCAGCTGGTCAGCAGCGTGGTGCGGTCACGGGCCGCGGTGAGCGAGGTCAGGGCACGTCGGCGCAGGGTCTCGGAGTCGGTCTCGGGGGCGGTCATGTGAGGATGTCCTTCCCGTGGGCAGTGGGCGTCCCTCCGGTCGAGCCGAGCCGAGACTGGGGGAGTTCCGTGCCGTGCAGACGGTCCAGCAGATCGTCGGCGGGGCAGCGGCCCCGGACGACATAGCGGTTCAGGTACGCCGCGACGGCGGCCGTGACGTCGCCGGTCGCGCCGAGGCGGGGCAGGGCCTCCAGCGCCGCCGTGAAACAGGTGACGGCGGCCTCGCGCAGCTCGGGGTCGGCGAGCCCGGTCCGTGCCGCGTCGATCCACAGCGGATTGTGCGGCGCGGGGCGCGACAGGGCCCGCTCGGCCAGCGGCTTCACGGTCCGGTACGCGGTCTCGGCCGCCTCCGGGTCGTCGAACAGCGCCGCCGTCACCGCGAGCGGCACGATCCAACCGTCGTCGCCGGGCTGTGCGTCGATCATGCGCAGTTCCAGGTGGCCGCGCGGTCTGATCGGCGGGAACAGCGTTGTGACGTGGTAGTCGAGGTCCTCGCGGGTGGGCGGCCGGGGCGCCTTCGAGCGGGTCCACTCCCGGAAGGTGAGCCCCTCGGGCACCTCCCACGGGCCGTCGTCGTGCCGTACGCACATCACCGGGGCGTCGAGAACGTGCCGGGCCCAGGCGTCGCGCGGCTCCCCGTCCAGTGGGGGAGCGCCCGCCTGACCGGGGCCGATCTCCAGCCACAGCAGCTGCCGGGTGGACAGCCAGCCCGTGGGCTGCCGTCCCACCAGCGGGGAGTTGGCGAACGTGGCCACCAGCACCGGGCCCAGCTGATGCGCCAGCCACCAGCGGCGGCCGTGGCCCAGTGGGCCGGGTTCCTCGTACCCGGCGTCCACGCACACCTGGACGGAGGCCGAGGTGCACATCATGTGCCGGCCGGCCGTGCCCCTGCGGTCGAGGCTGGTCTCCATGGCCTCGTAGCGCGGATCGCGCAGGAACCGGCGGGGCAGGTGCCAGGGGTCGTGACCGACGCCGACGAGACCGAGGCCGGCCTCGGCGAGGACCGCGCGGACGGCGTCCAGATCGGCGGAGACGGTACCGATGCACTCCATCAGGGAGGCGGCGGGCGGCGAGCTGAGTTCCAGCTGGCCGCCGGGCTCGACGGTGAGCGCCGACCTCAGGGGCACGGTACGCAGTGCGGCATAGGCCGCTTCGAGTCGTTCGGGTGTCACGGGGAGCTGCGGCTGCCGCAGCTCGTGGACCAGCCATTCCACTTCGACCCCGAGGCAGCGGGGCGGTCCGGTCTTGAAGCAGATGCCCCGGACCAGGGCCTCCACCTCGGCTTCGGTGACGGAGGTGCGTGGCTGCGTACAGTCGCTACAGTCACTCACCGAACCGGCACTGGATGTATCGGACATATCGCGATCCTCTCAGAGATTCCGCGATGCCACCGGTCGGGCGTTCGACGGGCCCCGCCCGGCGGCACTCGTCCCACCCAAGACCCTCGCCTCGATTCGCACAAGGGTGCACATAGGCGTGTTCGGGACTCGTCATCTCCGTTTCCCGCGCGTTTCCGGGGCCGGGAAACTCTGTTGCACCCAAAGACCGGAATCGCTCACGATGCGTTCATGAACACGACGGGGGAGACCGCGCGGCACGCGGTCGTGGCGCACACGGGGGTGGCGCCATGAGCGCGCGGCTGCGCGGTATCGCGACGGAGACCGAGCGGATCGTGGCGCAGGGGGCGTATCGCGCGCCCGGCGGTCACGAGGTGTCGCTCACGGCCGGGATCGAGGCCGCGCGGGCGGGCACCCGCATGCACGGGCCCGACCCGGTCCCGTTCCCTCCCGCGGCGGCCACGGCCACGGTCCTGGAGGTCTCCGGCGAGAGCAGCCTGGAGGCGGCCCGCCGGCTCCCGGGACCGGTCGCCGTCCTGAACTTCGCCTCGGCCCGCAATCCGGGCGGCGGCTACCTGAACGGCGCCCAGGCCCAGGAGGAGGCCCTGTGCCGCGCCTCCGCGCTGTATACGTGCCTGCTGCGGGCCCCGGAGTTCTACGACCACCACCGCGCCCACCGCGACCCGTTCTACACGGACCGTGTCATCCACTCACCGACCGTACCGGTCTTCCGTGACGACCGCGGCCGACTGCTCGACGAGCCGTACACGGCCGGATTCCTGACCTCCCCGGCCCCCAACGCCGGAGTCGTCCTGCGTACGGTTCCGGAGCGGGCGCCCGACCTGCCGCGGGCCCTCGCGGTGCGTGCCGAGCGGGTGCTGGAGACGGCCGCGGCGCACGGCTACCGGCGGCTGGTCCTCGGCGCCTGGGGCTGCGGAGTCTTCCAGAACGACCCCGCGCAGGTCGCGGGCGCCTTCCACGGGTTGCTCGGGCCCGGCGGGCGGTTCGCCGGGACCTTCGAACACATCGTGTTCGGGATCCTGGACCGCACACCGGGAGCCGTGGTGCGAGCAGCCTTCGAACGGACGTTCGTGGAGCGTCAGGTCCAGCCGTAGCGCTCGTGCAGCCGCTGCCGCACCAGGTTGAACCGGCCGCGGTCCAGCGCGCACGCCTCCCGGCGCATGCCCTCCTCGTGCAGCCGCAGCACGCGGTCGACGTCCACCCATGAGTCGCGCCCCGTGCGGTCCCACGGCCCGCTGCCGATGGCCACCCACTCGCGGTCGCCGTCGTGCCGCTTGCTGGACAGCTGGACGGCGAGGAACGTCCCCTCGGCCTCCCGTGCCACGACCAGCACCGGCCGGTCCTTGCCCCGCCCGTCGTTCTCCTCGAAGGGCACCCAGGTCCACACGATCTCACCGGGATCCGGGTCGCCGTCGTGCGCGGGGGAGTACTCGGTGCGCACCCGGCCGACCGCACGGGGGTCGGCCTCGGTGGTGGCGGTGGGGCCGTGGCGGCCCGGGACGTTCTCTTCGGTAAACGCAGTCACGGGGGCACCTTAGAGGGTGCCCCCGTGACCGCGTCAGCCCGTCACCTACTCCTTCTCCACCGGCACCTTCTGCGCCGGCGGCGTCGCGATCCCGTTGAGGGACGAAGTCCCGTTCGGGGCCTGTCCGTTCTGGTTCATCGAGGCCAGCAGTTGACGCGCCAGGCCGAGACCGGTGCCGCCCATGGTGAGCGCCTTGGCGAACATGTCGGCCATGCCGTCGGCACCGTTGAGCAACACCATGTTGTCGACGTTGCCGAAGACGGACGCGCCGGCCTTCACGATCTCCGGCCAGTTCTCGGCGAGTTGCTGGGCGACGACCGCCTCCTGGTTCTCGGCGAGGGCCGCGGCCCTCGCCTTGATGGCCTCCGCCTCGGCGAGACCCTTGGCCTTGGTCGCCTCGGCGTCCGCCAGGCCCTTCGCCTGCGCCGAGGCCGCCTCGGCCTCACCGGTGGCCCGGGTCGCCGCGGCCGATGCCTCACCACGGGCCTTGGTCGCCTCGGCCTCGGCGCTCGCGGCCGTCTTGACCCGGGTGGCCTCGGCGGCCGCCGCGAGCTCCGTCTCCTTCGCCTTGGCCTGGGCCCCCGAGATACGCGCGTCACGCTCGGCCTCGGCCAGCGTGCGCTTCTCGTAGGCCCGGGCGTCGGCCGGCTTGCGGATGTCCGCCTGGAGCTGCTGCTCGCGCCGGTGCGCCTCCAGTTCGGCGACCCGCGTCTCCTGGACGACGACCTCCTGCCGGGCGGCCGCGTCGGCGAGCGGTCCGGCCTGCCGGGCCTTCGCCCCCGCCTTGTCCCGCTCGGCCTGGTAGCCGGCCTGGAGGATCTCGCTGTCCCGGGTCGCCTCGGCCATCCGGGCGTACGACTGCTGCTCGGCCTCGGTGGCGAGACGATTCGCCTCCGCCTGCGCGATACGCGCGTCCCGCTGGACGGCCGCCGCGTGCGGGGCCGCCAGGTTCTGGATGTAGCCGGTCGGGTCCTCGATCTCGTGGATCTGCAGCGAGTCGACGATCAGGCCGAGCTTCTCCATCTCCGTGCCGCAGGCGGCCCGGGTCTGACCGGTGAGCTTCTCCCGGTCGCGGATCATGTCCTCGACCGTCAACCCGCCCACGATGGATCGGAGATGACCGGCGAAGACGTTGTGCACCCGCTCCGACATCAGCTTTTGCTGGTCGAGGAAGCGCCGGGCGGCGTTGGCGACCGACACGAAGTCGTCGCCCACCTTGAAAATGACCACGCCCCGCACCTTGAGCGGGATGCCCTGCTGGGTCACGCAGTCCACTTGCAGTTCGGTCTCGTTCAGGTCGAGGGAGAGCTTGCGTACCGCCTGCACACCGGGCAGCACCAGCGTGCCGCGCCCCGTGACGATGCGGAATCCCATGCCCTCCTCAAGACCCTCGGTCCGATGCTTCGAACCGGAGATGATGAGCGCCTCGTTCGGTTCGGCGACCCGCCACATCATCTTGAACACACCGATCAACACGAGGACGGCAACGACCGCCGCCCCCGCAACGACGCCGACAACCATCGGCATACGCCCCCTTTGCATGGTGCCCTCTCGGCACCGAACGAAGGGAGTGTGCTCCCGCGCAAGCCCACGGAGAAGATGCTGACGGATCCTTGTTGCAATCTTGACGCGAGGCTCTCACCTGGGGCGACGCATGCTCAACTGTCGTACGCGGCAGTGACGTAGACGGTCCTCGGGGGCAGGTACTCCACCACCATCACCACCGTGCCCCGCTCCAGCCGCCCCGTGCCGTCCGCGGCGTACGCCAGGAAGTGCTCCGCACCCCCGCGCACCCGGACGATCACCTCGCCGACGAGCCCGGGCCCGATCGTTCCGGTGACCCGCCCCATGAGCCCGACCATCGACGCATCGTCCATGGTCACAGGGTACGGGCCAAGCGCCGTCACGCGGCCGGGGCGTCGGCGACGGCGTGCTCCGGCGGCCACAGTTCGTGCCAGCGCAGCTCCGCCTCCAGCTGGGCGGCGACGGAGATCAGCAGGGCCTCGCTGTTCGCCGGGCCGAGCAGCTGGGCGCCGACCGGCAGCCCGCCGTCGACGAAGCCGGCCGGGACGTTCACCCCGGGCCAGCCCAGGACGTTCCACGGCCAGGCGTAGGGACATGCGGCGATGATGGCGCGGTCGGTGGCCAGCCCGCCCAGTTTCAGCATCGACCCGATACGGGGCGGGGGAGCGGCCGTCGTCGGGGCGAGGATCACGTCGTACGTCCCGAAGAAGCCGCCGATCCGCCGGTGCAGGGCCGCCTCCGCGCGCCGGGCCACCCGCAGCGGCGCCCCGCCGAGCAGCCGGCCCAGCCGGGCGGCGTCCCGGGTGCGGCGGTCCAGCAGGGCGGGGTCGGGTGTGTCGGCGACGTGCTCGGCGATGCCGACCGTGGCACGCGGTACGAAGGTCAGCCCGATCTGGCCGTAGGGCGGGTCGGCCTCCTCGACGGTGTGGCCCAACGCAGCCAGTTTTTCAGCGAGTTCGAGGACCCTGGCCCGTACCTCGGGCTGGAGTCGGGCGGGTACCGCGGTGAACGGCGGCTTCAGCGACAGCGCGATGCGCAGCCGCCCGGGGTCCCGGCCGACCGCGTCCGAGGCCGTCAGCGCGGGCGGCTGGTGCGGGTCCCGGTCGTGGTTGCCGCTCGCCGCGTCGAGAAGCAGGGCCGCGTCGGCCACGGTCCGGGCCAGGGTGCCGTTGACCGTGATGCCCTGGAAGGCCTCGCCGCGCGGCCAGGTGGAGATGCGGCCGCGCTGCGGCTTGATGCCGATCAGATGGGTCCAGGAGGCAGGGATCCGTACCGACCCCGCACCGTCGGAGCCGAGCGCGGCCGGGACGAGCCCCGCGGCGACCGCCGCCGCCGAGCCGCCCGAGGAGCCGCCCGGGCTGTGGTCCGTGTGCCAGGGATTGCGGGTGTCGCCGAACGCGGGCCCCTCGGTGAACGGCCACTGCCCGAGCTCACAGGTGTTCGTCTTGCCGACGATCACGGCTCCGGCCGCGCGCAGCCGCCGTACCGCCTCGCCGTCCTCGGCCACCGGCGGGAAGTCGCCCGGGCAGCCGAAGGCGGTCGGCTCGCCCGCGACGTCCATGTCGTCCTTCACCGCCACCGGCACGCCGAGCAGCGGGCCGCGCTCTCCCGCGGCCAACGCCCGGTCGGCGGCCTCTGCTTCGGCGAGGGCCGCCTCGCCGCGTACGATCCGGAAGGCGTTCAGGGAGCCCTGGGTGGCCTCGATGCGGGCGAGGGCCTGCTCTACCAGCCGACGGGAGGTCACCTCCCCCGCGGCCAGTGCGCGGGCGGACTCGGCCAGGCCTTGGGCACGGTCGGGCGTCATTGCGGGACCACCTCCGGAGCACGTTGTCTACCGGAGAGTAACGTCGGAACGGCCGGCGCAGTACAGGTTTCGCACAGGTGACGGCGAGCCGTGTCGAAAGCATTGACGTGCACCTGCCTCCCCTCTACTTTCTGCTCGACTTCTCGAACTTCGTCCGAAATCTCGGACATGCTGAGGATGCACGAGATGCACGAGCCCCAGGGAGAGCCGCCCGTGACCCCACGTCCTTCCACCCCCTCCCGTCGCGCCCTGCTCCGCGCGATGGCCGTCCTGCCCGCGTCGGCCCTCGTCCTGGGCGAACTGCCCGGACTGCTCGGCACGGCCGCGGCCGCCGCCCCCGCGAGCGGCTCCACCACCCGCTACACCATCGTGCCGTTCCTCAACAGCAACGACGGCACGGTGAACGTCTACCAGTCCGACGACGCCACCGACTTCCGCCTGCTGCGGGCCTCCGCGTACACCCCGCCCGCCAACCGCATCCGGGACGCGAGCGTCCTCAAGCACACGGACGGCTATTACTACCTCACCTACACCACCCACACCTGGCAGGACGTCAGCACCACCATCGGCTTCGCGCGCAGTTCCGACCGGGTCAACTGGACGTTCCTGTACGACTATCCGGTCCCGATCACCAACCTCTCCCGCGCCTGGGCGCCCGAGTGGTTCGTGGACAGCGACGGCAGCGTCCAGGTCATCGTTTCCTGCTCCACCGCCGACAACGAGTGGATCTTCACGCCGTATGCGCTGAGGGCCACCAACTCCGCCCTCACCGCCTGGAGTTCACCGGTCGCCCTGTCCGGCATCGGCAGCAACCACATCGACACGTACATCGTGCGGACCGGCTCGACCTACCACGCCTTCACCAAGAACGAGACGGCCAAGTACATCGAGTACGGCACCGCCTCCAGTCTCACCGGCCCGTACACGATCTCCAGGACGGGCGACTGGGCCGGCTGGGGCAGCTACCGGGAGGGCCCCTCGGTGATCCAGCTCGACAACGGCGGCTGGCGGATCTTCTTCGACGGCTACGGCGACGGCAACTACTACTACAGCGACAGCTACGACACCTTCGCCACCTGGACCGCGCCGAAGGCACTGCCGGGCATCTCGGGCACGGCCCGCCACTTCACGGTCGTCAAGGAGACGGTGTCCGGCGGCGCGAGCATCACCAGGAACGCCACCCGCTCCTTCCAGTCCGCCAACTACCCGACCCGGTACTGGGCGGAGCAGTCCGCCCTGCTCAACCTGCCCGTGGTGAGCGGCTCCAGCGCCACCGCCGACAAGCAGGCCGCCACGTTCACGGTCGTCGCGGGCCTCGCCGACGCCAACGGCTACTCGTTCCGCGACGCGTCCGGCAACTATCTGCGCCACTACAACTTCCGGGCCCGCTTCGACGCCGACGACGGCACGACGACGTTCGCGAAGGACGCCACGTTCATCGCGCGGGTGGGCTCGGCCACCGGCTCGGTGCGCTTCGAGTCGTCCAACTACCCCGGTTACTACCTGCGCCACTACAACTACCAGCTCCGCGTGGACGTTTCGGACGGCACGGACCTGTTCCGCCAGGACAGCTCGTTCGTGCCGGTGACCGCCTGGGGCTGAGCGGCCGGGTCACCGTTGCCCCCGGCGGAGATCACCGTGGCCCCCGGCGGAGATCACCGGGGGCCGCACGTCCGCCGGACTCAGCCCGTCTGCGCCGTCGGCATGACCGTGACCTGCTGGAGGTTGACCCGGGCCGGCAGGGACGCGATGAACCCGACGGTCCGCGCGATGTCCTGGGGCGTGAGCCAGTCGATGGTCTGCCGGGAGCCCTCCAGCCAGGCCAGGGCGCCCTCGTCGGTGACGTGGTTCTGCAGCTCGGTGCCGACGATGCCCGGCTCGATCGCCGCGACCCGGACGTTCTTGGCGCCCAGCTCCGCCCGCAGGTGCCGGGAGAGATGGGTGACGTAGGCCTTGGTCGCGGAGTAGACGGCGAAGGTCGGGAAGACGTTCCGCGCCGCGATCGAGGAGGTGTTGATCAGGTCGGCCACCCCGCGCTCACCCGCGGCCGCGACCAACTGCGGGGTGAACGCGCCGATGACATTCATCAGGCCGGTGATGTTGAGGTCGATCTGGTGCTGCCACTGGTCGGCGGCCACCTGCTCGACGGGGGCGGGGAGCATGACGCCCGCGTTGTTGAACAGCAGGCCGGCGCCGCCCAGTTCGGCCGCGACCCGGACGGCGGCCGCCCGTACCGCCGCCGCGTCGGTCACGTCGACCGCCAGGGCCAGGGCCCGGCCGCCCTTCTTCTCGATCCGGGAGACCAGGTCGTCCAGCCGCTCCGCGCGCCGCGCCAGGACGGCGACCCGGGCGCCCAGCTCGGCCAGATGCTCGGCCGACGCCTCGCCGATGCCGCTGGAGGCACCGGTGACGACCGCGACCCGGCCGGTGAGGGGACGGGCGGAAGTCTGCGTGGTCATGAGACACACCTTTCAAGGCAGTGAGAGTGTCGGGGCAGGGAGAGACCGAGGGCGGGGAGAGAGCGAGAGCGGGGCTCTCAGCCGTGCGCCGTCTCGGCCCTCCACCAGCAAACCGCCCGCCGAGCCCGCACCGGGCGCCGGAAGTTGCCCTGAGCGGGCAGGTATCCGCGAGGCAGGTATCCGCGAGGCAGGTACTGGCAGGGCCACCCGGCCGAGGCCACGTCCCGCCCGGCCCGGTCACACTGAAGGCATGGGAGAACCAAGTCGCGAGCTCGCCGATTTCCTGCGCACCTGCCGCGCCCGGATCACCCCCGACCAGGCGGGACTCCCCGCCGACGGCCGGGCCCGCCGCGTACCCGGCCTGCGCCGCGACGAGGCCGCGCGGCTGGCCGGCGTCAGCACCGAGTACTACACCCGCATCGAACAGGGGCGCGCCCACAACCCCTCGCCCGAGGTCTTCGAGGCCCTCGCCCGCGCGCTCCGGCTCGACCACTCCGAGCGCGAGCACCTCGCCGACCTGCTGGCCCACCGCCCCGCCACCGCGCGCCGCGCACCCACCAGCCCTCAGCGGGTCCGGCCGGGCCTGCACCTGGTGCTGAACACCCTCGACCACGTGCCCGCCCTCATCCTCGGCCGTCGTACCGACGTCCTGGCCTCCAACCGCCTCGCCCGCGAGGTCCTGACCGACTTCGAAGCCCTGCCCGCGACCCGCCGCAACCTGGTCCGCTACTACCTCCTGGACCCCGAGGCCCGCGAACGCGTCGGCGACTGGGAGCGGGTCGGCGCCGAGACCGTCGCCGTCCTTCGGCTGGAAGCCGGCCGGTACCCGCATGACCGGCAGCTCGCCGACCTGATCGGCGAACTCACCCTGCGCTGCCCCGAGTTCACCACCTGGTGGAACGACCACCGCGTCCTGCGCCGCACCCACGGCACCAAGCACCACCGCCACCCCCTCGCCGGCGACCTCCACTTCACCTACGAGTCCTTCCAGCCCCCCGGCGACACCGACCAGACCCTGTGCGTCTACACCGCCGAACCCGGATCCGACACCGCCAAGGCCCTCCGGCTCCTCGCCGGCCGGACGGAGCCCGGCGGCGGCGCCGCTCACACCGGCCCGCCGGGACCTGTGCGGCGGGCTTAACTCCCGCTGATCGGCCGAGGTGATCTCGACGTAATCAGCGTTACGTACGTTCGCCCTGTACGAACCGGCCGATCAGCAGGGAGAGGAAGCGCCCGTGGCCACGCCCGACCCGCGGACCGACGGCAGCTCGACGGTGCGGACGGTCTGTTCGTACTGCGGCGTGGGCTGCGGCATGGTCCTCGACGTCGGACGCGCGCCGGACGGCCGCCGTACGGTGCTCAAGGCCTCCGGGGACAAGGAGCACCCGGCGAACCGCGGGCGGCTGTGCACCAAGGGCGCCACCACGGCCGACATGCTGTCCGCCCCCGGCCGGCTGACCACGGCCCTGCTCCGGCCCGAACGGGGTGAGGAGCCGGTCCCCGCCCCCATGGACGCGGCGATCGACGAGACCGCCCGGCGGCTGCGCGCGATCATCGACCGGCACGGCCCGGACGCCGTCGCCCTCTACGTCTCCGGACAGCTGAGCCTGGAGGCGCAGTACCTCGCCAACAAGCTGGCCAAGGGGTTCATCCGTACCAACCAGATCGAGTCCAACTCCCGGCTGTGCATGGCGAGTGCCGGTACCGGCTACAAGCTCTCGCTCGGCGCGGACGGCCCGCCCGGCTCGTACCAGGACCTCGACCAGGCCGACGTCTTCCTCGTCATCGGCTCCAACATGGCCGACTGCCACCCCGTCCTCTTCCTGCGCATGATGGACCGGGTGAAGTCGGCCGGCGCCAAGCTGATCGTCGTAGACCCGCGCCGCACCGCGACGGCCGCGAAGGCGGACCTCTTCCTGCGGCTCAGGCCCGGCACCGACCTCGCCCTGCTCAACGGCCTCCTGCACCTCCTGCACGAGAACGGTCACACCGACCCCGACTTCATCGCCGCCCACACCGAGGGCTGGGAGGCGATGCCCGGGTTCCTCGCCGACTACCCGCCCGCCACCGTCGCCGAGCTCACCGGCATCCCCGAGGCCGATCTCCGCGAGGCCGCCCGGCTGATCGGCGAGGCGGGGGAGTGGACCAGCTGCTGGACGATGGGCCTCAACCAGTCCACCCACGGCACCTGGAACACCAACGCGCTGATCAACCTCCACCTCGCGACCGGAGCGATCTGCCGCCCCGGCAGCGGCCCCTTCTCCCTCACCGGCCAGCCCAACGCGATGGGCGGACGGGAAATGGGCTACATGGGGCCGGGGCTGCCCGGACAGCGGTCCGTCCTCGTCGACGACGAGCGGGCCTTCGTCGAGGAGCTCTGGGAGCTGCCCCCGGGCACGATCCGCGCGGACGGCGTCGGCAAGGGCACCGTCGAGTTGTTCCGGAAGATGGCCGACGGGGACATCAAGGCCTGCTGGATCATCTGCACCAACCCGGTCGCCTCCGTCGCCAACCGCAAGACGGTCATCGAGGGCCTGGAGGCCGCCGAGTTCGTCGTCACCCAGGACGTCTTCACCGACACCGAGACCAACGCGTACGCCGACGTCGTGCTGCCCGGCGCGCTGTGGACCGAGACCGAGGGCGTCCTCGTCAACAGTGAACGCAACCTCACCCTGGCCCGGCCCGCCGCCGACCCGCCCGGCGAGGCCATGGCGGACTGGCGGATCATCGCGGCCGTCGCCCGTGCGATGGGCTACGAGAAGGGGTTCGCGTACGACAGCGCCGAGCAGGTCTTCGAGGAGATCAAACGCGCCCGGAACCCGAAGACCGGCTACGACCTGCGGGGCGTCACCTACGAGCGGCTGCGCACCACCCCCGTCCAGTGGCCCGCGCCGACCCCCGACGGCCCCGACCGCAACCCCGTCCGGTACCTCGCCCCGGACGGCACCCTCACCTTCCCCACCGCCACCGGCCGGGCCGTCTTCCACGCCCGCCCGCACCTCCCGCCCGCCGAGCTGCCGGACGACGACTACCCGTACGTCCTCAACACCGGCCGCCTCCAGCACCAGTGGCACACCCTGACCAAGACGGCGAAGGTGGCGAAGCTCAACAAGCTCAACCCCGGGCCCTTCGTGGAACTGCACCCCGAGGACGCGGCCGGGCTCGGCGTCGAGGACGGCGACTCGGTGGAGGTCGCCTCCCGGCGCGGCAGGGCCGTACTGCCCGCGGTCGTCACCGACCGGGTACGGCCCGGCTGCTGCTTCGCGCCCTTCCACTGGAACGACCTGTTCGGCGAGTATCTGAGCGTCAACGCGGTGACCAGCGACGCGGTCGACCCGCTGTCCTTCCAGCCGGAGCTGAAGGTGTGCGCGGTGTCGCTGACCAAGGTGTCCACACCGGTCGCCGTGCAGACGCCGGCGGCCGTACGACCGGCCCTCCCGCCGACCGCCGTCCAGCCCTCGGCCGCTGCCGTGTTCGGCCTCGACCCCGCGCCCCCGCCGGTCCTGACCGAACGCGAGCGGCAGTACCTGGTCGGCTTCCTCGCAGGCATCCCCGCGGGCGCCCCTGGCGTGCCCGTCCTGCCGCCGGACGCCCCGTTCAGTCCCGAGCACGCGCTGTGGGTGAACGGCACCCTCGCCGGCATGTACTCCCGGTCCGCCGCGGCCACTGTGACGGCTCAGGCACCCGGCCGCCAAGTGGTCGTCCTCTGGGCCTCGCAGACCGGCAACGCAGAGGACTTTGCGGCCACCACCGCCGAGCGCATCACCGCGGGCGGCCACGCGGCCTCCCTCGTCGCCATGGACGAGGCCGACCCGGCCGCTCTGCCCGCGGGTGCCGACCTGCTGCTGATCACCAGCACCTTCGGCGACGGTGACGCCCCCGACAACGGCGCAGGCTTCTGGGACGGCCTCGCCGCCCTCGACGCCGGGCGTCTGACCGGCCGCCGGTACGCAGTCCTGGCTTTCGGTGACTCCAGCTACGACGACTTCTGCGGGCACGGACGGCGCCTGGACAGTCGTATGGACGAACTGGGCGCGGTCCGGCTCGCGCCGCGCACCGACTGCGAACCGGACTACGAGACACAGGCGGAGGCCTGGCTGGACCAAGTGCTGACCGCGCTCAAGGACGAGTCCGAACCTTCATTGGTGGCCGCCCCCGCCAGGTCCCGGCGCCCCGCCCCGATCACCGCGCGCCTCATGGGCAACCGGCTGCTGAGCCTGCCGGGCGCCGGCAAGGAGGTCCGCCGGTTCACCTTCGACACCCGGGACAGCGAGACCCCGCTGGTCTACGAGGCGGGTGACGCGCTGGGCGTGCGCCCCCTCAACTCCCGTGATCTGGTGGATGAATGGCTGACCGGCACCGGACTCGACGCCGCAACCGGCGTGGCGATCAACGGAGTCGGTGAAGTTACCTTCTCCGAGGCCCTGTTGCGGCATCTGGACATCACCCGGATCACTCCGGACCTGCTCCGCTTCGTCGCCGAACGCGCCTGCGACCCGCGCGAGTTGCGCAAGCTCCTGCGCGCCGACAACAAGGACGAGCTGGCCAAGTGGTCCTGGGGGCGGCAGGCGATCGACGTCGTCGCCGAGTTCGGGATCCGCGCCGAGGCAGCGGAGTGGGCCGGCGTGCTCGGCAAGCTGCAACCGCGCCTGTACTCCATATCCTCCAGCCCGCTCACCGACCCCCACCGGGTGTCCCTCACCGTCTCGGTCGTCCGCTACGAGAACCTGCACGGCAAGCCCCGCCAGGGCGTCTGCTCCCCGTTCCTCGCCGACGCCGGGCCGGACACGGCCGTACCGGTGCACGTCCAGCGCTCGCCGCACTTCCGGCCGCCCGCCGACCCGGGGACACCCATGGTGATGGTCGGCCCCGGCACCGGCGTCGCGCCCTTCCTCGGCTTCCTGGAGGAGCGCCGGGCCCGCGGCCACCGCGCCCCCAACTGGCTGTTCTTCGGCGAACAGCACCGGGCCACCGACTTCTACTACGAGGAGGAGCTGACCGCCTTCCTGGCCGACGGCACCCTGGACCGCCTCGACACCGCCTTCTCCCGGGACCAGCGGGCCAAGGTCTACGTCCAGGACCGGATGCGCGAACACGGACCCCTGCTCTGGTCCTGGCTCCGCGACGGCGCCCACTTCTACGTGTGCGGCGACGCCTCCCGCATGGCCAAGGACGTGGACCGGGCACTGCGGGACGTCGCCGTGCTGCACGGCGGGCTGACGGAGGAGGACGCGACGGCGTACGTCAAACAACTCGGCACCGACCGCCGATACGTCCGGGACGTCTACTGACCGTGGCGGCTGCCGCCCGCGGACGGCGGCCCCGGCATGCAACCAAGGGCGCGGTCCGTCCCTCATATCTGTCGAGACGAGTCGTGACGCACCGGCAGTCGTGACGCACCGACAATCGACAGGAGCCCTCGTTTGGACGCCAACGAGTCCTTGCGGCCCCGTCAGGCCGATGGGTTTTCCCGCCGGAGATTCATGGTCTACACACTGGCGGCGACCACTTTGACCGTCGCCGCCCCGCTCGGCTGCGACACACCGTCCGCGGAAGGCGCCGAACCCACCGCGGAGGGCGCGCGCCGGACCTCCGACGTACTGGTGACCGGCACCGACGAGGAGATGCTGGTCCTGGAGGTCACCGCGGCGAACAGGATCGTCGTGCGGCTGCCGCGCCTGGAGGTCGGCCAGGGCATCACCACCGCGGTCGCCATGATGATCGCCGAGGAACTGGACGCCCGCCTGGCCGATGTCTCCATTCCGCTCGCCGACGCCCGCGCCAAGGGCAACCAGTACACCGGCGGTTCGAGTTCGGTCAGTTCGCTGTACGGACCGGCCCGGCAGCTCGCCGCCACCGCACGCGCCAGACTGGTGACCGCGGCCGCCCGGCGGTGGCATCTGCCCGCGCGGCTGCTGCGCACCCGCGACACCATGGTCGTCGCGCCGGACGGGCGCACCGCCACCTTCGGGTCGCTCACCGGGAGCGCCGCGCGCATCCGGCGCCCGGCCGTGCCCGACCGGCCCAAGCCGGCCTCCCGGCACCGGGTGATCGGACGGCCGGCGAACCGGATCGACGCCCGGGACATCGTCACCGGCCGGGCCGAGTACGCGGGCGACCTGTCGGCGGCCGGAGCGAAGCCGACCGTGGTGGCCCGGCCGCCGACGGTCAGGGGGAAGCTCGTCTCGGTCGACGACGCCGCGGCGCGGGCCATGCCGGGGGTCCTCGCCGTGGTCAAGGCGGCCGGTGGGGTCGCCGTCGTCGCGGAGACCTTCCACCATGCCCTCGAGGCACGGGACGCGTTGCGCATCACCTGGGCCGCGGGCCCGCTCGCCCCGCTCTCGGACGCGGGCATCCGCACCCGGCTCAAGGGCGCGGTCCCCCGCCTCTCCTCCCCGCCGCGCGGATCGACGCAGGTCCAGGGCGAGTTCGAGTTCGCCTTCGTCAGCCATGCCCCGATGGAGGTGCTGACCGCGGTGGCCGACGTACGCGCCGACCATGCGGAGTTCTGGTTCTCCTCGCAGACACCGATGGACGCCCGGGACACACTGGCCGACCTGCTCCGGCTGCCGAAGTCCAAGGTCCGGGTCCATGTGGTGCGCGGCGGCGGCTCGTTCGGGCGGCGGCTGAACTTCGACGCCGCGATCGAGGCGGCCCTGATCTCCAAGGCGGCCCGCCGCCCGGTGAAGCTGATGTGGACCCGCAACGACGACATCCGGCACGGCCGGATGCGCCCGGCCAGCCACCACCGGATCCGGGCCAGCGTCGCGCGCGGCCGGGTGGTCGCCTTCGAGCACGCGATGGCCTCGGTGGGCGAGTCGTCCCAGGGCACGGGACCGACCGCGCAGGGCGGGGCGGCCCCCGCCGCGCTCGTCACCCGTCGTACGCCCGCGGCCGGCCCGCTGCCCAGCGACAGCGGTCTGTACAACTTCGGCCGGGTGTCCGGGAATTCGGGCGGTATCGAGCTGCCGATACCGCTCGGTGCCTGGCGGTCGGTGGACTCCGGCACGATGCGGACCGCGGAGGAGATCGTCGTCGACGAGGTCGCGCGCAGCCTGGGCAAGGACCCGGTCGCGTTCCGGCGCACCACGCTGCGGAGCAAGGCCGTGAAGGCCGTGCTCGACAAGGTCGCGGCCGCCGGGCACTGGGGCCGAGCCATGCCGGCCGGCACCGCCCAGGGGGTGGCCGTCCATGAGGAGTACGGCTCCTGCGTGGCCTGCCTCGCCGAGATCGACGTCACGGACCCGAAGCATCCCAGGGTGACCAAGGTGGTGATGGCCGCGGACGTCGGGACCGCCGTCAACCCGCGCGGTCTTCAGGCCCAGCTGATGGGTACCGCGATGGACGGGATCTCCACCGTGCTCCAGGCCGGTCTGCACATCGACCGGGGCGCCGTCCGCGAGGGCAGCTTCGCCGACTTCCGCTATGCCCGCCAGGCGCAGGCCCCGCTGCACTTCGAGGCGCACGTCATGCCCTCCCGCGCGGAGCCGGGCGGGGCCGGTGAACTCGGCGTGCCGGCCGCTTCCGGCGCCGTCGCCAACGCCTACGCGCGGGCGACCGGCACCAAGCCCCGCCGCTTCCCCCTCGACTTCTGATCAGTCGCCGATCAACTCCGAGAAGGTTCCGATGCGTTCGTACTCCTTCGTCCTCAACGGCAAACCGGTCACCGTGCAGGCGCCCCCCGACATGCCGCTGCTGTGGGTGCTGCGCGACATGCTCGGGGTGACCGGCCCCAAGTACGGCTGCGGGGTGGGCGTCTGCCGCGCCTGCACCAGCCATCTCGACGGCGCGGAGATCCAGCCCTGCGTCGTACCGGTCGCGGACTGCGCGGACCGCAGCGTCACCACGATCGAGGGCCTGGCCGACGGTGACACCCTCCACCCCGTGCAACAGGCCTGGATCGACTGCGACGTGGCACAGTGCGGCTTCTGCCAGCCGGGTCAGATCATGGCCGCGGCGGCCCTGCTGAAGAAGACACCCCACCCGACGGACGCCGACATCGACCGCATCGAGAACGTCTGCCGCTGCGGCACCTACTTCCGAGTCCGGGAAGCAATCAAGAAGGCGTCGGCCGCCGGCCCGCGGAATGATCACTGACCCTCCGGACATCGGGCCCACCACATCCCACCCGGCGCGTGGCCCTCGCCGGGCCGGGCGCGCCGGGCGCTGATCGGTTTCGCCGCCGGCGGCGCGGCCGGTGACAGGCGTGAAGCCTGGCCGGTGTGCCCAGGTTCCACGACGGGGCGGAGCTGCGCCTGCTGCCTACGGAGCCCCGTCCGGGCCGCCCCGCTGCTCCCCGAGCAGCGCGGTCCAGCCGGTCTCGTGGGCCAGGCGGTCCCAGGCGCCGGGCATCGGGCACATCAGCAGCTGCGTGCCGTGACGCCACCGCTCGTGTCAGGATCGAGGACCGCTGAAGGGCCTTGGCCCGAGCCGCCCTTCACGTCCTAATCTCGCTCCTGTCGTTGCGGGCCCGGGCGGAACGGAGACGGACATGCGGGTGGGCGTGCACATCAACCGGTTCAACCATTCCGAGGGTGCTCCCGCGCTCGCTGCCGAACTGGCCGCGGCGGGCAGCGCGGCCGAGGCGGCGGGCGTGAGCTGGCTCTCGGTGATGGACCACTACTTCCAGATGGAGATCAACGGCGGCGCCGAGGACCCCATGCTGGAGGCCTACTCGACCCTCGGCTACCTCGCGGGCCGGACCTCGACCGTCCGTCTCGGCGCACTGGTCACCGGTGTGACGTACCGTCACCCCGGCCTGCTCGCCAAGATCGTCACCACCCTCGACGTCCTGTCCGGCGGCCGGGCCACGCTGGGCATCGGAGCGGCCTGGTACGACCGTGAGCACCATGGGCTGGGCGTGCCGTACCCGCCGCTCGCGGAACGGTTCGAGCGGCTGGAGGAGACCCTGCGGATCTGCCTGCAGATGTGGGACCCGGAGAACAACGGCCCGTTCGAAGGGGAGTACTACCAGCTCGCCGAGACGCTGTGCGTGCCGGGGCCGGTCAGCGCCCCGCACCCGGAGATCATGATCGGCGGCACCGGCGAGAAGAAGACGCTGCGTCTGGTCGCCCAGTACGCGGACGCCTGCAACCTGATCGCCACGTCCCCGGAGCAGCTCCGCCACAAGCTCGACGTGCTGCGCGGGCACTGCGACGCCCTCGGCCGTGACTACGACGCGATCCGCAAGACCATCGGTTACATGGGCGAGTCGGCGACCGCCGAGGACCTCGACGCGTTCCTGACCGACATCAGCGGCTACACCAAGCTCGGCATCGACACCGTCGTCCTCTTCCCGTTCCTGGGCGAGCCCGCCGGATGGATCGAGCGCTTCGCCGCCCCGGTGGTCGAGCGGCTGGCCGAGCTGGAGTGAGGGGGATGCGGCAGGGGCCGGAGCTCCGGGAGCTCCGGCCCCTGCGGGACTCGCGACGGCCCGGCTCAGGCAGCCGCGCCCACGGTGCCGTGCAGCTGCGCCACGACGTCGGTCAGCGCGGCGGCGACCTCGGCGTCGTCGGCCGGGTGGGTCTCGGCGAAGCGGGTCAGCGAGCCGGGGATGGACAGCTTGACGTCCTCCAGCACCTTGCCGCCGGCGATGCCCACGGCCTTGCGGGCCTCGTCCTGGGCCCACACACCGCCGTACTGGCCGAAGGCGGTGCCGACCACGGCGACCGGCTTGCCCCCGAAGGCGCCGGCGCCGTACGGGCGGGACAGCCAGTCGATGGCGTTCTTCAGGACGGCCGGGATGGTGCCGTTGTACTCGGGCGAGAACAGCAGGAACGCGTCGGCGGCCTGTGCGGCCGCACGCAGCTCGGCGGCGGCCTGGGGGACGCTGCCCTCGACGTCGATGTCCTCGTTGTAGAAGGGGATGTCGGCCAGGCCCTCGAACAGAGCGATCTCGGCGCCCTCGGGAGCGTGCTTGACGGCGGCCTCGGCGAGCTGGCGGTTGGTCGAACCGGCGCGAAGGCTGCCGACGAGCGCGAGGATACGGACGGACATGGGGAACTCCAGGGGGCTGAAACAGTGCGGTTACGATCCGGACCGGGGTCCGTTTATCGTTGTAACACCATAACCGGACCGCGGTCCAGTTTTCTTCCCGGTGCTTTACGCTGTCTTCATGTCCAGCGCCCTGCCGCCCTTCCCGAAGCACCAGGAGCCCTTCGACGCGCCTCAGCTTCTGGAGGTCGGCTTGGGGCCCGATGAGCCGTGCCTGCGCGCCGACGCGGCCCGCAACCGCGCCCGGCTGCTGGAGGCCGCCGCCCGGCTGATCGCCGAGCACGGGGTGGCCGGGGTCACGATGGAGGCGGTGGCCGCGGCCGCCGAGGTGGGCAAGGGGACCGTCTTCCGGCGCTTCGGCGACCGCACCGGCCTGCTGACGGCGCTGCTCGACCACTCGTCGCGGCAGTTGCAGGCCGACTTCCTCGGCGGCCCGCCGCCACTGGGTCCCGGTGCACCGCCGGTCGAGCGGCTGCGCGCGTTCGGCATCGCGGTGCTGTACCGCGCGGCGGAACAGCTGGACCTGCAACTGGCCGCCCAGCCGGAGCCGACCCGCCGCTTCTCCCACCCTTCGGTGCAGGCGCTGCGCACCCACGTCACGATGCTGCTGCGGCAGATCCTGCCGGACGCCGACTGCGAGCTCCTCTCGCAGACGCTGCTGGCGTATCTCGACCCGGCCCTGATCAACCATCTGACCAGGCAGTGCGGGATGCCCATGGAGCGGCTGGAGGCCGGCTGGACCGACCTCGTCGCCCGCGTGACCGGTACGGAACCGCCCGCGTGACCCCGAGCCCTGTTCAGCCGAGCGCGGCGAACTGCTCCAGCAGACCACGCGGCGCGTCCTCCCGGAACAGCAGCACCGCGCCGCGGGCCGAGTCGGCCGCGGATGCCTCGCTGCGTGGGAACAGCCGCTCCTCGTAGGCGGCCAGCGCGGCCTCGATGTCGCCCGGGTGCGCGGCGATCGCCAGGCCCAGTTCCGAGCCGTCGAGCAGGGCGAGGTTGGCGCCCTCGCCCGCGAACGGCGACATCAGGTGAGCGGCGTCACCCAGCAGCGTGACACCGGGGACCCGGTCCCAGCGGTGCCCGATGGGAAGGGCGTGGATCCGCCGCGGCACCAGTGCGCCGTCCGCGTCCGCGACCAGCGCCCGCAGGCGCTCGTCCCAGTCCGCGAAGCGTTCCAGGACCGCCGACTTGGCCGCCTCGGTGTCGCCGAAGTCGATCCCGTCCAGCCAGTCCTCGGGGGCCTCCAGGGCGACGTACACATGCAGGCTGCCGTCGCTCTCGCGGTGGGCGAGAAAGCCGCGGCCCGCGTCGAGCGCGAACAGCATGCCGCCGCCGACCACTCGGGCGCTCACCGGGTGGCGGGTGTCCGCCTCCAGCAGGTCCGCCTCGACGAACGACACGCCCATGTAGGCGGGTTGGCCGGCGGACACCAGCGGGCGGATGCGCGACCAGGCGCCGTCGGCACCGATCAGCAGGTCCGTGGTGAAACGTCCGCCGTCCGCGAGGGTCACCTCGTGCCGGCCGTCGCCGAGCGGGCGGGCCCCGGTGACCTTGGTGCCCCAGCGGACCGTGCCCTCGCGCAGCGACCGCAGCAGCAGGCCGCGCAGATCTCCGCGGTCGATCTCCGGCCGCCCGCCGGTGCCGTCGTCGGACTGGTCCAGGTGGACCACGGCGTCCTTGTCGAGGATCCGCATCCGCTGTCCGCCCTGGTGGACGAGTGTCAGGAACTCCTCGTGCAGGCCGGCGGCGCGCAGGGCCTCCTGGCCGGAGTCGTCGTGGATGTCGAGCATCCCGCCCTGGACGCGGGCGGCGGGGGAGTCGTCCAGGTCGAAGACGGCCGCCTCGATGCCGTGCACCTGGAGGACACGGGCGAGGGCGAGCCCGCCCAGACCGGCCCCGACGACGGCTATGGGGTGATGGGCGATGGACATGGTGGCCTCCTGAGGGATGGTCAGTCGGGTACGGCGGTCCGCTCGATGCCGTTGATCAGTGCCTGGAACGCCCACGACAGGCGGGCCTCGGGCGCCCCCGACATCAGCTCGCCGGCGGTGGCGGCGATGTGCGGATGGGTGCTGTCGGACGCGTCGCCCAGGGCGCGGCCCAGGGCGTCCCAGTCGCCTCGCGCGGTGGGTGAGGCGTCCTGCCCGGCGTGCTCGGCGGCGGTCGCCGTGGCGTGCTGGAGCAGCAGGTCCACGCCCCACGCGGCCCGGGCGGACGGCACGCCGCCCTCGTCGAGCAGTGCCAGCAGGGTCTCGATGAGGTCGAGGTAGTGCGGGCCGCTCGGGCGGGCCGTCAGTGCGGAACGGGCGAGGCTGGGGTGTTCGAGGAGCATCTCGGTGTACGCGGTGAGCACCCGCTCCAGACGCTCCCGCCAGGTGCCGTCGGCCGGGGCGGGCCCCACCGTGCCGAGCAGCTCGTCCAGGACGGCCGCGTGCAGTTCGTCGGTGTTGCGCACGTAGACGTACAGCGAGGCCGGGCCGGTGTCGAGCTCCTGTGCCAGGCGCCGCATGGTGACCTTCCGCAGTCCTTCGGCGTGGAGCACGGCGACCGCGGCGGCCACGATTCCCTCCCGGGTCAGGGCGGGCTTGGCGGGGCGCTCGCGGCGGCTGCGGGGGGTGTCGGGTCGGGCTGTCATGCCCTCACGATAACGAACATGTTCGCCACGAACAAGTTCGTGGCAGCTCGTGAGCCCGCTACGCGCCCGCTTTGGTGCAACCGTGAATCACATTCCCCCGCCGCGACCGTCGCTCGGCGCTTCTGCCAAGATGCGGTACGTCATGGTGCAGATACCGAACACGCCCTCGTCCGCGTCGCCCGCACCGCGCTCCGTCCCCACGAGCGCCGATGTGGCCCGCCTGGCCGGCGTCTCGCGCGCGACCGTCTCCTACGTCCTCAACAACACCAGTGCCGTACGGATCAGCGAGCCCACGCGCCGCCGCGTCCACGAGGCCGCGAAGGAACTCGGGTACGTGCCGCACGCGGCCGCCCGCAGCCTGCGCGCCGGGCACAGCCGCATGGTCCTGATGCCCGCCCCGGCCATCCCGGTGGGCCCGCTCTACGGCCAGTTCCTCAACGAGCTCCAGTGGGCCCTCGGCCGCCTCGACTACACGGTCGTCCAGTACGGCACCGTGGGACTGCAGGGCGACGAAGCCGCCCGTGCCTGGGCCGAGTTGCGACCGGTCGCCGTCCTGGTGCCCGGCGCCGGACTCGGCCCCCAGGGGGTCGCCGTCCTCAAACGCGCCGGCGCCCGCGCGGTGGTCACCCTCGGCCCCGAGGGCGTCGAGGGGGCCCATGCCCTGCTGATGGACCACGACGGCGTCGGCCACTGTGCCGGCGCCCATCTGTATGCCCGTGGCCGGCGCCGTATCGGCGTGGTCGTCCCCGAGGAACCCGGCCTGGAGGCCTTCTCCCGGCCCCGCCTGAAGGGCCTGCGCGAGGCGCTGCACGGCACGGACGCCACGGTGACCGAACTCCCCCTCGCCCACGACGAGCGGGCCGCCGCCGAACTCGCCGCCCGCTGGCGGGACTTCGGTCTGGACGCGGTGTTCGCGTACAACGACGAGTACGCGATGCTCCTGATGCGCGCCCTGCAGGACGAGGGCGTCCGCATACCCGAGGACACCGCCGTGATCGGCGCCGACGACCTGATGCTGGGACGGCTGCTGCGGCCCCGGCTCAGCACGGTACACATCGAACTGCCGTCCGGCCGCGACCTGGCCGAACTGGTCGACCGCGCGGTACGCAACCCCGGCGCGGCACCCGAGACACACAAGGTCCTGGGCGCGTCGATGGTCCACCGGGACTCCAGCTGACGACTGCCGCCGGTGTGCCCCCGACAGGCGTCGTAGTCCCTCCTGCCGGACCCCTTCCGGCCGTGCCGCTTCCAGGCGACACGGCCGTTTCCCGGGAAGCGTGGACTACTCGCCCTGCGTGCCGCCCTGCTGCTCGGCGATGTTCTTGCGGACCTCGTCCATGTCCAGTTTCCGGGCCTGCCCGATGACGTCGGTCAGGGCGGCCTCGGGCAGCGCGCCCGGCTGCGCGAACACGGCCACCTGGTCACGGACGATCATCAGCGTCGGGATCGACTGGATACCGAAGGCCTGCGCCAGCTCCGGCTGGGCCTCGGTGTCCACCTTGCCGAACACCAGGTCGGGGTTCTCCTGCGCGGCCTTCTCATAGACCGGGGCGAACATACGGCACGGCCCGCACCAGGACGCCCAGAAGTCGATCAGGACGAACTCGTTCTCCGTGACCGTCTGGTCGAAGTTCTCCTTGGTGAGCTCCACGGTGCTGCTCATGCGTAATCCCTACTTCCTGCTGCGGGGCGAAACCGTCCGCACAACACGGCGGCCCGGGTACCTATTCCGCGCGCTTACCCATGTGGCCACCGCGCACACCACCCACCAGACTGACCCCATGACGGAAACGGAATCCATCGCGTACGACGTCGTGGTGCTCGGGGCCGGACCCGTGGGGGAGAACGTGGCCGACCGCACCCGCGCGGCCGGACTGTCCACCGCGGTCGTGGAGAGCGAGCTGGTCGGCGGCGAGTGTTCGTACTGGGCGTGCATGCCCAGCAAGGCCCTGCTGCGCCCGGTCATCGCCCGCGCCGACGCCCGCCGCCTGCCCGGCCTGAGCCAGGCCGTCCAGGGCCCCCTCGACACGGCCGCCGTCCTGGCCCGACGCAACGAGTACACCTCGCAGTGGAAGGACGACGGCCAGGTGGGCTGGCTGGACGGCATCGGCGCCGACCTGTACCGCGGCCACGGCCGCCTCGCCGGACCCCGCACGGTCACCGTGACCGGCCCCGACGGCGCGACGAAGACCCTCACCGCGCGGCACGCCGTCGCCGTCTGCACCGGCACCCGCGCCCAACTGCCCGGCCTGCCGGGGCTCGCCGACGTGAAGCCCTGGACCAGCCGTGAGGCCACCGCCGCACAGGCCGCCCCCGGCCGGCTGATCGTGGTGGGCGGCGGTGTGGTCGCCACCGAGATGGCCACCGCCTGGCAGGCCCTCGGATCCCGGGTCACCCTGCTGGTCCGCGGCAAGGGCCTGCTGTCCCGCATGGAGCCGTTCGCCGGGGAACTGGTCGCCGAGGCCCTCACCGAGGCCGGCGTGGATGTCCGCACCGGCACCTCCGTGGAGTCTCTGACCAGGCAGAACGGCACCGTCGTCGCGATCACCGACGCCGGCGACCGCATCGAGGCCGACGAGATCCTCTACGCCACCGGCCGCGCCCCGCGCACCGACGACATCGGCCTCGACACGATCGGCCTGGAGCCGGGCTCCTGGCTGCCGGTCGACGACAGCCTCCGCGTCACCGGCAGCGACTGGCTCTACGCGGTCGGCGACGTCAACCACCGCGCCCTGCTCACCCACCAGGGCAAGTACCAGGCCCGTATCGCGGGCGCCGCCATCGCCGCCCGCGCCTCCAGAGTGCCGATCCTGGAGACGGACCCCTGGGGCGCCCACGCCGCCACCGCCGACCACCACGCCGTACCGCAGGTCGTCTTCACCGACCCCGAGGCCGCCGCCGTAGGCCTCTCCCTGGCGGAGGCGGAACAGGCCGGACACCGCGTCCGCGCCGTCGACGTGGAGTTCTCCTCGGTGGCCGGAGCGGGCCTGTACGCCGACGGCTACCGCGGCCGCGCCCGCATGATCGTCGACCTGGACGAAGAGATCCTGCGCGGCGTCACCTTCGTCGGCCCGGGCGTCGGCGAGCTGATCCACTCGGCGACGATCGCGGTCGCCGGCCGGGTGCCGGTCAACCGCCTGTGGCATGCGGTGCCGTCGTATCCGACGATCAGCGAGGTGTGGCTGCGGCTGCTGGAGGCGTACCGCGGTTAGCCCTGCCGGATCACGGCAGTAGGAAGCCCAGCTCCTCGGCCGCCCTTTGCGGTGTCGGCTGCGTCCAGCGCTCCGCCATCGCCTCGTTCGAGGACAGCGAGCGGAGTTCCGCGCGGTCGAGGTAGAGCATGCCGTCGAGGTGGTCCGTCTCGTGCTGGACGATCCGGGCGGGCCAGCCGGTGAAGAGCTCGTCGAGTGTGCGGCCGTGCTCGTCCTGGGCGCGGAGCCGCACCTCGGCGTGCCGGGCCACCACAGCCTGCCAGCCCGGGACGCTCAGGCAGCCCTCGAAGAACGCCGCCGTGGCGGTGCCGACCGGCTGATACGACGGGTTGACCAGGACGCGGTACGGCTGCGGCACCCGGCCCCGGGCCAGCCGTACCTCTTCCGGTACCGGCGCCGGATCCTCGATGACCGCGATCCGCAGTTCCACCCCGACCTGCGGCGCGGCGAGGCCGACGCCCGGGGCCGCGCGCATGGTGGCGCGCAGGGCTTCGACGAAGCGCGTCAGCAGGGCGGGCTCCAGCTGCCCGTCGAACGGCTCGGTGCCGCGCCGCAGCACCGGGTCGCCGGCCGCGACGATGGGCAACGGGCCGTCGGCGGCGAGGAGTTGCTCGACCCGCTCGGCGAGGGGCGCACGAGGGGCACGGTCATGGGGAGTCGGCATCGCGTCAGCATGACACGACACTGCGCCCTCTCCGGTGACTCAGGCCACTTCATCGGCCGAGATCGCCCACCGCCGGGCCGCCGCACGACAACGGGCGGGGGCCCGGTTCCTGGTCGGTGAACCGGGCCCCCGTGTGCCGGGTGCCGTTCTCAGCCGCGGTCGAAGTCGCCCGCGAGCGCCGAGGCGATCCGCAGGTGCTGCTCCGCCTCCTCGTGCCGCGCCTGCCGCTGGAGCGTGCGGCCCAGCATCAGCCGGGCGTAGTGCTCCACCGGGTCGCGCTCGACGATGACGCGCAACTCGGCCTCGGCGCGCCGCAGTTGGGCCGAGTGGTAGTAGGCGCGGGCCAGCAGCAGCCGGGGTCCGGTCTGCTCCGGCGCCTCCTCGACCAGCCCGGTCAGGACGCGTGCCGCTCCCGCGTAGTCCTTGGCGTCGAAGAACTGCCGCGCGCGCTCCCAGCGCTCCGCCGCGGTTCCGTGGTCGTAGTACGTCGTGTCCACCTGGGTCTCCACTCGTGACCTCCTTCGAGGACGACAACGGAACCAAGTGGTTCAATATTCCACTACTTATGCGGGGTGGCCAGCTCCGCGTTGGCCCGCTCCGTGACCAGCGTCAGCACCCGGCCGGCGACGGACAGGTCCTCCTCCGGGATGCCGTCGTAGATCCGGGCGGCGGCCGCCGCGGTCTCGGCGGAGCCCTTGGCGTACAACTCCCGCCCGGCGTCCGTGATCCGCATACGGGACGGCTCCTCCTCGGTCAGCAACCCCGCGGTGATCAGCTCGTCGAGCGTGACGTGCACATCGGACGCCTCGACCTTCACGGCGCCGGTGACGCCGTCGATGAGTGCGTCGCGCTCGACCGGGCCGTCCGCCACGGCAGCCAGGCGCAGGGTGATGAACTGCTGGAACGTGACGTCGTAGGCGGAAAGGATGCGTTCCAGGACGGCGCGCGATGCGTAGTGGGCCAGGGCGACGACGCGGCCGCCGACGACGGGTGTGCTGATGGTCATGACTGCTCCGTCTCGTTGTCGGACGTGCTGAACGGGTCGAGTGGTGCGTCGAGCAGGGTTGCCAGGTCCCGGGTGAACTCGCGGGTCCGCGGGCTGTCGAGCCCGCCGAGCGGTTCCAGCAGTTGCTTCAGGAGTCCGTGGACGACATCGATCGCCCGCCGGGTGGTCTCGCGGCCCTCCTCGGTGAGCGCCAGCTGTACGGCACGGGGGTCGTGCGGATCCCTGGTGCGTTCCACGAGGCCGGCCGACTCCAGGCTGCGGGCCAGCTTGGACACGTACAGGGCCTCCAGGCCGGTGTGGTCGGCGAGGCGGCGCTGGCTGGGCCGCAGTCCGGAGCGCTGCATGCCGTACAGGGACGCGACGAGCGAGTACTGCGCGTGGGTGAGTCCGAGCGGAGCCACCGCGCGGTCGACCGCGACCCGCCACTTCATCGACAGTCGCCACACCAGGAAGCCGGGCGTGGCTCCTGCGGAACCGTTGCTCATGGCAGATACGATACATGGCTACTATGTCCATGGCTACTATTTGCGACGTCTGAACGGTTCAGGGCGACCGCACCACGGTCCCGGAGGCTTGCTAGCGCGTGCGGCCTCGCGGCTTCAAGGGCGTCGGCGGCAGGCTGGGCGCCGCCAGCGGAGCGCCGTCGTACCCCTTGACCTCACCGAAGCGAGAGCCCGTCGTCCAATCCGCGCGGGCCTGCTCGATCTCCGCCTGGGTACGCCCGACGAAGTTCCACCACATGACCAGCTCTTCCTCGAACGGCTCGCCGCCGAGCAGCATCAGTCCCGCGTCCGACTCGGCACGCAGGGGCAGTTCGGTGCGTCCGCAGCCGAGGTAGAGCATCGAGCCCGGCAGTACGGGCACCCCGTCGACGCGTACCTCGCCGGACATCGCCAGGACGCCGTACTCGAAGTCGGGGTCGAGGGGCAGCCGGACGTCGGCGCCGTGGCCGAGCGCGAGGTCGGCGCCGACGATCGGTGTGTACGCCGTACCGGGCGAGGCCGCGCCGTCGAGGGCGCCCAGGACGACCGTTGCCGTGAGGCCGGGGGCGGTGACCGTGGGCAGGTCGGGGTGGTGCTCGAAGCGGGGGTCGGTGTCGCGGTGCGCGTCGGGCAGCGCGACCCACAGCTGTGCGCCGTGCAGGAAGCGGGCGTGCGGCCGCGGGCTCTCCTCGGAGTGGCTGATGGCCCGGCCCGAGGTCATCAGCCCGAGCTCCTTCGGCCTGATCGTCTGCAGGCTGCCGGTCGAGTCGCGGTGCAGCACCTCGCCCTCGTGCAGCCAGCTCACCGTCTGCAGCCCCATGTGCGGATGCGGCGGGACCTGCATGCCCGGCTCGTCGGCGATGTCGTCCGGGCCGTAGTGGTCGACGAAGCACCAGGCGCCGATCATGCGGCGTCCCAGATTGGGCAGCAGCCGCCGTACCTCGGTCGACTCGCCCAGCCGGACCTGACGAGGGCTCAGCAGCTCCCGGACGGGTTCCGCGACGACGAACCCCCGGCCGCCGCACACAGTGGGCACCGCATGACGGTCAAGATTGCTCATGCCGCACAACCTAGCCCCGGCGTGGCCTCACCGGCAGACCAACGCCTCGGTACGGCCGCCCGTTCGGCCGGTCGCGGAGCCGCCGAGGCCGCCCCGGCGGCCCGTGGCCATGCCGTCGTGGTCCTCGCCCGGCACGCGTGTCTCACTTGGGCGGCAGGCCCGCCGCGAAGCCGTGTCCCTCGTCGATCCACTCGCCCAGTACCGCGTCGTCGGTCAGGGCCGGGCCGGCGACCAGGATCCAGCCGCGCATCGGGCGGCCGGACCGGTCGAAGAGGCGGGCACCCGGGCGGGCCAGGGCCGCATCCGTGGCGTCGGGGTCGATGCGCACGATCAGGTCGTCACCGCTCACGCCCACGGCCATGTTGCCGCGGCACAGGAAGCCGGTCCCGCCGAACATCCGCTTCTCCACGATGTCCGGATCCCCGCCCAGCCGCTCCCGGATGCACTGGGCCAGTCCTTCGTCGTACGCCATGAGGAGCCTCGCTTCCGGCCGGGCCCCCGTGGATGCCGTCACACCGGCCTGTCGTGACTCCAGGATCCGCGATCGGCGGCGCCGAGGCGGCGAGCCATAGGCAATCGCCGAGGCAGTCGCTGTCCGGCATTGGAAGATCTATGGGGCGCGGACCATACTCGGACGGGTGGACAGCTCCTCCCTCGACCTGAACCTGCTGCGCACCTTCCTGGCCGTGTACCGGTCGGGGTCCTTCACCGGTGCCGGGCAGTTGCTGGGGCTGTCGCAGCCCACGGTGACCACCCAGATGCGCACCCTGGAGCGGCAGGCCGGGCGGGAGCTGTTCGAACGGCTGCCCAGGGGCGTCGCGCCCACGGCCATCGCCGACGAACTGGCGGCGCGGATCGCCGCACCGCTCGACGAACTCGCCGCCGTGGCCGGCCCGCACCCCGTGCCGGGCGGCCGCACCGACCCCGTCCATCTGGCCGGGCCCGCGGAGTTCCTGTGCATCAGTGTGCTGCCCGCCCTGGCACCGCTGGTGGCGGAGGGCGTACGGCTGCGCGTGGCGACGGGGCTCACGGATCCGCTGCTGGACGAACTGCGCGCGGGCCGCCACGACCTGGTGATCTCCACGACCCGTCCGCGCGGCCGCACCCTGAGCGCGGTCCCGCTCGCGGACGAGGAGTTCGTGCTGGTCGCCGCCCCCGTGTGGGCCGAGCGGCTGAAGCGGCAACTGGCCGTCGAGGGCCCCGCCGTGCTGCACCCGGTGCCCCTGATCACCTACGCCGAGGACCTTCCGATCGCCCGCCGCTACTGGCGCCATGTCTTCGGCCGGCGGCTCTCCTGCCCCGCCGCCGTGACCGTGCCCGATCTGCGCGGTGTCCTGGCCGCGGTGACCGCGGGCGCGGGCTTCACCGTGCTGCCCCGCTACCTCTGCCTCGACCAGCTGGCCTCCGGCGCCCTCGTACCGCTCCACGAGCCCGACGATCCGCCGATCAACACGGCCTTCCTGGTCCAGCGCCCCGGCCGGTCCGAGAACGCCGACGTGGCCCGCGTCCGAGACCACCTGCTGCACATCGCGCGGTCCTGGTAGCGGCGGCCGTCAGCGGAGCCACTCCGACGCCAGGACCGACCAGATCTCCTCGTCGTGCCGCTTCCCCCGATAGAGGTAACTCTCCCGCAGGACACCGTCCTTGCTCATCCCGAGCCGACGGGCCACGGCGATGCTCGGCTCGTTCTCCGGGGACACCCACCACTCGATACGGTGGATTCCGCGTTCCCTGACCGCCCAGTCGATGAGCACGCGCGCGGCACGGGTCACCAGCCCCCTGCCCACCGCCGACGGCTCCAGCCAGCAGCCCGCCTCGGCGATTCCCTGCCCGACGTCCAGCCTGCGCAGCACGACCGCGCCGACCAGTCCGCCGTCCACCCGGATCCCGGCGATCCGCCCGGTGTCCGACGCGGCCTTGTCCGCGTACGCGCGCAGGAACGCCCGGCTCGACTCCAGGTCCGTGACGACGTCCGGCAGCCCGTTGAACCGGCCGATGAACTCGCGCCCCCGGTCCACATGGGCCAGGAACTCCCCGGCCCGACCCGGTTCGAGGGGGCAGAGTTCGGCGCCGTCGTCGCCCAGGGATGTCGCGTACATCGTCACCTTCGTGCCACGGGACGGGACATCTGGTACGCCAGCCTACGGTCGGCGTCCTCCCCGATGGCGGTGAGGATCTCGTCCAGCCGCAGGAACTCCTCCCAGTGCGGCCGCCCGCAGGCCCGGGAGAGCCGTGCCACGACCAGGTCCTCCAGGGCGGGGACGCGCTTGTTCTTCCAGACCTTGTCGGCCAGGCTCACCAGCAGGTCCTCCACGCCGACCCCCGGGGCGTCCCAGGACGCGTGCGTACCGGCGAACCGGGCCAGTGCCGCGTCGACGCCGTGCGCCAGCAGGAGTTCACGTCCGGCCTCCTCGTGCCGCGCGCCGGGGCCGGTGAGTTCGCCGGGATGCAGGGTCTTGCCGATGTCATGGGTGGCGGCCCCGAAGAGCACCGCGTCCCGGTCGAACTCCAGGGCCGGGCAGTGTTCTTGGGCCCAGTCGGCCAGCCGGGCCGCGACATCGTGCACCGCCCGGAGGTGGGCGACCAGCCGGGGCGGGGCATCAAGTCGGTGCAGCAGTTCGGCGGCGCTCTGTGGAAGCGGTCTCAGTGGCGGGTCCCAGGTTTCGTCCACGGCGATCGAGAGCACGTTCGTGAGGGTCACCGTGCCAGAGTAGTCACCGGCGCGAGCCGGACCGGGGCGGCTTACGGAGGGCATCCATGCATACAGTGCACACGGCGTTTCTCCTGGGGACGGGAGTCTTCTGGACCATCGCCTACGTGCTGCTGATCCGGACCGGAGTGCGGGAGCGGACGTTCGGCATGCCGGTCGTGGCGTTCGCCACCAACATCAGCTGGGAGTTCATGTTCGCCTTAGTGCGGCCGCCGTCCGGTCTCGGGCATGTCATCAACATCGTGTGGTTCTGCTTCGACGTGGCCGTCGGCTACACCGTCGTCCGCTTCGGCCGGGCCGAATTCCCCTATCTGCCCGACCGGTTGTTCCTGCCCGCGCTGGGCGCGCTGCTGCTCCTCGCCTATCCGGGCATGAACTACGTCTCGGAGGAGTTCGACGCGGGCGACGGCGTTCTCACCGCGTTCGGCAGCAACCTGGCGATGTCCGGGATGTTCCTGGCGATGCTGGCCGCGCGCCGTGGGACGCGCGGCCAGTCCATGGGCATCGCGCTGGCCAAACTCCTGGGAACCGCCTGTGCCTCCCTGACGATGCTCACCGACCCCGACGGGGACCCGCGCTACGACAACGCCCTGATGTACTACCTCTACCTCGGCTGCCTCGTCGTCGACCTCGCCTATGTCTACGCCGTGTTCGCCGTACGCCGTGCCGAAGGCGCCGCCGTTGCGGGTGAGTTGGCCGCGCCGGGTGCCGTCCCGCGCTGACGCGCCCTCATGTCCGCTCCAGCCGCCACTGCTGCGAGGCCGCATCACCGGCCGTCCGCTGCACCACCGCCGCGCCGTTGGCGGTGCCGTCGACGTCCAGGGCCTTGCCGCTGTTGCGGTTGACGAGACGCTGGTAGCCGCCGCCCATCGCCTGGAGCGTCCACTGCTGGGCGGCGGTGCCGTTGTGCGCCCGCTGGTTCAGGGCCGTGCCGTCCGCGGTGGAGGAGCGCGGCACCTCCAGCACCTTGCCGCTGTTGAGGCCGGTCAGCTTGGTGAGTCCGCCCGAAGTGGTAGCGATCCAGCGCTGGTTGGCGCCGGAGTGCGGGGTCCACGTGATCACCGCGCCACCGTCCGCCGTCGATGCGCCGCTCACGTCCATCGCCCGCCCGGTCGCCCGGTTGACCAGCCGGAAGGTGCCGGTCGGCGCGGGTGCGGCGACCCGGTTGGCGCCGCGCAGCACATTGCCCTCGGTGGTCAGGTAGTTGGTGGTGTAGTCGAAGCGCGGCGCACCGGACCACAGCAGATAGAAGTACTTCATGTTCTCCGAGAACCAGTACCCCGGTGTCAGATCCCCCTTGGTCGTCGGGGTCGTCGTCATGTCCGACACGATCGTGTAGCCGTTCGCGACCTTGCAGTGGCTCTTCTGCGCGTTCCAGAGCCACTTGGCGCGGTCCCGGTAGACCTCCTTGCCGGTCAACAGCCACAGGAACAGCGCGGAGTCCACGTACTCCGGGCGCAGCTGGTACTGCGGCCTGGTCGCCGAGAGCGTCGAGTAGTCGATCTGCTCCGGCGGCAGCCGGAACGACCCCAGCGCCGCCGCCCACGAGGAGTGGTAGGACTCGCCCTCGCTCAGGTTGCCGCCCTGGGCGAGCAACCCGGCGTAGAACGCGCTGAGTTCGGACTGTCTCCGGTTGGTCAGCGCCCCGCTGTTCATGTTCACGGACCTGAACCAGAGCCGCCCCTCGTAGGGCTCCCCGAGCCGTTGCAGGACGGCCGAGGTCAGGGTCTGGTACCAGCCGCGGATCTCGGTGTCGCCGAGGAACTGGTAGGCGTCCCACAGATACTCGAAGTAGGAGTCCACGGGCGGGTCCACCCGGGCGGTGGCGTCGGTCCAGGCGCCGGTGTCGACGTTGAGCGTCGTCCCGACCAGGTTCAGCGAGGAGCGCCGGTCGTACGGTGCCTTCAGCGCCTTCTTGGCCGCGTCGAAGTACTTCTGGTCGCCGGTCAGCCTGGACAGCCACCCCAGTTCGGTGATGTTGCTGCCGATCTCGGCGAGCGGCACCTGGTTGCCGCTGACCGCGCCCGTGCGCAGATTGACGTACCGGTACGGCGCCCCGGTCGGCGACGACGTGAACGCCGGCAGCAGCCGGTCGGCCAGATCGCGGGCCTTGGTCAGCAGGATTGTGTCGCCGGTGCAGTGGTAGCCGGAGAGGAGGCCGCCGACCAGTCGGATGATCGTCTCGAATACCTGCACGCTGGCGTTGCGGTCGAAGTCCAGGTTCCCGCTGATCCAGGAGACGGCCGTGGCGAGTTCGCCGTCCAGTTCCATCAGATACAGCGTGTCCAGCGACTCCACGACGGTCAGCCCCAGAGGCACCCCGCTGATGAAGAACTCGGAGCCGGTGCCGGACACCGGGCGCAGCTCGTCGCGGCCCCAGGTCAGCCGCCGGTAGGCGGTCCAGGAGGTGAGGAACTCCTGGCGCACGTCCTCGGCGAGAGCGGGGTCGGCCGGTCCGGGCGCGGCCGCCGCGGCGGCTGTTCCGGGTCCGCCGAGCGCGGCAAGGGCGGCCGCGGCCCCGGCTGCCGTGCGCAGCAGGGAGCGGCGCGTGAGCCGGGCGCCCGGCGGTCCGACCGGGAAGCTGCTGGTGGGGGGTGTTGTCATGAGAGGCCTCCGTCCGGGGCGTTGACAACGTTGTCTCGGTAGGGTTCCTGGCTCAGCATGCGGGGATGACACGGGATTTTTGGTGAACGGACCGCGCGTCGCGGGGAGTCGGGCGTACGTGCGCGGGTCGGCCGAGCGGTGGGGCGGCGCGCGGACAGCCGGATCTGGGGTGAATCAGATATGAATTGCATGGCCATGTCAATGCGCGCACGAAATGAAATTCGACGCCCCGGGAGCCCCGTCGCACTCCGCCGTTCCCCGAATGGCGGTGCCGAGTTGACGGGCAGACGATGGAGTGGTGGGGCACGGCCGCCGTCCGAGCGCCCGGTGCCGCCCGGGGCCGCCGGGAGACGGAGACCTGCCCCGGCCGTGGTGAGCGGCCGGAAGGGAGGACACCGTCATGTTGGAAGTGAAGACGGTCGACAAGCCTGACGAGCGGCGCGACTTCCCCCGCGGCCATCTCGAAGCGGTCCATCTGACCGGACTCGACTTCGCCGTGGCCACGTTCGAGCCGGGCTGGCGCTGGTCGGAGTCCGTGGGCCCGATCGTGGCCACCGAGACCTGCCAGATCCACCACAACGGCTATGTGGTCCAAGGGCGGATGCATCTGCGCATGGACGACGGCGGCGAGGGCGAGGTCGGCCCCGGCGACGTCTTCGTGTGCCCGCCCGGCCACGACGCCTGGGTCGTGGGCGACGAACAGTGCGTGGTGTACGACTTCGCGGGCGCCATGGCACAGGACTACGCGAAGGCTCCGGGGACCTGAGCGGATCCCGATGTGCCCCGCGGTGCAAGCCGCGCCGCGGGGCACCGGCATGGACGGGCCGGCCCGTCACACCGTGACGACGACCTTCCCCCGGGCGTGCACGTCCTCCAGGTACCGGATGGCCTCGGGCGCCTCGGCGAGCGCGTACGTCCGGTCGATCACCGGGGCCAGCTTCCCGGAGTCGGCCAGCTCCCGCAGCTCCGCCAGCGCCGCCTTGCTGGGCGCCGGGCCGATGAGCGGGCGCAGCCGCTGGCGTACGAAGGGGGAGAGCACGAGCCCCTTGAGAATGAGGACGGGGGCCCCGAGGAACTGCCCCGGGCCGCCCCCGCTGCCGAGGACCAGCGTCCCGGTGGGCGTCAGGGCGCGCCGGAGGCCAAAGATGCCGTGGCTCGCCGCGAGGTCGAGGACGACGTCGTACCGTCGCCCGCCGCGTGTGAAGTCCTCGCGCGTGTAGTCGACGACGTGGTCCGCGCCCAGCGAGCGGACCAGCTCGGCGTTGCGCGCGCTGCACACGCCGGTCACCTCTGTGCCGAGCGCCTTGGCGAGCTGCACGGCGAACGTGCCGACCCCGCCGGAGGCGCCGTTGACCAGCACATGCTGGCCCGGCCGCACCCCTGCCACGTCACGCAGTCCGCGCAGGGCGGTGTTCCCGGCCAGCGGCAGGGTCGCGGCCTGCTCGAAGGTGAGGGCGGCGGGCTTGCGCTCCACCCAGGCGTCCGGGACGCACACATACTCCGCGAAGGTGCCGTCGACCTCGCCGAACACCTCGTCGCCCGGCCGGAGATCCGCTACGTTCCGGCCGACCGCCGCCACCTCGCCCGCGAAGTCCCGGCCCCGGATCCGGGCACGGGGCGCGCGTGGCCCCAGTGCCAGCCGGGCCACGTACGGGTCACCGCGCATCAGGTGCCAGTCGTACGCGTTCAGCCCGGCGGCCCGCACCCGCACCAGCACCTCGTCGTCGCCGGGCACGGGCCTGTCCACGTCCCTGAGCTCCAGCACGTCCGGTGAGCCGTACCGGTCCTGGACGACCGCCTTCATGTCATCGCCCCCTTGCCGCGTACCAGCAGGTTAGGGGCAGGCCCGCCGGCTGGGCATCGGGGAAGTGCCGTAGTCCCGGGGGAGGAGGAGCGCGGGTGCGTGTAAGGGGCCGGGTGCCCTCAGGCCTCGTGGGCGACGATCCCCTCCTCGGCGTACGCGATTGCCTGCGCGTGTCCGAACAGGCCGGGCAGGCCGCCGGTGTGCACGAACACGGTCCGCTTGCCGGGCCGGATGCCGTCAGGCCTCGTAGGTGACGATTCCTTCCTCGGCGTAGGCGATTGCCTGCGCGTGTCCGAACAGGCCGGGCAGGCCGCCGGTGTGCACGAACACGGTCCGCTTGCCGGGCCGGATGTCGCCGTCCCGGACGGCGGCGGTCAGCCCGGCCAGGGCCCGGCTCGTGTAGACGGGGTCGAGGACGAGTCCCTCGGTGCGGGCGGCGAGCCGGAGTGCCTCGGCCGCGGGGGCGGTGAGCGTTGCGTACCCGTCGCCCACCTGGTCGCGTCGTACCCGCAGCCGGTCCGGGGTGACCGCCTCCGTGGTGAGCGGCGCCGCGAACTCCGTGACGGCGGCGGCCGGGTCGGGCAGCGCGCCCACGTCGACCCCCAGCACCGTCTCCGTCCCGAGTGAGGCGACGAGTCCCGCCATGGTGCCGCCGGATCCGAGCGCGACGACCACGGTCCGCGGGTCCGGGACCTGTCGGCGCAGTTCCTCGCCGCACCGCACATAGCCGCGCGCCCCCAGCGCGCTCGACCCGCCGAACGGGACGAGCGCGGGCCGGGAGCCGTTCTTCCGCAGCCGTTCGCACACCTCCGCGGCCCTCGCGTCCAGGCCCGCCCGGTCGACGTCACCCGCCCAGACCAGCCGCGCCCCGAACAACCCGTCGAGCGCGAGGTTCCCGGAGCGCGACACACCCGGTGTGCCGCGCAGCACCAGGACGACGTCCAGGCCCAGCCGGGCGCCCGCGGCCGCCGTCAGCCGGGCATGGTTGCTCTGCGGCGCGCCGGTGGTCACCAGTGTGTCGGCCCCTTCCGCGAGCGCCGCGCCCAGCGTCCACTCCAGCTTGCGGATCTTGTTGCCGCCACCGCCGAGACCGGTCAGGTCGTCACGCTTGATCCACAGGTCGTCCGGGCCGAGCCCGAGCGCGGCGGCCAGCCGGGGCGCCGGTTCCACGGGAGTGGGGAAGGTGCCGAGTTCCACGGGCGGGTGGGTCATGTCGTACGTCCTCGTGTGCGGGCGGATGTGCCGCAAGTCGACCACACATCGGGCCCGGCCGCCTCACACCGGCAGCAGCCTCGTGACCAGCCCGCCGAGCTGCCGCGCCGTACGGCACTCGTGCATCTCCACCAGCTCCGCGTAGGCGGGCGCGGCGGAGTCGCCGGTGCCCCACTGGGAGCGCTGCTCGGGGTTCAACCAGTAGACGCGGCGGGCCCGTTCGGCGATACGGCGGACCGCGGGCAGATTCGGGTCGCTCATGTTCGTACGGGCGTCACCGAGGACGAACACCGTCGTGCGCGGGCCGACCGCGTCGCCGTAGCGCTCCGCGAACTCGCCCAGGGCCACGCCGTAGTCGCTGCTGCCGTGCCAGCCGGTGAGCGTCGCCTCCGCCCGGATGCGGGCGCTCAGGCCCTCGGGGTCGGCCCTGCCGTGGTCGAGCAGGTCGGTCACCTCGTCGATCCGGTTGACGAACGCGAACACCCGCACCTTGCTGAACTGGTCGTGCAGCGCCTGCACCAGCAGCATCGTGAAGGCGGATCTTGTTGCCGCCACCGCCGAGACCGGTCAGGTCGTCACGCTTGATCCACAGGTCGTCCGGGCCGAGCCCGAGCGCGGCGGCCAGCCGGGGCGCCGGTTCCACGGGAGTGGGGAAGGTGCCGAGTTCCACGGGCGGGTGGGTCATGTCGTACGTCCTCGTGTGCGGGCGGATGTGCCGCAAGTCGACCACACATCGGGCCCGGCCGCCTCACACCGGCAGCAGCCTCGTGACCAGCCCGCCGAGCTGCCGCGCCGTACGGCACTCGTGCATCTCCACCAGCTCCGCGTAGGCGGGCGCGGCGGAGTCGCCGGTGCCCCACTGGGAGCGCTGCTCGGGGTTCAACCAGTAGACGCGGCGGGCCCGTTCGGCGATACGGCGGACCGCGGGCAGATTCGGGTCGCTCATGTTCGTACGGGCGTCACCGAGGACGAACACCGTCGTGCGCGGGCCGACCGCGTCGCCGTAGCGCTCCGCGAACTCGCCCAGGGCCACGCCGTAGTCGCTGCTGCCGTGCCAGCCGGTGAGCGTCGCCTCCGCCCGGATGCGGGCGCTCAGGCCCTCGGGGTCGGCCCTGCCGTGGTCGAGCAGGTCGGTCACCTCGTCGATCCGGTTGACGAACGCGAACACCCGCACCTTGCTGAACTGGTCGTGCAGCGCCTGCACCAGCAGCATCGTGAAGTCGGAGAAGCCCGACACCGAGCCCGACACATCGCACAGCAGGACCAGTTCGGGCCGGACCGGACGGCGCCTGCGCAGCACCGGCCGCATCGGCACGCCGCCCGTCGACAG
Source organism: Streptomyces sp. NPDC025638 (assembly GCF_055558775.1). Lineage (NCBI taxonomy): Bacteria > Bacillati > Actinomycetota > Actinomycetes > Kitasatosporales > Streptomycetaceae > Streptomyces > Streptomyces sp. NPDC025638. Next base: position 549,139 of record NZ_JBVHLX010000003.1, on the reverse strand, counting down.
CGACCCGCGCAGCGTGCGGCGCAGATCGATCGTGCCGCGCGCGGCCCGGCGGCGCCGGGCGGCCAGCCGGGTGGCCAGTTTACGGGCGATCGGCTGAACGGTCCTGCGCAGTTCGGCCAGTTGGTCCCGCCCGGCGAACAGGAAGTCCACCCGGTCGGCGGTCGGGCGCACCGCCCGCCGGGCGATCATGTCCCGGTCCCGCCGCTCGGCGACCCGCCGCCGCGCCTCGGCCGCGACCATCGCGCGGAACGTCTCGATACGGCGCCGGATCTCGTCGTCGAGCAGCCGGTCGGCGAAGCCCGTGCCCCCGTCCCGCCGCCGGACGTCCGTCCGCACCCGGGCCAGCAGCGTCTGCGGGCGGAGCCGGTCGAGGGTCTGGTACGACGACCAGCCGTCCGACTCCGGTGAACTCCCGTATCCGCCCAGCCCGTCGACGGCCTCCGCCGCCAGCCGCGCCATCATGTCCCGGTCGTCGGCCGCCAGCGCCGCCGCGAGCCGGTCGCGCAACTCCTCCCGGTCCGTGGTCCGCGTGCCGGGCGCGCCGACGCGCCGCGGGAAGTAGAGGTCGAAGACCGGGTCGAACACGGCCCGCTGTCCCGTCCCGTGCAACAGCGTCGCCGCCAGGCCCTCCCGCAGCAGCTCCCGGTCGGCGAACCCGAGCGCCTCCACCGCGCGGGCCGCGTCCACGGTCTCACCGGTGCCGACCCGCACGCCGTGCGCGCGCAACGCCCCGACCAGGCCCGTCAGCCGCTCGGTGACACCGACGGGGGTGCTCACAGGTTGTCCAGGTCCAGCTTGGCCGCCGCCTTGAGGACGTCGTCCTGGTGCTTGAGGATCACGCCCAGGCTGTCCCGTACGACGGTCTCGTCGAGCGTGTCGGCGCCCAGCGCCAGCAGGGTGCGCGCCCAGTCGATCGTCTCGGCGACCGACGGCACCTTCCGCAGGTCCATCGCGCGCAGCGCGCCGATCACCCGCACCACGGACTCGGCCAGCGCCTCGCCGAGGCCGGGCACCTTCAGCCGTACGATCCGCCGCTCCAGCTCCTCGTCCGGGAAGCCGATGTGCAGGAACAGACAGCGCCGGCGCAGGGCCTCGGACAGCTCACGGCTGGCGTTGGAGGTGAGCACGACGAAGGGGCGGCGGGTGGCCGCTATGGTGCCCAGCTCGGGGACGGTCACCTGGAAGTCGCTGAGCACCTCCAGGAGCAGCCCCTCCACCTCGACGTCGGCCTTGTCGGTCTCGTCGATCAGCAGCACCTTGGGGTCGTCGCCGCGGATGGCGGTCAGCAGCGGACGCGCGAGCAGGAACTCCTCGCTGAAGATGTCCGTGCGCGTCTCGTCCCAGGTCTCGTCGCGGCCGGCGGTGATCCGCAGCAGCTGCTTGGCGTGGTTCCACTCGTACAGCGCGCGGGACTCGTCGACGCCCTCGTAGCACTGCAGCCGTACCAGCCGGGCGTCCGCGACCTGGGCGACGGCCTTGGCCAGCTCCGTCTTGCCGACCCCGGCGGGGCCCTCCACCAGCAGCGGCTTGCCCAGCCGGTCGGCCAGGAAGACGGTCGTGGCGACCGCGGGCGACGCCAGATAGCCGGTCTCGGCGAGGCGTGCGGAGACGTCGTCTACGGAAGTGAACAACGGGGCCTCCGGCTGGTTCGGGTTCGGTGTCCAGGTCTCTATCTAAGCGCTTGTTCAGCGCGCCTGTCACGTGGGTACCGCGGTGGTGACCGCTCCGTGACGACGGTGACCGTACTGGTGCCGTGGCCGCCTTCCCGCCGGGCGGCGGTGCGGGTACAGGTTGTCCATGACGAGCAACGGGGGCTGCCGCCGAACGTGGTGGCGGAGATTACGCGACGCGGTGCTGGGCGCCCGCACCGACACGAAGGCCGACGGACTGGCCAACCTGGTGGAACCGGGCCGCGAGGCGGCGTACGAGCGGTTCATCGCCGCCTATCCCGGCCAGCACATGAACCTCCAGCTGATCCACGGCGAGGCACAGCGGTCGTTCGAGTACGAGACCCGGCAGTCGCTGCGGATCACGGTCGGCTGTGTCCTGGGCAATGTGCTGCACGACCCGCGACTGGCATCCGGGGAGTGCGACAGGCATCTGAAGGAGTATCTGGGCAAGGAGATCGCGGGCCTGCGGGCCCGGATCGACCAGGACTGCGCGCTCGCCGTGAGCCGTGGCATCAACGTCGGACTCAGCCTCGGCGCGCTGATCAGCGTGGTACTGCTGAGCGCGCCGCTCGTGGTGGGGGCCGTGGGGCTGCTCGACGTCCTGCGCGTGGACATCGGGTGCAGCGACCGGTGGAGCCTGATGGGCGCCTTCGTGTGCGGCGGGGTGGGCGCGTTCGGCGCGGTGCTCAGCGTGCTGGTGCGGCTGCGCAGGAACGGGGAGGCGCTCGTCCGCCGCCGCACCAACGGCGACCGGGGCACCGTGGCCCCGGGACAGCTGGCGCGCGGCATGCGCCACGAGGGCGTGTACCGGGTCTTCGTCGGCTGGATCCTGGCCCTGGCGGTGTACTTCCTGCTCAACGCGGACATCGTGCAGGTGATCGACACGCCCGCGAGCACCGGCGAGATCTGCGCCGCCCACGCGGACGGGGCGGGCACCGCGTTCTGGGGCTTCTGGTGTGCGGTCGGCTTCCTGGCCGGATTCAACGAGCGCTGGGCCTTCGGCCTGCTGGACCGCTCCCGGACCGACCGCAGTGACCAGCCCCCGCGCCAGGCGCCGACCACCGACACCAGCGGCAGCTGACCCCGCGCCGGAACCGGGGCCGACGGCCGGGGCTCCGGCGTCAGTTCACCAGCACGACCTCCAGGGTCCGCGGCCCGTGCACTCCCTCCACCCGGTCCAGCTCGATGTCGCTGGTCGCCGACGGGCCGGAGATCCAGGTCAACGGGCGGGCCGGAGCCAGGCGTTCGAGGGCCTGCGGGACGGCGGAGACGACCTGCCCGGGGACGCGGACCACGCAGATGTGGTGGTCGGGGACCAGGGTGATCCGGCGGCGCCCCTGGTCGGGGCCGCCGTCCAGCACGAGGGTGCCCGTCTCGGCGATCGCCACCGCGCACGCTGTGACCACGCTGTCGACCCGGTCGAGTTCCTGTGGGGTGCTGTCCGGGCGGTCGGCGACCCGCGCGACCTCCGTGGCCGCCAGCCAGCTCTCGTCCAGCCCGGCCGGCACGAGCACCGAGGCCGACTCCCGCGCCGCCAGCAACCCGGCGATCACCGACGGGAGTTCGGCGGCCGTACAGCGGTGCACGATCGCCCGGTAGTCCGCCAGGTTCTCCGCGAGCAGGTCCACCGTCTGAGCGACGGTGCGCTCGCCGTGCTCGCGCAGATAGTCCCGGGGGACGGCCTGCTCGTACGGCGTGTCGTCGCGCGGGACGTCCGCGAGCGCGCGCTCCACCCGGCCCAGGATGCGTTCCCTGCTGCTCACTTGGCGGCCCCCTTGTCGCCGTTCTCGCCGTTCTCGCCGCTCGTGCGCTTCCACCAGTCACGGAAGGGCTCGGGAGGCACGGCCGGCAGGTCGCGGGTGCCGGTCCACGCCCGGCCGGGGCCCGGGAGCGTACGGGGATGGAGGCGCCGGGTGCGGGAGGCGAGCCGCTGGCCGGTGCGCAGGGCGCCCGGGTGGGTGAAGGCCCAGCGCGCCGCGCGCATGGCGGCCCGCTCGGCGGCATGCCCCTTCGCGGGTTGCAGCACCACCTTGTTGCCCTCCCGGATCACCTGCCCGCCCTCCACGACCCGCTCGCGCAGATGCACCAGCACCTCAGGGATGTCGATGGCCACCGGGCACACCTCGTAGCAGGCCCCGCAGAGCGAGGAGGCATAGGGGAGGGAGGCGTCGATCTCGCTTGCCGTGCCCCGGAGCTGGGGGCTGAGGATGGCGCCGATCGGGCCGGGATAGACCGAGCCGTACGCATGCCCGCCCGCCCGCTCGTACACCGGGCACACATTGAGACACGCCGAGCAGCGGATGCAGCGCAGCGCCTGGCGGCCGACCTGGTCGGCGAGCGTGTCGGTGCGGCCGTTGTCGAGCAGGACCAGATGGAAGGTGCTGGGGCCGTCCTCGTCCGTGGTGCCGGTCCACATGCTCGTGTACGGGTTCATGCGCTCGGCCGTGGAGGAGCGGGGGAGGGTCTGCAGGAACACCTCCAGGTCCCGCCAGGACGGCACAATCTTCTCGATGCCCACGACGGAGATCAGGGTCTCGGGCAGGGTCAGGCACATCCGGCCGTTGCCCTCCGACTCGACCACGACCAGTGTGCCGGTCTCGGCGACCATGAAGTTGGCGCCGGAGATGCCGACCTTGGCGCGCAGGAACTTCTCCCGCAGATGGAGGCGGGCGGCCTCGGCCAGTTCGGCGGGCGTGTCGGTCAGGCCCTCGGGGGCCGGGCGGCCCCACTTGCCCATCTCGGCGCGGAAGATGTCCCGGATCTCGCCCCGGTTGCGATGGATCGCCGGGACCAGAATGTGCGAGGGCCGGTCCTTGCCCAACTGCACGATCAGCTCGGCGAGGTCGGTCTCGTAGGCGCGGATGCCCTCCGCCTCCAGCGCCTCGTTGAGCCCGATCTCCTGTGTCGCCATCGACTTGACCTTGACGACCTCCGACTCGCCGGTCTCCTTGACCAGTCGAGCCACGATCCGGTTGGCCTCGTCGGCGTCCACGGCCCAGTGGACGGTGCCGCCGGCCGCCGTCACCGACTCCTCCAACTGCTCCAGGTAGCGGTCGAGGTGACGGAGCGTATGGTCCTTGATCCGCCTGCCGGCCTCCCGCAGCGCCGACCAGTCGGACACCTCCGCCACCGCCTTCGACCGCTTGGCGCGGATGGTGTGGGTGGCGTGCCGCAGATTGCCGCGCAGGGTCTGATTGTGCACGGCCTCTCGCGCGGCCTCGGGAAAGGCCGGATAGTTGGGTGGGGGAAACGCAGGGTGGGTGGGTGGGGGAAGTGCAGGGTGGGTGGGTGGGGGAAACGCAGGCATCCCTACGAACGTTCCGCTCATCCGGCCGGCTCCTCCTCCGTGCTCGCCAGGATCTCCGCGATGTGCACCGGCCGCAGATCGGCCCCGAGCCGGGTCATGGTGCCGCCGATGTGCATCAGACAGGAGTTGTCGGCCGCGCACAGCACCTCCGCGCCCGTCGACACGGCGTTGCGCACCTTGTCGGCGCCCATCGCCGCCGAGACGTCGGAGTTCTTCACCGCGAAGGTCCCGCCGAATCCGCAGCACTCCTCGGCCCCGGGCAACTCGACCAACTCCAGCCCTTTCACGGCCCGCAGCAGTCGCCGCGGCCGGTCACCGAGCCCCAGACTCCGCAGCCCGTGGCAGGTCGGGTGGTATGTCACCCGGTGCGGGTAGTACGCCCCGACCTCCGTCACCCCCAGCACGTCCACCAGGAACTCCGTGAGCTCGTACGTCTTGGGGACCACCGGCGCCAGGGTGGCCGCGAGCGAGTCCCCGCGCCCCTCCGCCCGCGCCCGTACACCCATCCGCGGATACAGCTCCCGCACCATTGCCCCGCACGAGCCGGACGGCGTGACGATCGCCTCGTACTCCCCGAAGACATCGGAGAAATGCCGGGCGAGCGGCTCCGCCTGATGCCGGTAACCGGTGTTGTAGTGCGCCTGCCCGCAACAGGTCTGCGCCATCGGGAAGTCGATGTCGACGCCCAGTCTGGTCAGCAGTTTCACCACCGCGCGGCCGGTGTCCGGATAGAGCGTGTCGTTGACGCAGGTCAGGAACAGGGCGACACGCATCGCGGCTCCTTGGGGTCGATCATCGGATGAGTGCAGGGTAATGGGCGGGGGCGGGCGGGGGGAGACCCCGGCTCACCGCGCGGCGAGTCGGGCCTCGGCCTCCCGCCAGCGCGCCGCCGTGCCCAGCGGCTCGTACCGGGTGAGCGGCTGGGTGCGGGCGACCAGCCGGCGCAGGTCGGTGTGATCGCCGGACAGACCGTGGGCGCGCGCCTGGACCAGGACGTTGCCGAAAGCCGCGGCCTCCGCCGGGCCCGCCACGACCGGCAGCCCGCAGGCGTCGGCGGTGAGTTGGCACAGCAGCGCGTTGCGGGTGCCGCCGCCGACCACGTGCACGACGTCCACCGGATGGCCGGCCAGCCGCTGGGCGTCCTGGACGGCCCGGCGATGGGCCAGGGCGAGGGAGTCGAGGATGCACCGTGTGACCTCGCCGGGGGTGAGCGGCACCGGCTGCCCGGTCGTCCGGCAGGCCTCGGCGATCCGCTCCGGCATCCGACCGGGCGCCAGGAACGCCGGGTCCCCCGCGTCCACGACCGACCGCAGCGCCGGAACCTCGGCCGCCGCGCGCAGCAGCCCGCCGAGATCCGGATCGTCCCAGGCCCGTACGCACTCCTGCAGCAGCCACAGCCCCATGATGTTGCGCAGATACCGGACCGTGCCGTCCAGCCCCAGCTCGTTGGTGAAGTTGGCGACGCGACTCTCCTCGGTGAGCACCGGCGCGTCCAGCTCGAGGCCCGCCAGGGACCAGGTGCCGGTGCAGATGTAGGCGAAGCGCTCACCGACGGCCGGGACCGCGGCCACCGCCGACGCGGTGTCGTGCGAGCCGACCGCCGTCACCGGCACGGGACCGGCGAGCCCCGTCTCCTCCAGCACCTCGGCCCGCAGCACACCCGCCGGGTCGCCCGGCTGCCGCAGCGGCGCGAAGAGGCCGAGGTCGATGCCCAGGCGGGCGGCGACGTCGTACGACCACTGGCGCGTGCGGGGATCGATGAGCTGGGTGGTGGAGGCGTTGGTGAGCTCCGTGCCCTGCTCGCCCGTCAGCCAGTAGGCGACGAGGTCGGGGATGAGCAACAGGCGCTCGGCATGGGCGAGTTGCCGGGTCCGGCGGGCCGCCGTCAGCTGGTACAGAGTGTTGATGGGCGCGTACTGCAGTCCGGTCGCCGCGTACAGCTCGGGGGCGGGCACGGTCGCCCACACCTTCTCCGCGGCGCCCTCGGTGCGGGCGTCCCGGTAGTGCACGGGGTTGCCGAGCAGGGCTCCGTCGGCGTCGAGCAGCCCGTAGTCCACACCCCACCCGTCGATACCGACGGAATCCACCTGCCCGGCCGCCCCCAGCCCCTCCAACACCCCGGCGTACAGCGCGAGGACGTCCCAGCGCAGCCCCTCCGGCACCCGGACGGGCCGGTTGGGGAAGCGATGTGCCTCGGCCAGCTCCAGGCTGTCGGGGCCGACACGGCCGACCATCACACGCCCGCTCGAGGCACCGAGGTCGACCGCCGCGTACGACTTCACGGCGGCGCTCACCGCAGGAACGCGGCCGCCACACCCGCGTCGACCGGGACGTGCAGCCCTGTGGTGTGCGTCAGGTCCCCGCCCGTGAGCGCGAACACGGCGTTCGCGACATGCTCCGGCAGCACCTCCCGCTTGAGGATGGTCCGCTGCGCGTAGAACTCGCCCAGCTTCTCCTCCTCGACCCCGTACACCGCCGCCCGCTGTGCGCCCCAGCCACCGGCGAAGATCCCGGAGCCGCGCACCACACCGTCCGGGTTGACGCCGTTGACCCGGATCCCATGATCACCCAACTCGGCTGCCAGCAAACGGACTTGATGGGCCTGGTCGGCCTTGGTGGCGGAGTAGGCGATGTTGTTCGGCCCGGCGAAGACGGCGTTCTTCGAGGCGATGTAGACGATGTCACCGCCCAGCCCCTGCGCGATCATCACCCGGGCCGCCTCCCGCGACACCAGGAACGAACCGCGGGCCATGATGTCGTGCTGGAGGTCCCAGTCCTCGGCCGAGGTCTCCAGCAGCGGCTTGGAGATGGAGATCCCCGCGTTGTTGACCACGAGGTCGACCCCGCCGAAGGCGAGCAGCGCCGCCTTGAAGGCCGCGGCGATCTGCGCCTCGTCCGTCACGTCCACGGTCACCGCCACGGCCTTGTCCGGCCCGCCCAGCTCCTCGGCGACCTTCCCGGCGTTGTCCGCGTCGAGGTCGGCGACGACGACACAGGCCCCCTCGGCGACCAGCCGGTGCGCGATCGCCCTCCCGATCCCGCTGCCCGCGCCCGTCACCAGCGCCACCCGGGTCGCCAGGGCCTTCGGCCTCGGCATCCGCCGGAGCTTGGCCTCCTCCAGTGCCCAGTACTCGATGCGGAACTTCTCCGACTCCTCGATCGGCGCGTACGTCGACACCGCCTCGGCACCGCGCATCACATGGAGCGCGTTGACGTAGAACTCGCCGGCCACGCGTGCCGTCTGCCTGTCCTTGCCGAAGCTGAACATCCCCACGCCGGGGACCAGCACGATCGCCGGGTCGGCGCCGCGCATGGCGGGGGAGCCGGGAAGGGCGTGCCGCCGGTAGTAGGCCGCGTATTCCTCGCGGTACTCGGCGTGCAGTTCCGTCAGCCGCGCGACGGCTTCCTGCACCGGCACGGTCGGCGGCAGGTCCAGGACGAGGGGCCGTACCTTCGTCCGCAGGAAGTGGTCGGGGCACGACGTACCCAGCGCGGCGAGCCGTGGGTGCTCGCTCCGGGCCAGGAAGTCGAGGACGGCGTCGGAGTCGTCGAAGTGCCCGACCTGCGCCCGGTCCTGGGAGGCGACGGCACGCACATACGGCGCGAGCTCGGCCGCCCGCTCCCGCCGCTCACCCTCGGACAGCGCCTCGTACCCGTCGATCACGGGCCCGAACGGCTCCGCCTTCCCGCGCTCGGCGAGGAAGGCCTCGGCGGTACGGATGATGTGCAGCGAGTTCCGCTCGCACTCCTCGGAGCTGTCGCCCCACGCGGTGATCCCGTGCCCGCCGAGGACGCACCCGACGGCCTGCGGGTTGGCCTCCTTGATCGCGGCGATGTCCAGCCCGAGCTGGAACCCGGGCCGCCGCCACGGCACCCACACCACGGTGTCGCCGAAGCACTCGACGGTCAGCTTCTCCCCGTCCGCGGCACAAGCGAGCGCGATGCCGGAGTCGGGGTGCAGATGGTCCACGTGCGGGGCGTCCACCAGCCCGTGCATGGCGGTGTCGATGGACGGAGCCGCTCCGCCCTTCCCGTGCAGGCAGTAGTCGAACGCGGCGACCATCTCGTCCTCGCGCTCGACGCCCGGGTAGACGTCCGCAAGCGCCCGAAGCCGATCGAGCCGCAACACGGCGAGCCCGCCCTCGGTGAGTGTTCCGAGATCGCCCCCGGACCCCTTCACCCACATCAGCTCGACGTCCCCGCCGGTCACGGGATCGATGTCGGTGCCTTTGGCGGACGCGTTGCCGCCGGCGTAGTTGGTATTGCGCGGATCGGCGCCGAGCCGATGGGAACGGGCGAGAAGAGCGGCGGCTTCGGGGTGGGGTGCCATGAACCTTCAGTCCTTTGCAGAAGAGAGTGGTGAAGTGCCCCTCAGGGGCGCGGGGCTGTATCAATGTGCGGCTCCGCCGCGTGGGCGCGATCAACCACATACGACCCGCAGTCCGCAGACAACGGAACCCGGCAGACGCTCATGCCCCCCAACCGGCCTGCCGACCACCAACCCGCTCAGCAACAATCCGCTCGGCCCACCCGGACAGGGCATACGCACCGACGGGATCGCGATCCAGCCCCATCTCTTCCCGTACGTCACCCAACAACGGCCGCACATCCGTGTTGTACGCGTCCATCAACACCGCGTTGGCCCCCAGCACATCACCGGAGGCCTGCGCCTCGGCCAACGCCAACCGGTCGACCAGCAAAGCCTTGGCGGTAGCCTCTTGCACATTCATCACGGAACGGATGAGCGCCGGAATCTTCGCCTCGACGTTGTGACACTGATCGAGCATGAACGCGACCTCCGGCCCGAACCCACCCCCACGCACCACCTCGTACATGATCCGGAACAGCTGGAACGGATCCGCCGCCCCCACCATCAGGTCGTCGTCCGCGTAGAACCGCGAATTGAAGTCGAACCCCCCGAGCTTCCCCTCCCGCAGCAGCGTGGCGACGATGAACTCGATGTTGGTCCCCGGCGCATGGTGCCCCGTGTCCACCACGACCTGCGCCTTGGGCCCGAGCTTCAGACAGTGGGCGTACGCCGTACCCCAGTCCGGGACGTCCGTCGTATAGAACGCGGGCTCGAAGAGCTTGTACTCCAGCAGCATCCGCTGCCCCTCGCCGAGCCGCTCGTACACCTCGGCCAGCCCCTCGGCCAGCCGATCCTGCCGTGCCCGTACGTCGTCCTGCCCCGGATAGTTCGTACCGTCCGCGAACCACAGCTTCAGGTCCTTCGACCCGGTCGCGTCCATGATGTCGACGCATTCCAGCAGATGATCGACGGCTTTGCGCCGCACGGCGGCATCCGGATGGCAGATGCTGCCGAGCCGGTAGTCGTCGTCCTGGAAGGTGTTGGAGTTGATCGCGCCGAGCTTCAGGCCGCGCTCCTCCGCGAACTTCGCCAGCGCGGCGTAGTCCTCCACTGTGTCCCACGGAATGTGCAGGGCGACGGTCGGCGCAATGCCGGTGAGCGCATGCACCCGCGCCGCGTCCTCCAGCTTCTCCCATGGATTGCGTGGCACGCCCTGCTGGGCGAACACCTTGAAGCGGGTCCCCGAGTTCCCGTACGCCCACGAGGGCGTCTCGATGGCCTGGGTCTTCAGCGCGGCCTTCACGGCGGCGAGGTCGGTCACTTCAGGGCTCCTGTGGTGTCGGTCGGAACGACTGAGCGTGTGAAACGATTCAGAACCGCAAGCTATGAGCCCTCCCGAGGGGTGTCAAGCCATCCGGCCGTCCGTGTTTTCCGTGGCTCGTCCGCGACCTTCGGCTATCGAAATATTTTCGACAGGACCCATTGACGCGACCTGGCTGCCGTGCCTAACGTCCCGGCCATCCAGTTGAAACCTTTCACGGCGTGGTGGGGGCCGTCCCGCCGCCCGCATCGTCGAGGAGCTCCCATGACCCACGCGTCCGACACGGGACTGCCCCCGGTGCTGGCGCTGAAGGACGTCTCCAAGTCCTTCGGTGCCGTACGCGCCCTGCGGGACGTTTCCCTGGAGCTGTTTCCCGGTGAGGTGCACGCCCTCGCCGGTGAGAACGGTGCGGGCAAGTCGACCCTGATCAAGACCCTCGCGGGGGTGCACCGACCGGACGCCGGTCACGTGCTGCTCGACGGCCGGCCCGTTGTCCTGCACGGCCCCGGCGACGCCCGCGACGCCGGAATCGCCGTCATCTACCAGGAGCCCACGCTCTTCCCCGACCTGTCGATCGCCGAGAACATCTTCATGGGCCGTCAGCCCCGGCGAGCCCTCGGCCGCATCGACCACAAGGCCACCCACGCGGCGACCGCCGCCCTGATGAAGCGGCTCGGCGTCGAACTCGACCCCGAACGGCCCGCCCGTGGTCTGTCCATCGCCGACCAGCAGATCGTCGAGATCGCCAAGGCGCTCTCCTTCGACGCCCGGGTCCTGATCATGGACGAGCCCACGGCCGCCCTGACCGGCAGCGAGGTCTCCCGGCTCTTCGGCGTCGTACGCACCCTGCGCGAACAGGGTGCCGCGGTGCTGTTCATCTCGCACCGGCTGGAGGAGATCTTCCGGATCTGCCGGCGTGTCACCACGCTCCGGGACGGCGCCCTGATCGCCAGCGAGCTCCTCGCCGGCATGACCGAGGAGGACCTGGTCCGCCGTATGGTCGGCCGCGACCTCGACGAGCTCTACCCGAAGCAGCACGTCGTGCCGGGTGAAGTCGCGCTGAGCGTACGGCGGCTGACTCGCGAGGGTGTCTTCACCGACGTCTCCTTCGAGGTGCGGCACGGCGAGATCGTAGGCCTCGCCGGGCTGGTCGGCGCGGGGCGCACCGAGGTGGCCCGGGCCGTGTTCGGCGTCGACCGGTGGGACGCGGGGGAGGTCGAGGTCCGGGGCAGGAAGCTGACCAACGGCGCCCCCTCCACCGCGATGGCCGCCGGGCTCGCCCTCGTCCCCGAGGACCGGCGCGCCCAGGGCCTGGTGATGGACATGTCCATCGAGCGGAACATCGGTCTGACCGGACTCCGTACCACCGTGAAGGCCGGGCTGATGGACCGGGGCGCCGAGCGCAGCCGTTCCCTCGACTGGGCGGTCAGGCTCCGGGTGAAGTACGCCCGGATCGCCGACGCCGTCTCCACGCTCTCCGGCGGCAACCAGCAGAAGGTCGTCCTCGCCAAGTGGCTTGCCACCGGCCCGAAGGTGCTGATCGTCGACGAGCCGACCCGCGGTATCGACGTCGGCACGAAGGCCGAGGTGCACCGGCTGCTCAGCGAGCTGGCCGCCGACGGGGTGGCCGTCCTGATGATCTCCTCCGACCTGCCCGAGATCCTCGGCATGGCCGACCGCGTGCTCGTGATGCACGAGGGCCGGATCACCGCCGAGATCCCGCGCGCCGAAGCCACCGAGGAAACAGTGATGGCCGCAGCCACCGGGAGGGCCGCCGCATGACGGTGACCGCCCCGAACGAGACACCGCTCGCCGAGGTGCCCGAATCCAGCGGCACCCGGCTGGTCGACCGGGTCTTCAAGATGCGCGAACTCGCCATCCTGGTCGTCTTCCTGGTGATGATCGCCGTCACCCAGGCGGGCAACAGCGAGTTCCTGTCCGAACAGGGCATCAAGGACCTGCTGCTCAACGCGACCATCCTGGTGCTGGTCGCCACCGGCCAGTCCCTGGTGGTGATCTCGCGGAACGTCGACCTGTCCGTCGGCTCCACCCTCGGCATCGGCGCCTTCGCCGCCGGCACCTGTCTGCAAGGCGGCGGGAACGCGGTCGTCGCCGTCGCCCTGGCCGTCCTGCTCGGCATCGGCTTCGGGCTCCTCAACGGCCTGCTGGTCAGCCTCGGCCAGGTGCCCGCGCTGGTCGTCACGCTCGGCACTCTGTACATCGTCCGCGGCATCGACTCCATCTGGGTCGGCTCCCGGCAGATCACCGCGGCCGATCTCCCGTCCGGATTCGTCGACTTCGGCTCCGGCGGCATCTCGGCGGTGCCCTGGCTCGCGCTCATCGCCCTGGTGGTGCTGGTCGCCACCGCCTACTACCTCAAGCACCTCGGCAGCGGACGCGAGCTGTACGCGCTCGGCTCCAACCCCGAGGCCGCCCGGCTCGCCGGCATCCCCGTGCGCAAGCGGATCCTGACCGCGTACACCTTCTGCGGCGGCCTGGCCGGGCTCGCGGGAGCCATGTACCTCGCCCGCTTCGGCAACGTCGACTCCGGCACCGGCAACGGCTACGAACTCACCGTGGTCAGCGCGGTCGTGGTCGGCGGCATCGCCTTCACCGGCGGCTCCGGCAGCGTGTACGGGGCGGCTCTCGGCGCGCTGCTGCTCACCTCGGTCAACAGTGTGCTGCCCGCCCTCGGTGTCAGCTCCGTCTGGGTGCTCGCCATCAACGGCAGCCTGCTCCTCCTCGCCATCGCGGTCGACCGTGTCGTCGCGCTGCGGGTGGCCCGGGCCCTGAAGAAGAGGAACGCCCGCCATGCCTGACTCCCTGACGCGCGCGATCCGCTGGGACACCGTCGTCGGCGCGCTCCTCCTCGCCCTCCTGCTGCTGTCGTTCTCCTTCGTGGACGGCTTCGGCAACGCCCTCAACCTGTCCTTCCTGATCGGCAACACGCTCCCGATCGCACTGATCGCCCTGCCGATGACCCTGCTCGTGGTCGCGGGCGAGATCGACCTCTCCGTCGCGTCCACGGCCGGTCTGTCCGGGGCCGTGCTGGGCAAGCTCTGGAACGAGGGCATGGCCATCGAGACGATCATCCCGCTGTGCCTGCTCCTCGGCGTGGCCTGCGGCCTGGTCAACGGTCTGCTCGTGACCCGCCTCGGGCTGCCGTCCCTCGCCGTCACCATCGGCACCCTCGCCGCCTACCGGGGCATCGCACAGATCGTGCTCGGCTCGGACGCGGTGACCGACTTCCCCACGCAGTACCTGGACTTCGCGGCCGGACGCATCGGGAACAGCTTCGTGCCCCAGGCCTTCCCGCCCTTCCTCATGCTGCTCGCGATCGCCGTGGTCGTGCTGCACGCCACCCCCTTCGGCCGGTCGCTGTTCGCGGTCGGCGCGAGCGAGGAGGCGGCCCGGTTCGCGGGCATCCGCGTCAAGCGCCACAAGCTGATCCTGTTCACCGCCACCGGTTTCATGGCCTCCCTGACCGGCGTCTTCTGGGCGCTGCACTACGCCAGCGCCCGCTACGACAACGCCACCGGACTCGAACTCTCCGTCGTCGCGGCGGTGTTGCTCGGCGGCATCGACTTCGACGGCGGCAAGGGCACGATCGGTGGCGCGATCGCGGGAGTCTTCCTGCTCGGCGCGCTGCAGAACGTGATGAGCCTGCTCAATGTCTCCGCCCAGTCGCAGATCGTCGTCACCGGCGTGCTGCTGGTCGTCTCCGTGCTCGGTCCTCGGGTCGTTCGCCGGATCTCCCTCGCGAGAGCGGCACGTTCCGCTGGTCAGGCCGTATGACAGGCGCGCGCCGTCTGTGGCTGGTCGCGCCCACGCGGCGGAGCCGCATATCGACACAGCCCCGCGCCCCTTTGGGGCGCGTCCACTCACCTTCGTAAAAAGGATCCGATGATGCGCAAGTCGTCTTTCCGCCGCGCCTGTGCGGCCCTCGCCGCCGTCTCCTCCCTCGCCCTCGCCGCCACCGCCTGCGGCGGCACCACCAAGAACGACGTCAAGAACGAGAGCACCGGCTCGGCTGCCTCGGCCGGCAAGGCGGACCCGGGCGCCGCCCTCAAGAAGGGCCTCACCGTCGGCTTCCTGCCCAAGCAGGTCAACAACCCGTACTTCACCTCCGCCGACAAGGGCGGCGAGCAGGCCCTGACCGAACTGGGCTCGAAGTACAAGGAGGTCGGCCCGTCCAGCGCCACCGACACCGCCGGCCAGGTGAGTTACGTCAACACGCTCACCCAGCAGCAGGTGAACGCGATGGCCGTCTCCGCGCAGGACCCGGGCGCCCTGTGCACCGCGCTCAAGCAGGCCATGAAGAACGGCATCAAGGTCGTCACCTACGACTCCGACACCAACCCCGAGTGCCGCAACGCCTTCGTCTCACAGGCCGGCGCGGAGGACCTGGGCCGTACCGAGGTGCAGTTGCTCGCCGAACAGATCGGCTACAAGGGTGAGATCGCGATCCTGTCGGCCGCGCAGACCGCGACGAACCAGAACACCTGGATCGGCTATATGCAGGACGAGCTGAAGGACCCCAAGTACAAGAACGTCAAGCTGGTCAAGATCGCCTACGGCAACGACGACGCCCAGCAGTCCTTCCAGCAGACCCAGGGTCTCCTCCAGGAACACCCGAACCTGAAGGGGATCATCTCCCCGACCACGGTCGGCATCAAGGCCGCCGCCCAGTACCTGTCCGGCTCCAAGTACAAGGGCAAGGTCAAGCTCACCGGCCTCGGCACCCCCAACGACATGCGCAAGTACATCAAGAACGGCACCGTCGACGCCTTCGAGCTGTGGGACCCGGCCAAGCTCGGCGACCTGGCCGCCCGTACCGCCGTCGCCCTGGTGTCCGGACAGATCACCGGCAAGGAGGGCGAGACCTTCAGGGCCGGCTCCACGTCGTACACCATCGGCAAGGACGGCGTGATCATCCTCGGCAAGCCGACGGTCTTCGACAGCAAGAACATCGACCGGTTCAACTTCTGACGGTCCGATTCCGACCATCCGATTCCGACCGTCCGATGCCGATGATCCGATTCCGGTGATCCAAGGGGTGTTGATGCAGCGCGTGTGCTTCCTGCTGAAGGTCCGGGCGGAGCGTCTCGACGAGTACCGCGAGCGCCACGCCGCCGTCTGGCCGGAGATGCTCGACGCGCTCTCCGCCACCGGCTGGCACAACTACTCGCTCTTCCTGCGCGAGGACGGCCTGCTCGTCGGCTATCTGGAGACCGAGGACTTCGCGGCCGCGCGGGCCGGCATGGCGGCCACCGAGGTCAACGCCCGCTGGCAGACGGAGATGGCGCCGTTCTTCGAGTCGCTGGACGGCGCCGGACCCGACGAAGCCATGAAGCCCCTCACCGAAGTCTTCCACCTCGCCTGAACCGGAGGGTTCCGCTCATGACCGGACGCCCCTCGGTCGTCATGCAGGGCCTCAGTCAACTGGACGCCCAGGCCGTCTACTTCGTGTCCTACGACGGCCTGGTCAACAACAACTCCTTCCAGAAGAACGGCCTGCTGACCCACGGGAGTCATCAGTACGCCGCCTGGTACACCGCCACCCGCCACGCCGTGGTGGCCCGCCGGGCCCTCGGCGGCTCCGGCTGGCAGACCGTCACGCTCCCCCACACCCTCAAGAGCGACGACTCCCACAATGTGATCTCCATGGGCGTCTCGCACACCGACGGCCGGCTCCACCTCGTCATGGACGCGCACAGCGACGGCTTCTTCTACGTCAAGTCGGTCGCCGGACTCCTCGACGACCCGGCGTCCACCTCCTGGACCCCGTCCGTCTTCGGCGTCGTACGGACGACCCTGGACGGGCTCGCCCTCACGTCGCGGTTCACCTACCCCCAGTTCGTCGCCACGCCCGAGGGCAGGTTGCAGCTCAGCTACCGCGTCGGCATCTCCGGCAACGGCCGCAACGCGCTCGCCGAGTACGACGGCTCGGTCTGGACCGCGCTGGGGGAGTGGAGCAGCTCCACCGGCACCTACACCAGCGCGCACGGCTCCAGCGGCGCCCGGAACATGTATCTGCACGGCCTCGACTACGATTCGGCCGGCCGGCTGCACGCCTTCTTCACGTGGCGTGAGCAGAACGCCGCCGTGACGGGCTCCGGCGGGGGGCTCACCAATCACGACACCGGATATGTCCACTCCATCGACCGCGGCCGTACCTGGCGCACCGACGCGGGCACCCCGGTGGGCACCACGGGTACCCCGGACACCGTCGCGGTCACCGACTCCGGCCTGGTCGTCGACTCCCTCGGCCCCGACCACGCCCTGATGAACCAGGAGAGCCAGGCCGTCGACTCCACCGGCCTGCCGCACGCGATCATCAGCCATGTCCCCGGCCGCTTCGGCCCGTGCACCACGGACTACGTCGCCGACCGCACGGCGAACGGCCGGGCCTTCCACGTCCGCAAGGACTCCTCCGGCACCTGGCGGAAGACCGAGATCCCCGTCGTGCCGGACTCCAGCCAGCGCACCAAACTGGTCCTGGACCGGTACGACAACGCCTATGCGATCTTCCCCCACGGCCGGATCGCGGGTGCCTCGAAGTCCTCCGGGTACACGGACTGGGCGCCGCTGTACGACGGCAGTGACCTGAACGCGTTCGGGGAGGTCGTGATCGACGAGACACGGGTCGCGGCGGACAACGTGCTGTCGTTCATGTACCAGGAGAAGTCGGTCGGCACGACCCCCTCGGCACTTCATGTCGTGGACTTCGCACTCCCTGCCTGACCGGTCCGTTCCGGGCAGCGGTGACGGTAATGTGAAGGCCTCCCCGCCGCCCCTCGTTCACCAGGAGGTCCCTGCCCGATGGCCCAGTCGGTGGGTATCAAGGACGTCGCCCGCGCCGCCGGAGTGTCGGTGGGCACGGTCTCGAACGTCATCAACCGTCCGGACTCCGTCGCCAGCGAGACCCGGGCGCGCGTGCAGTCGGCGATCGACCGGCTCGGCTACGTCCGCAGTGAGTCCGCGCGCCAGCTGCGCGCGGGCCGCAGCCGGATCATGGGCCTGCTCGTCCTCGACATGGGCAACCCGTTCTTCGTCGACGTGGCGCGCGGCGCCGAGCGGGCGGCGCGGGAGGCCGGGCTCGGCGTGATGGTCTGCAACAGCGCGCAGAACGCGGGCGAGGAGGCCGAGTATCTGTCGCTCTTCGCCGAGCAGCGGGTGCGCGGGGTGCTGCTCACGCCGGCCGACGCGACCGGGCGCAACATCGAGTCGTTCCGCCGGCACGGCATCCCGTTCGTGCTGGTCGACCGCGTCTCCGAGGGCACCACCGAGTGCTCCGTCTCCGTCGACGACGTGGCGGGCGGCGCCCTGGCCGTGCGCCACCTGGTGGATGCCGGGCACCGCTCCATCGCGTACGTCAGCGGCCCGCCCGGACTGAACCAGGTCCGCGACCGCCGCACCGGCGCCCTGAACGCGCTTGCGGAGGCCGGGCTCGGTCCGGAAGCCCTGCGCGAGCTGCCCACCGAGCGCCTCGATGTCGCGGCCGGCCGGGACGCCGGCGCCCGGCTCCTCGGTCTCGCCGAGCGTCCGACCGCCGTCTTCTGCGCCAACGACCTGCTCGCCCTCGGCGTCCTGCAGGCCATGTACGCCGCCGGGGTCACCGTGCCCGACGACCTCGCCATCGTCGGCTACGACGACATCGAGTTCGCGGCCGCGGCCGCCGTCCCGCTCACCTCGGTACGGCAGCCCGCGGTCACCATGGGCGCCCTCGCCGCCGAGCTCCTGCTGGAGGAGACCGAGATGCAGAACGGGCCGGGCGCGCACGAGCACCGGCGGGTGGTGCTCCAGCCGGAGCTCGTGGTGCGCCGCTCCAGTCTCGCCGCCCGCTGATCTCCGGTTCAGTAAGAATCCATGATCCCGGGGGTCGGACGCCGGACGGACATGTGTTGAACTGGGACGCGACCATCCGTCCGTCCCGGGAGACCTGTTGAGCCTCAGCTACCGCCAGCCCGGCGTCGTCCTCACCGACCGCCACTTCACCGTGCCCCTGGACCACGCCGACCCGCGGGGCGAGACGATCGAGCTCTACGCCCGTGAGGTCGTCGCCAGTGACAAGGCGCGGCAGGACCTGCCGTGGCTGGTCTATCTCCAGGGCGGTCCCGGCTATGGGGCGAACCGTTTCATCGGGCGGCAGGCCTGGCTCGACCGTGCCCTGGAGGAGTACCGCGTCCTGCTCCTCGACCAGCGCGGCACCGGCCACTCCACACCCGCCAACCGGCAGACCCTCCCGCTGCGCGGCGGCCCCGCCGAGCAGGCCGACTACCTCGCCCACTTCCGCGCCGACTCGATCGTCCGCGACTGCGAGCTGATCCGCGCCCGGCTCACCGGCGGCGCCCCCTGGACCGTCCTCGGCCAGAGCTTCGGCGGCTTCTGCACGGTCAGCTATCTGTCCCTGGCCCCGAAGGGCCTGGCCACCGCCGTGATCACCGGCGGCCTGCCCTCCCTCGACGCCCACGCCGACGACGTCTACCGGGCCGCCTACCCCCGCATCGAGCGCAAGGTCACCGCGCACTACGCCCGTTACCCGCAGGACGTCGAGCGGGCCCGCCGGATCGCCGACCACCTGCTGACCCACGACGTCGTGCTGCCGAACGGCTACCCCCTCACGGTCGAGGCCTTCCAGTCCCTCGGCCTCATGCTCGGCGCGAGCGACGGCAGCCACCGCCTCCACTACCTCCTGGAGAACGCCTTCGTCCGCACCCCGCACGGCACCGAGTTGTCCGACGCCTTCCAGGAAGAGGCCCAGGGTCTCCTCTCCTACGCGGACCATCCGCTCTTCGCCCTCCTCCACGAGCCGATCTACGGCCAGGACACCCGCCCCACCGCCTGGGCCGCCGAACGGATCCGCGCCGAGTTCCCGCAGTTCGACGCTCCCAAGGCCCTTGCCGGCGACGCACCGGTGCTGTTCACCGGCGAGAACATCTACCCCTGGATGTTCGACAGCGACCCGGCCCTGCGCCCGCTGCGCGACACGGCCGACGCGCTGGCCGCCCGCACCGACTGGCAGCCCCTGTACGACCCGGCCCGCCTCGCCGCCAACGAGGTCCCGGTCGCCGCGGCCGTCTACCACGACGACATGTACGTCGACACCGCCCACTCCCTGCGGACCGCCCGCGCGATCCGTGGGCTGCGCACCTGGGTGACCGACGAGTTCGAGCACGACGGCCTGCGGGCCGGCGCGCCGCGCGTCCTGGACCGGCTGCTCGCGCTGACCCGTGACGAGGCCTGAGCCCGGACTCAAAAGCGGTTGCGGGCACGGGAGATCGGCATAGTCTGCGCCCATGACCGAGCCGAAGATCAGTCGGCTCCGGCCCATGTCTGCAGCGGGCGAGCGCGGCCAACCGAACGGGGACGGAATGAACGACGAGGAACTCCTGGCGGACCGCTTCGAGGAACACCGCGGTCATCTGCGCGCGGTGGCCTACCGGATGCTGGGCTCGCTCGCGGAGGCCGAGGACGCGGTCCAGGAGGCCTGGTTCAGACTCGGCCGCACCGACCCGGACGAGATCAGGAATCTCGGCGGCTGGCTGACCACCGTGGTCGGGCGGGTCTGCCTCGACATGCTGCGCTCGCGCGGCGCCCGCCGCGAGGAGCCGATGGACGACACGTTCGTCCCGGACCCGGTGATCCGGCCGCTGTCGCAGATCGACCCCGAGCAGGAGGTGCTCCAGGCCGACTCGGTCGGCGTGGCCCTCCTGGTCGTCCTGGAGACGCTGGAACCCGCCGAGCGCCTGGCGTTCGTCCTGCACGACATGTTCGCGGTGCCGTTCGACGACATCGCGCCCGTCGTGGAACGCACCTCGGCCGCGACCCGGCAGCTGGCCAGCCGGGCCCGTCGCCGGGTCCAGGGCGCCACCCCGCCGGCCGATCCGGACCTCGGGCGGCAGCGCGAAGTGGTCGAGGCCTTCCTCGCCGCCTCCCGCGGCGGCGACTTCGAGGCGCTCGTCGCCGTGCTCCACCCGGACGTGGTCCTGCGCGCCGACGCGGGTGCCCTGGTGCGCGGAGCGGCCGCGTCCAAGGTCGTGCACGGGGCCAGGGCGGTGGCCGAACAGGCGGCCATGTTCTCGCAGTTCGCCGGATTCGCCCGGCTCGCACTGGTCAACGGCTCCCTGGGACTCGTCACCGCGCCGGAGGGCAAGCCCATGGCGGTCGCGTCCCTCACCGTCGCCGACGGGAAGATCACCGGGATGTACATCCTGGCCGACCCCGACCGACTCGCCCGGCTCGAGCTGCCCGTACCGCAGGAGTGAGGCTCAGGCGGCCACGACCAGTGGGCCGAGGGCACGGTGCGGGTCCACGGCCCGTCCGTCGGGGAGGAGTTCGCCGGTGTCGTCGAAGACGATGGTGCCGTTGCACAGCAGGCTCCATCCCTGCTCGGGGTGGGCCGACACGATGACGGCCGCGTGGTGGTCGGGCAGGTCGGCGGTGGGGCACGGGGGCTGGTGGCTGCACATGGTCCGTCTCCTCGGTTCGGTCGGCTCCTGCCTGTGCGGGGTGCTCCCTCTGTAGTAGCCGAGCTTGTTTTCCGATGTATGAGAAGACCCCCACAGGGCCGGAAACTCATCGGTGAGTTTCCGTTCCCTGCGGGGCAGTCGGGCCTGCGCGGGCAGGGGTGGTTCCGCAGGTCAGTAGGCTGGGCGTATGCCAGACGAGATAGCCGGCCGGCCCGAACTGCGTGGCGACTGCGCGCGTTGCTTCGGGCTGTGCTGTGTCGCCCTGCCCTTCGCCGCCTCGGCGGACTTCGCGGTCGACAAGCCCGCCGGGAAACCCTGCCGGAACCTCCAGGACGACCACCGGTGCGGCATCCATGCCGACCTGAGAAAGAAGGGCTTCGCCGGCTGCACGGTCTACGACTGCTTCGGCGCCGGTCAGCAGGTCTCGCAGGTCGTCTTCGGCCGACAGGACTGGCGTGGCGGTTCCAAGGAGTATGCCCGGCAGATGTTCGAGGTGTTCCCCGTCGTACGGCAGCTCCATGAACTGCTCTGGTATCTCACCGAGGCGCTGGGCCTGCCCGCGGCCCGCCCCGTCCACGCCGAGCTGCGCGCGGCCCTGGAGAAGACCGAGCGGCTCACCGGGCAGAGCCCCGGGGAACTGGCCGTGTTCGACGTGGCCGCCCACCGGCAGGAGGTCAACGTCCTGCTGCTGCGCACCAGCGAACTGGTGCGGGCGGGCGTCCGCGGCAAGAAGAAGGACCGCCGGGGCGCCGACCTCATGGGCGCCCGCCTCAAGGGGGCCGACCTGCGCGGCGCCGCCCTGCGTGGTGCCTACCTCATCGCGGCCGACCTCACCGGCGCCGATCTGCGCTGCGCGGACCTGATCGGCGCCGACCTGCGTGACGCCGATCTCACGGACGCCGATCTCACCGGCGCGTTCTTCCTGACCCAGCCGCAGCTCAACGCGGCCCGGGGAAGCGCCGGGACCCGACTGCCGACGTCAGTCGCCCATCCCGTGCACTGGGCAGCGCGGCTCTGACGCCGGGGTCTCGGGGACGGTCACCGGCGCGGCCGGCGCGGGCGCGGGGCGGCGCTCCAGATGCAGTCGCAGCCCCTCCGGCATCAGCGTCAGCCGCTCGATGACCCTCAGCCGGTAGTCCGGGTCGGACACGAGGTCGTAGCGGCGCAGCAGCAGACCGAGGACCAGGGTCGCCTCGTGCAGCGCGAACTGCCGGCCGATGCAGGCCCGCGCCCCGGTGCCGAACGGTTTGAAGGTGTGCGGGGCCCGCCCGCGCACGGCCTTCGCGTCGAACCGGTCCGGATCGAACTCCTCGGCATCCGCGCCCCACACCTCGGGATCGCGGTGCAGCATCGGTGTCAGCACCAGCGCCCACGCGCCCCGCCGCATCGGATGCTCCCCGGCCAGCACCGTGTCCTGCCGTGCCTCACGGGCGTAGGCGGGCGCGGTCGGCCACAGCCGCAGCGACTCGTCGAGCACCCGGCGCACATACCGCAACTTGGCGACCTGGTCGTATCCGGGCGCCGGGGTGTCGCCCCAGACCCGGTCCACCTCGGCGCGGGCCCGGGCGGCGACGTCCGGGTGCCGGGAGAGGTAGTGCAGGGCGAAGGACAGCGCGCCGGAGGTGGTCTCGTGCCCGGCCACCAGGAAGGTGATCACCTGGCGCCGGACGTTCTCCGGCGACAGCCGCTCCCCGCTCTCCGGATGCGCGGTGTCGAGCATCCGGTCGAGCAGGTCCCCGTCCCCGCTGCCGGATCGGCGCCGGGCCCGTACGAGGTCGTCGACGGTGCGGTTGAGGTACGCGATGTCGGCGGCGTTGTGCCGGCCGGCCCGCCGCAGCAGCAGCCGGACCAGCGGCGCGGGCACGGTGTTCAGCCGCTGGGCGTAGGTGAGCGTGCCCACCATCGCGGTCACGAAGGGATGCAGCCGGTCACGCTCGAACGACCCGAAGTCGTGCCCGAAGCCGGTGCGGGCGATCGTCTCCAGGGTCAGCTTGGTCATGTCGCCGGGCACGTCCACGGCGCGGCCCGCGGCCAGCTCCCGGTCCCAGTGCTCGGTCAGCCGCCCGGCCACGGCCAGCATCATGGGGTGGTAGCCCTCCATGGCCTCGCGGCTGAAGGCGGGGGCCAGGACGTCGTGCGCCAACTGCCAGCTGGGCTCGTGGTTGTACGCCGTGAACAGCCCGTCCCCGGC
Organism: Streptomyces sp. NPDC025638; assembly: GCF_055558775.1. Lineage (NCBI taxonomy): Bacteria > Bacillati > Actinomycetota > Actinomycetes > Kitasatosporales > Streptomycetaceae > Streptomyces > Streptomyces sp. NPDC025638. The sequence continues at coordinate 525,869 of NZ_JBVHLX010000003.1, read as the reverse complement.
GACCGGGCGGAGATTGGCGACCCCCAGGCCCACATGCTTGGCGAACCGGGATTCGTCCGAGATGTCGGCCGTGAGGCGGGCACCCCACACGAACACGAACTCCTTGCCGAACGCCTTGCGCCGGAAGACCGGGCCCAGCTCACGGGCGTAGCGCAGGGAATCCTGCACGGGAGTGCGCCGGTCGACACCGAGCACATCGCCCAGCAGCGGGACCCGGCGCGGCGGATGCGGAATGCGGTGCAGCTCGGGCCAGCCCTGCTCGGCGCCGCGGAAGCCCCTGGGCAGTGCTTTCCCGGCCGTCGTCGACATGTCCGTCTCCGCCATGACGCGATCTCCCTTGAGCCAGTGGCAGGTTGAGCTGCGGTGCCCGTGTTGTACGTGGGTTCAATAACGGGTTTCAGTCTGATCCCGTTGTTGAACCTGCGTCAAGTAAAGTGCGGACATGGCCGCGAACCAGGGCGAGCGCACCCGCCGCAGACTCAGCACCGGGGAGCGCCGGGAGCAGCTCCTGTCGGTCGGGGCCAGACTGTTCTCCGAGAGTCCCTACGACGACGTGTGGATCGAGCAGGTCGCCGAGATCGCCGGGGTCTCCCGGGGGCTGCTGTACCACTACTTCCCGACGAAACGGGACTTCTTCGCGGCGGTCGTCGAGCGCGAGAGCGAGCGAATGCTGCGCATGACGGCGGCGGTGCCCGGGGTGCCGGTGCGTGAGCAGCTCACCGCCGGTCTCGACACCTATCTGCAGTACGTCGAGGCGCACGCCCACGGCTACCGGGCCTTCCATCGCGCCGACGCGGCCGGCGACCAGACGGTACGGCGGGTCTATCAGCGGGCTCTGGCCGCCCAGGAGCAACAGATCCTGGCGGCCCTGTCCGCGGACCCGGAGTTCGGGCCGCTGTTCGAGGCGCGCCCCGAGGTGCGGCTCGCGGTCCGCGGCTGGCTGGCCTTCACCACGGCCGTGTGCCTGGAGTGGCTGCGCGGCTCGGATCTGACCCGGGACCAGGTCCGGGATCTGTGCGCGCGGGCGCTGCTGGGAGTCATCGCCTGACGGTGCGTGCCCGAGCGGCCTGGTTGGCGTGCGCCTCGATCTCCGATAAGTTAGGCAAGGCTTACCTAAGGAGGTTTCGGGATGGGTGACAGCCAGGCCTGGACGGCCGTGCCCGGGGCGGCACAGCAGGCGCGTTCGGTGCTCGCCGCCGCGTGGTCCTGCGCGGTGACCGCGGAGGGCGGCCGGGAGGAGTTCGTCGGCGCGCACACCATGACCGTGGACGGCCGGGTGATCCTGCACGTCCCCGGGGACAGCGCCCTGCTCGCGGCCGCGATCTGCGCACCACGCGGGGAGCCCTCGGCCGTGCTGGAGTTCGCCGACGTCGCGCCCGTCCCGGTGCGCAGCCGGATCCGCGCACGGCTCTGGCTCGCAGGCTGGTTCGCCGTCGAGGACGGCCGACTCGCCTTCCGGCCCACCCGGGTCGTCCTGCGCAGGCCCTCCGGCTCCGTGGTCGTCGGCCTCGACGAGTTCACCGCCGCCGCGCCCGACCCGCTGGCCACCGCCGAGGCCCAGCTGCTGACCCACCTCGCCGACGCCCATCCGGACGCCGTCGAGCGCCTCACCCGCCTGGTCGAGCCCGACAGTCTGCACGCGGCGGTCCGCGTCCAGCCCTTTGCCGTGGACCGGCACGGGCTGACGCTGCGCATCGAGCGCGTCCGCACACACGGCGACGTACGCCTGCCGTTTCACGCGCCCGCCGATGACGTGGGGCAGCTGAGCGAACGCATGCACGTCCTGCTGGCGCAGGCGAGCGCGGCCTCCTGCCCCCGCTCGCTACAGCGGCAGCGCGCAGACGGCGACCGGTGAGGGGAACGGCCCGCCCGCGATCCGCAGTTCACCGCTGTCCGTGTCCACATGGAAGACGCTGACCGTGCCGGAGCGCTGGTTCGCCGCGAACAGCAGCCGTCCGTCCGGCGAGAAGGCGATCTGCCGTGGGAAGTCGCCGGACACCGGCACGGTGTCGAGCAGCCGGAGCCGGGCCCCGTCCGCCTCGACGGCGTAGCGCGTGAGGCTGTTGTGACCGCGGTTGGCGAGGTAGGCGTACGAGCCGTTCGCGGTCACCAGGATCTGCGCCGGGTAGCTGGTGCCCCCGCCGGTGCCCGTGGGCTGCGCCTCGCCGATCGTCAGGCGGCCGGTGCGCGGGTCGTAGCCACACACCGCGACGGTGTTGTCCACCTCGTTGGCCAGATAGGCGTACCGGCCGCCCGGGTGGAAGGTGAGGTGGCGCGGGCCCGCGCCCGGCCGGGTCCCGGCCCGGGCGACCTCGGTGAGCGTGCCCTTCGCCGGATCGAGACGGTAGCTGTAGACGGTGTCGGTGCCCAGGTCGACGGCGAGGACATGACCTCCGTCGGGGCTGGTGACGAACTGGTGCGCGTGGGGCCCCTGTTGCCCGGGACCGGGCGCCGGGCTGGAGTGCGTGACCACGTCGGTGTGCTCCCCGAGGGCGCCCGAGGCGTCGATCGGGTGCACGGCCACGCTGCCCGACTGGTAGTTGGCGCTCAGCAGCCACCGCCCGGAAGGGTGGACGGACAGATGACAGGGCGCCGCGCCGCCGGTGCTCCGGCTGCCGAGGATCCGCCGGTCGGCCAGGCGGACCGCGGTCACACCCCCTTCCGTGCGCTCGTTCACCGCGTACAGGGTGCGGTCGTTCGGATGCACGGCGAGATACGACGGGTCGGCGACGCCGGTGAGCGTGCCGGCGCCGGTGATCGCGCCCGTCGCCGGGTCGTACGTGGCCAGCCCGATGCCGGTGCCGCCGCCCTCCGCCGAGGTGTAGGTGCCCAGGTAGAGGGGGTGCGGGCGGGACGGTGTCCGGGAGGCCTCGGCGGGCGCCGGTTGCCGTGCCTCCGGCGCGCCCGTCCGAGAAGCGTCGGACGCGCCGGTCCCTGGAGCCTCGGGTGCGCTCGCCCGCGGAGCCGCCGGTGCCGGGACGGCGACCACCACCGCGGTTCCCGCCAGGGCCCCGACGAACCGGCGCCGGCTCCAGCCGCCGCCCGCCGCTTGCGCACCACTGTCCATGCCCGCACCCTCAGGTCGTCGGCTGCCTCGGTCGTGACAGCCACCTTGGCGTGGACCCGCGGTCAAACGCAAGAACGGCAATGAGCGTTGCGCAGGGTGCAATGAGGGGCGGTGGCTACCACTCGCCGTCCTCCACCGGCTCGCCCGGCGCGTCCTTCAGCGGCTTCACCTGGCCGGGGGTGGGCTCCTGCCAGGGCTCCAGATCGTCCCCGAGCCAGTCGCCGACGGGCTTGACCGCGCCGAGCGTGTCGGTGGGGGCGAGGTCCTCGCCGTCCTGGTCGTAGTAGTCGTACCAGGGGAGTCCCGCGCGGGTGTACGCCGCCCGGTCCACCGGCGACGGCGGCGGAGCCTCGCCCGTGATGCGGCGCCACTCGGGGGGCGTCACCAGATGCACGAACACCCGCCCGGCCGGCTTCTCGGCCCACTCCTTGAGCTTCCGGTCGTCCTGGTAGACCTCCTGGCGCATCGAACCCCCGACGCCGAGCCCCATGACGGCGGCCATGGGGGAACGCGGCGCGCCCGCGGGCGCCGGTACCGCGCCGGGGGCGGGCGGTGCGCCGGGCGCCGGTGCGGACATGGGCATGGCGGCGCCGTATCCGCCGACCGCCGTGGCCCTGCTCAGCCGCTCCCGGCGGATCCGCTCCTGCCTGCGCCACTCGGCGAGCGGCTCGTCCCGCAGCGGGAACGACTGCAGCTGGACGCCGCCCCACACCTCCTCGCCCGTGACCTGCCCCTCCACCGTCGCACCCAGCCCGAGCGGCACGGCCACGAACTGGCGGACCGTGCCCTTCCCGGAGTTGATGCCGTCCAGCCAGGGCTGCCGGGGCAGTACGACATAGTTCTGCGGCCTGCGGGACAGCCGGTCGCTCCACCGCTTGCCGGACACGGCGCACACCTTGCCGACCCCGACCTGCAGCGCGGCCGGTTCCGTCGTGCCCGCGAAGCTCAGCCACATCGCCTCGCGCAGATACACCGGCAGCATCACGCCACCGCGGGCCCGCCACTGCGCCGGCACCGTGTCCGGGAAGTCGGCCACCCGCCGGACGGGAAACTCACCCAAACCCGGCGGCAGCGGATGTGTACCCGTCTCGGGCAGCCGCAGCGTGCGCACGAACCGCACCGCCACACCGCCCGGCAGCCGCAGCGTGTTCCCGTCGATCCGTACGGCCGTGTCACTCATCCGCGTGTCCCCCTTCGATGCCCCGGGTGTCCCGTCAGTGAGAACGCCCGTCGGCACCCGGCCGGTTCCGGCGCAGCTTCTCGGGTACGCCCACCCGCTCCCGCAGCCAGGTCAGACGGGGCAGCTTCGCGCGCTGCTCACCGGAGACACGGTCCAGTTCCTCCAGCAGACGGCGTGAGCGGTGCTCGGTGTCGAGTTCGTCGATCATCCGGTTCACCTCGGTCAGCACGGCGCCGTGCAGCTGCCAGTGCCGGCTGTCGCGCTCGACCTCGTCCCGCAGCAGCAGGGCCAGCTTGTCGCGGGTGGCCGCCGCCGCGTGCAGCTCCGCGCTCAGCCGCGCCTCCGCCGCGTCCGCGTTGCGGCTGAGGTCGGTGGTGACCAGCACCGCGAAGCTGACCACGGCGTCGCCGATCTCGGACAGCAGCTCCTCGACGGTCGCGCCCGCCTCCGACGCGAACAGCGGCTCTGGGTCGCGGGCCTTGGTCAGATCGGTGAAGGTGCGGGCCAGCACCCGCATCACGACCGTGCAGATCTCCAGCGTGTCCAGGCCGGTCCGCAGCACCACCCGGCGCAGCAGCCCCTCCTTGACGCGCGGATTGAGCCGCAGGCTGTCCTCGGCCTGCCGCAGGGCCGCGTCCACCTCGACGATGTCGTGGTCGAGCCGGCGCGCCTCGTGCAGCCGGGCCGCCGCCACCTCCACCGGAGTGCGGCCGGCGGCCTCCTCGCCCATCCGCAGCATCAGCTGCCGCACCCGCCGCGCCAGGCCCTCGATCGACTCCCCGGCCTCGTCCACCCACACCGGGGGTGGCAGCAGCAGATTGCAGGCCATGCCCACGGCCGCCCCGATCAGTGTCTCCACCACCCGGGCCCACGCCGTGTTCCCGACGGTCGTGACCCCGAGCACCAGCATGGCGCTGATGGCCACCTCGGGCACGTACTCGTCGACGCGCACCAGATGGCCCACGGCCAGCGAGGCAATGATCAGCAGCGCGAGACTCCACCAGGTCAGCCCCACCAGCAGGCTGAAGGCGATGGCGACGAGGACGCCTGCCACCACCGAGTTCACCCGGCGGATGCCGTTCTTCAGCGTGGCGTACAGGGTGACCTGGACGACCAGCAGGGCGGTCAGGGGCGCGGTGAGCGGCGCGGGCTCGGGGCTCAGCCGCAGCGCGAGGACATACGCGATCGTCGCCGCGGCGGCCGAGCGCAACGTCTGTACGACCACGGGGTCCCGGTGACGCCTCAGGAGCCGCGCCGCCCCCGCCGTCCACTTCCGTTCCTCTTGCATCCCTTGGCCTGTTCCCGTTCGGTGGAGGCGTCGAACGTACCCGACGCTGAAGAAAAAACGCCTGCTCCGAGGGCCGTATCCGCCGTCGGCGAGCGTCGGTGAGCGGCGGCCGCCCGGCGGCGGGTGGGGCCTTCCGTACCCTGTACCGATACGTCGAGCGACGGGAGGGGCGGGCGCACGATGGCGGACTCCTGGGAACGGGCCGGGCGGATCCTGGACGAGGCACGCATCCCTCCCGAGCGGCTCGCCGGAGTGCGCCCGCTGGGCGGTGGCACGTACAACTCCGTGACGGAACTGCGGCTCACCGACGGCAGCCGTTACGTGCTGAAGATCGCGCCGACCGCACCCGGTCTGCGGTACGAGTCCCGACTCCTCGTCTCCGAGGCGGAGTTCTGCCGCGCCGCCGCCGAGGCCGGCGTACCGGCACCGCGTACGGTGTCCTTCGGCGCCGACGGCGACGCACCCCATCTGCTGATGACCGCCTGCCCCGGCGAGCCCTGGGACGGCACGGTGGCGGAGGCCGAACGGGTCGTACTGCGAAGGGAGTTGGGCCGCTGGACGGCCCGGCTGCACCGGGTTGCCGGGCCTGGCGGCTTCGGTTATCCGTCCGGCGCGCTGGGCCCGCTCGCCCCGGACTGGCGGACCGCGTTCACCGGGATGCTCGACGCCGTGCTCGACGACGCCCGCCGCTACGGGGCCTGGCTGCCCCGCCCCGCCGACGCGGTGGCCCGTACCACCCGGGCCGCGTACGAAGCACTCGACGAGGTCGCCGTCCCGCGCGCCGTCCACTTCGACCTGTGGGACGGCAACATCCTGGTCGACCGCACGGCGGGGGAGGCCCGCATCGGCGGCCTGATCGACGGCGAGCGCATGTTCTGGGGCGACCCGCTCGCCGACTTCGTCTCCCTCGCGCTGCTCGGGGACATCAGGAAGGACGAGGCGTTCCTGGCCGGCTACCGGGAGGCCGGGGGCCGCGCCGAGTTCGACACCGCGGCCCGCCTCCGCCTCGCCCTCTACCGCGGCTACCTCTACCTGATCATGCTCGTCGAGACGGTTCCGCGGGCCCTGGGGGAGGAGCACGACCGCCGGCTGCGCAAGGCGGTGGCCCCGGAGCTGGTCGCCGCGCTGGACGAGATCGGCGAGTTCACCCGCCCCGCTTAGCTCATAGCGTGAACTAAGGGTTGGACGAATGTCGCGCCGAGCCCACAAGCAGAGGTATGTTGCAGGTCGGACAGGGTTCGAAGGGAGCCACATGGCGGGGCGGAACGGGCGCACGGTACGCGACCTCAGGCGGGGCAACCGCACGGCCGTGCTGCAACGACTGTACTTCGACGGGCCGCTCAGCCGCTTCGAACTCGGCCCGGCGACCGGCCTGAGCTCCGGCTCGGTCAGCAACGTCGTCGCGGATCTGATCGCCGACGGACTGGTCGAGGAGGCCGGCAGCGTCGACTCCGACGGCGGCCGCCCCCGCACCCTGCTGCGGGTCGCTCCGCACAGCGGGCACATGATCGGCGTGGACGTCGGCGAGACCCGGGTCCGCGTCGAGCTGTTCGACCTCACTCTCACCGAACTCGCCCGCGTCGAACGGCCGTTGGAGCCGCAGCGGTACGACGTCGAGGTCATCGTCGGCCACATCCGCGACGGCGTCACCGAGGTCCTCGCCGAGGCCGGAACCGATCCCGAACGACTGCTCGGCGTCGGCGTCGGCGTCCCCGGCATCGTCGAGCACACCGCGGACCGGGGTGCCGTCGTGCACGGGCAGACGATCGGCTGGGACGCCGTACCGCTGGAGGAGCTGCTCCGCTCCGGCTCCCAACTCCCCGGCACCGTCCCGTACTTCATCGACAACGGCGCCAAGACCCTCGGCCAGGCGGAGATGTGGTTCGGCGCGGGCCGCGGCGCCCGCAACGCGGTCGTGGTGCTCTTCGGCTCCGGCGTCGGCGCCTGCCTCGTCACCCCCGAGGTGGAGCACGGGCGGGCTGTCGAGTGGGGGCATCTGACGGTACGGGTCCGGGGCCGGCGCTGCCGCTGCGGCGCGCTCGGCTGTCTGGAGGCCTACGCGGGCGCCGAGTCCCTGCTCGAACGGTGGGAGGAGGAGGGCGGGCGCCCGCCGGAGGGCACCGACGAGGAGACCGCGCTCACCGCGATGCTGGCCGCCGCGTATCCGCCCGAGGGCACGGCCGAGGATCCGGTGGCGCTCGCCGTTCTCGAAGAGACCGCCGAGTATCTCGGGGCGGGCCTCTCCGACCTGATCAACCTGTTCCAGCCCGAGCGGATCCTGATCGGCGGCTGGGCCGGACTCCAGCTCGGCGCCCGCTTCCTGCCCGCCGTACGCCGCCACGCGACCACGTACGCGCTGCGTCACCCGGCCGAGAAGGTGACCATCGACCTGGGCCGCCTCGGCCCCGACGCGGTCACCGTCGGCGCGGCGATCCTGCCCCTGGCCGACTTCTTCGCCCGCGGCGGCCACCGCGCACAGCCGGCGACCGAGGACCGCCTCCCGGCCTGGCGAGCGGCACTCCAGGAACGGGCGCCGCACTGACCCTCCGGGGGAGGAGCCGATTCGGGCCGGCCATCGCGCCAGGTCGGCCGGCGGCCGAGGTCCCGCGGACCGGGACGGGTGCCGCACCGGGGCCGTGACCGGGCCGTCCGGCTGGACCGCGCGTACGGATGCCCCGCAGTCGGGCACACCTGCCGCCCCGACCGCACCCGTCCGGCCGCCGAGGTGGTGGCCCGGGCTGTCGGGCTCGCCGACGCGTGCCGGGCCGCCGGCGCACGGGTCGTGCCGGTGCGGACGGAGACCTCGCCCGACGGCGCCGAAGAGGTTCTTGGCCGCGCCGAGGCCTCGCCGCGCCGGGGATCGGGCCCGCCCGTACGACCCGGGGCCCAACGCCGAGCGGCCGGACGCACGCGACGGCGTGATCCTGATCCTGGCTCCCCGCACGTTTGGCAGCCCGCCCACGCGGTACTCGCGTACCGCTCGAACCGACGCGAGGGGAGTACGTCGTGGCCGACCGTCGCCACCGCGGGGCCGTTCCGCGTGACATGCAGGACCAGCAGACCCGCACCGGGGAGGACCCGTGGGAGGCCGCCCCGAAGGAGCCGACCGGCGACCGCGCCGGGGAGGACGTCCCCGACACCGACGAGGCGGGTACGGGGCGGCGGGGTGCACGGCGCTCGGGGGCGGCGCACCCCGAGCAGCCCGTACCGGACGAGCCCACCGACTGAACTCCGCGTCGGGGTCCGCCCCTTGACCTCCGAGGTAATCGACGCCCGCCGCCCCTCCCGCAAGCATGGACGACGTACCCAGTCAGCCGCTCGACCAGCGGATTCCAGGAGGACGTCCCATGCCGTACTTCGACAGCCCCGCCGACGGCACGCGCCTGCACTACGTCGACTACGGACCGGCCGACGGCCCGGTCGCCGTCTTCGTCAACAGCGCCTACCTCGGGACCGAGATGTGGGAGCGGCAGATGCTGCCGCTGGCGCAAGAGGGCCACCGCTGCGTCGGTCTGGACCGGCGCGGGCACGGGCGGTCCGACGACGTGTGGGACGGCTACGACCTCGACACCCTCGCCGACGACCTGCATGCGCTCCTGGACCGGCTGGATCTGCGCGAGGTGACCCTGATCGGCCACTCGCTGGGCTCCGCGGAGATCGTGCGCTGTCTGACCCGGCACGGCGCCGGGCGGGTGGCCCGCGTCGCCCTCGTCTCCGGCATCGCACCCGGCGTGGTGCGCTCGGCCGGCAACCCGGACGGCTGGGACCCGGAGGCCATGCGCGCCGGGACCGAGACCTTCCTGCGGGACCGGGCGGCATTCTTCAACGACCCCGACGCGGTACGGGACTTCTTCGCCCTCGGCCGGCCCGGCGTCGACCTGTCGCCCGCCCACGTCCGCCATCTCAAGGACCGCTGCATGGTCGCCACGGCCCGGGCGTCGAGCGCCGTCCAGGAGACGATCGCCACCGTGGACGTCGCCCCCGAACTGGCCGAGCTCGACCTGCCGGTGCTGGTCCTGCACGGTTCGCTCGACGTCTCCGCGCCCCTGGAAACGACCGGCCGTCGCAGCGCGGCGCTCGCGCCCGACGCCACGCTCAAGGTCTACGAGAACGCGGGCCACGGACTGTTCGCCACGCACGCCGGCCGACTCACCGCGGATCTCCGGGAGTTCATGGCCGTGGCGCAGGCGGCCCGACCGGTGAAGACGGTCTAACCGGCGAAGGCGTTCACCCCCGTCAGCTCCGCCGACAGCGCCCACAGGCGGGCCGCCTGCTCCGGATCCGTCGCCCAGTCCTTCACACCGGTCCGCTCCCCGTCCGCGGGGGCGGGCTCGGCGATGTCGCAGTCCTCCAGGTACACCCCGCCCATGCCGTCCAGCTGGGGCGAGGTGGCCGCCCACACCTGGGTGGCAGCGCCCTGCTGCGGGGTCTTGAAGCCCTCGGGGTTCAGTGGGTTGCCCTGCTCGTCGATCCAGCCGCGCTCGACCATCTCCTCACGGGGCAGATGCCGCTGCAGCGGGGTGATGATGCCGCCCGGGTGCAGCGAGAAGGCCCGCACGCCGAAGTCCCGGCCCAGCTTGTCGAGGTGCACGGCGAAAAGGACGTTCGCCGTCTTCGCCTGCCCGTACGCCTCCCACTTGTCGTAGCCGCGGCGCCAGTGGATGTCGTCCCAGCGGATGCCGGAGAAGTGGTGGCCGCGGGAGGAGACGGAGACGACCCGGGCGCCGCCGGGGGCGATCGCCGGCCACAGCCGGTTGACCAGGGCGAAGTGCCCGAGGTGGTTGGTGGCGAACTGCGCCTCCCAGCCGGGCCCGACCCGGGTCTCCGGACAGGCCATGATCCCGGCGTTGTCGATCATGAAGTCGACCCGGCGGCCGGAGGCCAGAAAGCGCTCGGCGAAGTCGCGCACGCTGTCCAGGTCACCGAGGTCGAGCTCGTCCAGCTCGACCCCGTCGATCCCGGCGAGCGCCTCCCGTGCCGTGTCCGGGCGCCGCGCCGGTACGACGACATGGGCGCCCGCACCGGTGAGCGTGCGGGTGGTCTCCAGACCGAGGCCCGAGTAGCCGCCGGTGACGATCGCGATGCGTCCGGACAGGTCGATGCCCCGCAGGACGTCCTCGGCGGTGCTGTCGGCGCCGAAACCCGAACCGATCTTGTGCTGTGCAGTAGTGCTCATGTCCGGAACGCTACGAATTGGAGTGCACTCCAAGTCAACTCGAAGTCGACTCGATGTCACACGGGACGAGCGGGCGTGAGCCGCGCGGGCCGCAGACAGCGGAAAGCCCCGACCGCGACGGGGGAATCACGGTCGGGGCGGCTGAACGGCGGGCACGGACAGCGGTCGCCTCTCGGCGATGAAGGGATCCACAGGACTTCAGCGAGGCCCGGGGGCACTGTCCCATCCGCACCCACGGCTGGTTCAACGGGCAACCACCCTTGGGTGTTCCAGCGGCCGGCCGGTACGGCGGTGATCTGCGTCACTGCGCCCGCGCCGGCACCCGGCCCTCCCGGGTCCAGGCCAGCAGCTCCGGGGCGGACCACGTGGTCACCACCCGCTCGGCGGGCACCCCGCACTCCTCGGCCCGGGCACAGCCGTGGATCTGCCAGTCCAGCTGGCCGGGTGCGTGCGCGTCGGTGTCGATCGAGAACAGGACACCCGCGTCGACGGCCCTCCGCAGCAGCCGCAGCGGAGGGTCGAGCCGCTCCGGACGACTGTTGATCTCCACGGCCGTGCCCGACTCGGCGCACGCGGCGAACACCGCGTCCGCGTCGAACTCCGACTCCGGCCGCCCCCGCCCCGTGATCAGCCGCCCCGTGCAGTGCCCCAGGATGTCCGAGAGCGGGTTGCGCACGGCGGCCAGCATGCGGCGGGTCATCGAGCGGGCGTCCATCCGCAGCTTCGAGTGCACGGACACCACGACCACATCGAGCCGCTGAAGCAGGTCCGGCTCCTGGTCCAGCGAGCCGTCCTCCAGGATGTCGCACTCGATGCCGGTGAGCAGCCGGAACGGCGCCCAGGTGGCGTTCAGCCCCGCCACCACCTCCAGCTGCTCGCGCAGCCGCTCGGGCGACAGCCCACGGGCGACCGTCAGCCGCGGGGAGTGGTCGGTCAGCGCCGCCCACTCATGTCCCAGGCGCGCCGCGGTGCGCCCCATCTCCTCGATCGGGCTGCCCCCGTCCGACCAGTCGGAGTGCAGATGGCAGTCCCCGCGCAGCCGCTCCCGCAGCCGCTCCCCGCCCTGGACGAGCGGGCCCCCGGCCTCCTCCTCCAGCGCACGCAGATACTCGGGCACCTGCCCGGCCAGGGCCTCACGCACCACCTGCGCGGTCTTCGGGCCGACGCCCTTGAGCGACTCCAGCGTCCCGGCGGCCGCGCGCCCGGCCACCTCCCCCTCGGGCAGTGCCGCGAGCACCCCGGCGGCGGTGCGGAAGGCACGTACCCGGTACGTCGGCGCCAGGGACCGCTCCAGCAGGAAGGCGATCCGGTCCAGAGCCTCGACGGGGTCCATGGCCACCTCCGCCTCCAGGGTTGCGCAGCGCGAACGGGGCCGCACGACGGGTGGCGGAGGCCGGCCCACCGTCCGAAGAGTGACTCACGTCACACGTTTTCGCCGGTGGCGTTCTACGCTCTATGCATGACCGAAATAGCAAGCCCCCACATCTCCTACCCGCGCATCCTGGTGCACGGAGTGATGACGGGTAAGCCGGGCACCCTGCCCTTCCGCATCGTGGAGATCGACGGTCAAGTGGTCTGTGAGGCGCGTGCCATCACCGATGTCCTGGAAACTGCCGCGGCTTACGGCATCACCGTCCACGACCTGGACGACCCCGAGGTGGTCCGCTGGGTCGGCGGCGACAAGTTCACCTGGGTGCCGCGCCGCTAGGCGCGCTCCCGGCAGCCTCAGCCGACCGTCCACTTCTGGTTGGCGCCGCCCGTGCAGGTCCAGATCTGCAGCCGGGTGCCGTTGGCCGGATTGTTGCCGGTGACGTCCAGGCACTTGTTCGCCTGGGGGTTCACGATGTCGTGCGCCGCGGAGACGGCCCACTTCTGGTTCGGTCCACCGGTGCAGTCCCACAGCTGGACGGTCGAGCCGTCCGCGGTCCCGTTGCCGGTGACGTCCAGGCACTTGCCGAGCGCCCGAATGGTGCCGTCCGAGCCGACCGTCCACTGCTGCGCGCCGGTTCCGTTGCAGTCGTAGAGCTGTACGGGGGTGCCGTTGGCGGAGTTCGCCCCGGCCACGTCCACGCACTTGCCGGCCAGCCCCTTGATCGCGACCGCGGCCGCGGAGTCGCCGGTCGTCACCGAGACCGAGTCCACCACCAGCTGCTGCGGGAAGACGGTGGAGCCGTCCGGGTCGCCGGGCCAGTAGCCGCCCACGGCCAGGTTCAGGATCAGGAAGAACGGTTTGTTGAACACCCAGGTCCGGCCGCCCAGGTCGGCCGGTGTGCGCCGCTGGTAGACGGTCCCGTCCACCGACCAGGTGATCGAGTCGGGCGCCCAGTCGACGGCGAAGGTGTGGAAGGCGTCCGCGAAGGCCTGGCCGCCGGGCAGCGAGTAGCCGGCACCGATGCCGCCCGAGCCGGAGTAGCCGGGGCCGTGGATGGTGCCGTGGATGGTCGAGGGCTCGTAACCGACGTTCTCCATGACGTCGATCTCGCCCGAGTCGGGCCAGTTGACCGGTGTGCCGAGCATCCAGAACGCGGGCCACATGCCCTGTCCGCGCGGGATCTTCATCCGGGCCTCGACATGCCCGTACTGGGCGGTGAACTTCCCGGCGGTGTTCAGCCGGGCCGAGGTGTACTGGCAGGTGCCGTACCAGCACTGGTAGCCGGCCGGGTTCTCGCGCCGGGCGGTGATCACCAGATGGCCCTGGCCGTCCAGGGCCGCGTTCCTGTTGCCCGCCGTGTAGTACTGGCGCTCGTGGTTGTTGACGTTGTCGCCGGTCTCGGTCTGCCACTTCGAGGAGTCGGGCGCCGCGCCGGCCGGCCCGTCGAAGCTGTCCGAGAAGGTCACGGCGGCGGCGGAGGAGGCGCTGGAGGCATCCGCCCGCGCGGGGCCGATCGCGGCGGACGCGACCAGGGCGGCGGACAGGGCGGCGAACAGACATCTGCGGAGCAGGCGTGGGGAGGCCATGGCACTCCATTCCGGTGGGGGACGGACGGGTCGCCACTTGATTTAAGAAGTGAGATAAGAAGGCGTCAAGAGTCTGGTCCGGACCAATTTAAATGATCATTGTTTCCGCATTGCGTGATCACTGTTTCCGCGCCCGCGCATGCACCGACCGCCCCAGTCGCCGTCCCAGAAGCAGGTAACCCCCCAGTGCGCCCACGGTGTTGAGGATGACGTCGTCGATGTCGAAGGCGCGACCGGTGACGAGCGCCCCCTGTGCCAGCTCCACCAGCAGCATCACGATCGCGGTGAGCAGCAGGATCTGCAGGATGCCGCGCGCCCGCGGCGCCAGCACCGGCACCAGCACCCCGAACGGGATGCCCAGCAGCAGATTCCCGCCGATCTGCTTGACGGCGTCGCGCAGTCCCGGCTGATCCAGATACGCCTTCAGTGAGCGGCCCGGATGCAGATTGCTGTGCGTGAGCGGGACCGATGCCGGTGACGGCTGCAGGGTGAGCCGGGCCAGAACGACGGCGAACACCACCATGAAGGCGAACGCACACACCGTCGTGAGCACCCGTAACGGGGTGGGCAGCGGGTCGCGAGCGCCTTTGGTCGTCCGCTTCGCCTTGCGCGGGCTCGGGGCGGTGCGGGCCATTCGATCCTCCAGTCCTCGACTTCCCAGTGTGGTGAGGCGTGCCCTGTTCGCTGTACCGGGCGCCTGATCAGGATCCGTACGACACATGCACCTCCTTGAAGCCCAGGGAACCCAGCAGGCCCTGAAGCATGCCGGTGGTGTTCGTCTCGGCCCGTGCGGTCAGCCCGCTGCCCGCGGCCGCCTCGCCGATGTGGCGTACGGCGAGGCGCTGCACGGCGTGCTCGCTGTCGGGGTTGTCCGAGAAGAGGTCGCCGAGCCGGTCGATCAGGCCGCGCTGCTTGGACACGGTGTAGGAATGGTCGGCGTCGAGAGCCGGCTTGCCGAGCCGCGCGTGCGGCAGCCGGAGGGTGGCGGAGGTGCGGTTGCCGTTGACCGTCACGTCCTTCTCGCCGACCTTGCCGAGGTCGACGTACGCGTCCACGGTGCCCGCCCCGACGTACAGGGTGCGGGTGCCGCGGATCGCGGACGGCAGATACCTGGCGTTCTTCTCCAGGTCCACGACGACCTGGAAGTTGCCGGAGGCGGCGTCGTAACGGCTCATGTCCTGGATGGACTTGAGGAGCGCGGGGCCGGACCGGTCGTGCGTCTCGGTGCCGAAGAGGTCCTTGAGGCCGGGGAGCACGGCCAGCCTGATCCCCGCGAACAGCACCGCGAGCACCACGACGAGCGCGGTCACCAGCTTCGCCCACAGGGGCATGCGTGCCGGCAGGGCCTTGATGGACGTCGTCATGTCGACGGCCCTCCTTCCTACCGTCCGCATGCCCGCCAAAACCGTTGCCAGGCCGGTGCGTTGGCCAATTGGGCCGCCTGACGTAGGCGCGCCGGGCGCACGGGCGGCGTCAGTAGCATGAGCCCGCAGCCCGTAATGATCATGCGAGGAGCGGATCGTGCGTGACATCGCCGTCTTCAGTGGCAGTGCCCATCCCGAGCTGGCACAGGAGGTCTGTGCGCACCTCGGGGTGCCGCTCAGCCCCACCCGGGTCAGCCGGTTCGCCAACGACTGTCTGGAGGTGCAGCTTCAGGCCAACTGCCGCGAGCGGGACGTCTTCCTCGTCCAGCCGCTGGTCAAGCCGGTGCAGGAGCACCTGGTCGAGCTGCTGATGATGTGCGACGCGGCCCGGGGTGCCTCCGCGGGCCGCATCACGGTCGTCATGCCGCACTACTCCTACGCCCGCTCCGACAAGAAGGAGGCGCCCCGCATCTCCCTCGGCGGCCGTCTGGTCGCCGACCTCATGGTGGCGGCGGGCGCGAGCCGCGTCCTGGCCATGACCCTGCACTCGCCGCAGGTGCACGGATTCTTCTCGGTGCCCGTGGACCATCTGCATGCGCTGCGTGAACTCGCCGCGCACTTCAGGCAGTACGACCTCTCGCGCACCACCGTGGTCTCGCCGGACCTGGGCAACGCCAAGGAGGCCGCCGCGTTCGCCCGGCTGATCGGCGCCCAGGTCGCGGCCGGTGCCAAACAGCGGTTCGCGGACGACCGGGTGAGCATCAGCTCCGTGATCGGCGAGGTCACCGGGCGGGATGTCATCGTGCTGGACGACGAGATCGCCAAGGGCAGCACGGTGATCGAACTCCTGGGACGGCTGCGGGAGTCGGGGCCGCGCTCGATCCGGGTGGCCTGCACCCACGGGCTGTTCGCGGCAGGCGCCCTGAAGCGGCTGACCGAACAGCCGGACGTGCTGGAGATCGTGTGCACCAACACCGTGCCGGTGCCGGTGGAGGACATCGAGGAGCACAAGGCCAAACTGCGCGTCCTGTCCATCGCCCCGGCGCTTGCCGAGGCCGTGCGCCGGATTCACAACGGTGAGTCCGTCAGCGCCCTGTTCGACGCGCCCCGGAGCGAATAGACATGAAGGACGGGAGGCAGCGGAGCCGCACTTGACATCACCCACGTGACCAGGAGGGCCGGCAGTGGCGAAGGCGAAGTTCGAGCGGACCAAACCGCACGTCAACATCGGCACCATCGGTCATATCGACCATGGCAAGACGACCCTCACGACAGCCATCACGAAGGTGCTGCACGACAGGTTCCCCGACCTCAACCCCTTCACGCCGTTCGACCAGATCGACAAGGCGCCCGAGGAGCGCCGGCGCGGCATCACCATCTCGATCGCGCACGTGGAGTACCAGACCGAGCGCCGGCACTACGCACACGTCGACTGCCCGGGGCACGCGGACTACATCAAGAACATGATCACCGGTGCGGCCCAGATGGACGGTGCGATCCTCGTCGTCGCGGCCACCGACGGGCCGATGCCGCAGACCAAGGAGCATGTGCTGCTGGCCCGGCAGGTGGGCGTGCCCTACATCGTGGTCGCGCTCAACAAGACCGACATGGTGGACGACGAGGAGATCCTGGAGCTCGTCGAGCTGGAGGTGCGCGAGCTGCTGACCGAGTACGAGTTCCCCGGCGACGACGTGCCGGTGGTGAAGGTCTCCGCGCTCAGGGCGCTGGAGGGCGACCCGCAGTGGACCGCGTCGGTGCTCGAACTCCTGGACGCCGTCGACGAGTTCGTGCCCGAGCCGGAGCGCGACGTGGACAGGCCGTTCCTGATGCCGGTCGAGGACGTCTTCACCATCACCGGCCGCGGCACGGTCGTCACCGGCCGGATCGAGCGCGGCACGCTGAGGGTCAACAGTGAGGTGGAGATCATCGGCATTCATCCGCAGAAGACGAAGACGACGGTCACCGGCGTCGAGATGTTCCGCAAACTGCTCGACGAGGGCCGGGCCGGGGAGAACGTCGGTCTGCTGCTGCGGGGCGTCAAGCGGGAGGATGTCGAGCGCGGCCAGGTCGTCATCAAGCCGGGGTCGGTCACGCCGCACACGGTGTTCGAGGCGCGGGCGTACATCCTGTCCAAGGACGAGGGAGGCCGGCACACGCCCTTCTTCGAGAACTACCGGCCCCAGTTCTACTTCCGCACCACCGACGTGACCGGTGTGGTGACCCTGCCCAAGGGCACGGAGATGGTCATGCCGGGCGACAACACGACCATGCACGTCGAGCTGATCCAGCCGATCGCCATGGAGGAGGGCCTGAAGTTCGCCATCCGTGAGGGCGGGCGGACGGTGGGTGCCGGTCAGGTAACCAGGATCATCACGTAGGCGGGCGGGGTCACAAAGAGCCGGACGTGGCCTCGGGCTGGCCCAGGGCCGCGTCCAGGGTCGGCTGCGGGGGCAGCAGCCGCGACAGTCCGGTGACCCGGAAGACGCGCAGGGTCAGCGGGTGGGTGCAGACCAGCTGCAACTGCCCGTCGCGGTCGAGCACCCGGCGCCGGGCCCGGTACAGCAGGCGCAGCCCCGAGCAGTCGAAGAACTCGATGTGCCGCAGGTCGAGCACGATCCGGGCACCGGTCCGGTCCGTCACCCGGTCCAGATACGGAGCGATCTCCGTGGCCGCCGCGATGTCGATCTCGCCGCGGAACTCCAGCACCGTGTGACCGCGGTCCTGGTGGACGCGCAGATGCCGGGACAGCGGTGCCGGGTCCTGTCGCACGGCCGAACCACCTCCCACCCGCGCCCGGAAAACTGTTCCCCGCCCAGCAAGTTACCCTCGATAGAGGGAATTTGAGCATGTTCGATTGACATATGTCTTCGAGTTTGGCGCATGTCTTCCCGTGTCGCGGGGTGACAGGGCTACGACAACACGTACCGGACGTCGACAACGAGCCGACGGCTCCCGGGCAACCGTACGAGACCGGCCATGGCCTGGGCGGTGCCGAGGCCGTCGGCGCGGCTGTCACCGGTGTGGCCCCGGCGACCGGCCGTACCGCTGGAGTCGATCGCCCCGCTCGGCTGCGGCGTGCAGCCCGAAGTCGGCGCCATCTGGGGCGTGCCGCGGCCGGCCGCCGGCAGCATGCTCGGCCTCGTCGCTGCCGGGGCGGTCGGCCTCCCGGCCGTGATGGCGGCCGAGCTCCCTTCGGCCACCACTGCCGCCGTCGCCGTCGACCGGCTCGCCGAACGCGTGGGCACGGCCGTGAGTTGGGGCGACCCACACCGTCGACGCGAGCAAGACCGACCCGACCCGGGCGCCGGGCCGCGTCACCGACGGTCAGGGCGCCGACGCCATCGTCGAGATGAGCGGCAGCGTCGACGTGCTTGCCGCCCGCGGCCCCATGGTCGCCGTCGGCGCCCCGCCGTACGGCAGCGAGGTCTGCCTGGAGGCCGACGGGTTGCTCGCGGGCAAGCGGATCGTGGGCCTTGCCCCTCGGCGGCAGCGAGCCGCGGGCCTTCGTCCCGGCCCTGGTCGAACTGGTCGCCGAAGGGCCGCTCCCGCCGCGGCGATCAACGCCGTACTCACCTACCGATACCGACCCTCCGGCTCACTCCGCCAGCAGCACCAGCTTCCCCGTCGTCCGGCCCGTGTCGCCCAGTTCGTGTGCCTTCGCGGCGTCGGTCAGTGGGAACGTCCCGGCGATCGTGGCGCGCAGCTTGCCCGCCTCGGCCAGTTCCGCGATCGCCCGCATCCCGGCCCGGTCGGCGTCGACGAGCATGCGTACCGCCCGTACGCCCAGCCGCCCGGCCTCCTCGTAGAAGTCCGCCGAACCGACCGGCAGGATCGAGACCACGATCCCGCCCGGACGCAGCACGCGCAGCGAACGTACCGAGGTGTCGCCGCCCAGCGTGTCCAGGACCACGTCGACGTCCCGCACGGCCTCCGTGAAGTCCGTGGCCCGGTAGTCGATCGCCTCGTCCACGCCGATCCCGCGCAGGAACTCGTGCTTGCCCGCGCTCGCCGTGCCGATCACATACGCGCCGCGCGCCTTGGCGATCTGCACGGCCACATGGCCGACCCCGCCGGCCGCCGCATGGATCAGGACCCGCTGGCCCCGCCGCAGCTCCGCGGTCTCCACCAGGGCCTGCCACGCGGTCAGGGACACCAGCGGCAGCGCGCCCGCCTGCGTGTGGTCGATCGCGCCGGGCTTGTGCACGAGGGCGCGGACCGGGGCGATCACATACTCGGCGTGGGAGCCGTGGCCGTACGGGTAGGGCAGCATGCCGAAGACCTCGTCACCGGGGACGAACGTGGCGACGCCGATCCCGGTCGCCTCGACCACTCCGGAGACGTCCCAGCCCAGGACGAAGGGCGGTTGGCCGAGGAAGCCGCCCGTGGCGCGGTGCTTCCAGTCGGTGGGGTTGACCCCGGCGGCGCGCACCCGGACCAGCACCTCGTTCGGCCGCGGGACCGGCCGCTCCAGCCGCACTTCCTTGAGGACCTCGGGACCGCCGAGGACGTCCTGGCTGATGGCACGCATCGTGTTCACATCGCTCATGGTCGACCAGCCTGCCGGGTCGTGCCCGCACGGAAAATGGCATGATTGCCAAGCTTCGATAGGATCGTGCCATGCGTGGTGAGCGGAGTGCGGAACGGGTCGTCGTCCTGGCGCTGGACGGCGTCTACCCCTTCGAGCTGGGCATCCCCAGCCGGATCCTGGGCGCGGCGGACGGCCGGTACGAGGTCCTGACCTGCACCGTCGACGGCAGGCCGGTGCGCACCAACGCCGACTTCTCCGTTGCCGTCGAGCACGGCCCCGAGATCCTGGCCACGGCCGACACCGTGGTGGTCGTCTCCATGGCGGCCCCGTACATCCCCACCGAGCTGACCCCCGAGATCGCCGCCGCGCTGGCGAGGATCCGGCCCGACGCGCGGATCGTGTCCATATGCACCGCGGCCTTCGTCCTCGCCGCCGCCGGACTCCTCGACGGCCGCAGGGCCACCACGCACTGGCAGGTGGCCGACCGGTTCCGGGCGATGTACCCGTACGTCGACCTCGATCCGGACGTCCTGTTCGTCGACGACGGCCGGATCCTCACCTCGGCCGGCGCGGCCTCCGGTGTCGACATCTGTCTGCACATCGTCCGCACCGACCACGGCAGCGAACTGGCCAACAAGGTGGCCCGCCGCTGTGTCGTGCCCCCGTTCCGGGACGGCGGCCAGGCCCAGTACATCGAGCAGCCGGTCCCGGAGAGCGGCGCCGCCAGCACCGCCGGAACCCGCGCCTGGGCCCTGGAGCGCCTCGGCGAGCCGCTGACCCTGACCGAGCTCGCCGGTCACGCCCGGATGAGCCTGCGCACCTTCGCCCGCCGCTTCAACGAGGAGGTGGGCGTCAGCCCCGGCCGCTGGCTGATCCAGCAGCGCGTCGCCCGCGCCCGGCATCTGCTGGAGTCCAGCGACCTGTCCGTGGACCGCATCGCTGGCGAGGTCGGCTTCGCCACGGGCGCCTCCCTGCGCCAGCATCTGCACGCGGCGATCGGGGTGTCGCCGCAGACGTACCGGCGTACGTTCCAGACGACCCGCTGATCTTCGAACGTTCCGGCCCGGTGCCGCGTCGGAGGACCGGAACCGGAGCCGAGGAACAGGGGGCGGGCATGCGCGGAGGCCTTGCGGCAGCGGCCGTACTCGTGGCCGTGACGGTGGTGGCCTGCGACGACGGCGGCGGGCCGGACCCGGTGGTCGAGGGCACGCCGCCGGTGACGCCGTACAGCGGTCCGCTGTACGTCCCGACGAAGGCCGTGGACGAGAGCTCACCCGAGGCGATGCGCACCGCGTCGGGCGCGGCGGGCCGGGCACTGGAGTGCGACGGGGAGATCTATCACGGCCAGGGGCCCGACGGATGGGGCGAGGGCGACGGCGCGGACACCCCGAAGGACGGCCTGAAGCTCTTTTTCCGGATGTTCGAGCCGGGGGTGCCCCGATACGGCTACCGGGTGGAGCGCAGGGACCACGACCGCGTGCTGTACTCCTACGACGTCGGCGGGCGGACCAAGGTGGCCGTCGTGGTCGCCAAGGACCAGAAGGACCGGCCCGGTTGGGGCCCGGAGACCGACGCCTCCTGCGACCCGGCCGAACTCCCGGCGAGCTTCACGGACACACAGGAGTACGAGGTCTGGACCGACCGGAAGGGCGAGCGGGCACCCGTCGCGGAGATCACCGGCCGTGCCGGCCCCGAGCACTGCGACTGGCAGAGCGCGCACTTCCTGGACCTGGGCAGGGGCGAGGAGCGCAGGAGCTACGCCCGCGACCCCGAGGGCGTGCTCGACACCGAGGCCGTGCTCACGGCGCCGTACGACGGCGACGTCCGGATGCCCGCCGATGCGCACGACACCGGATACCGCTACCACGACCGGCAGTTGTGGCTGACCGACGACCGCGCCACTGCGTACATCCGCACCCCCGACGGGGTGGAGGCCTGGCCGCTGGTGAAGAACGGCGGCCCGGCCTGCAGATGACCCGTCACCGGCTCATGTGCAGCGCCACCAGCAACTGCCAGACCTGGTCGGCGACTTCGTCCGAGGAGGCTGCCAGGAGCCCATGCAGCCAGTCGGCGAGCACACCGGCGAAGGTGGCGGCCACGGCCGAGGCGACCAGCGGGGCGTCCGCGGCACCCGCCAGTTCCCGCTCGGCCAGACTGCGGGCCCGCAGGTCCCGGTGCAGGACCCGGCCGAGCGGCCCGCCGCCGCCCGGCGCGAGCAGGGTCCGGTACAGGGCCGCGTGCGGGGCGAGGCCCGCGAAGAACTCCCGCAGCGCGGGCGGGGCGTGCACCGGGTCGGGGCGGCCGCGCCAGGCGTGCAGCGCGTCGACCGCGTCCCGTACGACGTCCGCGCAGGCGTCGACCGCCAGCGCCTCCAGCCCGTCGTAGTGCACATAGAAGGTGGCCCGGCCGACCCCGGCCCGGCGAGTCAGCGCGGCCACGCCCACCTCCGCCAGCGGCCGCTCGGCGCACTCCTCCAGCAGGGCCGCGCGCAGCCGCGCCCGGGTGCGCGCGGCCCGCGGGTCCTCGGGTACGGGCCTGGTCACCGGGCGAGGAGCACGGCGGTCAGGGCGAGCGCGCCGGGCAGCGCCTGGGCGAACAGGATGCGGCGGTTGGCCGTGAGCGCGCCGAACACGCCCGCGACGACCACGCACGACAGGAAGAACACCCGCACCCGGTAGCCGGTCGGATCGGCGGCGATCAGTCCCCACACCAGGCCGGCCGCCAGGAAGCCGTTGTAGAGCCCCTGGTTGGCGGCCAGCGGCGCGGTGGCCCGCGCCAGCTCCGGGTCGAAACCGTGCAGCGCCCGGCCCGGCTTCTTCTGCCACAGGAACATCTCCAGCACCAGGATGTACGCGTGCAGCGCGGCCACCAGGCCGACCAGCACGTTCGCCACGATTTCCATGATCGGCGGGCTCCTCACACCATTTGCTACTTGGACAGGTGCCCAATATAGCTGGACAGGTGTCCAGGAAATCACCCCGGGTCGCCCGCCCCGGTTCCGCCGCCCCTGCGGAGCTCCCGGGCGCGCAGGGCCAGTTGCATCTCGAAGCGGGCCTCCGGGTCGTGCAGCAGACCGCCGAACAGCTCGTCCAGCTGCCGCATCCGGTAGCGCACCGTCTGCGGATGCACGGCCAGCCGCGCGGCGACCTCGGGGACACCCCGGCCGGACTGGAGCCAGCTCAGCAGGGTCTCCGCCAGCCGCTCGCGCTGCGGCGGGCGCACCTGGGCCAGCGGCCGCAGCCGGCGCTCGGCCATGGCGTCCAGCAACGCGTCGTCGCGCAGCAGCAGAAGCGTGGACAGATGGTCCTGGCAGCGCACGATCCCGGAGTCCGCATCGGTGCCCGCGAGCACACCCCGGCGCACCAGATCCAGCGCCTCGGCCGCCCAGCGCAGCGATCGCGCCCCCTCCTGGAGCGCGACCGTCGGCCCCATCGCCGCCCGCAGTCCGTTCAGCGCCCCGGCCACCGCCCGCCCCCGGCCCGGCCCCTCCGGGTCGGGTACGACCAGCACCGCGGGCTGCACATCGAACCGGGCCAGGAACTCCGGCGGCACGATGGGCTCCACCCCCGACCACTGCCCGTGGTCCACCGCCACCACCGCGACCGCTCGCGGCACCGGCCAGCGCGCGGCGTGCGCGAGATCCGCGATCGCCTCGGCCGAGGCCGGGGGATCGGCGGTGAGCAGATCGACCAGGCGTGCCCGCCGCTGCTGGAGCTCACCGGCCGCGTGCAGACGCGCCTCGGTGTAGCCCGCCGTCGTCGCGGCCGCCATCTCGTCCAGATGCAGAAACAGCGCCTCGCCGAACGCGCCCAGCACATGGCGGGGCAGCAGGCCCTTGTCGACCAGTGCGTTCACCCGGCGCCAGGTCACCCGTGCGCCCAGGCGCAGCGCCGACTGGAACGAGTCGAGGCTGCGCCCCTCCTCGGCCTCACCACGGCCGATGCGCTGGTATGTCGCCTTCACCGGCTCCCAGTCGGTGTCCGGTTTGGCCATCCGCTCCAGGAATCCCTGCAGCGCGTGGTCCACACCGAGGTGCACACCCTGCATGTATGTGTCGTCCATCGGACGCGCGTACTCCGCAATCTCCGTTCTGATCGCCCGGACGACCTCTTCGGTGATATCGGCGAAAAACGGTCTCAGTCGATCGGGCAGACCTGGCGGCAACGCCTTGAACGGGCCGCGAGTGTCGACTGTCCCCGCTGCGGCTCTCTTCGGCACGACGGTGACGATACCGGCGAGTAACCCCCGGGGGCTCATCAATCGAGGACAGTTGTCCGGGCATGAGTTGTCCCGTGGTGACAAGCGGAGTGTCGGTAAGTTCACTGGTCTGTAAGGGTGTTTGTCGATTTGTGGCGCACGCCGGAGAGTGACGGAACCCTCACGTCCGCGTCTGCCCGAGGTTGATCCTTTGGGGTTCAAACCCGATAAGCTCCAGACCGGTACTGCGAGTTGACGCCACCCTCGATGGGTCGGCCCGTAGTGCGTACTCATGAGTGCGGCCCTTGCACACCCCCCCGTTTCGATCGTGTTGCTTTCGAAGGATGCAGATGGAACTCGCCACTCCGCCACCGGCGGCGCGGGCCCCTGTTGCCTGGTACAGCTGGTGGTTGATGCCGCTGGCCTTAGGAGGCGGGACGGTTGCCGCCACGTTCATGAGCTCCGAGCGAATAACCGCCGCGGTGGCCGGTGCCGCCGCGACCGCGGCGAGCTCGGTCTGCGTGCGGCTCCTGCTCCGCTCGCAGAAACAGCTGCGCCGAGCCGAGGGCAGCTTCCGGTCCTCGCAGGCCGAGCACTCCCAGCAGTGGCAGCAGCATGTCGCCACCCTGGAACGGAAGTTCAGCTCCGAGCGCGCCAACCTAGAGGCCCAGCTGACCGAGCAGGCGGCCGCCTACGAAGCCCAGCTCAGTGAGCACACCGCGGTCTACGAGGCCCAACTCGGAGACAGTGCGAGGGCGTACGAGGAGCGGCTGGCCGAACAGGCCAAGTCCTACGAGGCGCAGCTCACCGACCGGGCCGAGGTCTGGCAGGAACACGCCGCGCACCAGCGGACCGCCGTCGCCCGGCTCGCCGAGGAGCAGCTGCCCGACGCCCTGAAGCGACTGCGCGCCGGTGACGCCATCGACGACCTGCTGCCCGTGACGGACCGGTCGGCGAAGCTCGACGTGGAGCTCCAGGCCGACCTCCGCAGGATTCTGCGGACCTCCCTGATCGGCGTCGAGGAGGAGTTCAACCGCTCGACCTCGGCCGAACAGGCCGTGATCAGCATCGGCAACCGCATCCACGTCCTGACCAGCAAGCTCCGTGGCCGGCTGCACGAGATGCAGGGCGAGCACGGCCGGCTGCCCGCGGTGGCCAGGGGCCTGATGGAACTCGACCAGGAGCTCGGCCCCGCCGACTCGCTCGCCGCGAGCATCGGTGTGCTGGGCGGCTCGGACCGGCCGGGACGGCAGTGGCAGGAGCCGCAGCGACTGCTGAGCGTGGTCCGCGGCGGCATCGGCCGCATCAAGGACTTCCATCGTGTCGAGGTACGGCATCTGCCCGAACTCGGCGTCGACGGCGGCCTGGTGGACCACCTCACGCTGATCTTCTCCCACCTTCTGGACAACGCGGCCCGCTACTCGCCGCCCACCGAGCCGGTGCTCGTCTCCGGCAAGGAGGTGCCCAACGGCGTCGGCATCGAGATCCAGGACTCCGGCAAGGGTCTGAGCGAGGAGAAGAAGCGCGAGGCCGAGCACTCCCTCACGGGTACCGCGGCCGGTCCGGGACTCGGCGGGATCTCGGAGGACGCCAACATCGGCCTGCGGGTCGTCGGCATCCTCGCCCGCCGCTACGGCATCCGAGTCACCTTCGCGGACTCGCCCTGGCTCGGCACCTCGGTGGTCGTCGTGGTCCCGCACAAGTACTTCAGCCCCGTTTCGGCGGCCACTCCGGCGACCGCGCCCGCCGCCCCGGCCGCTTCGGTCGCCACGGCACCGGCGACGCCCGCACCGCAGAGCCCGGAGCCCGTCGAATCCACGGAGGCCGACGGCACGGGCCTGGTGGACACCACACCGGGCGGACTGCCCCGGCGCAGGAGCAGGCGCCGCGAGGTGGAGGCGGAGGAGGTGCAGTCACCCCAGCCGGCCGGCCGGGCGGACGGCACCAAGGTCGCCGCGGTGCCCCCGGACGAGTCCTTCGCCGGCCTGGCCGCCTTCGCCACGGCGGGACGCGAGTCGGCGGGGCCGGAGACGGCGACCGGGCCGGAGACGCCGACCGCGGACCGGTCCTCCACGGAGTTCGGGATTCCGGTCACTACCGGGGACGAGTCCGCCGAGGAGGACACCCTCGGCCTGCGCCGGGAGTCCGCCGCACCCGGAACGGACGACGGCCGCGCGCACGGCCGGGGAGCCGCGCCGGTGGAGGCAGCGGCCCATGACCGTGCGTCGGGCCCCGGACCCGAATCCGCCGTGGCACCCGCGCCGTCCGACGGCCGCGAGTCCACCGAGCACCGAATTGAAGAGAGCGACTAGTCCACATGACGCAACAGGGAACCGACGTGAGCTGGGCGCTCCGCGATCTGGTGGAGAGCATCCCGGAGATCCGCTTCGCCCTCGTGGCCTCCAGCGACGGCAAGGCCATCACCTCCTTTGGCGCCGAAGACCCCGACGACGTGGACCGCTTCGCGGCCGTGGTGGCCGGCCTGCAGGCCCTGGCCCAGCCGGTCGCCGAGCAGTTCCCCAAGTACGCGGGCCAGTTGCGGCTCGCGATGATCGAGGTCGACGGGGGGCATCTGTTCGTCGTGCGGGCGGGCGTCGAGACGTATCTCGGCGTCCTGGCCCGGGAAGGACTCGACCAGGGCCTGCTGGGACACCAGATGAGGGACCTGGCCCGGCGGATGGGTGAGCTTCTCGGCACCACTCCGCGCCTGGAGGAGCACTCTGGATGAGTGCTCCCCGCCCGCCCACGGACCCGTCCGGACTCGAGCGCTACTACGTCCTCACCCGGGGGCGCAGCAAGCCGGGCGGGTCGGCGTCGAGCCTCGACGTGGCGACCCTCATCGTCTCCCGCACCGCGCCCTTACCCGGGATGCAGCACGAGCACGAGGAGATAGTCCGGCGCTGCCGCGATCCGCTGTCGGTGGCCGAACTCGGCGCCCATCTCGGATTGCCCTTCAACATTCTCGCGGTGCTGTTGGCGGATCTGCTGGACGCAGGCCGTATTGAAGCCCGTGATCCCATCCCGGCGCACCACGCCGGACGCGGGCCCGACCTCGCGCTCCTCCAGGAGGTACTCAGTGGACTGGAAAGGCTTTGACCATCCCGGCGAACCCGCCGTCGGAGGCACGCGCTCGGTCAAGGTGATGATCGCCGGCGGGTTCGGCACCGGAAAGACCACGATGGTCCGCTCCGTCAGCGACATCAAGCCGCTCACCACCGAGGAGACCCTCACCCAGGCCAGCGTCGAGGACGACCATCTGATCGGTGTCGCCGACAAGGCGGAGACCACCGTCAGCCTGGACTTCGGCAAGATCAGCCTCAACGAGAGCCTGATGCTGTACCTGTTCGGGACACCGGGCCAGGAGCGCTTCTGGTTCCTGTGGAACGGGCTGTTCAAGGGCGCGCTCGGTGCGGTGGTCCTGGTGGACACCCGCCGACTGGCCTCCAGTTTCCGGGCGATCGAGGAGATGGAGCGGCAGGACGTGCCCTTCGTCATCGCGCTGAACATCTTCCCGGACTCCAAGCAGCACCCGATCGAGGAGATCCGGGACGCCCTGGACATCTCCCCGGACATCCCGGTCGTGGCGTGCGACGCCCGCGACCGGGCCTCCAGCCGTGACGTGCTCGTCGCGCTGATACGCCATCTGCAGGAACGCTCCGCCGTCGCACTGGAGCCTCGATGAACGACCAGAAGCTCGACAGTCCCGACGCCCCCCGCGGCTGCCCGGTCGCGCACGGTTCGGCCGAAGTGGCCCGGCTGTACGGGCCCGAGGCGGCGACCGACCCGCTCGGCATCTACGAGCGGCTGCGCAAGGAGCACGGCTCCGTCGCGCCGGTGCTGCTGGAGGGCGACGTCCGCGCCTGGCTGGTGCTGGGCTACCGGGACAGCCGGCGGGTGCTCGACAATCCCCGCCAGTTCGCCCGGGACGCGCGGATCTGGCGGGACTGGCGGGAGGGCCGGGTCGCGGAGAACCATCCGCTGGTTCCGATGGTCGCCTGGCGCCCCGACTGTGTGTCCCAGGACGGCGAGGCGCACCGCCGACTGCGCGGTGCCGTCAACGACGGGCTCCAGGCCGCCACAGGCCGCGGTATCCGGCGCCACGTCACGCACTTCGCCAACAAGCAGATCGACGCGTTCGTGGACAACGGCCGCGCCGATCTGGTGGCGGACTACGCCGCCTACCTGCCGATGCTGGTCCTCACCCGCATCCTGGGGCTCACCGAGGCGGAGGGGCGCCGGCTGGTCGAGTCCTGCGCCCGGGTGTTCCAGGGCGGCGAGGACGCGATACTGCACGACGGCATCATCAGGGAGATCCTCGGTGAACTCGCCGAGCGCAAGCGGACCGAGCCCGGCTCCGACTTCGCCAGCGGCCTGCTGGAGCATCACGCGGCCCTCGACCACGACGAGGTCGTGAGCCATCTGCGCCTGGTGATGATGGCCGCGCACACCACGACCAGCAATCTGCTGGCCCGGGTGCTGCAGCTGATCCTCACGGACGCCTCGCGGCTCTCCGACCTGATCAGCGGTCAGCTGACCATCTCCGCGGTGGTGGAGGAGGTCATGTGGAACTCTCCGCCGCTGGCCGTCCTGCCGGGGCGCTTCGCCGCCAGTGACGTCGAACTGGGCGGGCACCGCATCGAGGAGGGCGACCTGCTCGTCCTCGGCCTCGCACCGGGCAACCTCGACCCCGAGGTCCGGCCCGACCCGGGTGTCTCGGTGCACGGCAACGAGTCGCACCTGGCGTTCAGCGCCGGCCCGCACGAGTGCCCCGGGCAGAGCATCGGGCTGTCCATCATCGAGATCGCGGTGGACGTCCTGTTGCACCGGCTGCACGGTCTGCGCCTGGCCGTGCCGCCGGAGGAGCTCACCTCGACCGCGTCCACATGGATGTCCCTGCTGGACAGCCTGCCGGTCGAGTTCGCGGTATAGGCCCGCACGCGCCGCTGCCCGGTCGGGTCACCCGACCGGGCAGCGGCGTTGTGGGACGACGAAAAAGGATTGAGGCGTCAGCCGTCGAGCCAGTCGCCCGCGACGCCCGTGGGACGGTATCCCGTGGCGTTCCAGAGGAAATGCGGGTGGGCGCAGCCGAACATGTAGGCCAGCAGTGTGGTGTCTTCCCGGCCGGTCTGAGGGTCGTGCAGGGCGTGAAATCTTTCGGATCCGACTACGCCGGCGTCTTGTTGGACCTGACGGGCGCGGTCCGTGGACGGTGCGGCGCTGGATGCCTCCACGGCGGCGATGTAGGTGCGGCGCAAGATCTCCCATGTGCTGTCGATGTTGCCGTACCAGGGGCCGTGCAGCGCTTCGAAGGCATGGAGCTCGGCGTCGAAGAGGGGCCACGTCTGGGGGTATTGGGCTCGGCAGCGTGCGGACAGCTCGGCGGTCCGGCTGCTCAGTGCCGGTGCGGTCGGCCGCGGGGAGATGGTGAGGGTGGTGCCGTGGGTGAGGATGCCGCTGCATGCGTTGGGCTGCAGATCGCAAAGCGGGCACTCCTCGGCCGGGGGAAGGCCCTGGGTGATGCCGTCGAACCACAGGGCGTGGCGGCCCGTGAGCCCCATCCAGACGATGGTGGTGGTCAGCAGCCAGGTGTTCCACATCGGGCGATGTGCCTCGGGCATGCAGCCGTACTTGACGAGGGCTATGGCGCAGGCGGCGTAGAGGGCCTTGGTGTGGTCGGGCATTTCGGCGAGCCAGAAGTTGCTGATCTCGCCGGTGAGGGCGTCGGCTCGTACGTCGGCCATGTCGTCGATGACGCGGCACAGCAGCAGGGAGGCGAGGTGTTCTTCCTGCCAGAGTTCGGTGTCGGGTGACACGTGCCAGAACAGGCAGTCCAGCATCTGCAGGAGTGCGTAGGTGCTCTGGCCGAGTGGGTTGCTCTGGGGGAGCGTGACGCTGCCCGCGTCGTGCTCCTGGAGCCAGTATTCGTCGACGGATCGCTTATGGGCCGCGAAGAGTCCGGAGACCAGGGCCCGTGCGCTGTTGGTGCTGAAATTCTCGGCCAGGCGGCCTTCGACGTGTTGGGTGAGGCGCGTGGTATCTATGGTGTCGATCACGCGTCTGTATTCGTGGAAGACGAGGATGTCGTCCTCGAAGCGGTGGCGGTGGCCCAGGTCTCGTTCGAGGTCGTTCAACTGCCGGGTCCAGGACCATCCACCGGTCAGGACGCTGTCGAGCTCCCGGCGGTATGGCCAGGTCTTGACGGTGAGGGGGCTGCCGGCGCTCTGCCGCCAACCGTAGTCACCCAGCGTGCGTGCGGGGGGCGTGGGCAGCCGACGGCACAGAGGGCAGGCGCACGCGGTGGTCTGCTCCTCCTCGCGCGGCGGGGTGAGTGCCCGGCTCCTCCAGGCCCCTTCCAGCATCGTGCAGGTCAGTCGGCAGACCTCGATATCGGTGCTGACTTGGGGGAAGGCCGCTTCGATCATGCGCAGGCTGGTGTCGAGGTGCCCCAACCTGGCGTAGCCCTCCTCGTCGGGCGGGAGGAACGCGCGCTGCGCCAGCTGGAGGGCTCCCTCCACCTGCAGCGTGGTGCTGGAGCGGGGGGATCCGAGTGCGTCCAGCCGCTGCTGAGCGGCGTTCTGACACCCCAGGTGCTGCTCCGTGCTCCCCTTGATGCGGTTCGCCAAGAGGCGGGCCAGGGCGTTCCCCGCCTCCGCGGCCTGGAGCTGGGCGCTCGGCTGCGCCGGGAGCAAGCTGTCGGGGGTGTCGAAGGGGAGGTCGAACCTGACGTCCTGAGGCATGCGCTTCCTTTCGGGAGACGGACCGCAGAGTCCCCCGGCCCTGCGAACGGGCGGTCGTCACGACCGCCCGTGCACTCGAACTGAGCTTCGTGGTACGAAAGTTGACCGAGAAGCGATACGAGGCTGCCCAGAGCGTAAATGATCTACACCGTGACCTGGCCGTGACGTGTGTTACTGCTTACGCCTCACAAGTCGCGTACACTCGCGCGCCCCCGACATAGGTCAGCGCCACCTTCGTCTCCGCGATCGCCTCCGGCGGCCCCGCGAACGGGTCGCGGTCCAGAACCACCAGGTCGGCCAGCGTGCCGACGCTCACCCGGCCGGTGTCGTCCAGGTGGTTCACATACGCCGTGCCCGCTGTGTACGCCGCGAGGGCCTGCGCCAGTCCGAGACGCTCACCCGGCAGGAACACCGGACGCGCTTCGCCCGGCTCCACCCGGTTGACCGCGACATGGATGCCCTGCAGCGGATCGGGGCTGCTAACCGGCCAGTCGCTGCCCGCCGCCAGCCTCGCCCCCGAGCGCAGCAGCGCCCCGAACGGGTACTGCCACGCGGCCCGTTCGGGCCCGAGGAAGGGGATGGTCAGCTCGTCCATCTGCGGCTCGTGAGCGGCCCACAGCGGCTGTATGTTGGCGGTGGCGCCCAGCCGGGCGAACCGCGGCACGTCGTCGGGGTGCACGACCTGGAGGTGCGCCAGATGCGGCCGGGTGTCGCTCGGCCCGTTCGCCGACCGCGCCGCCTCGACCGCGTCCAGCGCGTCGCGTACGGCCCGGTCGCCCAGCGCATGGAAGTGGCACTGGAAGCCGAGGGCGTCCAATTCGGTCACGTACTTGGGCAGTTGGGCCGGGTCGATGAAGCTCTTGCCCCGATTGGCGGTGGCGCAGCCGCACTTGTCCAGATACGGGTCGAGCAGCGCGGCCGTGCCGTTCTCCGCGACCCCGTCCAGCATCAGCTTCACACTGCCCGCACGGAACCGGCCGCGGCTCGATACGGCCCGCCGCTCCACGAGTTCGGGAATCTGCTCGGCCCCGCGCTCCCGGTCCCACCACAGGGCGCCGACCACCCGTGCGGTGAGCGAACCGTCCCGGGCCGCCGTCAGATACGCGTCGGACGGATCGTCCATACCGAGGAAGTCCCCGACGAGGGCGTCCTGCCAGGCCGTGATGCCGAGCGCGTGCAGATGACGCTGGGCGTGCAGCAGGGCCGCCAGCCGGTCCGCCGCGGTGGCCGGCGGGGTGAGACGTCCCACGAGCTGCATCGCCCCCTCCTGGAGCGTGCCGCTCGGCTCGCGGGAGGCGTCCCGCTCGATGCGCCCGTCGGCCGGGTCGGGTGTGTCCCGGTCGATGCCGGCCAGCTCCAGGGCGCGGCTGTTGACCCAGGCGCCGTGGTGGTCGCGGTTGGGCAGATAGACCGGCCGGTCGGGGACGGCCGCGTCCAGCAGCTCCTTCGTCGGTGTACCGCCCTCGAAGGCCTCCATCGACCAGCCGCCGCCGAGGATCCACTCCCGCTCGGGATGCGCGGCGGCGTACACCCGGACGGCGGCCAGGGTCTCCGCGGCGGTGCTCGTCCCGGTCAGATCGCACTGCGTGAGTTCGAGCCCGGCCGGCACGGGGTGGACGTGCGCGTCCTGGAAGCCGGGCAGCAGCAGTCGTCCGGCGAGGTCGACCACCTCCGTGCGGGGCCCGGCGAGTTCGTGGACCTCGTCGTGTCCGACGGCGGTGATCCGGTCACCGGTGACGGCCACGGCGGTCGCCGTGCGGCCCTCGGGGGTGAGGACGGGGCCGCCGGTGAAGAGGAGATCAGCGTGCATGTTCTCTTTCCTGGGGGGTCAGTTGGGGGTGGCGAGCAGCTGCGGCGCGTCGGCGTCCGTGCCCTCGCCGGTGCGGAAGTACGGGGAGCGGCGCACCCACTTGGCGCACGTGGCGGCGACGAAGCCGGACGCGATCATCGCCAGTGGCATGAGCAGCAGGAACCAGCCGTTGTCCGCGCTGAGTTCGAGACGGTCGGCGGAGGTGCAGAAGGACCAGGCGAGGTAGCCGCCGAGGCCCAGGAGAGCGGCGGCGCTGAGCGCGGGCAGCACCACCGCCCGCACGCCCTGCCAGGGGTCGGTGCGCAACAGGGAGCGGAAGCGTACGGCCGCGGCGAGCGCGGTGAGCGCGTAGGAGAGCGCGACGACGATGCCGACGGCGTTCACGGTCGCCAGGATCATGTCGGCGAGCCGCGGGATCACCAGGGCGAGCGCGGCCACCGCGGTGGCGATCGCCCCGATCAGCAGCGTGCCGGCCGCCGGTGTCCCGTACCGGGAGCTGATCCTGGACCACACCGGGCCGACGGTACGGTCCCGGCTCATTGCGAACATGCCGCGCGCCGTGGGAATCACACCGGCCTGCAGCGAGGCCACGGCCGAGAACATCAGGGCCACCAGCGGCAGCGCGGCCAGCGGCTGCGCGGCCAGCCGGTTGCCGAAGTACGCAAGGCCCTCGGCGCCGTGTCCGGCCAGCTCCGGCTCGGACAGCACCCGCTGGAAGGCGACCGAGCCGAGCAGGAACAGCCCCAGCATCGTCACCAGGGTGATCGTCCCGGCGCGGGAGGCGTCCCGTGGGTCGCGGACCTCCTCGTTGACGCTGAACGCCACCTCGAAGCCCCAGTAGCAGAACACCGACAGCAGCATCCCCTGCGCGAGCGCCGACGCCGAGGGGATGGCGAAGGGGTCGAACCAGGACAGGCTGAAGTTGTGCGGGCCTGCGACGATGCCGTAGCCGCAGAACCCGAGCAGTACGACGTACTCGAAGACCAGCAGGCCGGTCTGCAGCCGCGCCGCGGTGCGGATGCCGGTCACGGCGGTCAGCGTGACGGCGATCAGGATTCCGATGCCCACCGCCGTCGACTGCGCGGTCGACCCCGGATCCAGGGCGAGCCCGGCCAGCCGGTGCAGCCCGGCCTCGCCGGCCAATTGCAGGATGGACGACCCGGTGACCGCCGTGGTGTACGCGAGGAACGCGATCGACGCCGTGAGGTTCACCCAGCCGACCATGAAGCCGAGCCACGGATTGAGTGAACGTCCCACCCACACATACCCGTTGCCGGCGTTGGGCTCCACCTTGTTCAGCCGGGAGAAGGCGCCCGCGATGCCCAGGATCGGCAGGAACGCCAGCAGCATGATGGCCGGCAGATGCAGCCCTACCACCCCGGCCGTGACACCGAGGCCGATGCCGATGCTGGTGGTCGCGGCCGTGCTGGACGCGGCGACGGCGATGCCGTCGAGGACTCCGAGGGACTTGCGCAGCTCCTGCCGCTGGGGCGGGTCGGCGCCGTAGGGCGTTTGGGTCATGGCCAGCTCTCCGCTCGCACCGGGGGGCCTGGTCGGCCCCGGTGACCGCACATGAAACTGTCCGTGTACTTCACAGGTCAACGCTGTTGTCATAAGGTGCCCGCACATCCCACGGAGGGCTTCCATGAGCGAACGCGTCGTCCCGGCCGCCGCCCGCCGGCGCAGACGCCCCACCAAACAGGGCGTGGTCCTGTCCGAGAAGCTGATCGTCGAGACGGCGCTGCGCCTGATCGAGGAGCACGGAGCGGACGCCCTCTCCGTCCGCCGCCTGGGACGCGCACTGGGCGCCGACCCCAGCAGCCTGTACCGCTACTTCCGGCACACCGACGATCTGATGCTCGCCATCGCCGACGAGCTCATCGGCCGCACGATGCGCAGTTGGCGGCCCACCGGCGACTGGCGTGCCGACCTGCGCGACCTGGGCCTGCGTATGCACGCGGGAGCCCTCGCGCACCCGCGGGCGGCGGTGCTCAGCTCCTACCGGGTGACCGGGCGCGTGCACGAGATCCAGGCCGTGGAGACCGCCCTCGGCGTGCTGCGCGACGCCGGTTTCCCCGACGCAGAGGCGGTACGGATCTACCACGCCTTCATCGACCAGGCGCTGGGCTTCGGCGCCCTGGACTCCGCCAACGTGTCCCTGCCGAGGCCCGTCCGGGAGGCCGAGGCAGAGATCTGGCGGGCGACCTACGCCCGGCTGCCCGCCGACACCCACCCGCACATCGCCGCCACCGCCCGCCACCTCGTGGCGTCGATGGGGGGCAGCGCGTACCCGGCCGCCCTGGACCTGCTGCTGACCGCGGCGGCGACCCGGCTGTCCGAAATCAGGGCGGCAGCGGAGGACTGACGGTCACACTGGTCTGAGTTCGCTCGTCAGCCCCATGAGATCCGTCCACGAAGATCCGCTCACGAGGAGGCCGTACGACGATGACCCCGCCGCCCGCCCGGACCGCCGAACAGCGCATGCAGGACACGCTCCACCGGCTGGAGCACGACGAGGACCTCTGGGTCGCCACCGCGTCCGCCGACGGGGCAGCGCCGTATCTCGTCCCGCTGTCCTTCGTGTGGGACGGCACGACCCTGCTGATCGCCACCCCGGCCGCCAGCCCCACCGGCCGCAATCTGACCGCGACCGGCACCGCACGGCTCGGTGTCGGACCGACCCGGGACGTCGTCATGATCGAGGGCGACGTGGAGCCGCTGAGCCCCGACGAACTGCCCGAGGAGGAGGGCGACCGGTTCGCCGCGGAGACCGGCTTCGATCCGCGCCGACTCACCACCCGCTACTGGTACTTCAGGATCCGCCCGACACGCGTACAGGCCTGGCGCGAGGCCAACGAACTGGACGGCCGCGAGCTGATGCGCGACGGGAAGTGGCTGGTGGCCGACTGAACCCGAGGCACACAAAAGCCCCGCCGCGACGGGGGAACGCGGCGGGGCCTGACGCACGGGTGCCCGTGCCGGAGCCGATTCATGCCTCCCCGAAACAGATTTTTCTGAAAGCCGGCGACCCCTGACTGGAAAAGTCAGCGGCTGGCGGCTGGGGGAGCTGGTGGCCGCCGGTCGGGGAGGGCGGGTGGGTCTTGGCGGGAGAAGGTGGCGGCCCCCGACTGGAAGAGTCGGCGGTCGGGGGAGACGGTGGCCGCCAGCCGGGGAGAGAGGGTGGCCCTTGGCCCGGAGGAGGTGGCGGTCCCCGACCGGGAAAGACGGTGGCCGCCGGCTGGGGGAGATGGTGGCTGGCGGTCGGGGAGAGTTGGTGGCTCTTGGTCGGTGGAGGCGGTGGCCCCCGACGGGAAGAGTCGGCGGCGCCGGGTCCCGGAGACGAAGGCCCTGGCCGGAAATGCGGACGACCACCGGCCGGTGGAGGTGGTGGCCCCTGACGGGCCCCCGGCCGGAAGGGGCGGTGGCCCCGGCCGGTAGTGAGGACGGCCCCGGCCGGAAAGACCGCGGCCCCGGGCCCCCGATGAAGGTGGCCCGGGGCCCGAGGTAGTTGCTCGCCGTGGTTCCGGGTCAGCTCGCGGCGGTCGGTTCGAGGAGGAAGACCGGGATCGCGCGGGAGGTCTTCTCCTGGTATTCCGCGTACGGCGGATACGCGGCCACGGCCCGGTCCCACCACACGGCCTTCTCGTCGCCGGTCAGCTCACGTGCCGTCATGTCCCGCTTGACCGGCCCGTCCTGCAGTTCCACACGGGGATCGGCCTTGACGTTGAAGTACCAGACCGGATGCTTGGGCGCGCCGCCCTGCGAGGCGACCACCGCGTACCGGCCGTCGTGCTCCACCCGCATCAGCGGCGTCTTGCGGATCTTGCCACTCCTGGCGCCGAGGGTCGTCAGCAGGATCACGGGCAGCCCCGTGTCCAGCAGCGTCGTCCCCTTGGTGCCACCGGAACTCTCGTACAACTCGACCTGGTCCCGCACCCACTGGGTCGGGCTGGGCTCGTACTCGCCCTCAAGAGGCATGAGGTTCGTCCCCTCTTCGGTACCGCGTCCTACTGGCAGCCTGCTTCAACACCGGCGGACACACGAATCATCCGTAGCGCGGTCCCGTCCGTCACACCGGCGACACCGCCATCCGTATCGCGAGCGCCAAGATCACGCCACTCGACAACAACGCCGTCACCAGCCGTCCGCGCAGGCCGGTCAGGGCCCGGCCGAGCAGCGCGCCGCCGCCGGCGAGCAGGAGCTGCCAGCTTGCGGAGGCCGCGAAGGCGGCCAGCACGAACACCGCCTGCTGCAGGGGTGGCACGGCGTGTGCGGCGCGGGTACCGAGGACCAGCGCGGCGAAGTAGATCACGGTGGTGGGGTTCAGCAGGGTGATCCCGAGAAGGCCGAGATACGCGCGCCCCGGGCCCTGTACCGGCCGGTCGGGCCGGGAGGTGAGCCGGTGCTCGCGCCAGTGCCGCAGCGCGCTGACCGCGCCCCGCACGGCCAGCGCGGCCAGCACCAGCGCGGAAGCCCAGCGCAGCGGCCCGAGCACCGGCCGCAGCGCCCCCGCGAGGGCCGTGCCCCCGACCGTGGCCGCCAGCGCGTACAGACCGTCGGCGCTGGCCACACCGAGCGCGGCGCAGGCGCCGGTCCGCAGTGACGTACGAGCCGTGAGGGACACTAGATATGTCGCTACCGCTCCGACCGGTACGGCGATGCCGTACCCGGCGAGCAGGCCCGCGACCAGCGCCGCCGTCACGGGCGTGGGGAATCGGGCCTCCGTGGACGGCCGGGCTGCTGCTGGACCGGCACCGCGGGGACGGCGGAGGTCGGCGGCAGAAAGGTGTCTGTGGTGGTCATGGGCAGATCCTGCGGTCGGTGAACCGGCGGTGGCAAGGGAATTTCGGCGCGGAATCGACGGTCGGACATCAGGTGTTCGGCCAGATCACGCAGGTCACCGATCTGGCCGAACTTGCCGTCGCTCTATAGATGCCTGGGGCATCTAATGAAGATCGGCACGACGCACTCTTCGTCTGCGAGGTGTTCCATGACGGAACTGACGGAACTCACGGAACCGACCGGTCCGGCCACACCCGTCGCCTTCCCCCAGGACCGCACCTGCCCCTACCACCCGCCCACCGGCTACGACCCCCTGCGCGACCGTCGCCCCCTGTCCCGGGTCACCCTCTACGACGGCCGTGCGGCCTGGATGGTCACCGGCCATGCCACCGCCCGGACGCTGCTGTCCGACCCCCGGCTGTCCACCGACCGCAGCCGACCCGGCTTTCCCATGCTCACGGCACGCTTCGCCGCCACCCGAGCCGTCCGGGTCGCCCTGCTGGGCGTCGACGACCCCGAGCACCGCACCCAGCGGCGGCTGATGATCCCCTCCTTCAGCGTGAAACGCGCCGCCGGACTGCGGCCCGACATCCAGCGGATCGTCGACGACCTGATCGACGCGATGATCGCGCACGGACCGGGCGCCGAGCTGGTGAGCGCCTTCGCGCTGCCCGTGCCGTCGATGGTGATCTGCTCGCTGCTCGGCGTCCCGTACGCCGACCACGAGTTCTTCGAGGAGCAGTCGCGCCGCCTGCTGCGCGGACCGGAGGCCGCCGACACCCTGGACGCGCGGGGGCGGCTGCAGAGGTATCTGCTCGCGTTGATCGAGCGCAAGCGGCAGGACCCGGAGCCCGGCGACGGCATTCTCGACGAACTCGTCCACCAGCAGCTGCGCGACGGCGACATGGACCGCGAGGAGCTCGTCGCGCTGGCGATCATCCTGCTGGTCGCGGGCCATGAGACCACCGCCAACATGATCTCCCTGGGCACCTACACGCTCCTGCGGAACCCCGAGCGGCTGGCCGAGCTGCGCGCCGACCCCGCGCTCCTGCCCGCCGCGGTCGAGGAGCTGATGCGGATGCTGTCGATCGCGGACGGGCTGCTCCGCGTCGCCCTGGAGGACATCGAGGTGGAGGGGGCGACGATCCGCAAGGGCGAGGGCGTGGTCTTCGCGACCTCCGTCATCAACCGCGACGACTCCGTGTACCCCGAGCCCGACGCCCTGGACTGGCACCGACCGGCCCGCCACCACGTCGGCTTCGGCTTCGGCATCCATCAGTGTCTCGGGCAGAACCTGGCCCGCGCCGAGATGGAGATCGCCCTGGGCACGCTCTTCGCACGGCTGCCGGGACTGCGTCTTGCCGCCCCGCCGGAGGAGATTCCCTTCAAACCCGGCGACACGATCCAGGGGATGCTGGAACTCCCCGTGACCTGGTAAGAGGCTCTTGCCATGCGCAACGACATCGAGATCGACATCGACCGGGACGTCTGTATCGGCGCGGGCCAGTGCGCCCTGGCCGCCCCGAACGTCTTCACCCAGGACGACGACGGCTACAGCATGCTCGTCCCCGGCAAGGAGGACGGCGCCGGCGACCCGATGGTGCGGGACGCGGCCCGCGCCTGCCCGGTCGGCGCCATCAAGGTGACCGAAGCCGCCACCGGCTGACGCCGCCCGCCGCGCTCCGGCGGTATCCACTGCCCCGAGTGCGGGCGGGAGCCGTGTCCTGCGCCCCAGTAGGGTGCCCGGATGACCGAACAGGCCGAGAGACCCTTCCTCTACCTCGTCGTCTGCGCCGCCGGGATCGCCGCGGGCGTCAGCAAGCTGATCACCGCCGCGCAGGAGCGGGACTGGGAGGTCGGCGTCATAGCGACGCCGGTCGCGACGGGCGGGTTCTTCGACATCGCCGCCGTCGAGGCGCAGACCGGCCGCCCCGTCCGCTCCGCCTGGCGGACCCCGGCCGATCCGCGCCCCTTCCCGGCGCCGGACGCCGTGGTGGTCGCGCCGGCCACCTTCAACACGGTCAACAAGTGGGCGGCCGGGATCGCCGACACCCTGGCCCTGGGCACGCTCTGCGAGGCCCACGGTCTGGGCGTTCCGATCGCCGTCCTGCCGTGCGTGGCGGACGCGCTGGCCGCCCATCCCGCCTACCAGGACAGCCTGATACGGCTGCGCGGCATGGGCGTCCGGTTCGGCGAGCCCTACTCCGGTGAGCCCGACGAGTCCGGCAGACGGCCGGAGTTCCCGTGGGAGGACGCACTGGAACTGCTGGAGCGCGACTGGTGAGCGGCGCGCCCGGGCAGGCGCGCGGTCACGGGCGTACCTTGCGCACGTACCCGGTACTGCCCGGTGTCGACACCATCCGGTCCCGGCGCACGATGCTCAGCCGGTCGCCGAAGCCCGCGACGGCCTTGCGCAGGCCCTTGTCCGAGTACTCGACGACGACCACCCGGTCGTCGAACGCCTTGGCATAGGTGCCGCACTCGTCGTACTCACCGCACTCCTCGGCCACCGCGAAGTCCAGCCCGGCCTTCTTCCGGACGCCCGCCAGCTCGGGTGTGTTCTTCTGGCCGATGGCCAGATGCCGGGCGTGCGCGTGCCGGGAGAGCAGGGCGATGAACGCGGTCGCGTCGTCGGCGGTGAGCAGGTCCTGGGAGCGTGTGTAGCTGTCGTAGTTGTCCGGCTCGACGGCGTCGAAGCCCTTGGTGGCGCACTCGTCGATCCAGCGGTCGACCGTCTGGGCGACGCGCTCGCGCTTGGCCGGGGTGCGGAGGTCGAGCAGCGGCTCGTTCCAGTCCTCGTCGATGACCACCTCGCCGTCGGCATCGCGCAGCAGCAGGTCGGCGGGCCAGGCGGCGCGCTCCTCCGGCTGGGCCTGGAAGGCATTGACGTAGCAGATGTTGTAGAGGCCGGGCGCGGGGGACGAGGAGCGGTCGCGGCTGACGATGCGCACGCCCTTCGGCGGGGGATAGGCACCGCCGATCTGGTAGTCGAAACCGGCGTGCCGCGGCGGGAGCCGCACCTGCGCGGACGCGCTCCGCGACGGCTGCGGCGGGTCCGCCTCCGACGAGCCGCTCGATCCGCATCCCGTCAGCCCCACGGCCAACGCGACCGCACACACGACGGCGCCGGCGGTCGTCCCGGGACCTCCGA
This sequence comes from Streptomyces sp. NPDC025638, assembly GCF_055558775.1. Classification (NCBI taxonomy): domain Bacteria; kingdom Bacillati; phylum Actinomycetota; class Actinomycetes; order Kitasatosporales; family Streptomycetaceae; genus Streptomyces; species Streptomyces sp. NPDC025638. The sequence goes on along the minus strand of NZ_JBVHLX010000003.1, from coordinate 485,631 downwards.
CGCGGGAAACACCCTTGGCGGGCATGTACTCCGCTCCATCAATCGCGGGTACGGCCCCGCCTCGGACCGGCGCGGCGGTCCTGGCGACTCGGGCCGGGCTGGGAACGTGTCCGTTACCGGCTGGGCGCACCTCTGCGTGCCCGCGCCGAGCGCGGCGACACATGTTTCAGGATCCAACCGTCCGCACACGATGGTCGTCAAGTGGGGGTGGTTCGACGTCGTACGCTCCCAGTCCCTGACCGACCCGAAGGCAGGAGCAGCAACGATGCAGTATGTGAAGCTCGGTTCGACGGGCCTGGACGTGTCGCGGATCTGTCTGGGCTGCATGACCTACGGCCTGCCCGACCGCGGAGTCCACGAGTGGACCCTCGACGAGGAGGCGTCACGCCCGTTGATCCGGCAGGCGCTGGAGGCGGGCGTCAACTTCTTCGACACGGCCAACGTCTACTCGGACGGCACCAGCGAGGAGATCGTGGGGAAGGCGCTGCGCGACTTCGCGTCCCGCGACGAGGTCGTGCTCGCCACCAAGGTGCACGGGCGGATGCGCCCGGGGCCGAACGGGGGCGGGCTGTCCCGCAAGGCGATCATGTCGGAGATCGACCACAGCCTGCGCCGCCTCGGCACCGACTACGTCGACCTCTACCAGATCCACCGCTACGACCACGCCACGCCGGTCGAGGAGACGATGGAGGCGCTGCACGACCTGGTCAAGGCGGGCAAGGTCCGCTACCTCGGGGCCAGTTCGATGTACGCCTGGGAGTTCTCCAAGGCCCAGTACACCGCCGAGCGGCACGGCTGGACCAGGTTCGTGTCCATGCAGAACCACTACAACCTCCTCTACCGCGAGGAGGAGCGGGAGATGCTGCCGCTCTGCGCGGACCAGGGCGTCGGTGTGCTGCCCTGGAGCCCGCTGGCCCGCGGCCGGCTCACCCGCGACTGGGGCACCGTCACCGAGCGCAGCGCGAACGACAACTTCGGCAGCCGCCTCTACCTGGAGGGCGACCATGCGATCGTCGAGGCCGTCACCCGTATCGCCGGCGACCGGGGTGTCCCGCGCGCCCAGGTTGCCCTCGCCTGGCTGCTGCACCGGGACACGGTGGTCGCGCCGATCGTCGGTGCCGCCAGGCCGCGGCACATCGAGGACGCGGTGGCCGCCGTGGAACTCGAACTGAGCGAGAAGGAGATCGAGGAGCTGGAGGCGCCCTACAGCCCGCACGCCATCAGCGGACACTGACGGTCCGTCAGTGGGGTCCGTGCGGTGCGAACTCGGTGCCGCACGGACCGGCGCCCTCGCTCTTCGGGAGCGGGACGCTGTCGCCGGACATGGACAGCGTGCGGTAGTAGCCGCCGATGCGCCGCGTGGAGCGGCCCACGTAGTGACCGATGAAGGAACGCCGGAAGCGGTCGGCGCTGCGGTTGGGCCGCGAGCCGTGCACCAGGCTGCCGTTGAAGAAGAGCACGTCGCCCGGTGCCATGTCGACCGGTACGGCCGTCAGACCGGGCGGCGGCGGCACGTACTCCCGGGCGAACGACAGCTCCTCGTCCGCCTCCTCGGGGCAGAACAGGTCCATCCGGTGCGTGCCGGGGACGACTTCGAGCCCGCCGTTGTCCCGGTCGATCACCTCGCAGGCGACCCAGGCGGCGACACAGGTGCCCGGCTCGGCCCGCAGATAGAAGTTGTCCTGGTGCAGCGCCTGGCCGCGGGCTCCCGGCGGCTTGAAGTAGAACATGCTCTGCGCGGCCAGCACCTCCTCGCCCAGCAGTGCCTCGAGGACCGTCCTCAGCCGTGCGTCCAGGAGGACGGCGCGGGCGAGCGGGCTGATCTCGTGCGGCTGCATCACCCGCGGATGCGTGTGCAGCGGATCGGCCGGGCCGTCGCCCCGCGGGGGCCGGGGCTCGAAGTGCCCGGGTACGGGACCGGACGCGTGCAGCGCCGCGAACTCGGCGCACAGCCGGTCGATCTCGTCGTACCCGAACAGCCCGCGCACGACCGCGAAGCCCGCCTCCTCGAACTGCGGCCGCACCGCCCGCGGCAGGATGGGGGCGCCGGCGGCGCCGCTGTCCGTGGCTGTCATGTGTCCACCCTTCGGTTCGGTGCTCGGTCCCGTCCTCGGTCCGCCACGCTAGGCCGACGCCCGTGCCCGGAGGATGCCCGTGACCACTGAGCAACTGCCCGAGGCTGCCGTACCCGGTGATCCCTCGCCGCCGCCCGGCCTGGTGGTGGTCGGCCGCTTCGACCGGACGCCGGGCTATCGCGTCGAGCGGCCCGGCGGGTCGGAGAGCCGGCTGTTCACCTGGACGACGGGCGGGCGCGGCCTGATGCGCCAGGGCACGGCCGAGGCGCACCCCGCCGCGGGCGACCTGGTGGTGCTCGCCCCCGGCGTCCGGCACCGCTATGCGGTCCCGCCCGGCTCCCGGCACTGGCGGTTCTGGTGGACGCACTGCCAGGCCAGGCCCTCCTGGACGGCCTGGCTGCGCCCGTACACCGTGGGCGACGGGATGTACGCCGTCACCGCCGCCCCCGCCGAGCTGCGCGGCCGGGTCGGGGCGGCGTTCGGGCGCATGCTCGCCGACGCCCGCTGGACCGGCACCGGCGCACCGCCCGCCGCCGCCTCTGTGGACGACGACCCGGTGGCCGTCGCTCACGGCAGTGCGGCACGGGAACTGGCCCTGTGCTCGCTGGAGGAGGCCGTCCTGCTGGCGACGGCCGGTGCGCGGGAGCCGTCGCCGCCGCCCGGCATCGATCCTCGGGTGCGCCGCGCCGAGGAGCTGATCGCGGCCGACCCCGGCGCCGCGCACACGGTCCGCTCGCTCGCCGGGAGCGTCGCGCTGTCGCCTTCCCGGTTCGCGCATCTCTTCACCGAGCAGACCGGCCGTTCGCCGATGCGCGCGCTGCGCGAGGCCCGGCTGCGCCATGCCGCCCGGCTGCTGGAGGGGACCGGCCTCACCGTCGAGCGGGTGGCCGCCGCGTCGGGATTTCCGAGCCCGTTCCACTTTCACCGGGTGTTCCGCGAACGCTACGGAGTGCCGCCGGGGGCGTATCGATACCGCAATTACCGGGCGATTCGCCACGGCAGGATCTGACCCACGTGATCTATTGACGATTCGTCAATTCCGCCGGGTGGCTGAGCAATGTCAAAACGTCTGGATCTCTTGTTCATACAGGCTGGCCTGTGCAAAAGTGTGCGCTGTCGGCGCGCAGACAATTATTTTTGCCGCTGTGCGCGCGAGGCCGCTCCCGTACGCCCCCCACGCTTCAAAAGAGCTGCCGAAGGCGAACGTCCGAGATGCCGAACTCCGTTCGGGCCAGGTTGGCCCGGCCGCATGCCCATTGGTATGGACTAAATCCCGTGTTGCGTCTGGGAGGAATGCACCCGTGAATGACGCAGGCTCGTCGAATTCCCCGAGCCCGGCCAGACCGTTCGACGTCACGGACGAGCAACTGAGCGCCGAGCTGAAGAAGTGGACGGGGACGACACCAGCGCTGCATCCCGTCGGCGAACTCCTGGACCGGCATTGGGAAGCGGCCTTCGCCTACGCGCGGCTGTGCACCGACGGACCGCGCGCGGCGGGGATGCTCACCACCGCGGCGTTCACCAGGCTCTTCGGGGAGTCGCTCCGGCAGGCGGGCCCGACCTCCGCCTGGCGGCCCCATCTGCTGGTCACCGTGCGCCGCATCGCGGCGGAGTGGGACAGCGACGGCCGCCAGGAACTGCTGCACCCCGCCCTCCTCACCGGCCCCGGGGACCGCGCGGCCGCCCGGCTGCTGCCGCCCTCGAACCGGCGCCTGCTGTCGCGGGCGTTCCAGCGGCTGCCCCAGTCCTCCCGCGCCGTCCTGTGGCACGCCGAGGTCGAGGCCGAACCGCTCGCGGTGCCGGCCGCCCTGCTCGGACTGGACGAGGAGGGGGCCCGCGCCGAACTGCACCGGGCCCGCGTGCGGCTGCGTGAGGAGTCCCTGCAGGTCCACCGTGAACTCGCCACCGAGGACGAGTGCCTGCGCTACATCCGGATGCTGGACGTGACCTTCCGGCGCGGCGCGATGACCGTCGACCCGGATCTCCAGCAGCACCTCAACCGCTGCACGCACTGCCGCCACACCGCCGACCAACTGGACACGTTCAACGGATTCCTCGGCGTCGCCCTGGCCGAGGCCGTGCTCGGCTGGGGCGCACAGGCCTACGTGGAGTCCAGGGCGGGCCTGACCGGGGAGCCCGCCGACCCCGAACCCCCGCGGCCGCCGGCCGCGGCCCCGGCGGGCGGCGAACCGTTCACATCGGCCGTGGGCGAGGCCTTCACCGAGACGGTCCCGGGCACCGCCGACGACGACGCATCGGTCCTCACCGGGCAGGGGGCGTCCGCTCCCGGGCTCCCGGCTCCGAGCCCCCGCGCCGTTGCCCGCCGCGCGGCCTCCGCACTCCGTGCCACGACCCGCCCTTCCGCCCCCGCGGACGGCGCCCGCTCCCGCCGCTCCGCACACCGGGCGGCCCGGCGCGCCCGTCGGCGGAACCTCGCCGCGGCCGTGGCCACCGTCAGCGGACTCGTGGTCCTGCCGCTGATCCTGTGGTCCGTCCTCTCCTCCGGCGACGGCGCCGCCCCGGCCCCGGACGGGAGGTCCGCCAAGACGCCCGGCCCCGGCTCGTCCACACGGGGGCCCTCCTGGGCCGGCGCGAGCCAGACCTCCCAGGGCACCCTGAGCGGCCGGCTGCACAACGTCGGCTCCGGTCTGTGCGTCGCCGTCGTGGGCAACAAGGCCGTCGAGGGCGCGGAGACCGAACTCGCCAAGTGCTCCTCGGCCGCGAGCCAGCGATGGACGTACGAGACCGACGGACTGCTGCGCAGCGCCGCCGCCCCTGAGCTGTGCCTGGACTCCCGCCTCGGCTACTCGGTCCGGCTCGCCTCGTGCACCGGCGCCGCCCGGCCCGGCGCCAAGAACGTCCGCTACGACTTCACCCTCCAGGGCGCCCTGGTGCCCCGCTGGGACCAGGACCTGGCCCTCACCCCGGCCGCCACCGACGGCGGGGGCGCCCTCGTCGTCAAGACCCGCGCGAACACCGCGGACCAGCGCTGGGTGATCGACGCCTCCAAGCCCGACCTCCAGATGGAGGTGGTCAACTGGGGCGCCGACAGCCCGCCGTCGTCGGCGCCCGCCGCCACCCCCAAGGCCGCGAGGAACTCGTCGGCGACCGCGTCGACCCCGCAGCCGACGCCGTCGGCCTCCGACTCCGCGGACGTCTGTGCCACCTACCCGTACGCCTGCTCCTGGGGCGGCCAGTACGGCGGGCGGCACGACGGCGGCTACGGCCCGGGAACCGGCCGCCGCGGCCGCTGAGGAACCGCGCGCCCGCTCAGCGGTGACGGGGCGGGATCAGGAGGACGGTGTGCCCGCCGCGCCCAGGAACTCCGCCCAGCCGCCCGTCGGGGACTGCCCGGGGTTGAGCGTGCGCAGCTTGCGCAGCACCGCCGGGTCCTGGGCCTCCAGCCAGGCCACGAGCTGTTTGAAGGAGACGAAGCGCACGTCGTCGTGCTCGGCCATGCGGCCGATGGCCTCCTCGACGGCGTCCATGTAGATGCCGCCGTTCCAGCGCTCGAAGTGGTTGCCGATGAAGAAGGGCGCCCGGTTGGTGGTGTAGGCGCGCTGGAACCCGGCGAGGTAGGTGTCGCGGGCCTGGGCGCGCCAGGCGTCGTACTGGGAGCGGTCGCCCAGTGGGTTGCCGGCGGACTGGTTGAACATCATGTTGTAGTCCATCGACAGCACCTGGAAGGAGTGGCCGGAGAACGGTATGGACTGCAGCGGGAAGTCCCAGATCCGGCCGCCCTGCACCTTGCCCGGCCAGATCTGCAGCCCACCGGGGGAGCTGGCGTCGTACTTCCAGCCCAGCGCGGCCGCCGTGGGCAGCAGCGCGGCCTGGCCCTCCAGACACGGGGTGCGGCCGCCGATCAGTTCCTTGCGGTAGTCGAAGGGCAGCGGTTCGAGGTCGGTGAAGCCGGTGTTGGTCTTCCACCGGGTGACGAAGGAGACGGCCTGGTCGATCTCGCTGCGCCATTCGGCGGACGACCAGTTGCGCACGCCGTCCGCGCCGCAGAAGTGCCCATTGAAGTGGGTGCCGATCTCATGGCCCTCGAGCCAGGCGGCGCGCACCTGCTGGAGGGTGGCGTGGATGTGCCGGTCGGCGAGGTAGCCGATCGCGGAGGCGCCGACCGGGTGCTGCGGGGGACGATAGAGGTGCTTCTTGGACTCGGGCAGCGTGTAGATGCCGCTGAGGAAGAAGGTCATCGCGGCGCCGTGGTCGGCGGCTATCCCGCGGAACCGGGAGAAGAGCTTGTTGCTGATCTCGCCCGCCCCGTCCCAGGAGAACACCACGAACTGGGGCGGCTGCTCCCCGGGCTTCAGCCGGGTGGCCTTCGGCTGCTTGGGCTGGGCGCCGGTGTCGGCGGTGGAGCCGTCACCGATCGTCTTCACGGGCCGGGCCTGCTGCTCCGTGCTCCTGCCGGGTCCGGGGCCCCCGTCACCGCTCAGGGACCAGCCCCCGGACGAGCAGGCGGTCAGGGCGCCCAGCGCGCCCGCCGTCGCCCCCGCGGTCAGCAGACCTCTGCGTGAGATGCCGCTCATGTTCGTCCCCGATTCCTCGTCGCGGCTCCGGGCGGAGCCTTTGTGCTGTGCGGTCGAGGGGTTTCGATGGGCGGTCACGGCGGAAAGATCGGGGCGGCCGAGGCCTGTTGCCGTCCTGTGACAGTTGTGGCGCGGCAATGACGAACCCCGCTGCCGGGGGGAGAGGCAGCGGGGTCCGGGTCGGATGGGTCAGGCGCCGGTACCGGCGCTGAAGACCGTCAGGAAGACGGAGGAGGCGTTCCCGGAGACGGGCACCTCGCCGGCCGTCCACGTCACTTTGAGCGAGTCCCGTTCGTCCGGCGGGGTGACGACCAGCGCGGCCGGGGTCGCCGTCTTCGCGCCGCTGATCTCCGGGTTGGAGAAGGACAGCCCCGCCCAGGCGCTCTGCCCGGGCTTCAGGGCGACCGTGGCCGGCGAACCGGAGGAGCGCTTGGGGTCCGGGCCGAGCTGGGCGCCCGAGGCGCTCACGAACGCGGCGCCGGGGTAGCCGCGCACGGTGCAGGTGTGGCCGGACTTGTTGGTGAGCACGATCGGGAAGTTCTCCTGCCCGGCGCCCGGGTTGTTGCGGCCCACCGAGGCGCTCAGCTCGGAGGTGTGGCAGCGCGTGGTCGAGCCGGCGGTGGTCGTGGCGCCGCTCGTGCCGCCGGTCGCCTTGGCGGACGACGCCGCCCCGCCGGTCGCGGCGGACGCGGTGCCGGACGACGGCGCGGTGGAGCCCGCCGTGTCCTCGGTCGCGGGCCCCGCCGTGCCGGATGCCGTGCGCGAGGGCGTCGTCTGCACCGTGGGACTGCCGCACGCGGTCAGGAGGCCCAGTACGGCGACAGCGCTCACGAGCAGGGTCCCGCGCTGCAAGGAGGGGGTGTGCACCATGTCTCTTCAACACTCCTGGATCTTCGAGGAACACGGCGGACGCGTGCCCGCGGCGCCGTGTGCGCCGTCATGACTCTGCGATGCACGGGCCACCGGAAAGGTTCGCGACCCGCGTGGTTCTTTTACGATCCTTGCCCGTCAGGTGACCCGGAGCGAGCGGAGTATGCCCTCGGTCGCGTCGCCGTCCCCGCGCACCTGCACATACACCTGCGGCTGCGCGGCGCCGTCCGCGCGGGTCAGCGCGGTCTCCGTGAGGGAGCCGCCGTCCGGGCAGTCGCTCCAGGCACGGATACGGCCGTGCCAGTCCGTACCGGTGAAGGCGCGGGCGCCGGCGTAGTGGCAGCCGGAGTGACCGAGGGCGTTCACCCGGGCGGTGACGTCGCCGTGCTCGCTCAGGCCGATGAAGACACCGTTGACCGCGGCCGTGAGGTCCGGCCACTTCGACAGGTCGTCGGCGACCTCCAGCCCCGGCTCGTGCCCGGACTTCAGCCCCAGCGCCCGCGGGTTCCAGCCGGAGTCGCGCAGCTCGCGGCCCCAGTCGGCGGGTACCTCGGCCACCACGCGCCCGGTGGAGTCCGCCACCCGCACGTTCTCGTCCGCCGCGGAGTGCCGGTGCAGCCAGGTGACCGTGCCGGCCGCGATCAGCGCGGCGAGCACCGCGGCCAGGGACAGCGTGAGCGCGTTGAGCCGGTTCCGGAGGCCGTCGAGCCTGCGCCGGCGTGGTCCGGCGGGCGCGGGGTGCGGCGACTGCCCGGCCGGGGGCCGGACGGAGGACGCCGCACGTGCGGGTCCGCCGGTCGCCACCGCCGGGGCCGCGGACCCGGGGCGGGCGGCACGCGCGGGCCTGAGCCGGCCGGCCCTGCGGCGCGCCGGTGCCGCCGACGCACGCGCGGCCAGTCGGTCCAGCTCGTCCGCGAAGGCCCCGGCACCCGGCCAGCGCCGCTCCCGGTCCGGCTCCAGGGCGCGCATCAGCGCCCGCTGCACGTCGTCGCCGAGATCCGGACGCAGCCGCTGCGGGCGCACGACCTGCCCCGGGGCGCCGGGCACGGTGCCGGTGACCAGCTCGTAGCCGACCGCGCCCAGGCTGTAGACGTCGGCACGCGCGTCGATGCCCGCGCCGGGCTGCGCCTGTTCCGGCGGCTGGTATCCGGCCGACCCGGCGGCCAGGGTGAGCCCCGAGGCCTGCGCCAGGCTCTTGGCAAGGCCCAGGTCGGCGAGCAGGACACGGTGGGTGCCGCCCGGCCCGCTGCGCAGCAGGACGTTGCTCGGCTTGATGTCCCGGTGCACGATCCCGGCCTCGTGCAGTGCCGCCGCGCTCCGGGCGGCCTCGGCCGTCAGCCGCAGCGCCTCGGGCACCGGGAGCGGACCGGCGGCGACCCGGTCGGCGAGGGTGCCGGCGTCGCCGTACTCCATCACGAAGTACGGCCTGCCGTCCGGCAGTTCCCCGATGTCGTAGACCTGCACCACGCGGTTGGAGTCGGCCTTGCGCAGCAGCCGCGCCTCGGACAGGAACCGGTCGCGGATGTCCAGGCGGTGCGACCAGTTGTCGGCGAGGACCTTCACCGCGACCGGTGCCTGGAGCACATCGTCGTGGGCGAGCCAGACCGTGCCGAAGGCACCACTGCCCAGGGGTCGTTCGAGGCGGTAGCGGCCGATCCGCTCCGGGGGTTGCATGCGACTATCATGCCTGCCCTGAGATCGACTCCGAGAGGGACCTTCCGTGGACGACGCGGTGCTGACCGAAGACCTCGCCCGGCGGGCCGCCGCGGGCGACCCGGCGGCCCTGGACCGGCTGCTGACCGAGGTCCGGCCCGAGGTCGTCCGGCGCTGCGGGCGCTTTCTGCCCTGCCGGGAGGACGCGGAGGAGGCGGCGCAGGACGTGCTGCTCCAGATAGCCCGGAAGATCTCCACCTTCGAGGGTCGCAGCCGCTTCAGCACCTGGCTCTACACGGTCGTCGCGAACTGCGCCCGCCAGAAGTACCGCGAGCTCAAGCGCCGGGCGGCCGAGCAGCCCGCCTCGATCGAGCCGTCGCAGTACGTCGACCCGCGCACGACCAGCGTGATCGCGGGTTCCCGGGTGGACCTCCTGGAGGCGCTGGAGCGCCTGGAGCGCGAGCACCCGCACCTGGTCGCGCCGCTGATCTACCGGGACATCTGCCAGCTGGAGTACGCCGAGGTCGCCGAGCGCGTCGGCATCCCGCTGGGCACGCTCAAGTCGCGGCTGCACGAGGCCCGAAAACAGGTGCGGCCCTGGCTGTCGGCCTCCTGAGCGGATCGCGGCGGGCGGCTACTCGTCCTCCTCCTCGAACAGACCGATCTCCGCCCAGATCGTCTTGCCGTCGGCCGTGTGCCGGCTGCCCCAGCGCTGGGTGAGCTGGGCGACCAGGAGCAGCCCGCGCCCGCCCTCGTCCCAGGTCTTGGCCCGGCGCAGATGGGGGGCGGTGTGGCTGGTGTCGGAGACCTCGCAGATCAGGGTGGCCGCGTCATGGATCAGCCGCAGCCGGACGGGGTGCGAGCCGTACCGGATGGCGTTGGTGACGAGCTCGCTCACCACCAGTTCCGTGGTGAACGCGGCATGGCTCAGCCGCCAGGTGTCGAGCTGCTCCACGGCCTGCTTGCGGATCGGCGCGACGAGCGCCGGGTCGGCCGGGATGTCCCAGGTCGCCACCCGGGAGGCGGGCAGCCCCTGGGTGCGCGCGAGCAGCAGGGCCACGTCGTCCTGGGCGCCGCCCGGCGGCAGCAGGGCCCGCAGGACGCGGTCGCAGGTCTCGTCCAGCGAGTCCGCGTACGACGCCAGCGCCTGGTGCAGCAGCCGGTGACCGGTGTCGACGTCCCGGTCGAGGGCCTCGATCAGACCATCGGTGTACAGCGAGAGCACGCTGCCCTCGCGGAGTTCGAGCTCGGTGGACTCGAACGGCAGCCCGCCGAGGCCCAGCGGGGGACCGGCCGGCATGTCGAGCTGGCGGGGCGGTCCGCCGGGCGGGATCAGGACGGGCTGGGGGTGCCCGGCGCGGGCCAGGGTGCAGCGGCGTGACACCGGGTCGTACACGGCGTACAGGCAGGTCGCGCCAACCTCGCCGGGGCTGCTGTCCCCGCCCGACTCCTCCGACAGCCGGAGCACCAGGTCGTCGAGGTGGGTGAGCAGCTCGTCCGGGGCCAGGTCGATGTCGGCGAGGGTGCGCACGGCGGTGCGCAGCCGGCCCATGGTGGCCGAGGCCTGGATGCCATGGCCGATGACGTCCCCGACGACCATGGCGACCCGCATCCCGGACAGCGGGATCACGTCGAACCAGTCACCGCCCACCCCGGCGCTCGCCGCCGGCAGATAGCGCGAGGCGGCCTGCACGGCGGCCGTGCGCGGCAGCGAGCGGGGCAGCAGACTGCGCTGGAGGGCGAGGGCGGTGTCGCGCTCGCGCGAGTAGCGGCGGGCGTTGTCGACGCAGACGGCGGCGCGGGCCGTGATGTCCTCGGCCAGCAGCACGTCGTCGGGGGTGAAGGGGTCCGGGCGGCGGTGCCGGGCCAGTACGACGACCCCCAGGGTCAGCCCGCGCGCCCGCATCGGCACGGACATCACGGAGTGGATGCCGAACTCCCGCGCCCGCTCGCCGCGCGCCGTGTCCGCGGCCAGCCACTGCTCGATGTCGGAGGGCACCGAGGCCACGATCGTGCGGCCGGCCGTGAGCGAGTCGGCCTGCGGGGACGAGGCGGGGTAGAACTCGACGTTGCCGGGCCCGACCATCGCCTCGGGGGTGCCCCGGAGCACCGACCGGTGCGCGGCCCGGCGCAGCGGGACCGGCGCGGTGATCCGGGCCGGGGGCTCGCCGCCGTGCTCCTGCGGATCCAGCAGGTCGACGCGGACGAAGTCGGCGAGCGCCGGCACGCACACGTCCGCCAGCTCCTGAGCCGTGCGGGTGACGTCGAGGGTGGTGCCGATGCGGGCACTCGCCTCGTTGACCAGTTGCAGCCGTTCCCGGGCCCGGTAGTTGTCGGTGAAGTCGTGGGCGGTCAGGGACACCCCGTGCACCCGCCCCTCGGCGTCGGTGACCGGGGCCATCCGGGCCAGCCAGGCGTGCGCCCGGTCCTCGCGGCCGGCCCGCATGAAGGTCTCGGCGTCCAGTGGCCGCCCGGTGGTGAGCACCCGGAGCAGATGGCTCTCCAGTTCGTCGCTCTCCGGCTTGCCGCCGATCTCGGACATCCTGAGCCCCTGGGCGTGCTCCAGGGGCAGCCCGATCACCTCGGCCATCGCGGCGTTCATGGTGCGCAGCCGCAGCTGTTCGTCGTACACCGAGACGGCGCACGGGGACTGGACCAGCGCGGCGCCGGCCAGCGGGTCGTCCGGTGCGGGCGGGCCGCCCGCGAGCGGGGTGACGACGAGCCAGTCGGCCGGGCGGTCGTCGCGCGGCGGACGGTGGTGGGCCAGCAGCCACACCGACACCGTACGGCCGTCGCGGTGGCGCAGACCGACCGTTCCGTCCCAGCGTGAGCCGGCGGGCGGGGGCAGGACCCCGTCTCCGGCCAGCAGCTGTGCCGCGGGGCGGCCCACGACGGCGGCGGCCGGGTGGCCGAGCAGCCGGCGGGCGCCCTCGTTCCACTCGACCAGCGTGCCGTCCTCGCCGATGACAGCCCGGGCCGTAGCCGCATCGTCGAACGGATAGTCCGGGCTCATCGTCGCCGCTCCCAAGCGCACACTCACAGTGAACAGGTGCGTCACTTGTGTTCCAGCCTAGTGCGTCCGCCTCTCCCACGGACGGCAACCTCTCGGTGACCGGGCGCGACGGCCAAGGTGCCGATTCGGCCGATGTGATGCCCGGGGCCGGAGTGTGTTCCCGCACCCTTGACGGTCCTGTGTGACATACCGTCAGAATCTGTTTGTTCACGATCAGTTGTGAGTACTTCTGGGCCCTGATGAGGGAGAGCCGTCATGACGGTCACTCGCAGATCGGTTTTGGTCGCCGGGGCGGCAGCCCCCACGGCCTCAGCGCTCCTGGGCGCCCCGGACGCACGGGCGGCCGAGGCGTCCGGGCGTGCCGGGGGACGCCGCACGGTTCCGCTCCGGGACGGCTGGCGCTTCGCGCTGGTCGACCCGGGCGGGATCACCGACCCGACCGGCGCGTTCTCCCCCAAGCTCTCGGCTTCGCTCGAGCAGGGGGGACCCCCGTCCGCCGCCGACCCGGGGTACGACGACTCGGGCTGGCGCGAGGTCGCGGTGCCGCACGACTGGAGCATCGAGCAGACCCCCACCACGGAGAACGGCACCACCAGCGGCACCGGGTTCTTCCCGGGCGGCCTCGGCTGGTACCGGATCGCCTTCACCGTGCCGCCCGGCTGGGCGGGCAGCCGGGTCTCGGTGGAGTTCGACGGCGTCTACATGGACGCGTACGTCTACTGCAACGGCACCGAGGCCGGCCGCCACCCCTACGGCTACACGGGCTTCGCCTTCGACCTCACCGACCTGCTGCACACCGACGGCAGCACCGAGAACGTCATCGCGGTCAAGGTCCAGAACCGGCTGCCCAGCAGCCGCTGGTACTCGGGCAGCGGCATCTACCGCGAGGCCCGGCTGGTGGTGACCGAGCCCGTGCACGTGGCGCGCTGGGGCACCCGCGTCACGACGCCGGACATCACCGCCGAGCGGGCCCTGGTCCGGGTGCGGACGGCCGTCGTCAACGCGTCCGGGAGCGGCGCGGACGTCCAGGTCCGCTCCCGGATCGTGGACCCCGACGGGCACACGGTCGCCCGTACGTCGTCCACCGTGGCCGTCGCCGCCGAGGCGGCCGAGACCCATGAACTCACCGTCCCCGAACCCCGGTTGTGGGACTTCGCCGCCCCGCACCGCTACACCCTGGAGACCGAGCTCCGCGTCGACGGCACGACCACCGACACCCACCGCACCACCTTCGGGATCCGCGGCTACCGCTTCGACCCCGACGAGGGCTTCTCCCTCAACGGCACCCACGCCAAGATCAAGGGCGTCGATCTGCACCATGACCTGGGCGCCCTCGGCGCGGCGATCAGCATCGACGCGGTGCGCAGACAGATGACCATCATGAAGTCGATGGGCGTCAATGCCCTCCGCACCTCCCACAACCCGCCCTCGCCGCAGATGATCCAGGTCTGCGAGGAACTGGGCATCGTGATGATGGTGGAGGCCTTCGACTGCTGGCGGACCGGCAAGACCAAGTACGACTACGGCCGGTTCTTCGACGAGTGGTGCGAGAAGGACGCCACCGAGATGGTCCTGGCGGCCCGCAACTCGCCCGCCGTCGTGCTGTGGTCCATCGGCAACGAGATCCCCGACTCCACCAGCACGGCAGGGCTCGCGATGGCCGACCGGATCATCGGCGCCATCAAGGCCGCCGACGACACCCGGCCCGTCGTCATCGGCTCCAACAAGTACCACTCGGTCCCGGCGAAGGGCTCGGCGGCCGACCTGATGCTCGCCAAGCTCGACGGCCTCGGCCTGAACTACAACACCGCCAGATCGGTCGACGCCCTGCACGCGACCTACCCGAACCTGTTCCTCTTCGAGTCCGAGTCCTCGTCGGAGACCTCGACCCGGGGCGCCTACCAGGAGCCCCAGCATCTCAACACCGGCGAGAACCACACCCCCGGCAGGCGTGCCACTTCCTCGTACGACAACAACCTCGCCTCCTGGACCATGAGCGGCGAGTACGGGCACAAGAAGGACCGGGACCGGAAGTGGTTCGCGGGGCAGTTCCTCTGGTCGGGCATCGACTACATCGGGGAGCCGACGCCGTACAACGTCTTCCCGGTCAAGGCGTCCTTCTTCGGCGCGGTCGACACGGCCGGCTTCCCCAAGGACATGTACCACCTCTTCCGCAGCCAGTGGGTCACCGAGCCGATGGTGCATCTGGTGCCGATGAGCTGGAACCACGAAGCCGGGGAGACGGTGGAGGTCTGGGCGTACGCCAATGTCGCGTCCGTCGAGCTGTTCCTCAACGGAAGGTCCCTGGGCGTCAGGGAGTTCGACACCAAGAGGACCACCGACGGCCGGACGTATCTGGAGACCACCGAGGCCACCGGCGACGACAAGACCTTCACCGGCGGCCCCTACCCGGACAGTTACACCAGCCCGAACGGCAGCGCGGGCAAACTGCATCTGACCTGGCAGGTGCCCTACGAGCCCGGTGAGTTGAGGGCGGTGGCCCGGCAAGACGGCCGGACGGTCGCCACCGACGTCCTGCGCACGGCGGGTGCCCCGCACGCCGTACGGCTCACCGCCGACCGCAAGTCCCTTCCCGCCGACGGCCGTTCACTGGTCTTCGTGACCGCCGAGATCGTCGACACCCACGGGGTGTTGGTGCCCGACGCCGAGCACCTCATCACGTTCGAGGTGAGCGGCGGCTCCCTGGCCGGGCTCGACAACGGACGTGAGGAGAGCGCGGAGCGCTATCAGGCCAGTACTCGAACCGCCTTCCACGGCAAGGCACTTGCTCTTGTGCGGTCCGGCACCGACGCGGGCACGCTGAAGGTCACGGCACGTGCGGACGGCCTGCGCAGGGGCACCGCGGCAGTCCGCACCACGCCCGCCCGCTCGGTCGCCCGCACTCCCGCCCCCGCATTCGGGCCCGACCTCCCTTCGCCGCCGAACCACCCCTACGCGGACGCGAGTTACTCCGGACGCCCGGACACCCTCCCGGCCGCGATGCTCGACGGCGACCCGGCCACCGGCTGGTCCAACGCCTTCACCAAGTCGGCGACGGCACTGCTGCCCGCCTTCAGCGGGGCCCGTCCCAGGGACTGGGTCGCGGTCGACTTCGGGCGCATCCGGACCTTCGACCGGGCGGAGGTCTCCTTCACCGTGGACGCGACCCACTCGCTGCCCGCGTCCGTCGAGGTCGCGGTGTGGGACGGGCGCACCTACCTCCCGGTGGAGGGCGCGAGGGTGGACTGGGCGGCCTCCTCGGACACCCCGACGGTGATCACCTTCGGCCCGGTGCGCGGCTCCCGGATCCGGCTCACCCTGACCAGCGGCCACCCGGGCGAGACACCGGGCGCCGTGCGCATCAGCAGGCTGGACGTGCCCGCGGTCTGACCCGCCGGGAACGGCCGCCTCACCGCGTCGCCTCGCCGCCTCACCTCGCTGCCTCACCTCGGTGGCGAGGCGAGGCAGCCCGTCACTCGGCCGATGCGACCGCCTGCGAGAACTCGGTTCCGAGCTGTGACATGAGCTGCACGAACTCCCGCTCGCTGATCGCCTCGTGGAGTTCCGCAAGGACCGCGCGCATGCCCCGGTCGGTCTCCTCCTCGGTGAGCATGTTGCGCTCGGCCACCCGTCGTACGGCGTCCTGGTAGCCGAAGCTCTCGGTCCGGCCGCCGAGTCCCCGGCGCACGGACCGGGCCAGGCCCTCCGGCAGTTCCATGATCAGCTCCAGGGCCTCGCCGGAGCTCAGCCGATGGGCGAGCGTTTCGAGCGTGGCCCGGGTGAGGTCCGCGGCTTCCTGGCGTGTCAGGCCCGTGCGCTCCGACACCGCCTGTATGAATTGCTTCTCGTCCATGTCTCTGCCTCTTTTGCCTATTTGTCTGGCCTGTTATGAATCCTCCCTTTCTCTCGACCAGCCTTGCATGCGGGTGCGGTCCTCGCGCGGGCGTGGCGGCGGAGCGCGTGCGAGGGGAATCGGTTGTGTCCCGACCGTTGACGTCCTGTCATGACTCGAACAACATGACCGGCGTACACACTTGGGAGCGCTCCCATCATCTCTGGAGGAGCGGGACGTGAAACGACGCAGCACCGCCCTGTTCGCCGTGACGGCCCTCCTCGCGGCCGCGTTCACCGCGCTGCCCGCCACACAGGCCGGCGCCGACGAGGTCGAGCAGGTCAGGAACGGCACCTTCGACACCACCACCGAACCGTGGTGGACGACGAGCAAAGTCACCGCGGGCCTCTCCGGTGGACAGCTGTGCGCCGATGTGCCGGGCGGCACCGCCAACCGCTGGGACGCCGCCGTCGGCCAGAACGACATCACCCTGGTCAAGGGCGAGTCGTACAAGTTCGCCTTCAAGGCCTCGGGTTCGCCCGAAGGGCATGTGGTGCGGGCGATCGTGGGGCTCCAGGTGTCGCCGTACGACACCTGGTACGAGGTCAGCCCACAGCTGAGCGCCTCGGGCGACGGCTACTCCTACACCTTCACCTCGCCCGTCGACACCACACAGGCGCAGGTCGCGTTCCAGGCCGGCGGCGCCGCGGACGCCTGGCGGTTGTGCCTCGACGACGTGTCACTGCTCGGCGGGGTGCCGCCGGAGGTCTACGAGCCCGACACCGGGCCGCGGGTCAGGGTGAACCAGGTCGCCTACCTGCCCGCCGGACCGAAGAACGCCACGCTGGTCACCGGCGCCACGACGCAACTGCCCTGGCAGCTCAGGAACGCCGCCGGCACGACGGTCGCCCAGGGCTGGACCGTGCCGCGCGGCACCGACGTGTCCTCCGGGCAGAACGTCCAGTCGATCGACTTCGGCCGCTACGGCGGGCGCGGCCAAGGCTTCACGCTGGTCGCCGACGGGGAGACCAGCCGCCCCTTCGACATCGGCACCGACGCCTACGAACAACTGCGCCTCGACTCGCTGAAGTACTACTACACACAGCGCAGCGGCATCGAGATCCGGGACGCGCTCCGGCCGGGCTACGGCCGGCCCGCCGGGCACGTCGGCGTGGCACCCAACCAAGGCGACGCGAACGTGCCCTGCCGGCCCGGCGAGTGCGACTACTCCCTCGACGTCACCGGCGGTTGGTACGACGCGGGCGACCACGGCAAGTACGTCGTCAACGGCGGCATCTCCACCTGGGAGCTGCTGAGCACCTACGAACGCTCCCGGTCGGCCCGCACCGGACACCCCGCACGGCTCGCCGACGGCACACTGGCTCTCCCCGAGAGCGGCAACAAGGTGCCCGACGTCCTGGACGAGGCCCGCTGGGAGCTGGAGTTCCTGCTCAGGATGCAGGTGCCGGACGGCCGCCCGTCGGCCGGCATGGCGCACAGCAAGATCCACGACGCGCAGTGGACCGGCCTCCCCCTGCTCCCCAGCGACGACCCGCAGAAGCGGGAACTGCACGCCCCGACCACCGAGGCCACGCTCAACCTCGCCGCCACGGCCGCGCAGGCCGCCCGTCTCTACCGGCCCTACGACCCGGCGTTCGCGGCGAAGGCCCTCACGGCGGCCCGCCGGGCATGGACCGCCGCGCTCGCCCATCCCGCGCTCCACCCCGACCCCAACGACGGCACCGGCGGCGGCGCGTACCCCGACGACAACGCCACCGACGAGTTCTACTGGGCGGCCGCCGAGCTCTACCTCACCACGGGGGAGAAGCAGTTCGCCGATCAGGTCCTCAACTCCCCGCTGCACAAGGCCGACATCTTCGGCGCCCTCGGCTTCGACTGGGGCCGCACGGCCGCGGCGGGCCGACTGGACCTGGCGACGGTGCCGAACACCCTGCCCGGCCGCGACGAGGTGCGCCGGTCGGTGACGAAGGCCGCGGACGGCTACCTCGCGACGCTGACGGCACAGCCCTACGGCATGCCGTACGCGCCGCCGGGCAACCTCTATGACTGGGGCTCCAACGCCCAGATCCTCAACAACGCGCACGTCATCGCCGCCGCCTACGACCTCACCGGTGCCGCCAAGTACCGCGACGGAGCCGTCCAGAGCATGGACTACCTCCTCGGCCGCAACGCCCTGAACATCTCGTACGTCACCGGCTACGGCGAGGTCCATTCCCACAACCAGCACAGCCGCTGGTACGCCCACGAACTCGACCCGAGACTCCCCGCACCCCCGAAGGGCGCCCTCGCCGGAGGCGCCAACTCAAGCATCCAGGATCCCTACGCACAGAGCAAACTCCGCGGCTGCACAGGTCAGTTCTGCTACATCGACGACATCCAGTCGTGGTCGACGAACGAGACGGCGGTCAACTGGAACGCGGCCCTGGCGTGGATGGCGTCGTTCGTGGCGGATCAGGGGTAGGGCCCGCCGCCCGGTCACGACGCGTCGTGGAACACCAGCCCCAGGGTCCGCCGTCGGCCGGAGCGCACGGTGCTCACTCCGTGCCGCACCGCCCCGGCCGACCAGCCGCGCTTCGTGCGCACCGGGCGGTCCCGGGTGGTGAACACCAGGCCGTGGCCCTGGCGGAGCACGGTCGCGGTGCCCCTCGACTGGGCCCGCGGCCGCTGCTCGGTCATCAGGAACTCGCCGCCGGTGTAGTCGGTGCCGTACTCGTCGAGGGCGACGACCACCTGGAGCGGGAAGACCAACTCCCCGAACACGTCGCGGTGCAGGGCGTTCCAGTCGCCCGGTCCGTAACTCAGCAGAATCTGTGCCGAGCGGTCCTGACCGGCCGCGTGGCAGCGGGCCAGCCATTCCTCCAGTGAGTCGGGCCAGGGGGCGGGGCGGCCCAGGCGGGCCGCCCAGTCGCGGGCGATCGGCAGCAGGAGCGGGTAGAGCGCGGCGCGCAGGGCGGCCACCGGGGCGGGCAGGTCGTGCGTGAAGTAGCGGTACTCACCGGAGCCGAACCGGTGCCGGGCCAGATCGACCGTCGTCCGGAACAGCTCCGGCTTCTCGTACAGGGCGGCCAGGTCCCGGCACTCGGCGGGCGTCAGCAACTGCTGGGTCGGCGCGCTGCCGTGCGCGTCCAGTTCCTCGGCGAGCGCGGCCCAGTCGGTGGCGGCCGTGCGGTGGCGAGCCCGGGCAGGGGTGAGCGTCATGGTGGCTCCTTCCGTCAGATGAGCGTCGGCTGGAGCGCACCCTCGTGCGTGAGCAGCCATACCTTGCGCTCGACGCCGCCCGCGTATCCGCGCATCGAACCGTCCGCGCCGATCACCCGATGGCAGGGGCGGAGCAACAGCAGCGGATTGGCGCCCACCGCCGCGCCGAGCGCCCGGATCTCGGCACGCGGCACACCCAGGCGCTCGGCAAGTGCGCCGTACGTCGTCGTGGTGCCGTACGGGATGTCGTCCAGCGCCTGCCACACGCGCCGCCGGAACTCGCTTCCCCCGGCGGCGAGCGGCAGCTCGAACCGGGTGAGCCGGCCCGCGAAGTACGCGTCGAGCCGGCGGGTCGCCTCGGCGAAGGCGCCGTCGTCGCGACGCGCGCCGGGCCCGAGGGTGGGGGCGCCCGGCTGCCCCGGCATGGACAGGGAGGTCAGCGTGAGGACGCCCGCCGACTCCTCGCCGGTCAGGAGCAGTTCGCCCAGCGGGCTGTCGTGGACGGTGTACACGGTCATCGGCTTCTTCCTCTCTTTCTCTCACTTCCTCGCTCTCGCGTGGTCCGGTAACGAGTCTGCTGTGCCGCGCGCCATGTCACCGGCGGGAATCGGACCTGGCGCTCGCTCCTCACAGGTACCGCTGGACATGCCTTGTGACCTGGGGGTATTTACGGTCGAGTACCCGAGCGGTACCGTATGGTCATGCCAGCCCTCAACGTGGAGTTCAGCGAGCGTGAGCTAGAGGACCTGCGCCAGATCGCCAAGGAGCGCGGTACGTCGATGAAGGCTCTCGTACGCGAGGCGGCCGCGGCCGACATCGCCCGGCATCGTGCCCTGCAGGAGGGGGCCGACGCCTTCCGCCGCTTCTTCGCCGCGCACGCCGCCGAGTTCGCGGCCGCGTTCCCCGACGACGAACCGCCCACGAAGGGCGAGGTCGCCTGACCGATGCCGCCTGTCATCCACATAGACGTGCCCTGGCTGCTCCAGCGCCACGAGGAAGTGCTGCCGGACCAGCCCGCCGTCAATGACTTCTCCGCGCTGGTCGCCGCCGTCGCCCGGCACCGGGTCGACCCGCCCCGCCTCGGCGTGAACTCCGACGCGGCCTGGCGGGCCGCCGCGCTGCTGCACACCCTCGCCCTGCTCAAGCCGCTCCCGGCGGCCAACGCCCGTTTCGCCTGCGCGACCGCCGTCGCCTACATGTTCGTCAGCGGCGTCGGCATCGACCCGCCCTACGGTGCCCTCGTGGACCTCGCCCGGGATCTGATCTCCGGCAAGACGGATGTATACGGCGCGGCCGACCGGCTTCGCTCCTGGCAGATCTGAGCTCCGGCCGGGGCCGGGGCGCGTGAGGGGGAAGCCGCCCCGCCCCGGGGCCGCCGACCGAGGGCGGGAGGAACGGGGCCGGCGGCCGGTTTCGCGCGGGAGAGCCGCCGTCCTGCGCGGGGCCTCCGAGAAGGGCCGAGTCCCAGTGCACTACCCTGCCGCGCGCGCCGGGAGCGTGCGCGAGGGCCCGCCACGTGCGTGTGCTTCACACGGGGCGCATGGAATGTCGAAAGCGGGTGCGAATGACGTACGCACACCCGCTTTCTGACTTTCTTTCAAACCTGTCGATGTGGGGCGGGCGCCTTGTTGGCCGTGAGGAAGGTGTGCAAGGGTGAAACTCCCGTGCGGGGGGTAAAGTGCCGGGGCTCATTCCACGGCCGAGGAACCCGCTCCGACGAGCGACCGCCGAATTCCCGCTCTCCGCACGCGCACCTAATAGGTACGCACCATACGCAACAAAGGAACCCGCTCCGTGCCCACCCCCCACCCCCCACGTCCTCCCTATCCGCCGCCAGGCGGGGTGACGGAGGAATCCGACGAGGCTCTCGCCGCCCCGCTGCGAGCCGGCTCGGACGCCGTGGCCTCCCGGTCCGTCGCTCTGCTGATGGCGCGGCACTGGCAGCCGGCCCACGAGTACGCGGCGATCTGCCTCGCCACCTCGGGTCCGCTCGCCCACATGGTCACCGCCACCGCCTTCCACCACATCCTCGACCGGCTGGTGCTCGGCGAGTCCGCCGAGGCGATCCGGCCCCGGCTGCTGGTCGCCGTTCGGGACACGGTCGCCAACTGGTCCGCGGAGGACCGAATATCCGAGGTTCTGCCGGACCTGGCGAAACCCGCCGGGGGCCGCGGTATGCGCGCCGTGAAGTCCATGCCGCCCGAAAACCGCAAACTCGCCGAGCGGTCATTTCTGAGCCTTCCGGCGCTCGCCCAGTGTCTGCTGTGGCACACCGAGGTCGAGGCGGAGTCGATAAATGTCCCCGCCGGTCTGCTGGGCATGGACGCCGACACCGCGACCGCCGCACTCGCACAGGCGCGCGAGAAATTCCGTGAGGGCTGTGTACGCGCCCACCGGGAACTCGCGCCGAGCAAGGAATGCCGTTTCTACAACCGCCTTCTCGACGTGCCGATCCGGCGCGGCGGCGCGCTGCTGCCGGACGTCCAGCAGCATCTGGCGCAGTGCCCCTACTGCCGCCACGCGGCCGAGCAACTCGGCCATGTCGAGGCCGGAATGGGACCGCTCCTCGCCGAGGCGATACTCGGTTGGGGAGCCCGCCGCTACCTCGACTCGCGCCCGGGCCGTGCGCACGCGACGGGGACCCGTACGCGCAGCGAGCCCCGCCGCGGTGGCGGACCCCGGCACGGGGGGACACGGAACCGGCTGCTGGCGCGGATCCCCATGCCCGCCCGCCGTGCTCCGGGGGAGACCTGGTCGTCCCGGACCCTGCTCACCGGCGTCGGCATCGCCGGGGCCGGACTGCTCGCGACCGTCCTCGCCGTCAGCGTCTGGCCGGACGGCGGGGACGGCACCGACCCGGTCGCCTCCACCGGTGTCTCGGGCGCCCGTGGCACGGTGCCCGGCGCCGACACCCAGTCCCCGCCCGCCGGTTCCGCCACGGGTCTGCCCACCGCGACCCGGCAGACGCGGCTGCGCAACGCCGCGGCAGGCCTGTGCCTCGACATCGACGGCAGGCCGAAGGAGGGGGCGGGCGCGGTACTGGCGGCGTGTTCCCCGGCGTGGACCCAGCAGTGGACGTACGAGACGGACGGGCAGCTGCGCAGTGTGGCCGACCCCGATCTGTGCCTGGACTCGCACGCGGACGCGGGCGTGGTCATCCTCGGCACCTGCGCGGACAAGAACTCCGAGCGGGGCGACGACGTGCGCTACGACCTCACCGTCCAGGGCGAGTTGCTGCCCCGCTGGGACGAGACCCTCGCCCTGGCATCCGCCGGTGAGAAACCGGGGGCCGACATCGTCGTCAAGGTCCGCGACGGCTCCAACGGCCAGCGCTGGCTGACCGACCCGCCGTCGGCAAGCCCCGGTTCGCTGTCGATCGCCGGAACCGGCGGGCCGTCGGCACAGCCGGCGCAGCTGTCGGACCAGGTCTCGAACGGTTAGCACGGCCGGGCGGGCCCCGGGGCGAAGGCGCCGGGGCCCGCCCAGCCGGTCACACGGGGTCCTCGACGAGGTCGGCGGTGCCGATCGTCGCGGGGCCGGCGTGGCCGGACAGGGCGAGGGTGAGGTCGAACTCCGCGAGCAGACAACGGATCACGTGCTCGACGCCCGCCTGGCCGTCGAGGCCCAGCCCGTAGACGTACGGCCGCCCCAGCAGGACCGCCCGGGCACCGAGGGCGAGGGCCTTGAAGACGTCGTCGCCGGTGCGGACCCCGCTGTCGAACAGCACGGTCAGCCGGTCGCCGACCGCCTCCACGACCCGTGGCAGCGCATCGGCCGCGGCCACCGAACCGGCCACCTGCCGGCCCCCGTGGTTGGACACCACCACCCCGTCCACCCCGGCGTCGGCGGCCAGCCGGGCGTCGTCCGGGTGCAGGACGCCCTTGAGGACGATCGGCCCGTCCCAGTGCTCACGCAGGAACGCCAGATCGGGCCAGGTGTGGCTCGCGTCGCCGAACAGACCGAGGAAGTGCAGCACGGCCGCGTTGGGATCCTCGTGCACCGGCTTGGCCAGCCCCGCCCGGAAGGCCGGGTCGGAGAAGTAGTTGGCGGTCCCCACCCCGTGCAGGAACGGCAGATAGGCCTGGTCGAGGTCGCGCGGCCGCCAGGCCAGGATCGGCGTGTCCAGCGTGACGACCAGCACCGTGAATCCGGCGGACCTCGCCCGGCCGAGGAAACTCCGGGTCACCTCGCGGTCCTTGCCCCAGTACAGCTGGAACCACCGCTCGGCGTCCCCCATCGCCTCGGCCACCTGCTCCATCGGCGTGCTGGAGGCGGACGACAGGATGTACGGCACGCCCTGTGCGGCGGCCGCCCGCGCAGCGGCGGTCTCCGCCTCCGGATGCATGATCGACAGCACACCGACGGGCGCGAGCGCCAGCGGCGCGGGCAGCGCGCGGCCCAGGACCTCGACGGAGAGGTCCCGCTCGTGCACGTCCCGCAGCATGCGCGGCAGGATCCGCCGCCGGTCCAGGGCGGCCCGGTTGGCGCGCGCCGTGCTGCCGTTGCCCGCACTGCCCGCCACATAGCCGACCGGGCCGGGCCCGAGCCGGTGCTCGGCCAGCTCCTCCAGCCGGGTCGGATCGGTGGGGAGCCGGGGCACGGTCCCCGACATCCCGTTCAGATAGATCTCGTACTGGAAGTCGGCCCAGTGCTTCGCCATCTGTACGTCCCGCCTCTCCTCGTCGAGCATGCGTCGCGCTGACGATACTCGTGGGTAGCAGCGGGTCCGTCCAGCGGGGATTCCGTCAGTCGGCCCGGCCGTTCTGCGTGCCTGTGTCTTCGCCGTCCTCGCCGGATGGATCGGTCACCCCCTCGACGTCCGGTCCCTGGGCCCGCACCCGCTGGACGTGCTCCAGGGACGCGCTCAGTTCGCCGAGCCAGTCGTCGGTGTGACGCTGCACCAGACGCACGCACCAGGCGAGGGCGTCGCTGCGGCTGCGGGCGACACCTCCGGCGATCAGTGTGTCGAGGACCTGGCGCTCGGGCTGCCGCAGCCGGGTCATCACGGGCGCGGCCACATGCGTGAACAGGCCGCGTCGGCCCTCGCACTCCACGCCCCAGGAGACCTTCCTGCGGAAACGGTGCTCGGCCTCGCGGGCCACCAGGATCCGGTCCTCCCGGGTCCGCTCCCGGAACTCCTCGATCCGGCCCTGGACGGCCGCGTCCCGCTCGGCGTCCGAGACGTCGTCGGTGAGCCGGGGGCCGGGGATACGGCCGATCACGGTGATCTCCTCGCGGTCGGCGGTCACCTCGACCAGTTCCTCGAAGAGATCGTCGGGCAGACGGCCGGCGAACCAGCCGCGAATCTTCTCTCGCTGCTCTGCGGTAATCATGTAATCACGATTACTCCGGCCGGAGATGAACACAAGAGGTCGCGGGGGAGTCAGCCGAGAGCTGAAGCGGAATGTTTCAGGACTATTAACGAGGCGGTGAAAACCAGCCACTTGGCCGCTTCGTGCGATCAAGGGGCGCCAAGTTTCGGGGTTGTAACGTTCGAATTCCGTAACTTCACGCCACTGATTCAATACGCAATGTTACTGAAATCCATGGGTGCGATGTGTGTTTCGGCGACGGACTCGGCAGAGTGTGGCCCGCCGCTCCGGCGCCCACCGGGCCGAGGGCGGCACCCTGTCGATTCAAGCGGAAGGATGCACACAATGCGGAACACCGCGCGCTGGGCAGCGACCCTCGGCCTCTCGGCCGCCGCCGTCTGCGGACCCCTGACCGGGGCCTCCGTCGCTTCCCCGGGCAGCGCCCCGGCTTCGCTCTACGCCCCCTCGGCCCTGGTGCTCACCATCGGCCACGGTGACGACGTGGCCACCGTGACGCCGGAGCGTGCCGTCACTTTGACCTGCGCCCCCAAGGCCTCCGGGACTCATCCGGCCGCGGCCCTGGCCTGCGCCGAACTACGGGGCGTCGGCGGCGATTTCGATGCCCTGGCGGGCAGAGACGACGTGCCGTGTACGAGGGAGTACAACCCGGTGCTGGTCACCGCCCAGGGCGTCTGGCAGGGCAAGCGCGTCACCTATGAGCGCACCTTCGGCAACGAATGCGTGAAGAACGCCAACGGCTCCAGCGTCTTCGCGTTCTAGGACCGGGATCGCCCGGTTCCCGGACATGCCGGAACAGGCCCGCAAATGGGGAGTGCGAGCCCCTGTCGCGGGGACCGGCGATCTCGCACCGGGGGTCGGACGGGCGGAGTGGGGCCGCCCGCCGACCCCCGGCATCACGGCCGCTCCCCGGGAATCCGGGGGAGCGGCCGAAACCGTTCCAGCAGCCTCGCCCCGCGCAACAGCCGCTCCAGACCGGTCCCGACGCCCACCAGGCGCAGCCGGCCGCCGCGCTCCCGGGCCCTCGTCTCGGCCCGGCACAGCACACGCAGCCCGGAGCAGTCGAAGAAGTCCACGGACCGCAGATCGACCAGCACGTCCGGCTCGGGCCCGGCGGTCGCGGCGTCCAGATGTTCGCCGAGGAGATCCGCCGTCGCGATGTCGATCTCTCCGTACGCCTCGATCACGACGACCGGGCCGAGAGTCCGGGTGCGGGCACAGGGGTTGGGCGCGGGGGGCCGCGCAAGGGGGGACTCGGCACCGGCAAGGCGGCGCGTGCCTCGGTCGTCGGCATCCGGTGTCATGACTGTCTCACCTCGCCCCGGGCATGGGTCCGGGTAGCTACCCCGACGGGGACATGGCCATCCCTGCGACACGGCCCGCAAGATCAGCTGCACTCGAAAGAGTGAACTTCCCGTCGCTGTCCTTGACTTCGCTCATACGAAGAGGGGTCGCCGTCTCCCTGCGGACGGCGGCCCCTCGGCTGTGCGGCTCCGGTCGGCGGCCCTGCGGAGCCTATGTGGCGGTCACATATGTGCGCTGGTCACATGTGGACGACCGGTGCGGCAGTGGCGTCCTGCCGTGGCACTCCGCGGCGGTAGAGCAGGAACGCGATCAGCGTGCCCGCGGCGAAGAAGCCGGCCGACCACCAGAAGGCGGTGGTGTAGCTCTCGATGGTCGCCTGCGCCTGGACCAGCTTGCTGGTCGCGTCACGGCCGGCCAGGTAGTCCGTCGCGGCACTCGCGGCGAGCGTGTTCAGCAGGGCCGTACCGATCGAACCGCCCACCTGCTGCATCGCGTTGACGGTTGCCGAGGCGACACCCGCGTCCTCCGCGGCAACCCCGCCGGTGGCCAGCTGCATGGCGGTCGGCATGACCAGCCCCAGGCCCACACCGATGACGACCAGCGGCGGCAGCACCGCGCTCATGTAGGAGGAGCCGACGCCGATGCCGGTCAGCCAGGCCATGCCGGGCGTGGCCACGGCGAAGCCCAGCGGGATGACCGCCTTCGGGCCGATCCGGGGCAGCAGCACGGTGGTGCCGAGCTGTGCGGCCACCATCAGCGCGCCGACCATCGGCAGGAACGCCACGCCGGTCTTTGTCGGGCTGAAGCCGAGGTTGAGCTGCAGGTAGTAGGTGAGGAAGAGGAACACGCCGAACATGCCCGCGCCGGTGATCAGCACCGCGAGGAACGAGGCGGCACGGTCGCGGTCGAGCAGGATCCGCAGCGGCAGCAGCGGGTGCTCGGCCAGGGTCTGCCACCAGGCGAAGGCCGCCAGGAGCAGACCGCCCGCGATCAGGAAGCCCCAGGTCAGCGGCGAGCCCCAGTCATGGGTCTCGGCGTTGGAGAAGCCGTAGACCAGGGCGAACAGACCGGTGGCGACGAGGATCGTGCCCGGCACGTCCAGCTTCGCGCCGGCGGCGTCACGGTGGTTGCTCAGCAGGATCCAGCCGCCCGCGAAGGCGACGAAGGCGATGGCCACGTTCACATAGAGCGTCCAGCGCCAGTCGAACGCGTCCGTCAGGACGCCGCCGAGCAGCAGGCCGACCGCACCACCGGCGCCGGCGATGGCGCCGTACACGCTGAACGCCCGCGCCCGTTCCCGGGCGTCGGTGAAGGTCGTGTTGAGCAGCGACAGCGCGGCGGGCGCGAGGAGCGCGCCGAAGGCACCCTGCAGGGCACGCGCGGTGACCAGCATGCCGAAGCCGGTCGCGGCACCGCCGAGCGCGGAGGCCACGGCGAAGCCGACGACGCCGACGAGGAAGGCCAGCTTGCGGCCGAAGAGGTCGGCTATCCGCCCGCCGAGCAGCAGCAGGGAGGCGAAGGCCAGGGCGTAGGCGGTGACGATCCACTGCCGGTTGCCGTCCGAGAAGCCGAGGTCGGCCTGGGCGGAGGGCAGGGCGATGTTCACGATCGTGGCGTCGAGCACCACCATCAGCTGCGCGACGGAGATGATCGCGAGGATCCACCATCGCTTCGGGGAGGCGGCGGGCGGCGCGTCCATGGCTTCGGCATGCGCGTGGGTGCTGTCGGTCAGGGTCTTCTCGGGCATCGGGAAACTCCAGGGAAGTCGTCCGGGCGTGCCAAAACCTAAACGAAACGGTTTCGTACACGAAGAGGCTAGAGCACGTTGAGCGAAACGGCAACGTTTCGTTCGGGGGCGGGTCTTGCGTGCCCGGTCGGGCCTTGTATGCCTTGACTGGCATATAACTTGCGAGGCATATTGACCTCATGTCCGACTCCGCGCTCTGGACCGCCCTCGCCGACCCCCACCGGCGGGCCATCGTCGCGCTCCTCCTGGAGCGGCCCCGGCCCGTCGGGGAGATCGTGGAGGCATGCGGTCTGAGCCAGCCGAGCACCTCCAAGCACCTGAAGGTGCTGCGTGAGGCCGGTCTGGTGCGCGTACGACAGGACGCCCAGCGCCGCGTCTACGCCCTCGACCCGGCACCGATCGCGGCACTCGACGCGTGGCTGGCCCCCTACCGCAGGCTCTGGAACAGCAGCCTGGACGCCCTGGGCCGGCGGCTCGACGAGACGTCGGACGACAGCAGCCAACCCCCCGCCCCGAAGGACTGATCCGCCATGTCCGCCGAACCCACCGGCACCTTTGTGACCCTGGACGACGGCCGCCCGGCCGTCCGCTTCACCCGCGTGTACGACCACCCGCTCGACCGTGTCTGGCACTTCGTCACCGACCCCGGCGAACTCGCCCAGTGGTTCCCCTTCCGCGCCGACATGGAGCTGCGCCCCGGCGGCACCATCCGGTTCAGCGGCGACCCGAACATGCCCGAGTTGACCGGCCGCGTGCTCGCCGTGAACCCGCCGCGGCACCTGTCCTTCGAGTGGGGCGGCGACGAACTCCGCTTCGACCTGGAGGAGGCCGAGGGCGGGCGCACCCGCTTCACCCTCACCAATGTGCTCGGCGCCGAGAACACCGCCGCCCGCAACGGCGCGGGCTGGGAGGTCTGCCTGGCCGCCCTGGACGCGAAGGCGCGCGGCGAGCTGTCCGAGGGACCGCACGCCGGGGCGAGTGTGCCCTGGAAGCAGTTCTACGCGGGCTACATCGAGGCCGGGGTGCCCTCCGGCGCACCGGTGCCCGGCCTCGGCTGACGCGTCAGGCCAGCTGCCGTCGCACCAGTTCGTGGAGCCGGCCGCCGGTGTCCGCGAGGAGTTCGGCGGGCGTGCCCTGCTGAGCGACCTTGCCGTCCTCCATCACGACGACCCGGTCGGCGTCCAGCACTGTCGACAGCCGGTGGGCGATGACGATCCGGGTGGCGTTGAGCTTGCGTGTGCTCTCGATGACGGTGCGCTGGGTGTCGTTGTCCAGGGCGCTGGTCGCCTCGTCGAAGAAGAGGATGCGCGGGCGGCGGATGAGGGCCTGGGCGATCATCAGACGCTGGCGCTGGCCGCCCGAGACGGCCCCGCTGCCCGAGACGATCGTATGCAGTCCCATCGGCATCCGCTTGATGTCCTCCGCCAGCCCGGCCATCTCGGCCGCCGCCATCGCCTCCTCAGGCGTGCAAGGCTCGGTGCCGCAGATGACGTCCAGGATCGAGCCGGTGAACGGCTGCGCGTGCTGGAGCACCACCCCGCACTGGCGGCGCACGGCCGACTGGTCCAGCGCCGCCAGGTCCTGCCCGTCGTACAGGACGCTGCCCGAGACCGGCCGGTCGAAGCCGATGAGCAGCCTCAGCAGGGTGGACTTGCCGCAGCCGCTGGGCCCGACGATCGCCACGAACTCGCCCGGCCGCACCTCGAAGGTCACGTCGTCCAGGACGAGCGGACCGTCGTCCGCGTACCGGAACGACAGCCGACGGGCCTCGATCGCCCCGGACAGCGGGCCCGGCCGGGTGCTCGCCGTACGCACCTCGGGCGTCGCCTCCAGCACCGGCCGGATCTCCTCGAACAGCGGCAGCGCGGCCACGGTCGAGACGAACGCGCCGGTGAGCTGGGTGACCGAGGTCAGCAGCATCGTCACCGAGGTGTTGAAGGTGAGGAAGGCCGCCGCCGACATCGCCCCTTTCGCCGGGCCCGCCAGCAGCATGAACATCAGCAGGGTGCAGACCGGCAGGTACACCGCGCCCAGCACCGTCGTGAGGTTCTTGATGCGGCCCACCTTCTGCTGGAGCTCGCGGCTGCGCGCGAACTCGCCCGCCCAGGCGGCGTACGCGTAGTTCTCGGCCGCGGCCACCCGCAGCTTCGGCAGCCCGCGCAGCGTCTGGAAGGCCTGGTTGTTCAGCTTGTTGCCGAGCACCACGAGCTGTCGCTGCCGGCGCACCTGCCACAGCCCGAGCCCCAGGAACACGGCGGCGATGACCGTCAGCATGCCGATCGCGGCGAGCGCCATGGGCACGCTGTACCAGAACAGCAGGGCCAGGTTCATCGCGCCGACGGTCACCGACTGGGCGACCACCGGGCCGACTCCCGCCAGCAGCCGCCGTATCGCGCTGATCCCCATGGCCGCGCTGGCCAGCTCGCCCGTGGACCGCTGGGTGAAGAACTTCGTCGGCAGGCGCAACAGCCGGTCCCAGACCGCTGGTTGGAGCGTCGCCTCGATACGGCCCTCCAGGCGCAGGATGGTCAGGTTCTCCAGGAGCATGAACGCGGCCGCCACCACGCCGCTGACCATCACGGCCAGACAGACCTGCACGATCAGCCCCTGCTGAGCCCTCGGCACATACTCGCCGAGCACCTTGCCGGTGGCGATCGGCACCAGCGCGCCGATCGCCACCGTCACCAGACCGGCGAGCAGCAGATGCAGCACGTCACCGCGGGTGCCCCGCATGCTGAACCGCAGCAGCCCGAGCGGACCGAGCCTCCGCTCGGGCAGCGGGCGGTAGAACATCACCGCGCGCGGTTCGAACTCCTCCGCGTTGGCCTTCTCGACGGGAGTCTCGCGGCCGGTCGCCGGATGGACGGCCACATAGCCGCCCCGCCGCCACAGCAGCGCGACCGGCGCACCCGACAGGGCCCGGTGCCCGACCAGCGGGCCGACGTCGTCCCGCCACCAGCGGCCGTCCAGGCGTACGGCCCTGGTGCGCACCCGGGACGCGAGCGCCACCCGCTCGACCGGGTCCAGCCGGTCGCTCTCGGTGCCGCTCGGCGCGGGTTCGGCGAGCGTGATCCCGGCGGCCTGGGCGACCAGCTTGCAGGCGGCGTACGTCGCGTCGGCGTCGGCGGCCGTGGTGCGCCTCGCCGGCGCCTTGCCGATCGACGCGAGCAGCGTGCGGTCGGCCTGGGCGCGGACCGCCTCACCGGCCTTGATCCCGGCCGCCGTGCGCGTCTCGTGGGTGTGCTCCAGCTGCTCGATCCACCGGTCCAGGGTGGTGAGCAGCCGGTACTGCTGGTCGACCATGCTCTGCCACACGGCCGGGTCCATCAGCAGGTCGGCGGCGGCCTCCGCGCCGTACAGCGATCCGTACTGGACGCTGCCCGGCGGCACCTGCATCCAGAACACGTCGTCGTCCGTCATGTCGGCCGCGCGCTCGGTCGCCATCGGTGCCTGGAAGAGGATGGACAGGCTGCGGCCGACGCCCAGCGCGAGGGCGTACTCCAGCGGACTCGACGTCGGGGGCACGTACTGGGGGTTGCCGTACTCGTCGTACGACCAGGTCTGGGTGTGCGCGGGCTGGTACAGCTCGCGCAGCCCGATGCGGTGCACCACGCAGTCGCGCAACGGGCGTGCGACCAGGGTGTGCTGCGGACCGGCGACCGGGCCGAGCAGCAGCGAGCCCGCCTCCAGACGGCCCAGGTGGTGCCAGTGGCCCTGCTGGCCGGCGTCCACCGCGAACAGGTCCAGCGCGCCCGCCGCGACCAGCCACAGCACCTGCGGCCCCGCCAGGTCGAGGCGGTTGAGGCCGCTGCAGTCGAGGGGCGTGCCCAGCGAGCCGAGCGCGCCCAGGACGAGGTCGCCTTCGTGCACGGAGGTCATCTCACCGCTCCCTGACCAGCGCGGCATACGCTCCGCCGCGCGCCACCAGCTCGTTGTGCCGGCCGCGTTCCACGATCGTGCCGTGCTGGAGCACGACGATCTCGTCGCTGTCGCGCACGGTGCTCAGCCGGTGGGCGATCACCACACAGGCGCAGCCGCGCCGCCGCAGATTGTCCATGACGACCAGTTCGGTCTCCGCGTCCAGCGCGCTGGTCACCTCGTCCAGCACCAGGATGCTGGGCCGGCGGACCAACGCCCGGGCGATCTCCAGACGTTGCCGCTGACCGCCGGAGAAGTTCCGGCCGTCCTGCTCGACCTTGCTGTGGATGCCGCCGGGCCGCCGCACGACGACGTCGTACAGGGCCGCGTCCCGCAGCGCCTCCGCCACCGCGTCGTCCGGGATCGACGGGTCCCAGAGCGCCACGTTGTCGCGGACCGAGCCCTCGAAGAGGAAGACGTCCTGGTCGACGAAGGACACGGAGGACGCGAGCGCGCCCCGCGGAATGTCCTCCAGGCGCTGCCCGTCGATACGGATCACCCCCTCCCAGGGCGCGTACAGGCCCGAGATCAACCGGGAGACGGTCGACTTGCCGCTGCCCGAGCCACCGACCAGCGCCACCTGCTGCCCGGGTCCGACGGTCAGGTCGAAGCCGGTGAGCAGGGGCTTGTCGAGGGGGCTGTAGCCGAAGGTGATGTTCTCCAGCTCGACGTGGCCGTGCAGCCGGCGTGTGGAGTCGCCGCCGCCGGGGCGGGCGTAGAGCGGGTCCGCCTGGAAGTTCTCCACGTCCTTCAGCCGGGCCACGTCGGCCGCGAAGTCCTGGATGCGGCCCGCGACGCCGTTCAGCCGGGTGAGCGGCGCGGTGAAGCGGGTGACCAGCGCCTGGAAGGCGACCAGCAGACCGACCGAGATATGGCCCTCCACCGCCCGCATACCGCCGATCCAGAGGATCAGCGCGCTGTTCAGGGTGGCCAGCGTGGGCGCGACCACGCCGAGCCAGGCGCTGGGCACCCCGAGCCGCTGCTGCTCCTCCAGGGTGGTGGCGTGCTGCCCCGCCCACTTGCGGAAATAGCCGTCCTCGCCGCCGGTCGCCTTCATCGTCTCGATCAACTGGAGCCCGGTGTAGGCCGTGTTGGTGAGCCGTGCGGTGTCCGCGCGCAGCTTCGCCGTACGGGTCGCGCGCAGCCGTACGACGAGGCGCATCGCCACGACGTTGAGCAGCGCCACGCCGATGCCGACGAGGGTGAGCTGAGGGTCGTAGGTGTAGAGCAGCACCGCGTAGAGCACGACCACGATCGCGTCCACACCCGCCGCCGCGAGGTCACGGGCCAGGGTCTCGGCCACCTGGTCGTTGGACTGGAGCCGCTGCACCAGGTCGGCGGGGCTGCGCTGGGCGAAGAACGTCACCGGCAGCCGCAGCAGATGACGCAGGAAACGGGCGCTGGAGAGGGTGGAGGAGATGATGCGGCCGTGCAGCAGGTTGGCCTGCTGGAGCCAGGTCAGCACCAGCGTGAGCAGCACACAGGTGCCCATCGACGCGAACAGCACGCCCAGCAGCGAGGTCTGGCCGCCGATGAGGAACATGTCGATATAGGTGCGGCTGAGCGCGGGCACCGCCGCGCCGACCGCAACGAGCAGCAGACTCGCCAGCACCGCGGCGGGCATGGTGCCCGCGGTACCGCGCAGCCGGGCCGGCATCGCGCCGAGGACGCCCGGCTTGCGCCCGCCCTTTTCGAAGCCTTCTCCCGGCTCCATGACCAGGACGACCCCGGTGAAACTCCCGTCGAACTCCTCGATGGGCACGAAACGGCGGCCCTTGGCGGGGTCGTTGATGTGGACGCCGCGCCGTCCGAAGCGGCGCCCCATGCCGTCGTAGACGACGTAGTGGTTGAACTCCCAGAAGAGGACGGCCGGTGCCGTCACCTCCGCGAGGGCGGCCAGGTCCATCTGCATGCCCTTGGCGGTCAGGCCGTAACTGCGCGCCGCCTTCAGCAGATTGCTGGCGCGCGAGCCGTCACGGGAGACACCGCAGGCGATGCGCAGCTCCTCCAGCGGGACATGGCGGCCGTGGTGCCCGAGCACCATGGCGAGGGAGGCGGCACCGCACTCCACCGCCTCCATCTGGAGCACGGTGGGCGTACGGACGGCCTTTCCACGGCCCTTGGGGACCGGGCGCCTGGCCGGGGCGGCGCGCCGGCGGCCACGGGTTTCCTGGGCGGTGGTCACGGGAGCAGCCAATCGACGGGTCGCTGGTCGGCCAGCCGGATCGAGGCCGTGGCCAGGGTCATGGAGTCGAGCCGGTACGGCGGTCCGCCCGCGGACGACCACCGGTAGCCGCTCTTCGTCGAGGACGACCGGTCCAGCCTCACCAGGACGGCCACCGGGCGGCCCTTCCCGGTGAACTGCTCGCCCAGCTGGCTGTCCCCGAGGAACGCGGCGATCGACTGGGCGGACTGGGCGGTCCTGTCCACCGACTTCACATGGCCGCGCAGTACGCCGTACCGCTGCGCGGACACCGAGGACACGGTGAGGTCGACCGCGGCGTCGGCGGGCACGGAGGCCGCGTTCTCGGCGGGCACGTACACCGTGGCGTACAACGGGTCCGAGGAACGGGCGACCTTCTCCACCGCGGCCACGTTCGCGCCGGTCCTGATGATCTGCCCGATGGTGGCGGCGAGTGCGGTGACGCGGCCCGCGGCGACCGTGCGGACGACCGAGTCGCCCTGGCTCGTACGGACCTTCAGGACGGGCGAGCCGGCGGGCAGCCGCTCACCCTGCCTGGCGAGGACGGCGGTGACCTGGCCGGCGACGGGGCTCTGCAGGATGTAACTGCCCTGCCCGTGCGTGAGGATGGCCTGCGCGCTCACCGTGGAGGCGACCGAGCCGGTCACCGCCCAGACGGAGGCGGCCGCCATCACCACGACGGCGACGGAGAGCGCCAGCCAGCCCTGCGGGCGGGCGAGGCGCACCGGAAGGTCGAGCTCCTCCGGCGACTGGAGTTTGGCGAGGGCCTGTTGGCGGAACTGCACGGAACTTCCCTCACCTGTGGGAGAGGCTGCGCCACGACATGGTTCTGGGCATCCGAGAGTCCCGGAGCCGGGATACGGCTCCGGGACTCAACGGCAGCGAGGTGCGATCAGAGACCGGCGACCAGGCCGGCGACCGGGGCGGTGTTCAGACCGGTGACACCCTCGACGGTGCCGACGGCCGTGTCCACCAGGCCGGAAACCGGGGCAAGGCCGTTCACGGCACCGGTGACGGTGTTGAGGGCGTTCACGGAAAGGCCGCCGGAGACGTTGTCCAGCTCGGCGTCCGAGATCTCGACGGTCTCGACCTGGGGGGTGGAGTTCATGATGGAACTTCCCTTCATACGAATATTTCACAAGGGGGAGAGCGGCCCCCTCCGAGAACAGATGGACGGCCGCGGCCGCGGGCGCCGGGCACCCGTTTCCGGAAGCCCTTCGCGGCTCCCGCGACGCGATGGATCAAAGCACGCACGCGGCGCGCGCAGCCAATCAACCAGGCGTCTCACCTGGGAACTTGACCTTCACCGGAGCCCATCGGTGAGGGCGCGCGCACGGCTTGTCGGCGACTCCTTCACATGGCGCACGGCATCGGCGCAGACGAACGCTTGCCCCCGGGGCGGAGAATCCGGCACTCCGCGCCAAAGGCGCGAGGAGGGGCGCGCGGTTGTGCAGAACCGCCGGACTCGGTGACTTGGTTGAGTATTCAATGTGCAGATTCCCTGAAGCAGGGATTCCGGCCCGAGTGCGGAACGGACCGTGTCCGGCCGGTCGCCGAACGTGTCGGTCCAGCAGCAGCGTGTAGACCGTGTCAGTCCAACAACGCGTGGACCATGTCAGTCCAGTAGGGCGTAGACCGTGCTCGCCCGCGCGGCGATCTGCCCGGAGCCCTCGTCGGTCATCGTGATGTCCGCGAACGCCATCCGTCGGCCCAGCTTGCTCAGCACCGCTTCGATCAGGACATCCGAACCGGCCACCGCACGCTGGAACGACGTCGACTGCTGCACCGTCGTCATCGGGACGAAGCCACCGCGCGCGGCCGACACGGCGATCACCGTCGCGGTGTCGGCGGCGGCCATCAGAGCCTGTCCCGACAGTCCTCCGCCCTCCCGGGAAAGCCGGTCCGACCAGGACAGACGCAGCACCGCACGCCTCTCGTCCAATGCCTCCACCGACAGCCCGAGTTCAAGGACCCAGGGGGCGAAGTTGGCGGAGAGGATCTTGTCGGCTTCGGTGGTGGTCATCGTCATATGGGGGATTGTTCCCGACCGTGCCCCGCGACACGCGCAGCGTGGCCGATTCGCCCTCGCGCAAAGCAAGTTGGCAAACGGAATTGAACACACCGCTCGACCCGTCCGTACCTACAGCCATCCAGGCGCCCCCCGATCAACTGCCGGACACCGGCAGAGGCCCCGTCCCTTGGAGGTCGAGAAGTTTGAGTCACAAGCGAATGCCGAAGCGCAAGGCCGCGATAGCGGTGGGCGGTGTCGCGGCGCTCGGAGCGGCGGCCCTTCTGCTGCCGAACGCGAACGCGTCCCAGGACGGCGCCTCGGCGGATGCCGCCGGCGCCCCAAGGACCATGAAGGCCACGGACGCCTCGGACCTGTCCGCGCAGCTCCAGAAGGCGCTCGGCGACGCCTTCGCCGGTTCCTACTACGACTCCGGCAAGCAGCAGCTCGTCGTCAACCTGGTCGGCGGCGACAACAATCTCATCGTCCAGGCGAAGAAGGCGGGCGCTGTCGTCCGCCAGGTGGAGAACAGCACCTCCGAACTCAAGGCCGCCGCGCAGACCCTGAAGACCAAGGCGACCATCCCGGGCACCTCCTGGGCCGTCGACCCCAGGACCAACAAGGTCCTGGTCACCGCCGACAGCACCGTCACGGGCGCAAAGTGGAACAGACTGGAGTCGACGGTTCAGGGCCTCGGCTCGGGCATGGCGACCATCAAGAAGTCCGCCGGCACCTTCAAGACCTTCGTGTCGGGCGGCGACGCCATCTTCTCCCAGGTGCAGGGCGGCAACGTCCGCTGCTCCCTCGGCTTCAACGTCAAGGCCTCCGACGGCAGCCCCGCCTTCCTGACGGCCGGTCACTGCGGTGTCGCGGCCAAGGACTGGTCCGACTCCCAGAACGGGCAGCCGATCGCGACCGTGGACCAGGCCACCTTCCCCGGCCAGGGTGACTTCTCGCTCGTCAAGTACAACGACGCCACCACCCAGGCGCCGAGCGAGGTCAACGTCGGCAACGGGCAGACCGTCCAGATCACCCAGGCCGTGGATGCCACCGTCGGTGCGACGGTGTTCCGGATGGGCTCCACCACCGGTCTGCACAACGGCCAGGTGACCGGCCTCGACGCCACCGTCAACTTCCAGAGCGAGACCGACCCCAACGGCGTCGACACGGTCACCGGACTCATCCAGACCAACGTCTGCGCCGAGGCCGGCGACAGCGGTGGCTCCCTGTTCACCCAGGACGGCGGCGCGGTCGGCCTGACCTCCGGCGGCAGCGGCGACTGCACCAGCGGCGGCGAGACCTTCTTCCAGCCGGTGACCGCCGCCCTGCAGGCGACCGGCGCGACGC
The DNA here is from genome assembly GCF_055558775.1 of Streptomyces sp. NPDC025638. NCBI lineage: Bacteria > Bacillati > Actinomycetota > Actinomycetes > Kitasatosporales > Streptomycetaceae > Streptomyces > Streptomyces sp. NPDC025638. The sequence goes on along the minus strand of NZ_JBVHLX010000003.1, from coordinate 448,576 downwards.
TCGGCGACGCCGGTGCAGGTGCCGGTGCGGGTGCGGGTGACCAGTCCGGTGCGGGTGCCGGTGCGGGTGCCGGGGACCAGTCCGGTGCCGGCGCGGGCGGCGACGCGGTGGGCGGCGGCGACCAGTCCGGCGCCACGGCCGACCCGTCCGCCACGGCCGACCCGTCCGCGACAGCGACCGACCCGGCGGGTACGGGCGACCAGTCCGGCACCGGCGCTGCGAACGGTACGGGTGATCAGTCGGGCACCGGCGCGGGCGACGGCTCGTCTCTCACGCAGAGCCACTGAACCAGGGCTGGTCGACACCGGACCGGCTGAACACGCAGTCCGGTTGAACCCAGACCCGCTGATCGGCCCCACCAGCGGTTCCGGCCGACGGTGGACGGTCCGGCCCTCCGGCGGGAGGGCCGGACCGCGTCGTCGTTCGCGGCGGGTCCGCCGCGGCTCAGGCGCGCCCCAGCGCCCGCAACAGCAGCACCGCCACGTCGTCGACCCGGTCCCGTGCCGCCACGCTGTGCGCGACGAGTTCGTCGGCCAGCTGCTCCAGAGGCCGGTCCCCGATCGCGTTCAGCAGTTCACCCATGTCGGCCAGGGCGTCCTCGATGTCCACGCCGGGTGACTCGATGAGGCCGTCGGTGTACAGGACGAGGACCGAGCCCGTGGCGAGGTCGACCTCGGTCGTCGGGTACGTCGCCTCCGCGTCGATGCCCAGCAGCGGACCGCCGGCCAGGTCCAGGACGCGCACCCGCCCGTCCGGCCGTCTCAGCAGCGGTGGCGGATGCCCCGCCCGGGCCATCACGGCGCGCTCGTTCTCCGGATCGAGCTGCAGATACAGACAGCTCGCGAACAGATCGGCGCCGAGGTCGACGAGCAGCCGGTTGGTACTGCCCATCACCTCCTCCGGCGCCTGACCGCCGGTGGTGAACGCGCGTACCCCGGTGCGGATCTGCCCCATCAGTCCGGCCGCGGTCACGTTGTGTCCCTGGACGTCCCCGATGACCGCCGCCGCGAGCGGCCGGGTCGGCACCATGTCGTAGAAGTCGCCGCCGATCTCCATGCCCTGAGTGGCCGGCAGATAGCGCGCGGCCGCCTCGATGCCGGGCGGTGGCATCAAGGAGCGCGGCAGCAGGGCCTCCTGCAGACCGTGCGCCAACTGGTTCTTGGCGTCGTACAGCAGCGCCCGCGCCAGGGCCTGCGCGATCAGCCCGCCCAGGCTCGTCAGAACGGCCCGTTCGTCCGCGGGGAAGACATGCGGCTCCGTATAGGCGAGCACACAGGTGCCCACCGGCCGCCCGGACGCGATCAGCGGCAGATAGGCCCAGGCCGCGAAGCCGCCCGGCATCCCGGTCAGCCCCGGATACAGGCGGTCCAGCTGCTGCCGGGAGTCGAAGAACGCCGGCACCCCCGTGGTGAGGACGTGGGTGCCGGGCATCCGCTCGGACAGCGCAATGCCGTCGAACCGCTCGACATGGTGCGGATTCGCATACCCGCGGTGCCCCAGCACGTGCAGCCGCCCGCCCTGCGACCCGAGCAGCACCACGGCCTGGCTCCCGACGGACGGGACGATCTCGTCCGCGACCAGCTGCACCACGTCCTGCACGCCCACCGCCTCGGTCAGCGCGCCGGCCAGGCTCAGCACCTGGGAGATGGTGACCAGACGGGACGGTCCCGCACCGGTCTGCGGAGCGGCCCGCCCCATCTCCGCCACCGCGCGGGCCCTGCTGATGCGCACGCTCAGCCCGGTCGTGCTCGGGTAGAGCCGGAACGACAGCCAGTCGCCCGGCGGGCGCAGCGCCACGAACGACGTCACGTGCTGGCTGATCAGGGCGCCCCGGTACCGGTCCTCGTACATCGGGTCGTTCAGCCAGGGCACCGAGGCCCACAGATGGGTGCCGAGGAGCTCACCGGCGGGTGTGTCGAGCAGCTCGGCGGCCGCCGCGTTGGCGAACCCGACCCGGCCGTGCAGATCGAGCGACACCAGCCCGTACGGCAGCCGCGCCACCATCCGCGCGGCCTCGACCGTGCCCAGGGTGCCGGCGACCCCCGTCACGGTCGACGCCAGCAGATCGGGCTCGCGCGGGATCGGCCGTTTGTCCTGCGCGGCCCGCTCCAGGCGCACGGCGAGCCGGTCGCAGGCCGCGGTCAGATGCTCGCGCGCCCGGTCGGACAGCTCCGGCGGATGCGAACCCGGCCAGGTCACGAAGACCGCGCCGTACGCCTTGTCCGCGGTGGCCACGGGCAGGGCGGCCAGCGCGAAGGGATAGGGCAGCACCACCGCGATACGGGGATAGCGCCGGGCCATGTCGTCCTCGCCGCCCACCCAGACCAGCCGCCGGCCGCGGACCGCCTCCGCGACCGGGATCGGCGCGCTCAGCCCCACCCGCTCCCACGGTGCCGCGAACGCCCGGGGCAGCCCCGCCACCACCGCCATCTCCAGTACCGGCTCGTCGTTCGCCAGCAGGTACACCGCACCGGAGTGCGCGTGGACCTCGTCCATCATCGTGGCCAGCGACAGGGAGAGCAGTGGTCGGCCGACCCGCGACCCGGTGGCCCCCGGCGCCTGCGCGGGCCTCTGCCCGTCGGACACGCCGACCACCTCCTCGTACGGCCGCGCGTCGCACCCCCAGGGGTCAAGGCTCTCTCCTGGCGGCGTGCGGCGCACGGCGAGCGGGCGCGCCGGACCCCCGTGAGCTCCACGGAACGGTCGCAGGGGCTGCGCAGGCGGCTCATAAGCGCTGTAATGGCGGACGTGGTCAGTGAGGGCGCTGCGGTACGCAGAACGAGGAGGGAGCGTGCCGAAGTTGCCCTGGAAACGGTCATGACCGACCCTGGCGCACCCGATCGACTGCATCGTGTCATCGAACAGGCACTGGTTTTCGCCGGAGCGTCCTTTGTTGGCGTGTACACGCCGAGCGAGGACGGTGCAGTGCTCCGCCTCGCGGAGTCGGCGGGGCTGCCGCGCACGCTGTACGGGCTGCGCGACGGCTATCCCGCCTCGGCACAGTCCCCGCTCGCCGAGGCCCATCGCACCGGGCAGCCGATGTGGCTCGGCCCCGAGGAACTGGCGGCCTGCCCCGAGGCGCGCCGCACACCGTCCCAGGAGTTCTTCGTGGCGGCCCTGCCGGTGCGCGCGGGCGACGGCTGTCTCCTCGCCGTGAGCGAGCGCGTCGGCGGCTTCGACTCCGAGGACCGCCGGTGCCTCGAATTGATCGCCGACTCGGTCGCCCTGCCCGCCCCGCCCGGGGCCACCGCCACCGGTGAGCTGCCCGCCGACTCCTTCAGCCTGGCCATGGACACCGGCCGTGTGGAGGTCGGCGACGAGATCCTGGAGCTGTTCGAAATCGGCCGGGGCGAGTTCGACGGCAAGGTCGAGACCCTGCTCGGGCTGACCGTGCCCGAGGACCTGCCCGCGCTGATGTCCGTCGTCGAGGCCGACCACATGTCCATCGGCGAACGCGAGCTGGAGTTCCGCATCCTGCAGCGCTCCGGTCCGCCCAGGTGGCTCCGGCTGCGCGGACGGATGGTACCTGGCGGCGAGGGCCGGCCGGCGCTCCTGGTCGGCACCGTGACGGACACCTCCAAGCTGCGCTCCGACGTCACCGACGTGGCCCGCGTCCAGCGCCTGGCCGCGGCGCTCGCCACCGCCGGCACCGTCAAGGACGTCGGTCAGGCCGTGGTCAACGCCCTGCGCAAGCCGCTCCAGGCCGACCGGATCGCGCTCGCCGAGCTGGAGAACGACCGTCTCGTGGTCACCGTCCTCGACCCGCCCGAACCCGAGGTCTGGCCCGAGGTGTGGCGCTCCGAGTGGCGCACGGAGTGGCCCGACGCCCCCGTCCGCGCCATGCCCACCCTCGCCGCCGCCCTGCGCGAGGGCCGCGCCCAGATCTGGCCCGCCGGCACCTCCCTGGAACCCGCCCTCGCCGAGGTCGGCCCCGGTGGCCTCGCGGTGCTGCCGCTGCCCGCCGGCGGCCGCATGGCCGGTGCCTGCCTGATCGGCTGGGACAGCCCGCACGAGTTCGGCCCCGACGAACGCGCCCTGCTCACCGCCTCCGCCGGTCTGGCCGGCCAGGCCCTGATGCGGGCGCACGCCTTCGACGCCGAGCACGAGCTCGTCGGCATGCTCCAGCGCGCCCTCCTGCCGCGCCGTCTGCCCAAGCTGGCCGGCGCGGTCGCCGTGGCCCGCTATCTGCCCACCACCGCCGGGCTGGAGGTGGGCGGCGACTGGTACGACGTGATCCCGCTGCCCGAAAACCACGTCGCCCTCGTCATCGGCGACGTCCAGGGCCACAGCGCGGCCGCCGCCACCCTCATGGGCCAGATGCGCACCGCCCTGCGCGCCTACGCCGCCGAGGGCCACACCCCGGACGTGGTGGTCTCGCACGCCAACCGGCTCCTCATGGACATGGAGTCGGACCTCTTCGCCACCTGCTGCTACGTCGACGTGGACATGGAGGAGGGCACGGCCTGGTGCGTGCGCGCCGGACACCTGCCCCCGGTGCTGCGTCACCCGGACGGCGCAACGGAGATCGCCGAGACCGAGGGCGGCCCGCCGCTCGGCGTGGTCGACCGGGCCGACTTCCCCATGGCCCCGCTGCATCTCATGCCCGGCACCGTGCTCGCGCTGACCACCGACGGTCTGGTGGAGTCCATCGAGGCCGACATCGACGTCGGCATGGAGCGGTTCGCCCACGACCTGGCCGCGTCCGACCCCGCCCACCTCGGCCTGGTCGCCGACGCCCTGCTCGGCAACGCCCACCGCAGCGACGACGTCGCCCTGCTCCTGATGCGCTACGACGGCCTGGCCGTGCGCCCGCTCCGGGAGAGTTGGACGGTGTGGCGGGTGCCGGAGGCCGCCCGGCACGCCCGCCGCTTCACCAAGCGCACCATGCGCGCCTGGGGCGTACCCGCGGACGACCTGGACACCGTGCTGCTCGTGGTCTCCGAGCTCGTCACCAACGCCCTCGTGCACACGGACGGCCAGGTACGCCTCGACCTCACCCTGGTCAACCACCGGCTCCGGGTCGCCGTCGCCGACGCCTCTCCGCGCACGCCGATGAAACCCACCAACATCGGCTGGGAGGCCACCGGCGGCCGCGGCATCCTGCTCGTGGAGGCCGTGTCGGTCGCCTGGGGGACGCTTCCGGTGAGCGGCGGCAAGCAGGTGTGGGCCGACATCGTGCTGGAGGGCTGACCGCCACACGGGTGTGGGTGCGAAAGCCGCACGGCAGGTCGCGAGGGCTCCCGGCGCCCGCCGTGCCTAGGGTCCTTGCCGTGGCACACACCTTCGAAGAGCTCGTGGCGAAGCAGCGCGCGTCGGACATGGCCCACGCGCAGGTCCTGGAACTGCGGGACACCTACGGCCCGCCTGCCGAGGCGCAACTGACCGGTGCCCAGAAGGAGACGTACGAGACCGCCCTGCGGGCCTGGCGCGACCTGGCCCGGGAGGTGCAGACCGCGGTGAGTGAGTACGCGAAGGAAGAGGGCCGGGCGCGGGGCGACGTCGAGGCGGAGGTGGAGCGAGCGGCGGAGACCCCGGAGAGCACGTGACCCGCCCCGACCCGGAGCCCGCCACCGGCGCCGGCGCCGCTCACCGTCCCGCACACCCCGCCGAGCGGCTGGTCGAGGCGGCGGACGCGCGGTTGCCGGTGCTGGAGGGCGGGGCGCTGCTGCGCAAGGCGTTCCCCGACCACTGGTCGTTCCTGCTGGGCGAGTTGGCGCTGTACAGCCTGCTCGCCCTGGTGCTGACCGGAGTGTGGCTGACCTTCTTCTTCAAGCCGGAGATGCGGGAGGTCGTCTACGCGGGCCCGTACGTCCCGCTGCAGGGAGTGCGCATGTCGGCCGCCTTCGACTCCACGCTGCACATCAGCTTCGACGTGCGCGGCGGTCTGCTGATGCGGCAGGCGCACCACTGGGCGGCGCTCGTCTTCGTCGCCGCGATCGGCGTGCACATGCTGCGGATCTTCTTCACCGGCGCCTTCCGCAGGCCCCGCGAGGTGAACTGGGTCATCGGGCTCACACTGTTCGTGCTGGCCCTCGCCGAGGGGTTCGCCGGCTACTCGCTCCCCGACGACCTGCTCTCCGGCACGGGCCTCAGGATCGCCCAGGGCATCATGCTGTCCATCCCGGTGGTCGGAACGTACGTGGCCTTCTTCGCCTTCGGCGGCCCGTACCCCGCCCACGAGATCATCACCCGTCTGTACTCGATGCACATCCTGCTGCTGCCCGGCGCGTTGATCGCCCTGGTCACCGTGCACCTGATCCTGGTGTTCCATCTCAAGCACACGCAGTGGCGCGGACCGGGCCGCTCGAACCGCAACGTCATCGGCAGGCCGCTCTTCCCCCGATTCACGGCCTCGTCCGGCGGGCTGTCCCTCGCCGTCTTCGGCGTGCTCGTCCTGATGTCCGCCGTCGCCCAGATCAACCCGGTCTGGGTGTACGGCCCCTACCGCCCCGACCAGGACTCGACCGGATCCCAGCCCGACTGGTACGTCGGCTTCCTGGAGGGCGCGCTGCGCCTCGTACCGCCGTGGGAGACGAACCTCGCCGGTCACACCCTCATGTGGAACGTGCTGCTGCCGGCCGTCGTCCTGCCCGGGCTGCTGTTCGGCGCCCTGTACGCCTACCCCTTCGTGGAGCAGCGTCTGACGGGGGAGTGGGACCGCGAACGGCATCTGTGCGACCGGCCCCGCGAGCGTCCCGTGCGCACCGGCCTGGGCGTCGCCGGCACCGTCTTCTACGCCGTGCTGCTCCTCGCCGGCGCCAACGACGTCGTCGCCCAGTCCTTCCGGATCTCCGTCAACACCCTGACCTGGGCACTGCGTGTCTCCCTCGTGGTGGCCCCGGTCGTCGCCTTCCTGGTCGCCCGGTGGCTGTGTCTGGCCCTGACGGAGGCGGAGCGGGAGCGGCTGGCGAACGGCGTGCCGACGGGGGACGTACGGCAGACCCTCGCGGGTGGCTATGACAGCGACCACCGTCCGGTCGGCGAGTTCCGCCCCGGTGCGCCCAGGCGGCCGATCACCGGTTCACGTACTGGAAGACCATCCCGAGGACACCGCGCGCCAGCACGCCGAAACCGATGAGGAACAGCCACAGCCCGAACACCACCCCGGTCGCCGCGAGCGCGAAGCCGAACGCGGTGACCAGCGGCCAGATGCTCTCGGCGGGGAAGAACTCCAGGGGCCCCGCGCCGTCGGCCACTTCGGCGTCGGTGCGGTCCTGGGGGCGCCGTCCCTTGCGCAGGTACTGCATCGCGCAGAAGAACGCGATGACCGCGGCCATCCCACCGGCGACGATCAGCGCCGCCGTGCCTGCCGATTCGTGCGACCACACGCCGTAGAGGGCGGCTACGCCCGCGAAGAACAGGGTGACACCGCCGAACAGCAACGCCTCGACCTTCATCGGGTTTCCTCCTCGACCGCCCGCCGGGCGAACTCGGGGTGGTGCAGGTCGAAGGCGGGCGATTCCGACCGCACCCGGGGCAGGGCAACGAAGTTGTGCCGGGGCGGCGGGCAGGACGTCGCCCATTCCAGGGCGCGCCCATAGCCCCAGGGGTCGTTCTCGGTGACCCTCGGCGCCCGGTGCGCGGTGCGCCAGACGTTGTACAGGAAGGGCAGTGTGGAGGCGCCGAGCAGGAACGCGCCCGCGGAGGACAGGGTGTTGAGCAGGGCGAAGCCGTCCTGGGGCAGATAGTCGGCGTACCGGCGGGGCATGCCGGCCTCGCCGAGCCAGTGCTGGACGAGGAACGTGAGCTGGAACCCCGGGAAGAGCAGCCAGAAGTGCAGCTTGCCGAGCCGTTCGTCGAGCATCTTCCCGGTGAACTTGGGCCACCAGAAGTAGAAGCCGGCGAACATCGCGAACACCACCGTGCCGAACAGCACATAGTGCAGGTGCGCCACGATGAAGTACGAGTCGGTCAGATGGAAGTCGAGCGGCGGCGAGGCGATCAGCACCCCACTGAGCCCGCCCAGCAGGAACGACACCAGAAAGCCGAGCGACCACAGCATCGGCGTCTCGAACGAGATCGACCCGTGCCACATGGTCCCGATCCAGGCGAAGAACTTGATCCCGGTGGGCACCGCGATCAGGAACGACATGATCGAGAAGAACGGCAGCAGCACCGCGCCGGTGGCGAACATGTGGTGCGCCCACACCACCGCGGACAGCATGGTGATCGTGATCGTCGCGCCGATCATCGGCAGATAACCGAACAGCGGCTTGCGCGAGAACACCGGGATGATCTCGGAGATGATGCCGAAGAACGGCAGCGCCACGATGTAGACCTCCGGGTGCCCGAAGAACCAGAACAGGTGCTGCCACAGCAGGGCGCCGCCGCTCGCCGGCTCGAAGACGAGCGAGCCGAACTTCCGGTCCGACTCCAGGACCAGCAGCGTCGCGGTGAGCACCGGGAACGCGGGCAGCACCAGGATCGATGTGAACAGCACGTTCCACGTGAACATCGGCATCCGGAACATGGTCATGCCCGGCGCCCGCAGACACAGGATCGTACTGATGAAGTTGACGGCACCCAGTGTCGTCGACACACCGGTGACCACGAGCCCCATCACCCACAGGTCGCCGCCCGCGCCGGGGGAGTGGACGGCGCTGTTGAGCGGCGCGTAGGCGAACCAGCCGAACGCCGCCGCGCCGCCGGGCACCACGAAGCCCGAGACCACCATGAGCCCGCCGAACAGGTACATCCAGTACGACAGCGCGTTCAGGCGGGGGAAGGCCACATCGGGGGAACCGATCTGCAACGGCATCACGGCGTTCGCGAACCCGGCGAACATCGGGGTGGCGAACAGCAGCATCATGATCGTGCCGTGCACGGTGAAGAACTGGTCGTAGCCCTGCTTGCTCAGGAACTGCAGCCCGGGGCGGGCGAGTTCGGCACGCATGCCCAGGGCGAGCAGCCCGGCCAGCAGGAAGAAGCAGAACGCCGTGACCATGTAGAGGCGCCCGATCACCTTGTGGTCGGTCGTCGAGGCCCAGCGCAGCAGGGCCCGGCCGGGCGGCGGCGCGGTGGCGGCGTACCGCTCGGCGATCTCGTACTTCTCCGAAATTTCCGGTAGTTCCGTCATCGCCGGGGAGGCTACTCCGGCGCCACCACGACCTGCCCGCGCCACGCCCTGGTCACCGGGCCGCGTACCCGTAAGCCGCTCGCGGGACGGGGGACGTATTGCCGTAAACGACCCAGCAAAGCAAACATAGGTCCGATCCTGACGATCGCCGATAGGGTGTGGCAGATGAAGGCTCTGGTCCTGTCCGGCGGTGCCGGCACCCGGCTGCGTCCGATCACGCACACGTCGGCGAAACAGCTCGTGCCGGTGGCCAACAAGCCCGTCCTCTTCTATGGCCTGGAGTCCATAGCCGCGGCCGGGATCACCGAGGTCGGGATGATCGTCGGCGACACCGCCGCCGAGATAGAGGAGGCGGTCGGCGACGGTTCGAAGTTCGGCCTGGAGGTCACCTACATACCCCAGGAGAAGCCCCTGGGCCTCGCCCACGCGGTGCTGATCGCACGGGACTTCCTCGGCGACGACGACTTCGTGATGTACCTCGGGGACAACTTCATCGTCGGCGGCATCAGCCCCCTCGTCGACGAGTTCCGCGCCAGCCGCCCCGACGCCCAGATCCTGCTCACCCACGTCCCCGACCCGCGCTCCTTCGGCGTTGCCGAACTCGATGCGTCGGGGCAGGTGATCGGCCTGGAGGAGAAGCCGGAGCATCCCAAGAGCGACCTCGCGCTGGTCGGCGTCTACCTCCTCACCCCCCTGATCCATGACGCGGTCCGCGCCATCAGGCCGTCCTGGCGGGGCGAGCTGGAGATCACCCACGCCATCCAGCACCTCATCGACATCCGTGCCGACGTGCGCTCCACGGTCATCCAGGGCTACTGGAAGGACACCGGCAACGTCGGCGACATGCTGGAGGTCAACCGGACCGTCCTGGAAGGGATGGAGCGGCGGATCGACGGCGAGGTGGACGAGCGGTCCGAGACCGTGGGCCGGGTGGTCGTCGAGGAAGGGGCGCGGGTCGCGAACTCGCGCATCGTCGGCCCCGTCGTCATCGGCTCGGGGACCGTGGTCAGCGACTCGTACGTCGGCCCCTACACCTCCATCGCCGAGAACTGCCGGATCACGGACAGCGAGCTGGAGTTCTCCATCGTGCTGCGGGACTCCTCCATCGACGGAGTGGGCAGGATCGAGTCCTCGCTGATCGGCCGGCATGTGGAGGTGACCCCGGCAGCCGGCCTGCCCAGTGCCCACCGCCTCGTCCTCGGAGACCACAGCAAGGTGCAGATCCGTTCATGAATCTCCTCGTCACCGGCGCCGCCGGGTTCATCGGCTCCACGTACGTCCGTACGCTCCTCGCCGAGGACGCCCCGGACGCGCCGCGCATCACCGTGCTGGACAAGCTCACCTACGCCGGCACGCTCACCAACCTCCCCGCCGGCCATCCCCGCCTGGAGTTCGTCGAGGGCGACATCTGTGATGCCGACCTGGTCGACAAACTCATGGCCCAGGCCGACCAGGTCGTGCACTTCGCCGCCGAGTCCCATGTGGACCGGTCGATCGACGGGGCGGGCGAGTTCGTCCTCACCAATGTGCTGGGCACCCAGACGCTCCTGGACGCGGCGCTGCGCCACGGCGTCGGCCCGTTCGTGCACATCTCCACCGACGAGGTCTACGGCTCCATCGAGTCCGGCTCCTGGCCCGAGACCCACCCCCTTGCCCCCAACTCCCCCTACTCCGCCTCCAAGGCGTCCTCCGACCTGCTCGCCCTCGCCTACCACCGCACCCACGGCCTGGACGTCCGCGTCACCCGCTGCTCCAACAACTACGGCCCGCACCAGTTCCCCGAGAAGGTCATCCCGCTGTTCGTGACCAACCTGCTCGACGGAGCGAAGGTCCCGCTGTACGGCGACGGGCGCAATGTGCGCGACTGGCTGCACGTCGAGGACCACTGCCAGGGTGTGGAGCTGGTCCGCACGAAGGGCCGCCCCGGCGAGGTCTACAACATCGGCGGCGGCACCGAACTGAGCAACAAGGAGCTCACCGGCCTGCTCCTGCGGGCGTGCGGGGCGGACTGGGACCGGGTCGAGTACGTCACCGACCGCAAGGGCCACGATCTGCGCTACTCCGTCGACTGGAGCAAGGCCCGCGACGAGCTGGGCTACGGCCCGCGCCACGACTTCACCACCGGGCTGGCCGAGACGGTCGCCTGGTACCGGGAGAACCGGGCCTGGTGGGAGCCGCTGAAGCAGCGGGAGTCCCGATGAGGTGGCTGGTCACCGGCGCGGCCGGCATGCTCGGCCGCGACACGGTCGAGGAACTGCGCCGGCGCGGCGCGAACGTGACCGGCCTGGACCGCACCGCGCTCGACATCACCGAACCCGACGCCGTACGGCGGGCGTTCGACGAGCGCCGCCCGGACGTCGTCGTCAACTGCGCCGCGTACACGGCCGTCGACGACGCCGAGACCGACGAGGCGCGTGCGCTGCGGATCAACGGCGGCGGCCCCCGGCTGCTCGCCGCTGCCTGCGCGGAGCGGGGCGCCCGCCTGGTCCACGTCTCCACCGACTACGTCTTCGACGGCGAGGCCCGAGGCACCCCGTACCCGGAGGACCACCCGCCCGCCCCGCGCACCGCCTACGGCCGCACCAAACTGGCCGGCGAGCGGGCGGTCCTGGAGGAACTCCCGGGCGCGGCCGCCGTCGTGCGCACGGCCTGGCTGTACGGCGCCCATGGCCGCAGTTTCGTGCGTACGATGCTCGAACTGGAGGCCCGCCGGGACACCCTGGACGTCGTCGACGACCAGCGCGGCCAGCCCACCTGGACCGCGGACGTCGCCACCCGGATCGCGGACCTCGGTACCGCACTCTCCCGGGACGAGGGCGCACACGGTATCTTCCACGCCACCAGTTCCGGCGAGGCCAGCTGGTACGAACTGGCCCGGGAGGTGTTCCTGCTCATCGGCGCAGACCCGACCCGGGTACGCCCCACCACCAGCGCCGCCTTCACCCGCCCCGCACCCCGCCCCGCCTACAGCGCCCTCGGGCACGCCCGCTGGCGGGAGATCGGCCTGGAACCACCCCGGAACTGGCGCTCCGCCCTGCACGAAGCACTGCCCCACATCCGCAAGGAGATGTCTCAGTGAAACGAGCGGATCCGTTCCGGCATGACGGGACATCAGACGGACAACGGCGCTTCGTGGATCGGGCGGTGCGAGGAACTGCGTGATCCACGGGGGCTGTGTTCACCTGCCCGGTTCGGTCGGGAGCCGGCGGATCCGCGCGTAGGTGCAGTCCTTCACGACGTCGCCTGCGTACTCGCACACCTTGATGCAAATGTGGATCGATTCGCTCAGGTCCGCCCCAGCCGCCACCCGTCGTGGTGTACACACCAGCGTCGGCGGCCTGGGACGTACCGGCACCGGCGAACACTCCGGCCGTGACCAGGTCGAGCACGGTGAACGCCTTGCGCAGGTTCTTCCTCGTTGACTGCATGCCTCTCCCCTTGGTTTGGAGGCCGAAAGTGTGGAGGAATAGCCGATTCGCCGATCTTGGAGGGGTATCTCCACCCTGGCGCCGGTCCACAAGAATTTCCCGCGCGGAAACGCCACGAGTTGATCTGTGGATACGGAGCGTGTGCGATGCGGGATCGCGTCCCATCGCCGGGCGGGGGGTGCCTCGGATCTGTTCTGACCGATGTCGTTTGCCGTTGAGTTCGCCGCCCACGCATCCGACTTCGTCACTACGATGCTTCGTAAATGATGCGACGGGACGGACCGCGCGGGCGCGCGAGGCCTTCCCGTTCGTCCGGCGCGTCCTGGTAAGCCGCAGGGAAGGAATATCCCGTCATGTCGATTCGAGCAACCGTGAAGTCCGTATTGGGTGAGGAGAAAGTGCGGGTTCTGCGCCGGCTGAAGCGGCGCCTCTCCGGTAAGTGGACCGGGTCGGCCAAGCCGAGCGGACTTGAAGCGATCTCCAACGATCTCAACAAACTTGCCCTGCATTTCAAGACGGACAAGTGGGGAACACACCGTTACACCCAGCACTACCAGCGTCATCTGCAGCACCTGAAGAACGAGAAGTTCAACCTTCTGGAGATCGGGATCGGCGGTTACAACCGGCCTGGCCAGGGCGGTGCGTCGCTGCGGATGTGGAAGCAGTTCTTCCCGAAGGCGCAGATCTTCGGAATGGATATCCAGGACAAGTCATTTGTCGACGAGGACCGCATCACGACCTTCATCGGCGACCAGTCCGACCCCTCGTCCCTGAACGCTGTCGCCGACAAGATCGGCGAGCTCGACGTCATCATCGACGACGGCAGTCACCGTAGCCCGCACGTGCTCACGACGTTCGCCACACTCTTCCCCCGGCTCAAGGACGGCGGCATCTACGCTGTCGAGGACACACAGTCCTCCTACTGGCCCGAATGGATGGGCAGCGAGGACCGCGACGCCCCGAACACCAGCATGGCGATGCTGAAGAGGCTGGCGGACGGGTTGAATTACGAGGAATTCGTGGACGAGAACTATCAGCCGTCCTACACGGACCTCAACGTCGTCGCCGTGCACTTTTACCACAATCTGGTGATTATCGAAAAGGGCAGGAACGCCGAAGGCACCAACAAGCGCAAGGCGCTGAAGCAGCGCTACGCCAAGTCCTGACCCCGGCTGGTCGAGGGCTGGTCGAACGGGCCCGAGCGCAACCGCTCGTAGTAGGCGGAGCAGTCCGTGTAGGTGGGAAGCAGGCCGGATTGCTCCGCCTCGGCCAGTGTGGGGGCTGCGGCGTCCTTCTCGGAGAGAATGGGCTCGATGCCCTGCGGCCAGGCGATGCCGAGGGCGGGGTCGAGGGGGTGTACCCCGTGCTCGCGGCCCGGTGCGTAGCCGGTGGAGCAGAGGTAGACCACCGTGGCGTCGTCGGTCAGGGCCATGAAGGCGTGCCCGAGTCCCTCCGCGAGGAAGATGGCGTGGTGCGTCTCGTCGTCCAGTCGTACGGCCTCCCACGCGCCGTACGTGGGCGAGCCGACGCGGATGTCCACCACCACGTCGAGCACGGCTCCGCGCACGCACGTGAGGTACTTGGCCTGACCGGGCGGCACGTCCGCGAAGTGCACCCCGCGCAGGACGCCCCGCCGGGACACCGAGCAGTTGGCCTGGGCCAGGTCCAGGTCGTACCCGGTGGCCTCGCGGAACTCCTCGCCCCGGAACCACTCGTGGAAGCTTCCCCGGTCGTCCGGGAACACCTTGGGCTCCAGCACCCAGGCGCCCGCAATGTCCAGTGGTCGCACGCCGTCACGTCCTCCGTGTCATGTTCTGCTACGCCTTCCTACCCCGGACCGCGCCCATGACGCGTCGCGCCTTGCGCGCCAGCCGCAGCATCAGGCCCGGCGCCGCGGGTCCGGCCACGCGGACCCCGCCGGTGCGGGGCACATGCAGGGCGAGCGGCAGTGCGAGGAAGCGAGGTGCCTCCGCCTCCGGGAGCAGGCACACCTCCGTGCGCCACCACGCTCCCCTCAGTTCGCGCACCGGCACGGACGCCTCCAGCAGCGAGCCGGCCCCGTCCGCCGGGGTGAGCGTCCCCGTCTGCCGCAGGGACCGGCCCGTCGCGGGGTCGGTCAGCCGCACCTGGACAGCGGTGCGGTCGGGGACGTGCAGGGGCAGCGCGAGGCTGAGCTGGTGGTCGGCCGAGACCGCCGCGTCCTCGGGGGTGAGCCGGCCCAGACCGAGGGCCTTGCTCGCGCGGTCGACGTCCAGCGAGAAGTTGTCGTACTGCTTCGTCCAGTACGGCAGCACCACACGGCCCGCGACCACACCGGCGGGCGGCGTGGGACGGTCCTGCCGCGGCGCCGGACCGAGGCGGCACTCCTTGGACCAGCCGCCGAGGCCGACACGGACGTACGCGTCCCACAGGCCGGCGTGCAGCGTGGCGCCGCCCGCCGCGGTGCCGGGGTCCACGGTCGCCGTGCCGCGCAGCACCAGCCGGACCCGCCCGTCGTCGGCCGGGACCCGCTCGCGGGTGACCTCCACCGGCTGGAAGAACGAGGCGGAGGTGGCCCGGTCGCGCAGGATCAGATCGACGGTGGCCTTCTCGAAGCCGTCGACGGCGTCCGCGCCCAGCCAGGCCACCGCCTCGTCGGGGTCCCGGGGCGCGGCGTCCGCGGCCGGAGTGCCGGGCCCGTCGGCCGGGAAGGTCAGCGGCTGTCCGCCGGACCTGTACTCGGCGGTGAACGTGACACGCAGGGTCCCGTCCCGCCATTCGACACCGGCGGGGTCGGCCTTGGGCCCCACCCCGGCCTCCCACTGGGCGTAGGCGACGAGGTCGTCGTAACGGTCGTCCCTGATCAGCGATGCCACGATCCGCTGTCCGGGCCGCAGTCCGGGCGCGACGCCGGGGCCGAAGCGCTCCCGGACCACGGCGTGCATCTCGTGGAACAGCTCACGCCGGTAGTCGTCGGGCATCGCGAGCAGCCGGCGGCCGCTCATCCGATCCACCATCTCGACGCGCAGCCAGCGGCGCAGCAGACGGTCGCGCGACGGGCCCGGCTCGGTGTATTGCTCGACGACGTCCAGGGCCTCACGGAGGTTCTTGAAGTAGCCGACCGGCTCGAAGCGCTGGAAGCCCGCGTTGCCGGCGTCGTCCCGTTTGACGTGGTAGTAGCAGACGTAGTCGGAGAGCACCGAGACGTTGTCGGCGCGCAGATACGCCTCGGCGATGAAGACATGGTCCTCCAGGCGGCGCCGGCCCTCGGGGAAACGCAGGCCGATGCGGTCCAGGAAGGCCCGCCGGACCATCTTGTGCGGAGTGAGGCTGTCGATCAGCGGCGCGTTCTCGACGGTGGCGTGCGGATGGTTGCGGCGGAACAGCTCCACCGGCACCGGGCGGCCCTTCCCGGCCATCTTGCCGACGATCACATCGGCCTTGTTCTCCACCCCGTACTCGTACATCCGCTCAAGGGCTTCGTCGCCGAGGTAGTCGTCGTTGTCGACGAACATCACGAACTCGCCCTCGGACGCGGCGATCCCCACGTTCCGTGGCTTGCCCGACCAGCCGGAGTTCTCCTGGTGGATGACCCGGATGTGCGGGTGCTCGGCGGCGAGCGCGTCCAGTCTGGCCGGGGTCCGGTCGGTGGATCCGTCGTCGACGAAGACCACTTCGAACTCGTCGGGCGGCAGCGACTGCCGCAGCATCGAGGCGATGCAGTCCTCGATGTACGGCCCTGGGTTGTAGACGGGGACGATGACGCTGACCTTGACCGGCATCCGGCTTCCAATCCCCCTTGGTTCGCCACCCGTTGCCCAGGCGGCACGTGCGCGTGGCCGAATGCTAACCCGGCCTCTTGCGCGGGCGGAAAAACTCCGCCCGGCACACAGGGGCCGGGGTTCGTCACTGTCCGTCGTGGGTCTTGGCCAGGAGGTCGAGGAGGTCGGCGGTCGTCCCCGACTCGCCCAGCCGCGGGAAGATGCGCTCGACGCTGCCCCGGTGGGCCTCCGGGTCGCGGTCGGACATGGCGTCCGTGGCCAGGGTGACGTGATAACCGTGCTCGTACGCGGCGCGGGCGGTGGACTCGACGCCGATGCTGGTGGCGATGCCCGTCAGGACGATCTGGGTGATGCCGCGGCGGCGCAGCTGGACGTCGAGGTCGGTGCCGTGGAAGGCGTTCCAGTTACGCTTGGTGACCAGGATGTCGCCGGGGTGGCCGGAAAGTTCGTCCACGATGGTGTCCCAGCCCTCGGGGAAGGCGAGGCCGCCCGGACCGCGCTCGGTGCGGCCGGGGACGGCGTCGGCCCCGTCGGGGGCGAAGGACACCCGGACCAGGACCACGGGAAGGTTCCGGGCCCGGAAGGCATCGGCGAGTTCGGCCGTGCGGGCCACCACGTCGGAGGCGGTGTACGGCTGGGTCGGCATGCCCACGATGCCGTTCTGCAGGTCGATCGCGACGAAGGCGGTGCGTGGGTCGAGGGTGGTGAGCGACATGGGTCGATCAGGCCTTTCGGGGGGTGAGGTCGCCGAGTGAACGGTCGGGGAGGGTGGTCGCCAGCAACAGTGCCGAACCGGCGAGCATGAAAAGTGCCAGGGCGTGCAGCCCGGGCGTGTCGGCGCGGTGCGGGAAGAACGCCGCGGTCGCGGCGGAGGCGCCCAGCGCGCCGAGGTACATGAAGGTGCGCAGCAGCCCGGCGGCGGAGGCGATGCGCGCGGGGTCGGCCTGCCGGTACAGGGCGTTCTGGGCGGCGAGGCCGATGAGCCCCTGCGGCACGCCCAGCACGGCCCCGACGGCGAGCAGCAGCCAGACAGGGCTGCCTGCGCCGACCAGAAGCAGTGCGGCGCAGCCGGTCATCTGCACGAGCGCCCCGACGACCAGCTTGGTGCGTACCGCCTGGCGGCGCCCGGTGAGCGTGGACACGGTCAGCGCGGCGACCATCAGCGGCAGCAGCGCGAGCCCCGTCGTGGAGGCGCTCAGGCCGCGGCTCTCCTCCAGCCACTGGGTGTAGCCGTACATGAAGGAGTAGGCGGTGGTGTAGCCGAGGAACTGGCGCAGATACGTGGCCAGCAGCGGGACGTTGCCGCCGAGCACGCGCAGGTCGACGAACGGGTCCGGCACCCGCAGCTCCCGGACCGCGAAGGCGGCGGCCGCGGTGGCGGACAGCACGGGCAGATACCAGCGGTCCGGCCGGGGGCCCATCAGGAACAGCATCAGCGACACCAGCATGACCGCGAACAGGGTCATGCCGGGCAGGTCCACGCTCCGTCCGTCGGTCCCCGGTCCCCTGCTCCGTCCGTCGGCCCGCGATGCGTCCCCGGCCCTGGGCAGCCGCAGCGTCCCCAGTACGAGGCAGGCCGCCGAGAGGGGCACGTTGACGGTGAAGACGGCGCGCCAGCCGCCGACGCCGATGAGCAGTCCGCCGAGCACGGGGCCGACCACGGCCACCGTCTGCCCCGCGACGGCCAGGGCGGTCAGCACCCCCGCCGGGCTGTCCCGGCCGGTGCGTTCGGCCTCGCTGCGCGTCAGGCGCATGGCCGCCGGATACGCGGCCGAGGTCCCGAATCCCAGCAGCACGCGCGCCGCGATCAGCATGCCCAGGGAGGGCGCGAGCGCGCCCATCACACCGGCCACGCCCACCAGGGACGTACCGACGAGATAGAGCCGGCGCGGACCGTACATGTCCACGAGCCGGCCGATCACCGGCTGGCCCACGGCCGTGGCCAGATAGAGCGCCGAGACCAGCCACACCGTCTCGGCCGGCGGGGCCCCGAAGGCGGTCCCGATCGGCACCAGGGCCACGGCGATCATCGAGGAGTTGACCGGGTTGAGGACGGACCCCAGGACCATCGGCGCGATCAGCCGCCGGTCGAACCCGCTGGGCGCGGGGCGTGTGCCCCGTGCGGCGGGTCCCTCGATCCTCGGTATCACTGCCGGGACAGCCGTTCCATCAGCTTCAGCGCGTCGAGGACCGTCTGCCGCTCCTCCTCGGTGAAGCGGTCCTGGAAGGCGCGGGCCAGCCACTCCTCGCGCGCCTGCCGGTTGCCCTCGACACGGGCCCGGCCGGACTCGGTCAGGGTGACCAGTTGCCGGCGGCCGTCGTCGGGGTCGGGGGCGCGGCGGATCAGGCCGTGCTGGTCGAGGGCGGCGAGCGTGGCGGCCATCGACTGCGGTCGCACCCCCTCCGCGGACGCCAGGGCGCTGGCCGTGGCGGCCCCGTGCTTGCCGACCAGGGTGAGCGCCGACTCCTGGGACGGGGTGAGGACGCCCTCGGCCTCGTCCCGCGCGATCTCCCGTATGCGGCGCCGCAGCCGGCTGAAGACCACCCGCAGATCGCGTGCGGCGCGTGCGGCGGAGTCGGAGATGTGGTCCATGCCGCCACCCTAAAACCGTCAGTCCAGACTGTCCAGTCCAACCTGCTCAGTTCACCTGTTCAGTCCGGCCTGCCGAGCCCCCCACCCCGGCCTGCCCCGGCACACACCCCGACTTGCCCACCACGCACCCCGACCTGCCCTAGCCTGACCCTGTGCGCCTGCTGCTCATGTCCGACACCCATGTCCCCGCGCGTGCCGAGCGACTGCCGGAGCGACTGCTCGCCGAACTCCCGCACGCCGACGTGGTGTTCCACGCCGGTGACTGGGTCGACACCGCCACCCTGGACCTGCTGGAGAGCCACAGCCGCCGGCTGATCGGGGTGTACGGCAACAACGACGGCCCGGAGCTGCGCGCCCGGCTCCCCGAGGTGGCGTACGCCGAACTCGGCGGCCTGCGCTTCGGTGTCGTCCACGAGACCGGCCCCGCCGAGGGCCGCGAGGTCCGCAGCGCGGCCCGCTTCCCCGACCTCGACGTGCTGGTCTTCGGGCACAGCCACATCCCCTGGGACACCACCGCCCCCTCCGGACTGCGCCTGATCAACCCCGGCTCGCCGACCGACCGCCGCCGCCAGCCCCACTGCACCTATCTGACGGCGGCCGTCGCCGACGGTGCGCTCAAGGACGTGACGCTGCACCGTCTGCCGCAGCGGTAGGGACCGTGTGGCAGGATGCCGCGATGATCTCCAGCTCAGGCATCCCGCCGGTCGTTCCCGCGGGCCGCATGACCCGTGCCGGCCAGCCCGTCCTGGCGCTGCCCAGCGGCCTGGAGCTGCGGCCGTGGCGCCTCGACGACGCCGACGCGCTGATGGCCGCCGGGCAGGACCCCGCGATCCGCCGGTGGAACCTCTTCACCGTCGAGAGCCGCGCCGAGGCCTGCCGCCGGATCGAGCGCATGCAGGAGCGCTGGCGGGCCGAGACGGGTGCCGTCTGGGCCGTCGCCCGGCCGGGCGCGGCGGCGACGGGGCTCATCGGCTGGAACGACATCGATCTCGCGGGCGGCAGCGCCGAGATCGTCTACTGGGTCCTGCCCGAGGCCCGTGGCGGCGGCGCCGTCGTCGAGGCGACGCGGCGGCTCAGCCGCTGGGCGCTGGACGAACTCGGCCTGCACCGTCTGCGGCTGTGCCACTCCGTCGCCAACCCGGCGTCCTGCCGGGTGGCCGAGAAGGCGGGCTACCTGCTGGAAGGCACCATGCGCGGAGCACTGCTGCACGCGGACGGCTGGCACGACCAGCATCTGCACGCCCTCGTCCGGGGCGACGGCGACGTCTGAACCCGTCTCGCGCGACGGCGGTCAGCGCCGCTTGCGACGCCGTACGCGCGCCAGGATTCCCGCCACCACCAGCGCCACCGCCGCGGCGATCCCCGCCGCGATGCCGGCCCGCTTCGCCACCGGCACGCCGGCCGTGCGGAGCAGGTCCAGCGGCTCGGTCTCGGGAGGGGACTCATCGGTGACGGTGGCCGTGGCCCTGGCCGGTTCGGCCAGGCGTTCCGACAGACAGGCCGCGAACTGGCCCACCACCCGGTCGCCCACCTCCGCCATGACCCCGCGTCCGAACTGGGCCGGGCGTCCGGTGACCGTCAGATCGGTGCGGACCGACACGGCGGTTCCGCCGTCCAGTTCGCTGAGCGTGCCGGTCACCGTGGCCCGGGCCGTGCCCTGGCCGCGGGTCTCGCGCCCGCTGGCGATGAGGACGATGCGATGGGCGGACTCGTCCTGTTCCTCGAAGACGGCGGTTCCCTTGTAGGTCACCGTGATCGGCCCGACCTTGACCTTCACCGATCCGGTCACGGTCTTGCCGTCGTAGTCCTCCACGGTCGCCCCGGGCATGCACGGCGCGACGCGCTCGATGTCGAGGAGCGCCCGCCAGGCGTCCGGGACCGGGACGGGAACGGTGAACTCGTGCTGCAGTTCCATGACTTCCTCCTCGCGTTCGGGCTCCTCGTGGTCAGCCGGATCCGGCGGGGTGGATCGCCCCCGCGGTCAGGGTCAGCGGCGCACCGGTGCCGCCCCAGCGCAGCGCGACGATCTCGGCGGCGACGGAGATCGCGACCTCCTCGGGCGTACGGGCGCCGAGGTCGAGCCCGACCGGCGAGCGCAGCCGGGCCAGTTCGGCCTCCGTGAGACCGGCCTCGACCAGCCGCTTGTGGCGTTCGTCGTGGGTGCGCCGACTGCCCATCGCCCCGATGTAGGCGGCCGGCCGGCGCAGCGCCTCCTCCAGCAGCGGCACATCGAACTTCGGGTCGTGGGTCAGGACACAGATGACCGTCCGCTCGTCGGTCTGCGTGCCGCTCAGATAGCGGTGCGGCCAGTCCACGACGACCTCCACGCCCTGCGGGAACCGCTTGGGCGTCGCGAAGACCGGGCGGGCGTCGCACACGGTGACCCGGTAGCCGAGGAAGTCGCCGAGGCGGGCCACCGCGGCCGCGTAGTCGATGGCGCCGAAGACCAGCATCCGCGGGGGCGGCGCGAAGGAGTGGAGGAACACCGTGACGTCGTCCTCGCGCCGCTCGCCGTGCGGGCCGTAGTGGCGCAGGCCCGTGGCACCGAGGGCGAGTTCACCGCGCGCGTCGGCGGTGACCGCGACGTCCAGACCGCTCGCGCCGAGCGTGCCGGTCACCGTGTCGGGCCAGACGGCCAGCGTGGCCCCGCGCGGCGCGGGCCCGTCGACCACCGTGGCCACCGTCACCGGCTCGCCCGCGGCGACCGACGCGGCGACCGCGCCGAACCCGGGGTCGGACTCGGGCGTGACGGGCCGCACCAGCAGGGTGATCTCGCCGCCGCAGGTGAGGCCGACCGCGAAGGCGTCCTCGTCGCTGTACCCGAAGGTCTCCAGGCGTGCCTCCCCGCTCGCCACCACCTCCTGCGCGAGCTCGTACACCGCCCCCTCCACACAGCCCCCGGACACGCTGCCCACGACCTCGTCGTCGGGCCCCACCGCCATGGCGGCACCGGGGCCGCGCGGCGCGCTGCGGCTGACCGCGACGACCGTGGCCAGACCGAACGGGGTCCGCGCCGCGTACCAGCGGTTCAGCGCCGGCAGAATCTCACGCACGATCCGCTCCTCTCACACCCGTTCGGGTCACACCCGTTCCGAGTCCCGCTCCGCTTGGGCCAGTTCCGCACAGGCCACCTCTGCGGAGGCCGCCTCCGCCCCGCGCACCACCGCCGCGAGCCGCTCCAGTGCCGCGAGGCTGTGTCCCTCGACGAAGGCGTCCACGCTCGGCAGCGCCGCAGCCATCCCGGCGGCCAGGGGCGCATAGCCGGGACGTGCCTTGCGCGGATTGGCCCAGATCACCCGGTGCGCCAGCCCGTGCAAGCGTCGCATCTGCGCCCCGAGCAGCTCCGGATCGCCACGCTCCCACCCGTCCGACAGCAGCACCACCACCGCCCCGCGCGCCATGCCCCGCTGCCCCCAGCGGTTCAGGAACTCGCGCAGCAGCTCGCCCAGCCGCGTACCACCGCGCCAGTCGGGTACCGCGTCCGCGACCGCCGCCATCGCCAGGTCCGGGTCGCGGTGCGCCAGCTCGCGGGTCACCCGGGTCAGCCGGGTGCCGATCGTGAACACCTCCGTCCGACCGCCTCGGGCCGCGGCGTGGGCGAACCGCAGCAGTGCGTCGGCGTACGGCGCCATGGAGCCGCTCACGTCCACCAGCAGCACGACCCGGCGGGGCCGCTCGACCCGCGCGTGCCGCCGCAGCCGGGCCGGCTCACCACCGCGTCGCAGCAGCTCCCGGACCGTCCGGCGCGGATCGACGTCCCCGCGCCGGGCCGGCCGCCGCCGCGCCGTGCGACGTGTCTGCGCGCGCAGCGCGAACGCGGCCAGCAGCCGGTCGAGCTGGGCCCGCTCGGCGGCGTCCAGCCCGGCGACGTCGCGATGCCGCAGCACCTCGGCGGAACTGGCCAGCGTGGCGGTGGGCGGACCCTGGGGCCTGCCGTCGCCGGGGGCACGGGCGCCGGCCGGAGCGTCCCGCGGGAGGGGGCGCAGCCGGGGCGGGGGAGCGGCCCGCAGGGGCCGGCGCGCCCGCTCGCCGCCGGGCCCGAAGTACGCGGCGAACACCCGGTCGTAGCGCTCCAGGTCGTCCCGTCCGCCGCACAGCGTCAGCCGGCCCGCCCAGTACACATCCGTCCGCACCCCGGGCCGCAGCATGTCCAGGGCCCGCAGGAACGCCTGCAGCCGGTCGGCGCTGGCGTCGATGCCCGCCGCGCGCAGGGCACGGGCGAAACCCAGCAGGACGGCATCCGCGGCCGGCACGCCCCTCACGCTCCCTTCGCGGCGAGCACCGCCGCGAGATCGAGCCCCCGCGCCCGCTCGGCGTCCTCCCGGTACTTGAGCACCGACCCCAGCGTCGCCACGGCCAGCTCGGCGTCCACCTCGCTCGCCCCCAGCGCGTCCAGGGCCTGCGCCCAGTCGATCGTCTCGGCCACCCCCGGCGGCTTGACCAGGTCCGCCGCCCGCAGCGCCTGCACCAGGCCGGTGACCTGCTCGGCGAGGCGCGCCGACACCTCCGGCAACCGGCTGCGCACGATGGCGAGTTCACGGGCGAACCCGGGATGGTCGAACCAGTGGTACAGACACCGGCGCTTGAGCGCGTCGTGCACCTCCCTGGTGCGGTTCGACGTCAGTACGACGACCGGCGGCACCTCGGCGCGCAGGGTGCCGAGCTCCGGGATCGTCACCGAGAACTCGGACAGCAGCTCCAGCAGGAACGCCTCGAACTCGTCGTCGGCCCGGTCGATCTCGTCGACCAGCAGCACCGACGGCTGTGTCTGCAGCGCCCGCAACAGCGGTCGGGCGATCAGGAAGCGCCGGTCGTACAGCTCGCTCTCCAGTTGTTCCGCGTCCTTCACCCCGGCCGCCTCGGCGGCCCGCAGATGCAGCAGCTGACGCGGGAAGTCCCAGTCGTACAGGGCCTGCGAGGCGTCGATGCCCTCGTGGCACTGCAACCGGATCAACGGCGCGTCGAGCGCCTCGGCGAGCGCGGACGCGAGCGCGGTCTTGCCCACGCCCGCGTCGCCCTCGCAGAAGA
Source organism: Streptomyces sp. NPDC025638 (assembly GCF_055558775.1). Classification (NCBI taxonomy): domain Bacteria; kingdom Bacillati; phylum Actinomycetota; class Actinomycetes; order Kitasatosporales; family Streptomycetaceae; genus Streptomyces; species Streptomyces sp. NPDC025638. Next base: position 424,690 of record NZ_JBVHLX010000003.1, on the reverse strand, counting down.
GCGGCCGGTGCAGCCTCACCGCCAGGAAGCAGGCGATGGCCAGACCGTCGTCGAGGAGGTATCCGGTCTCCTCCAGCCGGGCCCGCACCTGCTCCGGGTCGTCCATCCGGGTGATCGGCGCTCACCCCATTCCGGTGGCGGTCAGGACCGCCCGCTTGGTCAGCACCCGTGCGAGGTGCGCGCGGTACTCGGGTGAGGCCGACACGTCCCGCGACGGCTGGGTGCCCTCGGCGGCCGCCTCGGCGGCCCGCGCCACGGCCTGTGGGTCCCCGGCACCGGTAAGGGCCCGCTCGGCCGCGGCGGCCCGCAGCGGGGTCGCGCCCATGTTGGTCAGCCCGATGCGTGCCTCGGCGATGTGCCCGTCGTCGCGCCGCACCAGGGCCGCCACGCCGACGATCGCCCAGGCCTGGGCGACCCGGTGGAACTTCTCGTAGTGGAAGCTCCAGCCGTCCTTCTTCGGCACCCGCACCTCCACCAGGAGTTCGTCGGGCGCCAGCGCCGACTGGAGGTAGTCGAGGAAGAACTCGCTCGCCGGGATCGTGCGCCGTCCGCCCGGTCCGACGGCCACCAGCTCGGCGTCCAGAGCCAGTACCACGGCCGGGAGGTCCCCGGCCGGGTCCGCGTGAGCGAGCGAGCCGCCGAGGGTGCCCCGGTGCCGTACCGCCGGGTCGGCGACCGTGGCCGTGGCGGCCACCAGCAGACCGGCGTGCCGGCGCACCAGCGGGTCGCGGATCACGTCGTGGTGCGTGGTCATCGCGCCGATGACGAGCGTGTCGCCGTCCTCGCGGACCCCGCGCAGCTCAGGGATCCGGCCGACGTCCACGACCAGCTCCGGGAAGGCCAGCCGCAGCCTCAGCAGCGGCAGCAGGCTCTGCCCGCCGGCCAGCACCTTCGCGTCCTCGCCCGCGTCCGCGAGCGTGCGCACCGCCTCGTCGACGCTCGACGGACGGGCGTAGTCGAATGCGGGAGGAATCATGCCGAGGCCTCCTTACCGGAACCCGCTGCCCGCACGGCCTGCCAGACCCGCTCCGGGGTGCAGGGCATCCGTACGTCCTGCACGCCCAGTGGCCTGAGCGCGTCCACGACGGCGTTGACGACGGCCGGTGTCGAGGCGATCGTCCCCGACTCCCCGACCCCCTTGGCCCCGAGCGGGTTGGAGGTCGCCGGCGTCTCCGTCCGGTCGGTCACGAAGTCCGGCAGGTCCGCGGCCGACGGCACGAGGTAGTCGGCCATGGTGCCGGTGACGAGGTTGCCCTCGTCGTCGTACACGGCCTCCTCGAACAGCGCCTGCGCGATGCCCTGCGCGACGCCGCCGTGCACCTGTCCCTCGACGATCATCGGGTTGACGACCCGGCCGACGTCGTCGACGCAGACGTACGACCGGATGGTGGTTTGTCCGGTCTCGGTGTCGACCTCGACCGCGCACAGGTGGGTGCCGTGCGGGTAGGAGAAGTTCTCCGGGTCGACCAGGTGCTCGGCGTTGATGGTGGGTTCCATGCCGTCGGGCAGGTCGTGCGAGGAGAACGTCTCGAAGGCGACCTCCTGGATGGTCCTGCGTGCCTCGGGCGAGCCCTTCACGGAGAACACGCCACCGCTGAAGTCCAGGTCCTGCTCGCTGGCTTCGAGCAGATGGGCCGCGACCTTCCGCGCCTTTTCCACCACCTTCTCCGCCGCCCGGTGCACGGCCGCCCCGCCGACGACCAGGGACCGTGAGCCGTAGGTGTCCATGCCCTGCGGGGCCGCCTTGGTGTCGCCGTGCACCACCTCGACGTCCTCGAACGGCACGCCCAGCACATCGGCGGCGATCTGGCTCCAGCAGGTGACGTGCCCCTGGCCGTGCGGGCTGGTGCCGGTGACCACCTCGACCTTGCCGGTGGGCAGCATGCGGATGCTCGCCGCCTCCCAGCCGCCGGCCGCGTACCTGAGGTCGCGCAGCACCCGGCTCGGTGCCAGGCCGCACATCTCGGTGTACGTCGACACGCCGATGCCGAGGCGTACGGGGTCGCCGCGCTCGTTGCGCTTGTGCTGCTCGGCGCGCAGGTCGTCGTACCCGAACAGGGCGAGCGCCTTCTCGGTGGCCGCCTCGTAGTTGCCGCTGTCGTAGGTCAGCCCGGCGATCGAGGTGTACGGGAACTCCTCGTGCCGGATCCAGTTCCGGCGCCGCAGCTCCACCGGGTCCAGATCGAGTTCGGCCGCCAGTTCGTCCATGATCCGCTCGATGGCGAACGTCGCCTCCGGGCGCCCGGCGCCGCGGTAGGCGTCGGTGGGGGTGCGGGTGGTGAAGACGCCGGTGCAGTTGAACTCGTAGGCGTCCATCTTGTAGATCCCCGGGTACATGAAGGCGCCGAGGATCGGGATGCCGGGCGTGACGAGCATCAGATACGCGCCCATGTCGGCGATCAGGTCCACCTTCAGGCCGAGGAGCCTGCCGTCACGGGTGGCGGCGACCTCGACGTCCTGGATCATGCCGCGGCCGTGATGGGTGGCGAGATAGCCCTCGGAGCGGGACTCGGTCCACTTCACCGGCCGGCCCAGCCGCCGGGCGACCGCGACGGCGATGGCCTCCTCGCCGTACACCTGGAGCTTGGAGCCGAAGCCGCCGCCCACGTCCGGGGCGATCACCCGGAGCTTGTGCTCGGGGACGCCGGTGACCATCGCCAGCATGATCCGCAGGATGTGCGGGATCTGCGTGGCCGAGTAGACGGTGTACTCGCCGGAGGCGGCGAGCGGGGTGACGACCACCGCGCGCGGCTCCATCGCGTTGGGGATGAGCCGCTGCTGGTGGTAGCGGCGCTTCACGATGACCTCGGCGCGCTCCCGGACCGTCTCGAAGCTCTCGCCGGTGGCGAGCGGCCAGAGGTAGCTGCGGTTGGTGCCCTTGTCGGAGTGGACCAGGGGGGAGCCCTCGGCCAGCGCGGCCTCCAGGTCGAGCACCGGGGGCAGCGGGTCGTAGTCGACCTCGATCGCCTCCAGCGCGTCGGCGGCCGCGTACCGGTCGCGGGCCACCACGACCGCCACCGGGTCGCCGGCGTAGCGCACCTCGTCGACGGCGATCGGCGGGTGGTCGGGCAGCACGATGTCCTCGGTCACCGGCCAGGCGCACGGCAGCGAACCCATTCCCTCGGCGAGGTCGGCGCCGCTGAACGCCGCGACGACACCGGGGCGTTCCAGCGCGGGGGAGACATCGACCCGTTCGATGCGGGCGTGGGCCATCGGGCTGCGCAGAATCGCCAGGTGCAGCAGTCCGGTGACCTGGATGTTGTCGGTCCAGTTGGTCTGGCCGGTGACCAGCCGGGCGTCCTCCTTGCGCAGCCGGGAGCGTCCGACCTCGCCTTCGACGGCCTGATCGGTCATGCCGTCACCTCCTCGGCCAGCTGTTCCCCGGAGGCGGCGAGCACCGCGCGGACGATGTTCTGGTAACCGGTGCAGCGGCAGAGGTTGCCCTCCAGGGCGTGGCGCACCTCGTGCGGGGTGGGGTGCGGGTTCTCGGTCAGCAGATCGCGTGCGGCCATGATCATCCCCGGGGTGCAGTAGCCGCACTGCAGGCCGTGCTGCTCATGGAACGCGCGCTGCAGCGCCGTCCACTCGCCGTTCTCGGCCAGCCCCTGGACGGTGGTCACCTCACTCCCGTCCGCCTGTACGGCCAGCACCGAGCAGCTCTTGACGCTCGCCCCGTCCAGGGCGACCGTGCACGCCCCGCAGTTCGAGGTGTCGCAACCGATCGGGGTGCCGGTCAGGCCGAGGCGGTCGCGCAGGTAGTGGGCCAGGAGCAGACGGGGTTCCACGTCGTCCTCGTACGTCGTGCCGTCCACCTTCACCTTGATGTGGGTCATGTGCCCTCCAGACCGTGCGGGCGTGGGAGAGGGAAATCAGCCACCGAACGTGATGTAGGTCACTCTATGGCCACCCCTTGGATGCGGCGAGTGCTGTGACGGGGTTTCGTTGAGCGTTAATCCATTGCCGCTCGGGCCCGGATCCTGCTCCACTGCACGGGACCAGTCGTCACCCGGAGAGGACCAGAAATGCGCGCTGCGTGCATGTCCACCCAGGAAGGAATCCCATCCATGCCGAAGGACATCACGCTCAGTGCACCTGCTCAATCTCGGAATTCTCGCGCACGTAGACGCCGGTAAGACCAGCCTGACCGAACGGCTGCTCCACACGGCCGGGGTCATCGACGAGCCAGGCAGCGTCGACGACGGAAACACCCGGACCGACACCCTCGCGCTCGAACGGCAGCGCGGTATCACCATCAAGTCCGCCGTCGTCTCCTTCCCGCTCGACGGCGTGACCGTCAACCTCATCGACACCCCCGGCCACCCCGACTTCATCGCCGAGGTGGAGCGGGTCCTCGGTGTGCTCGACGGCGCCGTCCTGGTCGTCTCGGCGGTCGAGGGCGTCCAGGCGCAGACCCGCGTACTGATGCGGACGCTGCGACGGCTGCGCATCCCCACCCTGGTCTTCGTCAACAAGATCGACCGGCGCGGCGCACAGGACGAACCCGTGCTGCGGGCGATGGCCCGGCGGCTCACCCGGGCGGTCGTACCGATGGGCACGGCCACCGGACTCGGCACCCGCGAAGCCCGCTTCGTCCCCGGACTCGGCCCGGCCGCGCTCGACGCCCTCGCCGACCTCGACGACGAACTGCTGGCCGCGTACGTCGAGGACACCGTCTCGTACGACCGTCTGCGCGCCGTCCTCGCCGACCGGACCCGGCAGGCACTCGCCCATCCGGTCTACTTCGGCTCCGCCGTCACCGGCGCCGGCGTGCCCGAACTGATCACCGGCATCGAACAGCTGCTGCCCCCGGCCGGGGGCGACCCCCACGGCGAGCTGTCCGGCACGGTCTTCAAGGTCGAGCGGGGCCCGGCGGGGGAGAAGATCGCCTACGCGCGCATCTTCTCCGGCACCCTCCGCGCCCGCGACCGGCTTCTCTTCGGAGCGGCCCCCGAAGAAGGCAAGGTCACCGCGGTGAGCGTCTTCGAGCAGGGCACGGACATCCGGCAGGAGAGCATCGGGGCCGGCCGGATCGGCCGGCTGTGGGGCCTGGGCGGCATCAGGATCGGTGACCCGATCGGGGTACCGAGGGCGGGGCAGCAGCGCCACTTCGCCCCGCCGACCCTGGAGACGGTCGTCGTCCCCGGCCCGGGCGTGGACCGGCGCTCGCTGCACATCGCGCTCACCCAGCTCGCCGAACAGGACCCGCTCATCGACGTGCGCCACGACGAGGTGCGGCAGGAGACCTCCGTCTCGCTCTACGGAGAGGTGCAGAAGGAGGTCGTCCAGGCGACCCTCGCCGACGAGTACGGGCTGGACGTCACCTTCCGCGAGACAACGACCCTCTGCATCGAGCGTCCCGCGGGCACGGGGTCGGCCGTCGAGTTCAACAAGAAGGCCCCCAACCCGTTCCTCGCGACCGTCGGGCTGCGCGTCGATCCGGCCCCGGTCGGCTCGGGCGTGGACTTCCGGCTCGAAGTGGAGCTGGGCGCCATGCCGTACGCCTTCTTCAAGGCCGTCGAGGACACGGTCCGCGAGACGCTCGGGCAGGGGCTGCACGGCTGGCGGGTCACCGACTGCACGGTCACCATGACCCACTCCGGATACTCGCCCCGGCAGAGCCACGCCCACCAGGGCTTCGACAAGAGCATGTCCAGCACCGGGGCGGACTTCCGCGGGCTCACCCCGCTCGTCCTGGTCGATGCGCTGCGCCGCGCGGGCACCCGGGTGTACGAACCCATGCACCGCTTCCGCCTGGAGGCCCCGGCGGACACCCTGGGCGGCCTGCTCCCGGTGCTCGCCCGGCTCGGGGCGGTGCCGCAGACCACCGGGACGCACGGCTCCAGCTGTGTCCTGGAGGGCTCGGTACCGGCTGCCCGGGTGCACGGGCTGGGGCAGCGCCTGCCGGGCCTGACCCGGGGTGAGGGCGAGCTGGAGAGCGCCTTCGACCACTATGCGCCGGTCACCCGGGGCACGGTGCCCCAGCGGCCGCGCACCGACCACAATCCGCTGAACCGGAAGGAGTACCTGTTGAACGTGACGCACCGGGTGAGCGGCTGAGGGGGCGGCGGGGCCGAAGAGGGTGCCGGCCGAAGAGGTCCGGGCCGACGAGGTGCGGCCGAAACGGAACTTACTCTGGAGTCAGCAGGGTTGACGGTGTCCGGAAAGCACCGGACTGTAATGGACATGACGAATATCCGGGCGCGTTCGTTCGTTGTCCTGGTTGTCCTCTGTGGATTCCTGGTGGTGGCCGGCACCTCGCCCGCCGCCGCCGCCCCTTCCGACTCCCTCTGGTTCGACGGCACCGCCCTCACGGTGCAGAACGGCCGCTTCGTCGACGGTCAGGGCCGTGAGGTCGTCCTGCGCGGCTACAACGTCTCCGGCGAGACCAAGCTGGAGGAGAACGGCGGCCTGCCCTTCGCCTCGGTCGCCGACGCACGGAAGTCGGCCACCGCGCTGCGTGCCCTCGGCGGCGGCAACGCGGTCCGCTTCCTGCTCTCCTGGGCCCACGCCGAGCCCGTGCGGGGCCAGGTCGACACCGCGTATCTGGCTGCCGCCACCGAGCAGATGCGCGCCTTCCTCGACGCCGGCATCCGCGTCTACCCCGACTTCCACCAGGACCTCTACTCCCGCCACCTCTTCAACTCGGGCAGCTGGTACACCGGCGACGGCGCCCCCAAGTGGGCCGTGGACCTCGGCAGTTACCCAACCGAGTCCTGCGGGATCTGCTTCTTCTGGGGCCAGAACATCACCCAGAACTCGGCCGTGACGAAGGCGCAGTACGACTTCTGGCACAACAACTACGGCCTCCAGGACGCCTTCCTGGCCACGGCGCAGTCGACGATGGCGTTCCTCGCCCAGCACCTCACGGACACCGAGTTCACGGGCGTAGTCGGCTTCGACCCGTACAACGAGCCGTACGCGGGCAGCTACGACTCCGGCCGGACCAGCCGCACCTGGGAGCAGGACCTGCTGTGGCCCTTCTACCAGAGGTTCCGGGCCCGCATGGACGCGGCCGGCTGGCAGGCCAAGCCCGCCTTCGTCGAGCCGAACCTCTTCTGGAACGCCAACATCTCCTCCCAGAAGCAGGAGGGCGGACTGCTGGACGCGGGCACGCTCGGGTCGCGCTATGTCTTCAACACCCACTTCTACGACCAGAAGGCCATCTCCGGCATCCTGATGTGGGGCAAGGCGGCCGACGGCCAGTACACGGCCGACTTCGGCACGATCCGCGACCGCGCCTCGGCCGCCGGGACCGCGGCCGTGGTCAGCGAGTACGGCCACCCCCTGTCCGGGACGGTGTCGGACAAGGCGCCGACCGTCCTCAAGGCGATGTACCAGTCCCTCGACTCCCGTCTCTCCGGGGCGAGTTGGTGGTCCACCCCGGCGTCCTCCGGCCCGGTCCTGTCCGGCTCCCAGTGGCAGTGGGACCTCTACAACGGACGCCACCACGAGCTGATGAACGGCAACCCGGACAAGGTCCTCACCTCCGGCGACGCCTGGAACGACGAGGACCTCTCCGCCGTGCGGCTGGACGACTCCGGCACCGTGACCCTCCGGCAGGACGCCCGCTTGCTCGACCGGATCTACCCGAGCGCCACCTCGGGCACCACCGCCGCCTTCACCTACGAGGACCGCTCCCGGGACGGCTCGGCCACCCTGACGTGGAACCCGGTGCCGAGCTCGCTCCCGAACGTGTCGCGCCTGGTGGGCTCCGGCCAGTACGGCGTCCTGGTGTGGCGCTCGGGCAGCGGTACGGCACCCACCGAGCTGCATCTGCCGGCCTCCTTCCCGGCGTCGGCCACCACGGTCGTCTCCGACCTGGGCACGGCGTTCGCGCCTCCGTCGTACACCGCCTCGATTCCGGTCGGCGTGGCCCCCGAACCGGGCGGCACCGGCAGCCGACGCCTGCTGCTCACCGACGCGGACTCGGGCGTCCTGCACTACGCGCTGGTGACCAACGGGGCGACGGCACCGTCCGCGGACCTGCTGAGCGCCGCGCAGGCCGAGCTGGCGGCGTGGGCGACGGCCCACTTCTGACAGCGGACCGGCCTCCGGGGCGGTGTGTGTGCACCCCGGAGGCCGGGCGGCGGCTGCGCGCGAGGTCAACTCGACGACGGACCGGTCCAGTCGGACTGGACGTGGCCCAGCCGGACCCGCTGCGGATGGTCGCCGACCGCGACGGACGTCACCTTCTGCCCGGTCGCGAAGTCGATGGCGGTGACCTGGTCCGCGCCGCTCTCGGAGACGATGCAGTCCTTGCCGTCGCCACTGACCGTGGCCCAGTAGGGCTTGGAGGTGGTGACCAGCGGGCCCTCCTGGAGGGTGGCGCGGTCCACCACCGTCGCGTAGTCGTCCATGGTGCCCGCCACGCACAGCTTGGTGCCCGCGGGGTTCATCGAAATGCCGTGGTGGCGCGAGTCGTTGACCCAGGTGGTGCGGTCCTCGCTGGTGGCCGGGTTCTTAGGCAGGGTCTTCATCCGGGTGATCTTGTCGGTGGCGACGTCGTACTCCAGGAAGCCGTTGAAGAACGAGACCTGGAAGTAGAGCTTCGACTCGTCGGGGGAGAACACCGCGGGGCGGACGGCGTCGGAGAAGTTCTTGAGGCCGAAGGCGTCCAGCCGGTCGCGCATGTCGATGACCTTGACCTGCTTGTAGGTCGTCGCGTCCACGACCGTGATGTGCCGGTCGCCCTTCGTCCAGTCCCAGGCCGGGTCGTCGAGGGCGGTGTTGACGTCCCCGATGGACATGTTCCAGATGTACTTGCCGTCCTTGGTGAAGATGTTCTCGTGCGGCTTGTCGCCGGTGGCGAACGACCCCAGCTGCTTGCCGGTGTTGATGTCCAGCACATGCACGGTGTTGGCGGTCGAGGCGGAGACCGCGACCCGTGTGCCGTCGGGGGACACGGCCATGTGGTCGGCGCGGTAACCGGTCACCGGGAAACGCCAGTTGATCTTCCCGGTGGCCAGGTCGATCGAGACCACGTCGGCGAAGCTCGGTCGGGACACCACCACGGATCTGCCGTCCGGCGTGGAGTACATGTCGTCGACGAACTGGTCGTGGCCCTCGCCGACGCTGTTGCGGATGGCCATGAAGTAGATCCACTTGATCGGGTCGGCGTTGATCTCCGCCATCCGGGCGTCCTTGTCCGGGACGACGTTGATCCGGCCGACCTTCGCGAAGTCGCCGCTGGACTTGATGACGTCCGCCGTGCCGTCCCAGTTGTTGCCGACGAACAGCACCTCGCGCAGGGAGGCGGCGTCCGTGGCGGCCGTGGCGGCGGTCGCGGGGGCGGTGAGGGTCAGGACGAGGGCGGCGGCTACGGAGCAAAGGTGCCTGGGTCTGAAGGCAGGCATGACTGCTCTCTCCTCTGGGTGGGGTGTGGCGGGAGCGGTGCCATGACAGGGCGATGAATCTGAACACGTGGGCATTCAGAGTTAACTTACTGAAAAGTAAGGTGGGGTGGCCTTCTCCACAAGACCGCGTGCGCGACAAAATTGGCTGCCTGGTGGGCGAGTTGGGGACGGGAGGGGATCGTGGGGGGCAGGCTCAGGCCGGCGACCGGCCGCTATGCGGGCAAGTCCGCCGAGGAGCGGCAGGCGGAACGCCGACGGCGGTTCCTGGACGCGGCGCTCCAGCTCTTCGGTGACGCGCCCGGCTTCCGAGCCACGACCGTCGCGTCCCTCAGCGAGGCCGCGGGCCTGTCGACCCGCCAGTTCTACGAGGAGTTCCGCACCCTCGAAGATGTCCTCGCCGCACTGCACCTGCAGGTCAACAACTGGGCCGAACAGGCCGTGCTGGCCGCGGCGGCCGAGGCGGAGGGGCTGTCGCTCGCCGAGCGCGCCGCCATGATCTTCCGCGCGTACGCGGCGAACGTCACCGCCGACCCACGCCGCATCCGCATCACCTTCGTCGAGATCATCGGCGTCAGCCCACGCCTGGAGGAACAGCGCCTCGCCCGCCGGGCCCGCTGGGTCGAACTGATCTGCGCGGAGGCGAGGGCGGCCGCCGCACGCGGCGAGGCCGCGCCCCGCGACTACCGCATCGCAGCGGCGGCGTTCATCGGCAGCGTCAACGGCGTACTCCACGACTGGAGCGCGGGCTGGGTGGACGCAACCCTGGACGACGTGGTCGACGAACTGGTCCGGCAGCTACTGGGGATACTGCGCCCGGGCGACTGGCCGGGACCCACCTGAGCCGACGCCGCGGGCCTGGCTGCCAAGCCGCCGAACTGCCGCGCAGGGGGACGACGGTCGGTGCCCCGCCCAGGGAGACCGGTCGGGACGACCAGAAGCCCTCGTCGAACGGGATCGGGACCGGCACGGCCGGCATCCCGGCCCGCAGCCCCGCCGTGGTGGTGCCCGCGCCCGCGTGGTGGACCACCGCGGCCGTCCGGGGGGACAGTGCGGAGTGCGGGACCTCTCCGGTGGTCAGCATGTCGTCGCCGTCGGCCGCGAGCCCGCCCCAGCCCCACTGGATCACCCCGCGCAGCCCGGCCCGCCGCAGCGCCGCGCCGACCTGTGCGCTCAGCCGCCGGGCGTCGGGGACGGTGGCGCTGCCCAGCCCTATGAACACCGGTGGCGGGCCCGCGTTCTGGAACTCCCGCAGATTGTCGGGGAGTTGAGCCTTGTCATCGTACGGCCACCAATAGCCGCAGACGTTCAGTCCCGCTCGCCAGTCCCGGGGTCGGGGGACCCGCCAGCGGGCTGAAGCCGTGGTGTACCGGCCGGTGCTGCCGCTCGCGTACCAGCCTGTCGCCGGCGTTGACTTCGGCCTCGTGCGGTTCTACGGTCGGCGCGCAACGCGTTCGGCTAGCCGATCTGTGTTCGATATGTCGAATCAGCGATGTCCTGATCACGTCCCCACCGCTCGTGGAGGAGCCGCATGTACCCCCCACCCCGATGCGCCGGCAGCGGTTTCGTACGACGCTGCAGAGCCGCCGTCCTACGCGTCCTCGTCCTCGCCCTGACCGCGACCACCGCGCTCCTCTTCGCCCAGCCCGGTACCGCCCAGGCGGCGACCGTGCGTCAGGTCTCCGTACCCGCCGCCCCGATGGGCTGGGCCTCCTGGAACAGTTTTGCCGCGAAGATCGACCACAGCGTCATCAAGAAGCAGGTCGACGCGTTCGTCGCCGCGGGACTTCCGGCCGCCGCATACCAGTACGTCAACATCGACGAGGGCTGGTGGCAGGGCACCCGGGACAGCGACGGCAACATCACTGTCGACACCGGTGAGTGGCCCGGCGGCATGAGCGTCATCGCCGACTACATCCACAGCAAGGGCCTGAAGGCCGGCATCTACACCGACGCGGGCAAGAACGGCTGCGGCTACTACTACCCGACGGGCCGTCCCGCCGCGGCCGGCACGGGCAGCGAGGGCCACTACGACCAGGACATGCTGCGGTTCTCCCAGTGGAGCTTCGACTTCGTCAAGGTCGACTGGTGCGGCGGCGACGCCGAGGGGCTCGACGCGGCGACGACGTACAAGTCCATCAGCTCCGCCGTAGCCAAGGCCTCCGCCACCACCGGGCGCCCGCTCACCCTCTCGATCTGCAACTGGGGCTACCAGAACCCCTGGAACTGGGCGCCGGGCCAGGCCCCCATGTGGCGGACGAGCACGGACATCATCTACTACGGCAATTCGCCGTCGCAGACCAACATGCTGTCCAACTTCGACCAGACCCTGCACCCGGCGTCCCAGCACACGGGCTACTACAACGACCCCGACATGCTGATGGTCGGCATGTCAGGCTTCACCGCCGCCCAGAACCGCACCCACATGGCGCTGTGGGCGATCTCCGGCGCGCCGCTGCTGGCCGGCAACGACCTCACCACGATGACCGCCGAGACGGCCGCCATCCTCAAGAACTCCGACGTCATCGCCGTCGACCAGGACCCGCGCGGGCTCCAGGGCGTCAAGGTCGCCGAGGACACCACCGGCCTCCAGGTCTACGGCAAGGTGCTGGCGGGCACCGGCAACCGTGCGGTCGTGCTGCTCAACCGCACCTCCTCCGCGCAGAACGTCACCGTCCGCTGGTCCGACCTCGGTCTGACCGGCGCCTCCGCGACCGTCCGCGACCTGTGGGCGCAGAGGGACCTGGGCTCGTACGCCACGGGCTACACCACGAGCGTCCCGGCGAACGGCTCGGTGATGCTCAAGGTCAGCGGCGGCACCGAGGCGGCGAGCACGGGCTACAGCGCCACCTCCACCGGCAAGTACACCGGCGTGAGCGCCGCGAGCACCGGCCTGAACGTCCTCGACATCGCCTACACCAACACCGGCTCCACCGCGGTCACCGGCACCCTCCAGGTCAACGCCCAGACCTCCACGACGGTCTCCTTCCCGCCGACCGGAACCGGACAGGGCACGGTCTCGGTCCAGGTCGACCTGTCCAAGGGTTTTGCCAACTCCCTCACCTTCAGCGGAAGTTCACTGCCCGCGCTGGGCACGGTCACCGTCGCCCCGGTCCCCGGCACCAATGGCAACCTGCTCGTCGGCAAGCAGTCCGGCCGCTGCGCCGACCTCTACAACAACACAATCACCAACGGCACCCAGGCGGAGCTCTGGGACTGCAACGGCGGCGGCAACCAGGTCTGGACGTACACCTCCCGCAAGGAACTCGTGGTGTACGGCAACAAGTGCCTGGACGCCTACAACCTCGGCACCACCAACGGCACCAAGGTCGTGATCTGGGACTGCAACGGCCAGAACAACCAGAAGTGGAACGTCAACTCCGACGGCACGATCACCAACGTCAACGCGGGCCTGTGCCTGGACGCCTACAACGCGGCCACCACCAACGGCACCTCACTCGTCCTGTGGACCTGCAACGGCGGCAACAACCAGCAGTGGTCCCGGACCTGACACCGCTGCCTAGGCGGCGGCGAGCACCAGCAGACTCGTCGCCGCCAGCAGGGCACCGCCCAGTACGCACCAGGCCACCAGTCGCTGCCTCAGCGCCCGGTATCTGGCCTCGTACATGTGCCGCAGCTCCGCCGCGCGTTCCGCGGTGCGCCGCCACGAGGTGCGGGCCAGCGCCAGGTACTCCGTCTCGAAGTGCCGCTCCAGGTCCTCCCGTTGGCTGTCGGTGAGCCAGCCCAGCCGGGAGGCCGTACGGGCAGCCGCCGCACGGCCCTCCTGCCGTGCGGCGGCGAGCAGCAGATGGCCCTCGATCTCCTGGACGAGCGTCCGCTCCTCCCCGGTGCTCATCACGCGGTCAGCTCCCGCTCCGCCGGCCGCACCTGCGGATGGTGCAGGTCGAACGCCGGTGACTCGCTGCGGATCCGCGGCACGGTGAGGAAGTTGTGGCGCGGCGGCGGGCAGGAGGTCGCCCACTCCAGCGAGCGGCCGTAGCCCCAGGGGTCGTCGACCTCGACCCTCTCACCGTACCTGGCGGTCTTCCAGACGTTGTAGAAGAACGGGAGCAGGGACGAACCCAGCAGGAACGAGAAGATCGTCGAGACGGTGTTGAGCGTCGCGAAACCCTCGACGGCCAGGTAGTCGGGTACGCGGCGCAGCATGCCCTGGGCGCCCAGCCAGTGCTGGACCAGGAACGTGCCGTGGAAGCCGATGAACAGCGTCCAGAAGGTGATCTTGCCAAGGCGTTCGTCGAGCATCCTGCCGGTGAACTTGGGCCACCAGAAGTGGAATCCGGCGAACATGGCGAAGACGACCGTGCCGAAGACCACGTAGTGGAAGTGCGCCACGACGAAGTACGTGTCGGAGACATGGAAGTCGATCGGTGGCTCGGCGAGGAGGACACCGGTCAGTCCGCCGAAGACGAACGTGACGAGGAAGCCCATGACCCAGAGCATCGGTGTCTCGAAGGACAGCGAGCCCTTCCACATGGTGCCGATCCAGTTGAAGAACTTCACCCCGGTCGGGACCGCGATCAGGAAGGTCATGAAGGAGAAGAACGGCAGCAGCACACCGCCGGTGACGTACATGTGGTGGGCCCACACGGTCACGGACAGACCGGCGATCGAGATGGTCGCCGCGATCAGGCCCAGGTAGCCGAACATCGGCTTGCGGGAGAAGACCGGGATGACCTCGGAGATGATGCCGAAGAACGGCAGCGCAATGATGTACACCTCCGGGTGGCCGAAGAACCAGAAGAGGTGTTGCCACAGCAGGGCTCCGCCGTTGGCGGAATCAAATACATGGGCGCCGAACTTGCGGTCCGCCTCCAGGGCGAACAGCGCGGCCGCGAGGACCGGGAAGGCGAGCAGGATCAGGACGGCGGTCAGCAGCACGTTCCACACGAAGATCGGCATGCGGAACATGGTCATGCCCGGGGCGCGCATGCAGATGATCGTGGTGATGAAGTTGACCGCGCCGAGGATGGTGCCGAAGCCGGAGAAGGCCAGACCCATGATCCACATGTCGGCGCCGATGCCCGGCGAGCGGACCGCGTCCGACAGCGGGGAGTAGGCGAACCAGCCGAAGTCGGCGGCGCCCTCGGGGGTGAGGAAGCCGCCGACCGCTATGAGTGACCCGAACAGGTAGAGCCAGTAGGCCAGCATGTTCAGCCGGGGGAAGGCGACGTCCGGGGCACCGATCTGGAGCGGCATGATCCAGTTGGCGAAGCCGGCGAACAGCGGCGTCGCGAACATCAGCAGCATGATCGTGCCGTGCATCGTGAACGCCTGGTTGAACTGCTCGTTCGACATGAACTGCAGGCCCGGACGGGCCAGTTCGGCGCGCATGAGCAGTGCCATCACGCCGCCCAGGCAGAAGAATCCGAACGCCGTGAGCAGATAGAGCGTTCCGATGGTCTTGTGGTCGGTGGTCGTCAGCCACTGGACGGCCTTGACGTTATTGATCCTCTTCACGCCCCGCCTGTGTCCGCGCCGGCCTCACGCGTCACACTCGGACGACGCGACGAGAATCACGGAAAAGGGTGTGACGATCGTGAGGCTGCCGGACACGAACGGAACATGAGCAACGACGAGATCTTCGCCGCTGCCTATCGCGAGCACTACTGGGCGGTCAGCCGCTATGTCGCGCGGCGACTGGACGGGCGGACCGACGAGGTCGAGGAAGTGGTGGCGGAGGTGTTCACGGTGGCCTGGAGACGCCGGGCGGACCTGCCTGCGTCGCCGCTGCCCTGGCTGTACGGCGTGGCACGCAACTGCCTGGCGAACGCGGTACGCGGTTATGGGCGCCGGCGCAGGCTGGTGGACCGGCTGGGCAACGACGAGAGCGCGCACGGGCGGCAGATCGTGCACAGCCCCGACACCGAGGGGCCCGGCGCCTGGGTGCACGACGCGCTGGCCCGCCTCTCTCCCGCGGACCAGGAGGTGCTCCGCCTGACGGCCTGGGAGGAGCTCGGCATCGACGAGGTCGCCGTGGCCCTCGGCTGCGGCAGCCGGGCGGCGGCGATGCGACTGCACCGCGCCCGCCGCCGGCTGAGGGCCCAGATCGACACCATGCGCCCGACACCGCCACCAGCGAGCGCGACCCCCTCGAAGGAACACCGTCATGGCTGATGAACTCGAACTCCTGCGCCGCGCCAACCCGGTGCCGGTCGACGGTGCCCACTTCGGTGACGGGCCGCTGGACCACCGGGCCGAGCGGCGGCTCAATCGGCTGCTGCACGATACGGAGCCCGGCCGCCGCCGTTGGCGCCCGCGACTGGTGTGGGGTCTCGGTGCCACCGTCGTCGTGGCGGGGACCGTCCTGGCCGTGCTGTTCAGCGGGCCCGGCACCGCTCCCGCCGTCGCCGCGCCCCGCCCGCTGACCGTGCGGGCCCACTCCACCCCCGTACCCCTGAAGCAACTGGCCGAGCTGGCCGAGGCGACCGCCGCGGACGGCTCCCCGAAGCTCCGCAAGGGCACACATGTGCAGTCCTGGAGCCTCGGGATGAGCGAGGACAAGCCGCCCATCACCCTCCCCGAGGAGCGCATCGTGCGCTGGCGGGCGGACGACAGCCACACGGAACTCGTGGTGGCCACCGACCCCCGTCACCCGGGCCGCCCGGTCCTCACCGACGAGGGCGGCGAGCCGCGCATGGTCGAGGACGGTCATGTCCTCGGCCGGCAGACGTATCCGCCGAGCTGGAGCGACGCCCCGCCCGAGGCCACGCCCCCGCACGACGCCGTACGACTGCGCTCGTACCTGGCGGAGACGGTCCGCAGCGAGGCGTTGGCCACTCCCGAACTCCTCGACGCCACCAGGGAGTTGCTGGACCACTGGACGCTCGGTGCCCGCGAGTCGGCGGCGCTCGTCCGGGTCCTGGCGGACGCCAAGGGTCTGCGGGCCGTCGGGCAGGTGACGGACCGGCTCGGGCGGACCGGTCAGGCGTATGTGTACGACACGAAGGGCAACCGCCGGATGCTGGTCCTGGACCCGGCCACCGGCGCCGTCCTCGGACTGGAGTCCACGTTCACCGAGGACGAGCCCGAGTACGGCGTGCGGGCCGGCGACGTCATGGACTACAGCGCCTGGATGCGCTGATCACACCCCCCGGCTGCCGGGCGGCCGCCTCCAGGCGCTGACTGAGCGCCGTACGGCGGTCAGGAGCCGTCCCCGGGAGGCGGTGCTGTCGGGTCCGTCCCGGCCAGGAACGCGGTGGCCTGTGCCTGGAGCCGGCCGGCGCCGATCGCCTCCGCCCAGCGGGCGATCTCCGTCGCCAGCGCGCAGGCTCCGGCCTCGTCGCCGGTGTCACGGGCCAGTACGGCGAGCAGCATCTGCTGGGAGAGCGTGCCGGGTACCGTGCCCACGCGGGCGCCCAGGGCGGTCGCCCGGCGCCAGCGGTCCAAGGCCAGGTCGTGGTCGCCGGCGTCGTGGTCGTGGTCGCCGAGGTGCCGCAGGGCCTCGCGGGCCAGCAGGTCGTCCGGGCCGGCCTCGGCGGACCGCAGGGCGGCCGTGTAGTGGGCGGGGGCGGCGGCGCGGTCGGCGAAGTGGTTGTCGGTGATCAGGCCGAGGTACATCGAGGCCCAGCCCCGGCGCACCTCGTCCGGGGCGTGCTCGTGGAGTGCCCGCGCCCCCTCCCGCAGCGCGGTGAGCGACTCGGGGTCCTTGCCCGCCGGGCCGAGGCTCAGCACGCCGCCGACCAGGAGCAGTCGGCCGTAGTCGCGCCGCAGCCGGAGGAAGGCCATGTCCCAGTCGCCGTCCGGGACCACCTTCTCCGCCTCCGTGATGCGCTCCGCCGCGGTGTCGGTACCGGCGAACCAGTCACGCTCCAGGGCCACTTCGGCGGCGGCGAGGGCGATCCGGGTGCGGGCGGCGGGCTCGGTGACGGCCGCCGAGTCCAGCAGGCGGGCGGCCCGCTCCCAACGGCCCGCCAGCCGCAGCTCGCGAGCGGCGGCCAGGAGTTGGTCGATGTCCACGACCGTGCTGAGGGTGCTCGGTGCAAGTGTCATGCGAGGGAAGGTAGTTATGGAGAAAATCATCCACAAGAAAACTACTGCGGGAGGCAGGCGATGGAGGATTCGGTCGACCGGCATGTGGCCGTCTGGACCAGGGAGTTGGACTGGCTGGACCCCCTCAAGGAGGCGATCGTCGCCCGGCTGGCGATCCTGGCCCGGCACAACGCGCAGGCCCGCCGGGACGCACTGGACACCGGCGGGCTCGAGCACGGGCAGTACAAACTGCTGTTGATGCTGCGCAGGACGGGACCGCCCTACGAGGCGAGCCCGTCACGGCTGGCCGAACTGCTCGGGCTGACCCGTGGGGCGCTGTCCGCACGGCTCGCCCCCGTCGAGGAGGCCGGGCTGATCACGCGTACCCATGAGACGGGCGACCGCAGGCGGGTACGGGTGCGACTCACCACCGCCGGCCATGCCGCGTTCGAAGCGCACGCGGTGTCGGAGGACGCGGGCGAGGGCGCGCTGCTCGCAGCACTGACCGAAGAAGAGCGGCGGACACTAGCCGATTTGCTGCGGAAACTGGTCGTGGCCGCCGAAGCCGGCCACCCCGCGCCCGCCCCGCCACGGCCCGGGCCGAGAAGGTCCAGGTCAGTCGAGACGTGACCTGGACTCTCGCGACCCCTCTGCCTACTCGTCCCATGCCTGGATCATGATCTGTTCGCTGATCTTGCCCTCGCGCAGCGTGATCATCGACTCGGCGAGGACCCGGACGCCGTCGGCGTACTCGCAGGACTCGGTGAAGGCGGCGTGGTCGCCCTGGATGATGCACTGCTCCAGCTTGTGGGTCATGTCGCGGCTGTAGACGTCGTCGAGCAGCTCGGCTATCGCGGGCCGGCCGTGCAGGACCTTGGGATGGCTGGGCTGGCTGTTGCGGTCGATGATGCGGATCTCGGCGTCGTCCGCGTAGAGCGCCAGCAGGGTGTTCCCGGTGTTCCCCTCTATGCCCCGGCGCAGTGTCTCGGTGTCGAAGGTGGAGCCTGTCGCGGTGCCCATGGTGACCTCCTTCGAGAGCCCGCGGCCCGACGGGGGACGAGCCGTGAGGACCCCTGCTACGAGCCTCCTCCGCCCAGGCGGCCTCGGCAAGCGCAGCCGGGCGCTCCGCCTGTCGGGTGAGGGGAGCCGTGCGCCCGTGTCCGCGCGGGGCCGCGGCACGTTGCTGAAAGCATGATCTCAACACGACGTATCGTCGCCGCCGTCGGTCTTGCCGCCGGGGTCACGGGCCTCGCCGCACCGCTGGCGAACGCGGCCGACGCGAGCGCACCGGACAACGGGAAGATCAACCCGATCGCCATGCTCGACTCGCTCGCCGTCAGCGACATCCCGGCGGAGCACCGGGCGGAGCTGCCCCGGGTCGCCGACCAGCTGCAGTCGACGAACCGGCTGAACGACCTGAACCAGCTGCACCAGGTCACCGACCTGGTCGCCCCGGTGACCGGGCTGCTGCCCGCCGTCCAGTAGCCGGCGCCGCGCCGTACCCCCCGCATCGTGGGCCGTCCGGAATCGGGCGGCCCACGGCCGTGTCCGGGAGTGAGGGGCCCATGACCGCATCCGGCACCGAGGGGCGCGGGTCAGCCCGCCGTCGCGAGGAACTGCGTCGCCGCCAGCTCCGCGTAGAGCGGATCGGCGGCCACCAGCTCCCGGTGCGTGCCCACCGCGCGCATCCGGCCCGCGTCCATCACGACGATCCGGTCGGCCATCGTCACCGTGGACAGCCGGTGCGCGACCACCAGGACGGTGGTCGACCGCGCCACGTCCGCGACCGTGTCGCGCAGAGCCGCCTCGTTCACCGCGTCCAGCTGTGAGGTCGCCTCGTCCAGGAGCAGCAGCCGGGGGCGGCGCAGCAGGGCGCGGGCGATGGCGACGCGCTGGCGCTCGCCGCCCGACAGCTTGGTCCCCCGGTGCCCGACCAGCGTGTCCAGTCCCAGCGGCAGCCTGGCGACCAGGTCGTCCAGCCGCGTCGTCTTCACCACCCGCGCCACACTGTCCTCGTCCGCCTCCGGATTGCCGAGCAGCAGGTTGTCCCGCAGCGATCCGGACAGCACCGGCGCGTCCTGCTCCACATATCCGATGGCCGAGCGCAGCCGGGGCAGCTCCCAGTCCGCCAGGCTCCGGCCGTCCAGCGTGATGTCTCCGGACTCGGGGTCGTAGAACCTCTCGATGAGGGAGAACACCGTCGTCTTGCCCGCGCCGGACGGGCCGACGAACGCCGTCATCCCGCGCGCCGGTATCGCGAAGCTGACCCCGTGGTGCACATACGGCAGGTCGTCGGCGTACCGGAAGCGGACGTCCGTGAAGACGAGGGAGGCGGGCTCGGCCCCCGCGGACGGCAG
The DNA here is from genome assembly GCF_055558775.1 of Streptomyces sp. NPDC025638. Taxonomy (NCBI): domain Bacteria; kingdom Bacillati; phylum Actinomycetota; class Actinomycetes; order Kitasatosporales; family Streptomycetaceae; genus Streptomyces; species Streptomyces sp. NPDC025638. The sequence continues at coordinate 404,994 of NZ_JBVHLX010000003.1, read as the reverse complement.
GGGGGCGGGGGCGGCGGCCGGTTCGGCGGGCAGCCGCAGCGCCTCCTGGATGCGGGCGAGTGCCCCGGCGCCCGTCTGGTACTGCGTGATCGCGCCGACGACCTGCTGGATCGGCGACATCAGATAGAAGACGTACAGCAGGAACGCCACCAGGGTGCCGATGCCGATCGCCCCGGTCGCCACCCGTGCCCCGCCCACGGCGAGGACGGTGATGAAGGCGATCTGCATCGCGAGCCCGGCCGTGTTGCCCGCCGCGGCCGACCACTTGGCGGCGCGCACGCTCTGCCGCCACGACTCCTCGGCGGCCGCGTGCAGGGTCCGTTCCTCGCGGTGCTCGGCGCCCGACGCCTTCACGGTGCGCAGTGCGCCGAGGATCCGCTCCAGTGAGGCGCCCATCACACCGACCGCGTCCTGGGCCTGCCGGCCCGCTCGGTTGATGCGCGGCACGATCGCGCCGAGCACCGTGCCCGCGCCCGCGATCACCGCCACCGTGACCCCGAGCAGCACCGGATCGACGACGCCCATCATCACCACCGTGGCGACGAGCGTGAGCCCGCCGGTGCCGAGGGCGACCAGCGAGTCGGTGGTGACCTCGCGCAGCAGGGTGGTGTCCGAGGTGATCCGGGCCATCAGATCGCCCGGCTCGGTGCGGTCCACGGCCGTGATCCGCAGCCGCAGCAGATACGAGGACAGGGAGCGCCGGGCGCCGAGCACGACCGACTCCGCGGTGCGGCGCAGCACATACGAACCCAGCGCGCCCAGCGCCGCGTTGGCGACGACCAGACACGCCATCGCGAGCAACGGTCCGGTGATGGACCGCTCGTGCGCCAGGTCGTCGATCAGTCCCCGGGCCACCAGCGGGAGCAGCAGCCCGGTCGCCCCGGTGACGAGTGCGAGCAGCGCGCCCGTCAACAGGGCCCACCGGTGGGGCCGTACGTATTCGAGAAGGAGCCGCCACACGGGCGGCTCGCTCTCTGTGTCCGTCGCAGCGTCGCTCACGGTGCTCCTCGTCCGGAGTCGGGTGGGGCACTCAGGCTACGTCGGGCGCCTGGAGGGCTGCTGCGGCCCGGTCCCCTGGCAACTCCGCCGGTGCGGTGGATGCGATCCTTCCTGGTGACGGGTGAGGGGCCGGTGCCCCCAGGGGCGGGTAAAATACCCCTGAGGGTATATGAATGGAGTTGGCTGTGGAGCTGCAGTTCGAGGGTGATGAGCTGAAGTCGGTGCTGAACCGGCTGCGCCGGGCGCAGGGGCAGATCTCCGGCGTGATCAAGATGATCGAGGAGGGGCGCGACTGCGAGGACGTGGTGACCCAGCTCGCCGCGGCCTCGCGCGCCCTGGACCGGGCCGGGTTCGCGATCATCGCGACCGGACTGCAGCAGTGCCTGATCGACGCCGACGGGAACCGGTCGGACGGCGAGACGACGGAGCAGATGAAGGCACGGCTGGAGAAGCTGTTCCTGTCGCTGGCGTAGTGGTGCCCCGGATGCCGCGTCGGGAGGCAGGAACGAAAGATCCATGACGCCGTTGCGCTCCGTGCCGTTACCGATCAGTCACGCGTAGGGTCGAAGGACAGGCACAGCGATGGAAGGGGCCAGGCCATGGCGCAGGAAGTACGCGGCGTGATCGCACCGGGGAAGGACCAGCCGCTGCGGGTCGAGACGATCGTGGTGCCGGACCCGGGGCCGGAAGAAGCGGTCGTACGCGTCCAGGCCTGCGGCGTCTGCCATACCGACCTGCACTACAAGCAGGGCGGCATCACCGACGAGTTCCCCTTCCTGCTCGGCCACGAGGCGGCCGGGGTCGTGGAGTCGGTCGGCGAGGGCGTCACCGACGTGGCGCCCGGCGACTTCGTGATCCTCAACTGGCGTGCGGTGTGCGGGAACTGCCGGGCCTGTCTGCGCGGCCGCCCCTGGTACTGCTTCAACACCCACAATGCCGAGCAGCGGATGACCCTGGCTTCGAGCGGCCAGGAACTCTCCCCGGCGCTCGGCATCGGCGCCTTCGCCGAGAAGACCCTGGTCGCGGCCGGGCAGTGCACCAAGGTCGACCCGGCCGTCTCCCCGGCGGTCGCCGGACTGCTGGGCTGCGGTGTGATGGCCGGCATCGGTGCCGCGATCAACACCGGCAATGTCGGCCGTGGCGACTCGGTCGCCGTCATCGGCTGCGGCGGAGTCGGGGACGCGGCCGTCGCCGGGGCGCGGCTGGCCGGCGCCGCGAAGATCATCGCCGTCGACATCGACGACCGGAAGCTGGACAAGGCGCGCGCCATGGGCGCCACGCACACGGTCAACTCGAAGGAGACCGACGCCGTCGAGGCGATCCGCGAGCTCACCGGCGGCTTCGGCGCCGACGTCGTCATCGAGGCGGTCGGCCGCCCGGAGACGTACAAGCAGGCCTTCTACGCCCGCGACCTGGCCGGCACGGTCGTCCTCGTGGGGGTGCCCACCCCGGAGATGAAGCTCGAACTCCCGCTCCTGGACGTCTTCGGCCGCGGCGGTGCCCTGAAGTCCTCCTGGTACGGCGACTGCCTGCCCTCCCGCGACTTCCCCATGCTGATCGACCTGCACCTCCAGGGCCGTCTTGACCTGGAGGCGTTCGTGACCGAGACCATCCGGCTCGACGAGGTGGAGAAGGCGTTCGACCGGATGCACCAGGGAGACGTCCTGCGCTCGGTGGTGGTGCTCTGATGACCACACGCATCGAACGCCTCGTCACCTCCGGCCAGTTCACGCTCGACGGCGGCACCTGGGACGTCGAGAACAACGTATGGATCGTGGGCGACGAACGCGAGGTGGTCGTCATCGACGCCGCGCACGACGCCGAAGCCATCGCCGACGCCGTGGCCGACCGCCGGCTGACCGCCATCGTGTGCACCCACGCCCACAACGACCACATCGACGCCGCGCCCGCCCTCGCGGACCTGACCGGTGCCACCATCTGGCTCCACCCGGACGACCTGCCGCTGTGGAAGCTGACCCACCCGGACCGCGAGCCCGACGCCCATCTGGTCGACGGGCAGGTCATCGAGGGGCCCGGCCTCGACCTGACGGTGCTGCACACTCCCGGCCACTCACTGGGCGCGGTGTGCCTGTACGACCCCGGCCTGGCCACCGTCTTCACCGGCGACACCCTCTTCAAGGGCGGCCCCGGCGCCACCGGCCGCACCTACTCGCACTTCCCGACGATCATCGAGTCGATCCGCGACCGGCTCCTCACCCTCCCGCCCGAGACGAAGGTCCTGACCGGCCACGGCGACTCGACGACCATCGGCGAGGAGGCGCCTCACCTGGAGGAGTGGATCGCCCGGGGCCACTGAGCGCCCCGGCAAAAAGGCGACAGAAGATGTCCGGCTTTCCCGCCAGTGTGGACGGCGACAGCAGTCGTACGGGTACGGGAGGCCGGACATGTCAGGTCCGCTGGAGGGAAAGGCCGCGCTGGTCGCCGGGGCGACACGGGGCGCGGGACGCGGGATCGCGGTGGAACTCGGCGCGGCCGGCGCCACCGTCTATGTCACCGGACGCAGCACCCGCGCCCGGCGCTCGGAGTACGACCGCCCCGAGACCATCGAGGACACCGCCGACCTGGTCACCGCGGCCGGCGGCCACGGCATCGCCGTACCGACGGACCATCTGCGGCCGGCCGCGGTACGCGCGCTCGTGGACCGCGTCGCGGACGAGCAGGGCCGCCTGGACGTGCTGGTCAACGACATCTGGGGCGGCGAGAACCTCTTCGAGTGGGACACCCCGGTCTGGGAGCACGACCTGGACAACGGGCTCCGACTGCTCCGGCTCGCGGTCGAGACCCATGCGATCACCAGCCACCACGCCCTGCCGCTGCTCCTGCGGCACCCGGGCGGCCTGGTCGTGGAGGTCACCGACGGGACCGCCGAGTACAACCGTGACACCTACCGGGTGAACCTCTTCTACGACCTGGCCAAGACGTCCGTTCTGCGCATGGGCTTCGCCCTGGCCCATGAACTGGGCCCACGCGGTGCCACCGCCGTCGCGCTGACCCCCGGCTGGCTGCGCTCGGAGATCATGCTCGAACACTTCGGGGTCACCGAGGACAACTGGCCGGACGCCCTCGACCGGGTCCCGCACTTCGCCATCTCGGAGACCCCGCGCTTCGTCGGCCGCGCCGTCACCGCCCTCGCCACCGACCCCGAGGTGGCCCGCTGGAACGGGCAGTCCCTGTCCAGCGGCGGACTCGCCCAGGAGTACGGCTTCACGGACCTGGACGGCAGCCGCCCCGACGCGTGGCGCTATCTCGTCGAGGTGCAGGACGCGGGCAGACCGGCGGACGTGACCGGATACCGGTGACTCACGGCTGGGGGAGAGGCCAGCGCGCGGAGTGACCGGGCGGCAGCGCAAGATCCTCGCGAACGGCGGCGTAGTAGCCCTCGCGGCCGGCGCGCTGCCGCTCCAGCAACGCCTGCCACGTCTCCGGATCCCGCTGCTCCTCCCGCAGGTACCGTTCCATCTCCATCACCAGCACGACCCACGTCCGGGCCTTCTCCACCACCGCCGGGCTGCCCAGCAGGATCAGCGCCTCCCCGGACGGATCCCGGGCGATGGTCGCCTCGGCCAGCAGCGGCTTCGCCTCCTCGGGCGTCAGGGGATGCGGGTGCGGGTCGATCTCGAAGTGGGCGGCCAGCCGGTACGTCAGCGTGACCGACTTCTTCAGCGTGCGGGCGTAGTCGGCGTACACCGCGAACCTCCGCTCCTCCCAGCGCGCCGCCTGCTCGCGCCGGAACCGGGCCCGATCACCCCTGACGACCGCCAGGTACGAGCCGAGCGCGCCGATCACGACGCCTATCAGGGCGGGGAGTTGCTGCATGAACGCGGACATGTGCGCACGCTAGCGGCCCTGCCGCCCGGCACGGGATTAGGTTTCGCCCATGACTGACCTCAAGCGGTTCGAAGGACACGGAGTTCTCGTCACGGGCGCGGCCCGCGGCATCGGCGCGGCCGTCGCCCGGCGGCTGGCCGAGGAGGGCGGACGGGTGCTGGTGACCGACCGGGACCTGCCCGAGGCGGAGAGGACGGCGGCCGTGTTGGGCGAACAGGGCCTGGCGGTACGGGCGTTCGTCTGCGACGTCGCCGACCGGGGCTCCGTGGAGGCGGCCGTCGCTCAAGCCGTCGCATCCTTCGGCTCGCTCGACGTGCTCGTCAACAGTGCCGCGCACTGCACCCCCGACGTGCCCCTCTTCGAGGACGAGCCCGACGACGCCTGGGCCCGTGACCTCGACATCACCCTCACCGGCGCCTACCGCTGCTGCCGCGCCGCCCTCCCGCACCTGGCCGCATCCGGCCGGGGCGCCGTCGTGAACATCGGCTCCGTCAACGCCGAACAGGACTTCGGCAACCACGCCTACAGCGCGGCCAAGGCCGGACTCGGCTCCCTGACCCGCACCCTCGCCGGACACGCGGCGGCCCGTGGCGTCCGGGTCAACCTGGTGCAGCCGGGCACGGTCCGCACCTCCGCCTGGGAGGGACGGGACGACGAACTCGAAGCCGTCCGCGCCCTGTACCCGCTCGGCCGCGTCGGAGAAGCGGAGGACATCGCCGCCGCCGTGGCCTTCCTCGCCTCCCGCGACGCCGCCTGGATCACCGGCACGACGCTTCGCGTCGACGGCGGACTCACCGCCGTCAACACCGGTTTCCGCACGGCGCTGGGTCCGTCACCGGACGAGTGAAGTTAACCGTTTTGTCACAACCTGACCGGCCCCTGCAACCTATGGGGTCGCCCGCTGGTCTAGCTCTCGGAGACCGTAGACATCGGAAGGAATGCACCCGTCATGGGGGACATACGCAGACGAGGCGTCGTGGTGCTCGGCATCACCGCACTGGTGGCGCCGCTCACCATCGCGCTCACCACGGCACCGGCCCAGGCGGCCGCGAGTTGCACCACGCAGGCCGGGCCGTACCAGAAGCAGGTGGAGAAGTTCCTCGGCCGCCCGGTCGACGGCAAGCAGTCCGCCGCCGACTGCAAGGCCATCCAGGCCTTCCAGAACAAGCACGGCATCACGCCCGCCATCGGCTACGCGGGTCCCGTCACCTGGGGCGTGATGGACCTCATGAACAAGCAGAAGGCCGTCGGGAGCAACCCCAACAAGGACGGCAAGTGCCCCACCAACAAGGGGCGCATCGCCTGTGTGAACCTGACGCTCCAGCTGTCCTGGATCCAGGACGGGAACAAGCTCGTCTACGGCCCGGTCCCGGTCCGTACCGGCCGCAAGGGGTACGCCACCCGCACCGGTCTGAAGAAGATCTACTGGCGGGACATCGACCATGTCTCGTCCGTCTACAACGTGCCGATGCCCTACAGCCAGTTCTTCGACGGCGGCCAGGCCTTCCACTCGGTGAACCTCAGCATGTGGAACCCGCCGGGCTCGCACGGCTGCGTCAACATGACCACCACCACCGCCAAGAAGTACTGGTCGCTGCTGAAGACCGGCGACGACGTCTATGTGTACGGCCGCAAGCCGGGCACCTGACGGCACCCGGCCCGGCGCTTCACAGCCCCTCGGCTCAGTTCTCCGGGGCGGCCTCGAAGTCCGGGATCTCCAGCCTGACACCGCCCTGCCGCGCGGACTCGTGCGCGATGATGCCCGGCAGGGTGTAGCGGGCGGCGACCCACGCGTTGACCGACGGCAGCGTGCGCGCGTTCACGGCCGTCACGAAGTCGTCGACCAGGAAGTGGTGACTGCCCTCGTGCCCGTTGTGCAGGTGGTCGAACTCCCGCGGCAGCCGTGACCGGTCGTGCACCGGCGCCGAGCCGGAGGTGAACGCGGCCCGCAGCTCCGGGGCGATGTGCTGGAGCGACGGATCGTCGGGGGACAGGGTCGGCTTGGGCTCCAGCAGCTCGGAGATGTCCTTCACCCCGTTCTTGTCCTGCCACAGGGCCACCGTCGCGAGCTGCTCCATGCTCGCCTCCGTGCCGAAGAACCGGAACCGGGACTCGCGGATGTGGGACGGGTAGCCCACCCGCCGGAACTCGTTGGTGCGGAACGAGCCGCCGCCCGCCACCTCGAACAGCGCGGTCGCGTTGGAGATGTCGTTGCCGAACTGGCTGACCTCCTGGTCGAACACCCCGTCCCCGCGCTCGTCCCGCACGCCGATCGCCGAGACGCTCACCGCGTGCGTCCGCCAGGCGCCGAGCACCCCGCCCACCGAGTGCGTCGGGTAGAGCAGCGGGGGATAGCTGGCCGTCGCCTTCCAGTTGTCGCCGCCGCTGTAGCGGTAGGCGTCGTAGAAGCCGAGGTCCATGTCGTGGACGTAGTCGCCCTCGGCGTAGAAGAGCCGCCCGAAGGCGCCGTCGGCGATCTGGTTGCGGGCGTGCACGGTCGCCGGGTTGTACTGGCTGGTCTCGCCCATCATGTACGTCAGCCCGGTGGCCCGGACCTTGTCGATGATCGCCCCGATCTCCTCCGTGCTGATCGCCATGGGGACCGCGGAGTAGACGTGCTTGCCGGCGTCCAGGCCCTGGACGACCAGCGGACCGTGTGTCCAGCGCTGGGTGAAGATCGCGACCGCGTCGACCGCCGGCGACTCCAGCATCGCCTCGTACGAGGGAAAAGTGCCGGTCAGGCCCTCGGCGGCGGCCAGTCGCCCGGCGCGCTCCGGCAGGAGGTCGGTCACATACACCTCGCTCACTCCCGGGTGGGCGAGGAACAGCTTGGCGAACTGACCGGAGAACTGGCCGGCTCCGACGATGCCTACAGAGAATGTCATGGCTACTTACTTTTGAGGCAGAACAATCCAGTCGTCAATAGCCGCGTGGATGTCATTCTCATCCGGCCGGTTTCGGCCTAGGGTGGCCTCGTTGCTTCCGAAGTGAAATAAACTCTGCGAGAACATCATGACCACTCATGCCGTCAGCTGGCAGCCGCTGAGTCCCGGGGAGCGCTCCGTGGCGATCGAGGTGCTCGTCAACGGGCCGCTGTCGCGGGCCGGGCTGGCCCGTCGGCTCGACCTCTCGGCGGGCAGTCTCACCCGGCTGACCAAGCCGCTGATCGAGTCGGGGCTGCTCGTCGAGGTGCCCGAGGCGGGTGCCGCCGCACAGGTGCGCCAGGGGCGGCCGTCCCAGCCGCTGGACATCGTCGCGGAGTCACGCCTCTTCCTCGGCTTCAAGATCACCGCCGAGATGGTCTACGGCGTCGTCACCACCCTCAGGAGCGATGTCGTCGCCCGTCTCGACCGGCCGCTGACCACGCATGAGCCCGGTGAAGTCGCCGATCTGCTGGGGGAGATGACCGCTCGGCTGGCCGAGCGCTTCCCGGCCCTCGCGGGGATCGGCATCGGGGCGGGCGGTCATGTGCGGGACCGCGCCGTCGTCGGGGAGTCGCCCTTCCTGGGCTGGCGGGACGTCCCCCTGGCGGCGCTGGTCGAGGAGCGCACCGGGCTGCCCGTGGTCGTGGAGAACGACGTCGCCGCCCTGGTCGAGGCCGAGACCTGGTTCGGCGCCGGGCGCGGGCTCGACCGCTTCGCCGTCCTGACCATCGGGGCGGGCATCGGATACGGGCTGGTGCTGGGCGGCAGACGGGTGCCGTTCGCCGAACAGGACCGTGGCTTCGCCCACCACTGGATCATCGACCCGAACGGTCCCCTGACCCCCGACGGTGAACGCGGCAGCGCCGTGTCGCTCCTCGCGATCCCGAGCATCCGCTACCAGATCCGGGCCGCCACCGGCCGCGACGCGACGTACGAGGAGATCCTCGCGGCCGCCGCCGCGGGCGAGCCCATGGCCTCCCGGGTGATCGACGAGGCGGCGCGGGCGCTGGGCACGCTGGTCGCCCAGATCGCCAACTTCGCGATGCCGCAGCGGATCCTGCTCGCCGGGGAGGGGGTCGGCCTGATGAGCGTGGCCGGCGCCGTCGTGGACGAGGCCGTGCGGGCCCGCCGCCATCCGCTGGCCGCGCCGGTCGACCTGGAGACCAAGGTCTCCGACTTCCACGACTGGGCCCGCGGGGCGGCCGTACTCGCCATCCAGGTCCTGGTGCTCGGTTCAGCCGAGGGGTGAACTCACCTGTGCTCCTTGACAGATGGACGTGATGAGTAACACGGTCTGAAATGTCCGGATCGCTCGTACTTACTCACATCGCCTTCACGTTCACCGGCATATGCTTCACATCATGTCCACCACTGTTGAAGCCGCCTCCGAGCGATCGGCCGCGGAGGTCAACGAGGAGATCAGAGCTTTGTGGCTCCGGTCGGGCGGGACACTGACCGTCGAGCAGCGCGAGGAGTACCAGCGCCTCGTCCTGGAGTGGTCCGCAGCGGCCCCGTCCCCGTCGCGGGCGGCCTGAGCGCCGTCTCTTCCCGCCGCCGGGGCGCTCGGGGGCTCCGATGTGCTTCGTCACGTGTGTTGCTTCCTTTTGCAGCGCAGGAAGATCTGCTCCTCGGGCTGCACGTCCACGCTCGCCGGCGCGTAGCTGTACGAGGTCTCCCCGACGATCTCGAAGCCCGCCGTCACGACCACCTCGCGCAGTTCCTCCCGCAGATAGCCGGACACCCGGATGGTGCTCCCGATGAACGGGATCGTGAAGTCGTCCACGTCCGCCTCCACCATCGACAACGCCAAGAGGCCGCCGGGAGCCAGCAGATGGTGGATGGTCCGCAGAGCGAGGGGGATCTCCGCGCGCGGCAGCATGAGCAGGGAGAAGAAGGCCGCGACCGCGTCGAAGCGGCCGAGGTCGCGGGGGCCGCCGGGCCGCAGGTCCGCGAGGTCGAGCTGATGGAACCGCGCCTCGGGCACGTTGTGGCGGGCCAGGTCGAGCATCCCGCGCGACAGGTCGACGCCGACGACCTCCAAGCCGGCGTCCACCAGTTGACGCGCGGTGGGTAGCCCGGTGCCGCAGCCCAGGTCCAGCGCGCGGGACCCGGCCGGCAGGGACTCGATGAGCCACTCGGTGGCGGCGATCTGCCCGTCCTTGTGCGGGAACGCCACGTCGTAGCGGTTGCCGATGGCGTCGAAGGCCTCTGCCTGACCCGTACGGTCGACCTGCATGTTCGCGTAACCGTGCTCGTCGGTGGGGCTGTTCACGAATAATCTCCCCTTTGGAGACCTCTTGATGTGATTTCTCACAAGTCGCAGGGCCGTGCAACGTCTGACCTGGCCGGAGCGGCTCGTGCCGGAGCGATCACCAAGAGTATTAGCCCGCCGGGGTGGATCAACCCCAGGTTGCCGAGTAATACCGCTGATACGCCCGGCGGTCCGCCTCCGCGCGGAAGTACCGGGTCGCCACCAGCGCGATCAGACTGCCCGCGATGACCAGCAGACCGGGACCGACGTTGCGGGTGTCGGTGAGCCGGGACAGCAGCGTCGCGCCGTCCGTGGTGCCGGTGACCGGGGCCGCGGACCCCGGCGAGGCCGCGCTGGGCGCCACGGCGCCCTGGTTGGCCGCCGTGGACGGCGCGCCGGACGGTGCGGCGTTCTGGCCGCCGTTGGCGTTCTGCTTCGAGACGATCAGCTGGACGCCGAGCGCGGACATCGCCTTCGTCACCGGCTGGAAGAACGTCGTACCGCCCGTGGTGCAGTCGCCGCTGCCGCCCGAGGTCACGCCGAGCGCGATGCCCTCGGAGAAGAGCGGGCCGCCGCTGTCGCCCGGTTCGGCGCACACGTTGGTCTGGATGAGTCCGGTGACCGTGCCCTCGGGATAGTTCACGGTCGCGTTGAGCGCGGTCACCTGGCCGTCGTGCAGCCCGCTGGTGCTTCCGCTGCGGAACACCCGCTGCCCGACGGTCGGATCGGCCGCCCCGGTGATCAGCACGCCCTTTCCGCCGCCGACGGCGACCACGTCGGCCCCCTGGCCGGCCTTGCCGGACGCGTACTGGATGAGCGAGAAGTCGCTGCCCGGGAAGTTGGTGTTGACCGTCGTGCCCAGCTGCTGGTTGCCCTGGTTGTCCCCGAACCAGATGGTGTTGGGGGGACCGCAGTGCCCGGCGGTGAGGATGAAGTCGCTGCGCCCGTTGGTGACGTTGAAGCCCAGGGAACAGCGCCCGCCGGTCGACAGGATGGGCTGCGCCCCGTTCAGGCGCGTGGTGAATCTGCCCTCGGTGCGGTCCATCTCCACGAAGCTGCCGATGCCCGTGGCGACCCGGGTCATCCGGGACCAGTCCGCGGCGGAGACGGTCCGGTCCGCCTCGACCACCACCCGATTGGTCCGGTAGTCCACCGCCCAGGCCGTGCCCGCCACCCGGGGTGCCGAACGCAGGGTGGCGGTGGCCGACTTGAGCTCGTTCATGCTGTGCGACACGATCTTCGCCTCGGCACCCGCCCGCTTCACCTCCGCCGCGGCCCGCTCGTCGGTGACCGCGACGACCGGGCGGCCGTCGGCGCCGATCCAGCTGCCCGCCGTACGGGCGGTGCCCAGCCTGGACACCAGGGCGGCGCCGGTGTTCCCGGCCGTATCCGCCGAGCTGAGCGGGAGGGCGGACGTACCGGGAGTCTCGCTCGCCATGGCGGTGGTGACCATCGCGCCTCCCAGAAGGAGTCCGCCGACCGCCGCCAGCTGCGTCACCCGCCGGACGACCCGTCGTCGTGCGTGCCTCATGCATGGCTCCCGAACCGTGAACGCGCGGTGTCAACACCGCGGGGCCCTCCGGTCGTTGAGCGCCCTTCCATGCATACGTGGCCCGGCGCGACGGCGTTCACCCCGTGGGTGATCTTCTCAGGCCTTGCGGGCCACCCCGCTGAACATGGCCACTTCCTCCGGCTCGGTGCCGTCCGTGTTCTCAGGCCGCCAACGTGAGCAGGACACCACGCCGGGCTCCAGCAGTTCGAGGCCGTCGAAGAACCGGGCGACGTCCTCGGGGGTGCGCTGGGTGAGCTTGGGCGTGCCGTGCTCGTTCCAGAACTTGACCGCCTCGTCCACGTCCGGCATCGACGGGCTGGTGATGGTGTGCGACAGCACGAGGTGGCTGCCGGACGGCAGCCGGTCCACCAGCCGGCGCACCAGGCCGTACGGGTCCTCGTCGTCGCCGACGAAGATGACCACGCCGAGCAGCATCAGCGCGACGGGCTTGCTGAAATCCAGCGTGCCGGCCGCGTGCTCCAGGATCGCGTCGACATTGCGGAGGTCCTCGTCCAGGTAGTCGGTACGGCCCTCGGGCGTGCTGGTGAGCAGGGCACGCGCATGGGCGAGGACGAGCGGGTCGTTGTCGACGTACACGATCCGGGAGTCCGGGGCGACGCTCTGGGCGACCTCATGCGTGTTGTCGGCGGTGGGCAGCCCGGTGCCGATGTCGAGGAACTGGCGTATGCCGACGTCGCCGACCAGATGCCGCACGGCGCGCCCGAGGAAGAGCCGGTCCGCGCGGGCGTACTCACCGATGCCGGGGTGCAGCTGACGGATCTGGTCGCCGGCCGCGCGGTCGACCTCGTAGTTGTCCTTGCCGCCGAGCCAGTAGTTCCAGATCCGGGCGGTGTGCGGCTGGTCGGTGTGGATGCGGGCGCGCAGCGAGGCGGCGACTTCGTTCGTGGCTGCCGGGTTGTCGGTCACGGGGTCAGCTCCTGGGGCCTGGTGCGAGTACGGCGTCAACACGCAATCTAGACGCCCGAGTTGATCTCCGCCGCACGTCCGTGGTTTTCCACCCCCGGCAGGCGGCCGCGCGGAGCGGCGCCGCGGCCGGCCGCGCCGGGATGTGCGCCCGATTCCGGCTCACCCCGCAGGCCCCTATCTTGAGCCCCATGACCAGCATCCCGCACGAGACGACAGGTGAACCGAATCCCCTGAGCGCACTCACCCTCGACCGCCTCCGACGTCGTACGAGCATGAAATGGCGCACCTACCCCGAGGACGTGCTGCCGCTGTGGGTGGCCGAGATGGACGTGCCGCTCGCCGCGCCCGTCGTCCGCGCGCTCACCGAAGCGCTGGAACTCGGGGACACCGGCTACCCGGCGGGCACCGCCTACGCCGAGGCGCTGGCCGCCTTCGCCGCCAAACGGTGGGGCTGGGACGGTCTGGCCGTGGAGCGCACCGCGATCGTGCCGGACGTGATGCTGGGCGTCGTCGAGATGCTCAGGCTGGTCACCGGGCCCGGCGACCCGGTGGTCGTCAACTCGCCGGTCTATCCGCCTTTCTTCCAGTTCGTCGAGCACATGGACCGGCGGGTGCTTCAGGCCCCGCTCGGCGCCGACCTGCGTATCGACCTCGACGGGCTGGAGGAGGCGTTCCGGCGGGCCGTCGCCGGGGGCGGGCGGGCCGCGTATCTGCTGTGCAGCCCGCACAACCCGACCGGAACCGTGCACACCGCAGATGAGCTGGCCGCCGTCGCCGCCCTCGCCGAACGCCACGGTGTGCGCGTCGTGGCGGACGAGATCCACGCCCCGCTGACCGCCGCGGGCGCCGCCTTCGTGCCGTATCTGAGCGTGCCGGGCGGCGAGAGCGGTCTGTCACTGATGTCGGCGTCGAAGGCCTGGAACCTGGCCGGCCTGAAGGCCGCGATCGCGATCGCCGGGCCCCGGGCCGCCGCCGATCTGGCCCGGCTGCCCGAGGAGGTGAGCCACGGCCCCAGTCACCTCGGCATCATCGCCCACACCGCCGCACTGGCCGACGGCGGCGCCTGGCTGGACGCGTTGCTGGCCGGCCTCGACGACAACCGGCGGCTGCTCGCCGCGCTGCTGGCCGAGCACCTGCCCGCCGTCCGCCACCGCCCGGCCGAGGCCACCTACCTCGCCTGGCTCGACTGCCGGGCACTCGGTCTGGGCGACGATCCGGCCGAGGTCTTCCTGGAGCGCGGCCGGGTCGCCCTCACCTCCGGGATCCCGTTCGGCACGGGCGGCGCCGGGCACGTACGCCTGAATCTGGCCACGTCGCCGGAGCTGATCACGGACGGTGTGCGCAGGATGGCGGCCGCTCTCCGGTGAGACGGACCGTCGTGTCATGGACACCTGGCCCGGCTGCCATCATGGGCCCATGCGCGTGCTGATGCCGGTCCCCGACCGGGACTTCGACGTGACCGAGGTGGCCGTGCCCTGGCGGCTGCTCACCGAGGCGGGACACGAGGTGGTCCTCGCCACCGAACGTGCCGGGACCCGGCCCGCCGCCGATCCCCGGCTGCTCACCGGAGTGCTCTTCGGGCAGCTGGGAGCGGCGGACGAGCCCAAGCGCTGGTACGAACAGCTCACCGCGGCACCGGAGTTCACGGCCACGGCCGCCTGGGCGGAGGTGACGGTGGACGACTTCGACGGGCTGCTGCTGCCGGGCGGACACGCGCCCGGTATGCGGCAGTACCTCGGTTCGCCCGAACTCCAGCGGCAGGTGGCCCGGTTCTGGGCACTCGGCAGGCCCGTCGGCGCCATCTGCCACGGGGTGCTGGTCCTGGCCCGGGCCCAGGACCCGGCGACCGGCCGCAGCGTGCTGGCCGGGCGCCGTACGACCTGTCTGCCCAAGTACATGGAACGCAGCGCCTATCTGACCACCGCCTGGCGTCTCGGCCGCTACTACCGCACCTACCCGGCGTACGTGGAGGACGAGGTGCGCTCGGCGCTCGCCGACCCGGGCACCCAGTTCGAGCGGGGGCCCAGAGTGCTCACCCGACGGGGAACCGCCGCCGATGACACGCACGCCTTCGTCGTCCAGGACGGCACCTATCTGTCGGCACGCTGGCCGGGAGACGCCTATCTCTTCGCCCGGCGCTATCTCGAACTCCTCGGCCGGCGGGCCTCCGCCTAGACTGCCGCTCATGGATGACACGTCGCTGGACCGGCTCGCATCGGGCAAGTACCTGCTGGTCACCAGTTACCGCAAGGACGGAACACCGGTCGCCACCCCGGTCTGGGTGGTGCGGGACGGGGACGCGCTCGGCGTGTGGACGGCGGCCGGCTCCTGGAAGGTCAAACGGATCCGCCGCCGCGCTGACGTCCTCGTCGGGGCCTGCGACGTGCGCGGGAACCCGAGCGGGGACCAGGTCGCCGCGACCGCCGAGATCGGCGACGCGGCCACGACCGGCCGCTATCGCGACCTCATCGCCCGCAAGTACGGCATCCTCGGCCGCCTCACCCTGCTGGGCAGCCGGCTGCGCAACGGGCGGGAAGGCACCGTCGGGATCCGGGTGACCCTGACGCCCTGAGGGAGCCTCGGCTCCCCCAGGGCGGGGGCTGCTAGGACTGCTAGGACGCGTTCAGCACCGTGCCGTTCAGCGTCACCCCGTCGGGCAGCGGCGTGCCATTGTCGTCCATCTGCTTCAGGCTCACGGACTCATCGGGCTCGCTGACCCGGTCCTTGATCGTGGGCAGGTCGACCTCGGTGCTGGTCCGGCCTGCCGGGAGGTTCACCCACAGATAGACGGACGCCTTGGACAGCGGGCGTTCCGGGTCGGGCTCCGCGACGGAGGCCTCCGCGAGCCAGTGCGGGTCCACGTCCTTCGTCGACAGCTCCGTTCCGGTGACCGGGACCGCCGTGAACACCGTCGAGAGGTCGCTGTCGGCGGCCTCGGACAGCGACAGCCGCCACTTCAGCGTCTTGCCCTCCTTCACCTTGTCGGCGACCGGAGTCACGGTGATTTTGGGGGCAGGGTCGTCGTTGCGCACGGTGATCCCGCCCCGGTAGGAGCCGACGACCGCACTGTGGATCGCCTTCACCACGATGTCGTGCTGGACGTCCGCGCCGTAGCGCGTGTTGCCCTTCACCTCGACCGGTACGTCGATGTCGTGGCCGCCGGGCCGTACGGTCACGACCCGGTTCTTGGCGGTGCCGGTCGCCGGGTCGAAGACATACACCCGGACCTGGCCGCTGCCCTGCCCGGACACCTGGACCGGCACCCGGTAGGTACGGACGCCCGAGTCACCCTCGTCCACCGTCGCACGGCCCACGTCGACGCGCGGCAGCGCGGCCGCCCGTACCGCGGGAGTGCCGGGGCGCCAGCCCCAGGCGTCCATCAGCCAGGCCTGCCCCTTGCGCGAACGTGCCGTCAGCTCCATCGACTTGATGTGCCGCAGATCGAGCCCGGCCCGGGTGGCCGCCGTCAGCGGCACCCGCACCTCGCGGGCCCAGTACGACGCGGTCCTCTCGCTGCCCGGCAGTCCGTCCACATGGGCGCGGCCGAGGGTCGCCCGGCGGCCGTGGGTGTCGGTGACGGACACGTCGAGTTGCGTCCCGGTGGAGTTCGGCGGCACGAACAGCCGCAGCGCCAGCGCCTTGGATCCGGCGAGGGACAGCGGCTCGGCCGTCTTCACCCGCGCGGCGGAACCGGCGGACGTCCAGCGCAGCGCGATCGCGTGCCGCCCGGCCTCCTTGTCCGTCTCCCACATCGCGAAGTGCGGCGAGGCACCCTTGGCGCCCCGGCCCAGGCAGGCCACGGCCGGGCTGGGATCCACGGCGGAGCACAGCTTGCCGCCGGTCACGGACACCTTGCCGTCCGGGAGGAAGCCGGCACCCCGGTTGGCGCCGACAGCGTGGCTGAGAACCCGCGCGGGATCCGCGGACGGGGCGCGCCGACCCGAGCCGTCGAGCAGCGGACGCACGCGGTCGTCACCGGCGACGAACAGGCGGGCCGCGGCCGCGATGTACGTGGAACCGGCCTTGTGCTGCTGGTCGGGGGTCAGCCGGGTGGCGGCGCGCTTCGAGCACACCGGGTCCCGGTGGTCCGGGTCGTCCCAGAAGTCGTCCTCCGCGGGGGCCTGTGCCTTGCCCGGAGTCCACTCGGTGTTGAAGTAGTTGTGGTTGGCGCCGATGACATAGACCGCGCTGTGCAGGGCGGTGCCGTTGGTGACCGCGCGGGTGCCGTCGACGTACACCTCGCCCTGAAGGTCGGAGACATCCCCGTCACAGCCCGGCAGGATCGTCGTCGACGGCACGTCGGGCACCGGGTTCTGGCCGAAGACGGTGGGGCCGATGAGAACGGTGCCGCTGATGTGCCAGCGCACCTTGCCGTGGTAGCCGTCCTGGTCGGCGGGCGGCGGGTACAGGCTGTCCAGCGCGGCCCGGTTCACGCCCTCGCCGCCGCGGGAGTGCCCGATCAGCAGCACCCGGGACAGGTCGGCGCGCGGCGCGCTCCGTACGACCGCCGGTGCCGAGTCGGGGTGGTCGGCCCAGTCGGCCCACTGGGCCAGGTGCAGCCGCACCAGCGACGAACGGGCCTGCGCTCCGCCGTCCTCGGCGGCGAAGTCCTGGCCGTTGATGCCGTTCGCCGCGATCGACACCGTCACATAGCCCTGCGAGGCCAGCAGCTTCTGGTCGCTCAGATAGCCGCGGTGGCTCGGCACCGGCTTGCTGCCGCGCGGGCAGGGCCACTCGCCGGTGACCTCGCCGTGCGGGACGTAGCAGGTGGAGTGGCGGCCGTGCAGGAACAGCGCGAGCGGGCGGCGGCCGGTGGCACCGGTCGGCGCCACCACCACGGCACGCATCTCGACCGGGGCCGAAAACCCGGGCAGGCGCACGGACTTGAGGCTGTACTCACCGGTCGCCGTACGGTACGGGCCCGGCTTGCCGGGGTCCACGGCGCCCGCGGGCAGCGGGGCCGGAGGCCTCGCCGCCGACCGGGCCCTGCTTGCTCCGGTCGCTCCCGCCGCGTCCAGCCGCCGTCCGCCGGACCAGACTTCGAGGCTCTTCAGATCGGCCGGCCGGACGCCGCCGATGCCGAGCCGGAACGTGTGCTCGTCCTTCCCAGGTGCCGGGACTCCCAACACCCGGCCTCCGGACCGGAATTCGACCCGGGCGTCGCCCATCGGCACCGGAGCCGAGGACCGCCACACCAACTGGGGTGCCGTGGGCTTCCCGGCGATGCGCCAGCCGGGTGGCAGACTCCCGTCGGTCACGGCTGCCAAGGGCTTGCTCTCAGGCGGCTGTTGAGCCTGCGCCGACCATCCCGAGGATCCTCCCGCCACCGCGAGCACCGCGGCGGCGGTGACCCATATTCGCCGGGCACGGACCACTGTTTCCCCTCCTCGCACGGCGAGTTCGGACGCCCCGGCCGTCCCGGGGGTCCCTCGCGCCCCGGAGGACGGAGAGGAGAGGCTGTGGGTTGCCTGTGCGGAGAGGGTGATCGCGACAATGGCCGAGACTGGTGGGGAGCCGGTGCGGAGACCGAGGAGAGAGCCGTGCGGAGTTGGCCCTCACGTACCTCGCACGCCCTGGCGTCGCCGCCCGCCCGGCCGTCAGGTCCAGGCGCGGTACGGCTCGTCGAGGAGCTGGAAGACCGGCTCGCCGCGGACGGGATCCTTGGCCGTGGACAGCCGGACGCGATCGCCGCTGTGGATGCCCACCGGATGACCCATGACCCGGCCCCGAACGACGAACCCCTCGGCCATCTCGATCAGCGACACATTGCGCGCGGCGGGCGTGTTGCGGTGCACCACCGTGGAGTGCCGGACCGTGCCCGTGCCCTCGCTGCGCTCGGTACGCAGCTCGCTGCCCTGGCACACCGGACACAGCAGCCGCTGGTACATCGCGGTACCGCACCAGGTGCAGCGCTGGTAGACGAGGGCGTCCCGGGTGTCGGCGGACGCGGACACGGGGTCGAGGACGCTCGTCGCGGAGCCGGCCGCCGGATGAACGACGCTTCCTGAGTGGTGGTACACGCTGGTCAACTCCCTGCGCTCGGCCGGAATCCCGCGTGCCGGCGCGGACCGTGCACGCATGTGCGCGGCTCACCGTGCCACCGTGCACGCCCACAGGGTATGGCACTGAGTGCCACTCGTAAAGGCACTCGGTACCCAGAATTTCAGTCGCGGCCCAGGGTCGACTCGATTTCCTGCACCATGCGCCACAGCGGGGCCCCGCGCCGGGAGACGAGCACGACCACGTCCTCGGGCCTCCCGGAGCGCTCCGCCCGCACGGAAGTGATGGGGCGTTCCGGACGTACCGGGAGCTTCTCGTCGGGCTCCGCCGCACCCGCCCGGCCGAAGGCGGACTGCACATAGCCGAGCGCGTGGTCCACCGTGGCGCCGGCGTCGCCCTGGCCGTCCGAACGCAGCCAGGAGCGCAGCGCGTTGTTGTGCGCGGCGACCACCGCGGCCGCGATCACGTCGGCCTGGAGGGTCCCGTCGGGCCGCCCGGCGAAACGCCCGCGGAGGTACTCCGCGAGCGCCCGCTCGTAGCGCCACACCACCGACAGCTCGTAGGCCCGCAGTCCCGGCACCTTCTTGGTGAGCCGGTAGCGCTGCACGGAGAAGGTGGGGTTCTCGGCGTACATCCGCAGCACCAGCCGGGCCGCGTCGCAGACCCGCCGCACCGGCTCCGCGTCCGCCTCGCTCCCGGCGAGGAACGCGGTCATGTCGGCCAGGCAGCGCTCGTGGTCGGGGAAGACCACGTCCTCCTTGGAGGGGAAGTAACGGAAGAACGAGCGCCGGCCCACTCCGGCGAGTGCCACGATGTCGTCGACGGTGGTCTGCTCGTACCCGCGTTCCAGGAACAGCTGGAATGCCGCCGCGACCAGGGCGTCCCGCATGGGCGGCTTCGCGGACGCTGCCGCGCTGCTGGAGCTCATGGACGCGAACGTAGCACTCGATCGCAGCGTATGGCACTCAGTGCAGGCTTGAGGGGGAACTGAGTGTCGGGCGACTCAGGCCAGGGTCACCTCCACCGGCAGCTTCTTGATGCCGTTCACGAAGTTCGAGCGGACCCGCGGCACCTCACCGGTGAGACGGATGCCCGCGAGCCGGGGGATGAGCTCTTCGAACATGATGCGGATCTCGGTGCGGGCGAGCAGATTGCCCAGACACAGATGGGGGCTGCCCTTGCCGAAGGTGACGTGGTCGTTGTGCTGCCGGGCGACGTCGAAGTCGTACGGATTGCCGAACACCTCCTCGTCCCGGTTGCCGGAGGCGTACCACATGACGACCTTGTCGCCCTCCTTGATCCGCTTGCCGCCGAGCTCGACGTCACGGGTCGCGGTGCGGCGGAAGTGGTACACGGGGGAGGCCCAGCGCAGGAACTCCTCCACGGCGGTGGGGATCAGGGAGGGGTCCTCCTGGAGGCGGGCGAGCTGCTCGGGGTGCTGGAGGAGGGCCAGCATGGAGTGGGTGATGGTGTGCCGGGTGGTCTCGTTGCCGGCGACCACCAGCAGCAGGAAGTAGTTGTCGAAGTCCCGCGGGGAGAGCGGGACACCGTCGCGCGGGGTGGTGTTGACCAGCTTCGACACCAGGTCCGTGCCGTCCTTGCCGCGCCGCTGCCGGGCCAGCTCCCGTCCGTAGGCGAACACCTCCAGCGAGGCGGGGGAGCGGAACGGCAGGTCGCGGTACTGCTCGCTCTCCTCGCTGTGCAGCAGCACGTCCGCGTAGTCCGGGTCGGTGTTGCCGATGATCCGGTTGCCCCAGTCGATGAGCTGCTGGTTGTCCGCCGGCGGCACGTCCAGCAACCGCGCCAGCACATTGATGGGGAAATCGGCCGAGATCTCCTTGACGAAGTCGAAGCCGCCCTTGGCGAGGGCGGCGTCCAGCGTGGTCGCGGTCAGACCGCGCAGGAAGTCCGTGTAGCTGCTGATCACGCTCGCGCCGAACTGGCGCTGGATCACGCTGCGCAGCGCGCGGTGGCGGACGCCGTCGAGCTCCAGGATGGAGGCGCGCTTCTTGATCTGGTCGTCGTCGAGCTCCTCCAGGTTGACGAACCGGGACGAGGTGAACGTCTCGGCGTCCCGGTCGACCCGGGCGATGTCCGCGTGCCGCGTCACTGCCCAGAAGCCGGAGCTGGGCGCCTCCTCCGGCTGCCAGTGCACCGGGTCCTCATGGCGCAGCGTGTGGAACATCCGCCAGGGGGTGACCCCGTCGGTGAAGTTGTCCAGGTCGGCGAGATCGACGTCCGACAGGGGCATCGGGTCGCTCGCGGCGGCGGTCGGGGTCTCGGTGGTCATGAAATGGCTCCTCGGCATCGGGGACGGCGGCACGGACGGCGACGTGGACGGCGTCACGGGCGGTGTCACAGGTGGTAGGCGTACTCGGTGAACTCCCAGTCGGTGACGTGCCGTTGGAAACGTTCGACCTCGTCGCGCTTGTAGGAGAGGAAGGACGTGGTGAAGTCCTTGCCGAGGACGTCGGCCAGGGCGGTGTCCGCCTCCAGCGCGTCCAGGGCGGCGGACAGGGTCGTCGGCAGCATGGCCGACCTGGCGGTGTCGTAGCCGTATCCCTCCAGCGGGGCCGGGGGCTCCTCGCCCGCCAGCACGCCGAGCAGCGTGGCGGCCGCGGTCCCGGCGATGGCGAGGTACGGATTGGCGCTCGCGTCGCCCAGCCGCAGCTCGAAACGGGCGCCGGAACCGCGCTCCGGCGGGATGCGGACCATGGCGCTGCGGTTGTCCAGGCCCCAGTCGATCAGCCAGGGGGCAAGGGTGTCGGGCCCGAAGCGCTTGTACGAGTTCACCGTCGGATTGAGCAGCGCGGCCAGCGCCGGAGCGTGCGCGAGGACACCGGCGACCGCGTGGCGCGCGGTGCGCGAGAGGCCGTACGCCCCCGCCTGGTCGTCGAACGCGTTGCGGTCGTCGGGGCCGTCGCAGGACAGGTGCAGATGGAAGCCGGAGCCGCCGGAGTCGTTGAACGGCTTGGCCATGAAGGTGGCGAGCCTGCCCTCGCGGCGGGCCAGCTCCTTGATCGCGGCCTTGAAACGGAAGGAGCGGTCGGCGGCCGACAGCGCGTCGGAGTGATCCAGGTTGATCTCGAACTGCCCGCCGTCGAACTCGTGGTTGCCGCTGATCACGCCGATGCCGAGGTCGCGCGCCTGGCGCAGGGTGCGCAGCAGGTGGTTGTCGGGGTCGGCGCGCAGTCCGGCGGTGTACACGACCCCGGGATTCCGCGCGTACCGGCGCCAGCCGCCGGCCGGGTCCGGTTCGCACAGGTAGTACTCCAGCTCCGGCCCGACGACCGGGTGCAGCCCGTGCTCGGCACAGCGGTCGAGGACCGTGCGCAGCAGGTCGCGGGGGGATTCGGGCGCCGGTGACCCGGTGGCCGGGTCGACGACCTCGGCGAGACAGGAGGCGACTCCGGGCTCCCAGGGCAGTGCGACCAGCGTGTCGAGGTCGGGGCGTACGGCGATGTCGGGCAGCCCGGCGTCCAGGCCGCCGCTGACCGGAACCACATCGCCCTGGGGGCTGGTGTGGTACACGGCCCGGCAGAAGGCGAGGCCGTGCTCCATGGCCCGGGGGAGCTCCTCGACCAGGAGGTCGCGCGCCCGGTCGGTGCCGAGCAGGTCGGGATAGGTCACCCGGACCACGTCGGTGCCGTCGGCGGCGAGCCGTTCCATGTGGCGGCGGACTTCCTGGATGTCGTGAGCGCTCACCGTTGTCTCCTGGGGCGGACGTCGGGCACCTCCGGGACATGCGGTCCGGGAGGTGGGTGGCGTGTGGCGGCAGCGTCGGGGCGCGGTGGGGGAGGGGTGGCTCCCAGGCGGCTCCCGGCATGCTGTTTGAAGCCAAACGGTATGGAGGGGTGGTCCGCGCCGCAAGGGGTTCGGGCCAAGAATTTATCCATCCGGATAGGTATTGACCAGGGGGTGGCGGCTCCCTACCTTGTTTGAAGCCAAACGAGTTCGGGGTGCGGTCACCGCACCCCGTTGGCCGGGGCCCCTCCTGAGCCGGAGGGGCCCCACCCCCTTACTTCGCTTTTCCTTCACCCCGCTCCGACGCCCTCACCCTCAGGAGGACCGGCCATGAAGGTCGTCGTCGACATGAACAAGTGCCAGGACCACGGCCAGTGCGTCTTCGCGGCGCCCGACGTCTTCCGGCTCGACGCCGACGGACGCCTCGGCTACGTCGCCGACCCCGACGACGCCCTGCGCGACGAGGTCGAAGAGGCCGCCGACGTCTGCCCGCTGCAGGCCATCAGGATCGAGGACTGACCCATGAGCGGTCGCATCGTCGTCGCCGGCGCCTCCATGGCCGGCCTGCGTGCCGCCGAACAGCTGCGTGCGGCGGGCTGGACCGGGGCCGTCACCGTCATCGGGGACGAGCCCCACATGCCGTACAACCGCCCTCCGCTCTCCAAGGAGGTCCTCGCCGGAAAGGCGCCCTTCGCGTCACTGGCCCTCCGTCCCCGCGGAAGCGTCGCCGACGTGGAGTGGCGCCTCGGCCGCAGGGTCGTCGCGGCCCGGCTCGTCGAACGGACCGTCGAACTCGACGGAGGCGAGGTGCTCCCGTACGACGGTCTCGTCGTCGCCACCGGCATGCGGCCCCGGCGGCTGCGCTGCCCCGGTCCGCTCGCGGGCCGGCACACGGTGCGCACCCTCGCCGACGCCCAAGGCCTGCGCGAGGCGCTGACCCGGCCCGGCGCACGGGTGGTCGTGGTCGGCGCCGGCTTCATCGGCTGCGAGGTCGCCGCCACCGCCGTGGGACTCGGCGCCGCCGAGGTGACCGTCGTGGATCCGCTGCCCCTGCCGATGGTGGGCCCGCTCGGCGACCTCCTCGCCCGCGCGCTGCTCGCGCGCCACGAGGAGCGCGGGGTGCGCTTCGCGCTCGGCACGGGTGTCGCGGGCTTCGAGGGCGACGACCGGGTCACCGGTGTCGTGCTGAGCGACGGCTCGGTCCGGCCGGCCGACGTGGTGGTCGAATCGGTCGGTTCGGTCGCCAACACCGAGTGGCTGGACGGCAACGGCCTCGACCTGACCGACGGCGTCCTCACCGACGAGCTGCTGCGGGTCGGCGGCCGCCCGGAGGTCGTCGCGGTCGGCGACGTCGCCCGCTTCCCCAACGCCCGCTACGACGGCGTGCCGCGCCGGGTGGAGCACTGGTCCATCCCCACCGACACCGCGAAGCAGGCCGCGAAGGCCCTCGTCGCCCATCTCGTCGACGGTGAGCCGGAGCCGGCGCCGTTCGCGCCGCTGCCCACCTTCTGGAGCGACCAGCACGACTTCCGGCTGCAGTCCTTCGGCGCGCCCGCGCTCGGCCTCGCCGACGTCCGGGTCCTCGACGGCGACACCGACGGCGACCTTCTCGCCGGCTACCACCGCGACGGCCGCCTGGTCGGCGTCGTCGCGCTCGGCGGCCCCGGCGTCGCGTCCGCCGCCGCCCGCTATCGCGCCGAACTGCTGAAGCAACCCGCCCTCACCGCGTAAGGAGCCTCAAGTGACCAGTGTTCGCGGTTACTTCCACCCCAAGACGGCGACGGGTGCCTCCTCGCTGATCCCCTCGCCGCCCTGGCACTACTCCGGCGACCTGCTCACTGTCGAATACCGCACGGATCCCTCGCGGGTGCGTGAACTGCTCCCCGAACCATTGGAGTTGGCCGACGAGGACCCCGGTGCGGTCGCCCTGATCTGGGCCGACTGGCAGTCCTGCTCACAGTCGGGCCCGGAGCTGCTCGATCCGGTGCTGTCGCAGTACAAGGAGGCCTTCGCGGTCGTCCGGTGCACGTACCGGGGGCAGACGTACTCGCGGTGCGTGTACATCTGGGTGGACAAGGACTTCGCGATCGCGCGGGGGCTGCACCAGGGGTATCCGAAGAAGCTCGGGTCCATTCACCAGACACGGCCGCATCCGTACGGGCCCGCTCCGCGGATCGAGGCGGGGGCGCGGTTCGGGGCGACGCTCGCGGCTGCCGACCGGCGGTTGGCTCAGGTGGTTGTGACCCTGAGGGAGCCTGCCGACACCAACGGGTTCGTCAACGGGCACCCCATGGCCCACCATCGCTGGCTGCCCTCGATCGAGAAGGGCAAGGGGCTTGCACTGGACGAGCTGATCGAGTCGGGGGCGGATTCCTTCCAGGGGGGTCAACCGTGGGTCGGTGACGCCGAGTTGGAGTTGTTCGCGGCGCCGACCGAGGAGTTGGCGCGGCTGGAGGTTCGTGAGCCGATCGCTGCGTACTACCGGCAGGTGGGCGTCGTATGGGACGGCGGGCGCTTGCTGGAGTCCGGGACGTCGGGGGTGAGTGCCGAGTGAGGCCGTCATCGAGACTCCGGACGTCTGTGGCTGGTCGCGCAGTTCCCCGCGCCCCTGGGTGGGTCGCCGTTCCCTCGTTCAACAGGAGCCGTTCGTATGTCTGACAAGATCGTCGTCGCCGGTGTTTCCATCGACACCCGGCACTGGATCGGCGGCCGGCGCGTCGCCTCCGAAGACACCTTCACCGACCACTCGCCCATCGACGGAACCGCCCTCGGCGAGATCGCCCGCGGCGGTCCCGCCGAGGCCGAGGCCGCCGTTGCCGCCGCCAAGGCCGCCTTCCCCGCCTGGGCCGCCACGCCCCGCGCCGAACGTGCCCGCGTCCTGCACGCCATCGCCGACGGTGTCGAGAAGCGGATCGAGGACCTCGCGATCGTCGAGACCACGGACAACGGGGCCCTGCTCCGCTCGCACCGGCGCGGTGTGATGCCCCGTGTCGCCCACAACTTCCGCTTCTTCGCGGACTGGCTGCTCCAGCTCGACCACGAGGACTTCGAGACGCGCGGCCACACCAACCACGTCAGCTGGGACCCGGCCGGGCCGTGCGTGCTGATCACCCCGTGGAACGCCCCGCTGATGCTGGCCACCTGGAAGGTCGCCCCGGCCCTCGCCGCGGGGAACACCGTGGTCCTCAAGCCCGCCGAATGGTCCCCGCTGACCGCCTCGCTGCTGGCCGACATCGCCGCCGAGGCCGGACTGCCCGCCGGTGTCCTGAACGTCGTGCAAGGGTACGGTGCCGAGATCGGCGACGCCCTCACCGCGCACCCGGACGTCCGCCGCATCAGCTTCACCGGCTCGGTGCCGACCGCCCGGCGCATCGCCGCCTCGGCCGCCGCCCGCCTCACCCCGCTGAGCCTCGAACTGGGCGGCAAGTCACCGCTGCTGGTCTTCGCCGACGCCGACCTGGACCTGGCCGTCGACCTCGCGGTGGAGCAGTACGACAACGCCGGTCAGGTGTGTCTGGCGGCCACCCGCATCCTGGTCGAGGAGTCGGTCGCCGGCGAGTTCACCCGGCGCTTCACCGAGAAGGCCGCGCGGCTGAGGCAGGGCGACCCGCGCGACGAGGCCACCGACATCGGCCCGAACATCCACCCGCGTCAGCTGGAGAAGATCGACGGGTTCGTGCGGCGCGCGATCGAGGCGGGCGCCCGTGCCGTCATCGGCGGCCACCCCGAGGACGGCCAGTACTACGCGCCGACGCTGCTCACCGATGTCGCCCAGGACTCGGAGATCGTCCAGGAGGAGGTCTTCGGCCCGGTCCTCACCCTGCAGACCTTCGCCACCGAGGAGGAGGCCGTCCGCCTCGCCGACGACACCCGCTTCGGACTGGCCGCCACCGTCGCCACCGGCGACCGCGCACGCGCCGAACGCGTCACCGCGAGGCTGGTCGCGGGCACCGTCTGGGTCAACTGCTTCTTCGTACGCGACCTGCGGGCACCCTTCGGCGGCTCCCGCCTCTCCGGCGTCGGCCGCGAGGGCGGCAGCTGGAGCTTCGACTTCTACTGCGACCTGAAGAACACCGTCACCGCCCCGAAGGGATGGAAGGACCATGGGTGAGATCGTCGGGGCGGGACTGCTCGCCCACGTCCCCACCATCGTGCTGCCCGAGGCCGACCGGCTGGCGCTCAACGGGGGCAGGGAGATCACCCTCGTCACCGGCCTTGAGCAGCTGCGCCGGGACGTCTTCACACGGGACGACTACGACACCGTCGTCGTCCTCGACTCCCACTGGGCGACCACCGTCGAGTTCGTCGTCACCGCCCAGCACCGCCGCGCGGGCCTGTTCACCTCCGAGGAACTGCCGCGCGGCATGTGCCGAATGCCGTACGACTTCCCCGGCGACCCCGAACTCGCCCACAACGTGGCACAGTTCGCCGACAAGCACGGCACCTGGATCACCCCGATCGACGACGACTACCTGCCGATCTACTACGCCACCATCAACCTCTGGAAGTTCCTCGGCGAGGGCCTTGCGGACAAGCGGTGGGTGACCATCGGCGTCTGCCAGACCGGTGACATGGAGGACCATCTGCGCCTCGGCCGGGCCCTCGCGGACGGCATCGCGGCCACCCCGGGGCGCCGGGTGCTGCTGATCGCCTCGGGTGCGCTCTCGCACACCTTCTGGCCCCTGCGGGAGCTGCGCGACCACGAGGCCAGCGACCCCGTCCACATCTTCACGCCCGAGGCGCGCGCGGCGGACGAGGAGCGGATCGCCTGGTTCAAGGAGGGCCGCCACGACAAGGTCCTCGACAGCATGGACGAGTTCTGGAGGTTCAGGCCGGAGGCCAAGTTCTTCCACTACCTGATGATGGCGGGCGCACTCGGCGAGCAGGCGTGCGTGGCCAGGGCCCGTCAGTACGGCGCGTACGAGAACTCCGTCGGCACCGGCCAGGTGCACCTCTGGTTCGACCGCCCCGCCGAGGGCTGGACGGGCACCGGTCCGTCCGTGCCGCCGTCCCCCCGCACCCCGCACAGCCGCGTCTGAGGAGCCCCGACCATGCCCGAATACCGCCGCATCCTCCTCGACGGCGCCGCCGTCCAGGTCACCGTCGACGGCAAGGAACTCGTCGCCGGGGACGGCCGCCGCGTCAAGACCGAGGACGCCCGGCACCTTCCCCCGGTCGTTCCGTCCAAGGTGATCGCCGTCCACCTCAACCACCGCAGCCGGGTGGAGGAGTTCCGGATCGACCTCCCGGACACCCCGACCTACTTCCACAAGCCGACCTCGTCTCTCAACTCCCACCGGGGCGCGATCGTCCGGCCCGAGGGCTGCAAGTGGCTGAATTACGAGGGCGAGGTCGCCATCGTCATCGGGCGGACCGCGCGGAACATCTCCCCGGCCGAGGCGGGCGAGTACATCGCCGGCTACACCGTCGCCAACGACTACGGACTGCACGACTTCCGCGACACCGACGCCGGCTCGATGCTCCGGGTCAAGGGCTCCGACACCCTGTGCCCGCTCGGGCCCGGCCTGGTCACCGACTGGGACTTCCACGGCAA
Organism: Streptomyces sp. NPDC025638; assembly: GCF_055558775.1. NCBI lineage: Bacteria > Bacillati > Actinomycetota > Actinomycetes > Kitasatosporales > Streptomycetaceae > Streptomyces > Streptomyces sp. NPDC025638. The sequence continues at coordinate 377,194 of NZ_JBVHLX010000003.1, read as the reverse complement.
GCGGCTGCGCACCTACGTCAACGGCGAGGTGGTGCAGGACGGTTCCACCGACGAGATGAAGTGGGACATGCACTATCTCGTCGCCGACATCGCCCGGACGATCACCCTGTACCCCGGTGACGTGCTGCTGTCCGGCACCCCGGCCAACTCCCGCCCGGTCCGGCCGGGCGACGTGGTGGAGGTGGAGGTCGAGGGCCTGGGCAGGCTCACCAACCATGTCGTCACCGGGCCCACCCCGGTCCGCTCCGACGTCGGCGCCCAGCCCACCGAGTCCGAGGAAGTGCTGTCCACGGCGCTCGGCGGGGACTGGGAGTTCCGCGGCATCCGGCCGCCGCGGCGATGAGGTGAACGGCGCGGGTAGGGTCACGTCCATGAGCGAGCCCGCCGGTGAGCAGCGCCCCCGCAAGCGCGTGAAGAACTACGGAGCCGGCCGGGAGGCCCTGCTCGACGCCGCCGTGCGCGTGGTGGCCCGGGGCGGGCTGCGCAGGCTGACGTACCGGGCCGTCGCGGAGGAGGCCGGGGTCACCCACGGGCTCGTCGTGCACCACTTCGGCTCCCGGGACGCGTTGATCGAGGAGGCGCTCGCGCACGCCGTGCGCTCCTCCCTGAGCAGCAGCGCCCTCGAACCCGGCACGGGTGAGATCGCCGACTTCTCCGTCGGCCTGGCGGACATGGTGGAGTCCGGTCCCGACCTCCAGGCGTTCCAGTACGAGCTGCTGCTGGAGGCGCGCCGCCGCCCGGAGCTGCTGCCGCATCTGCGGGGCCTGTACGAGGAGTACTTCGAAGCCACCCGGCGCGAGCTGTCCCAGATGCTGTCCCGGCCGGTCGACCGGGGCCTGTCCCGGCTGGTCTTCGCCGCGCTGGAGGGCCTGGTGCTGCACCAGCTCGTCTTCGGCGAGCGGGACGTCACCGAGGATGCCCTGGCCGAGCTTCGCGCCCTGCTGCGTGACCTGGGCGAACGGTCGTCCGGGGCCGACGTCTGAGGGTGGTCCGGCAGGGAACCCCCGTCGCGCCCGCGGCGGGGGTCTCCGCTGCGTAAATTCCTCCCTCGACCCCTTGCCATATGGATAGTTCCAGCCCAACATGAGGCAACTCGTTTGGCTCAAAACGAAACCTCCCTCCCCTCCTCAGCAGGTGATCCGAGTGGACAGTCAGACGGTCGACGCAGCACCCCGGGCCAAAGAGGCCCCCCAGGCAACGGGCACCCTCAAGCGCAACGCCCTGGGAGTCCTGGGCATCCTCTTCTTCGTCCTCTCCGCCCAGGCGCCGCTCACCGGCATCGCGGGCGCCGTCCCGATCGCCGTCGCGGTCGGCAACGGCCCCGGGGCCCCGGCCGCCTACGCCGTCGCCGGCGCGGTGATCCTGCTGTTCTCCGTGGGCTTCGTGGCCATGGGCCGGCACGTGGTGAACGCGGGCGCCTTCTACACCTACATCGGCAAGGGCCTCGGCCGGACCACGGGCAGCGGCAGCGCCGCCGTGGCCCTGTTCGCCTACTGCACGGTCCAGGCCGCGATGTACGGCCTGTACGGCTTCACGGTCGGCGGCCTGGTCCAGCACTACGGCGGGGTGCAGATCTCCTGGTGGGTGTGGGCCCTCGTGACCATGGTCGTCGTGCAGGTGCTGGGCGCCGCGGGCATCGAGATCGGCGCCAAGGTGCTCGCCGTGTTCGTCCTTGCCGAGTTCAGCATCCTGCTCGCCTTCGCCGTGGTCACCCTCGTCAAGGGCGGCGGGCCCGAGGGTCTCGGCGTCGCCCACACCTTCTCACCGGGCGCCGTACTGCAGGGCGCCCCGGGCGTGGCGCTGATGTTCGCCGTCGCGTCGATGTTCGGCTTCGAAGCCACCGCCATCTACGGCGAGGAGGCACGCGAACCGCACCGGACCGTGCCCCGGGCCACCTATCTCTCGGTCGCCGTGGTCACCGGCTTCTTCGCCTTCACCTCCTGGATGCTCGTCTCCTCCTACGGCCCCTCCAAGGTCACCGAGGCCGCGGGCAAGGCGCTGGCGGGCGGCGACTCCACGGTGTTCGTCTTCGCACCCATCGCGAACCAGTTCGGCGGCTGGGTCAACGACGTGCTGCCCGTCCTGCTGGGCACCTCGCTGTTCGCCGGCATCCTCGCCTTCCACAACTCCGCCAACCGCTATCTGTTCTCCCTCAGCCGCGAGGGTCTGCTGCCCGGCCGGCTGCGCTCCCTCAACCGGCGCCACTCGCCAGGGGCCGCGGGCGCGGTGCAGACCGCGATCGCCGTGCTGCTGGTCATCCCGTTCGCCGTCGCGGGCAAGGACCCGGTCCTCACCCTCTTCTCCTGGTTCAGCGGAGTCGGCGTCCTCGCCTGCATGCTCCTGTACTTCCTGACCTCGGTCTCCGTGATCGTCTTCTTCCGTCGTGAGCGCCTCGACACCCGGCGCTGGAACACCCTGATCGCCCCCGCCCTCGGCGCCCTCGGCATCGCCGCCGTGATCTGGGTGGTCCTGGCGAACTTCACCACCCTCATCGGCGGCGACGCCACCACGGCCACCTGGCTCGTCCTCGCCGTCCCCGCGGTACTGCTCCTGGGCGCCGCCGCCGCGCGCGTGGTCCACGCCCGGACCGCCGGCCGCTGACGCACCCCCGCCGGGCCCGGCTCCCCCGGGAGCCGGGCCCCATATCCCCGAACGGAACACCATGCTGGACGTCACCCATGACGAACTGCTGCGCCGGGCCAAGGCACTCGACCTGCCCGCGCGGCACCACATCGACGGGAGGGACGAAGCCGGGGGAGGGGCGACGTTCGCGGTAGTCTCGCCCCGCGACGGGCAGACCCTCACCCATGTCCCCGACGCGGGGACGGCCGAGGTCGGCCACGCCGTCGCCGCCGCCCGCCGGGCCTTCGACTCCGGCCCCTGGCCGCACCTCGCCCCCGCCGAGCGCGGCCGGGTGCTGCTCCGGATCGCCGAACTCCTCGAAGAACAGCGGGAGAGACTCGCCCTCACCGTCAGCCTGGAGATGGGCAAGCCGATCACCGACGCGTACGACATCGAACTGCGCGCCGCCATCACCACCTTCCGCTGGTACGGCCAGCTCGCCGACAAGCTCACCGACGAGTCCCCGCACACCGCCCCCGACGCCCTCGCCCTCGTCACCCGCGAGCCCGCCGGAGTCGTCGGCGCCGTCGTCCCCTGGAACTTCCCCCTCACCCTGGCGAGCTGGAAGGTCGCCCCGGCCCTCGCCGCCGGCTGCACCGTCGTACTGAAGCCGTCCGAGTCCTCCCCGCTGTCCGCCCTGCTCCTCGGCCGGATCGGCACGGAGGCCGGTCTGCCACCGGGCGTGCTCAACGTCGTCACCGGCGACGGCCCCACCGCGGGCCGGGCGATCGGCCTGCACCCCGACGTGGACGTCCTCGCCTTCACCGGCTCCACCGCCGTCGGCCGCCACTTCCTGCGCTACTCCGCCGACTCCAACCTCAAGCGCGTCTGGCTCGAACTCGGCGGAAAGTCACCGAACATCGTCCTGCCCGACGCCCCCGACCTGGACCGGGCCGCCGCCACCGCCGCCTGGGGCATCTTCTTCAACCAGGGCGAGATGTGCACGGCACCCTCCCGGCTCCTGGTCCACTCCTCGATCGCCGAACGCGTCACCGAGGCCGTCGTACGAAGGGCCCGGGAACTGCGCGTCGGCGACCCGCTCGACCCGGCCACCGAGCTGGGAGCCCTGGTCGGCGAGGCCCACCTGGGCCGCGTCCTCGACCACATCGCCACCGCCGAGACCGAGGGCGCCCGGCTGCGCACCGGCGGCGGGCGCACCCTGACCGGTACCGGCGGCAGCTACCTCGGCCCCACCGTCTTTGACGCGGTCACCCCCGGGATGCGCCTGGCCCGCGAGGAGGTCTTCGGCCCGGTGCTGGCGGTCCTCGCCTTCGACGACCTCGACGAGGCGGTACGGCTCGCCAACGCGACCGAGTACGGACTCGCGGCCGGCCTGTGGACCTCCGACCTGTCCACCGCGCACCGGGTCTCGCGGCAGCTGAAGGCGGGCACGGTCTGGGTCAACTGCTACGAGGAGGGCGACCTGACCGTCCCCTTCGGCGGCATGAAGCAGTCCGGCAACGGCCGGGACAAGTCCGTCCACGCCCTGGAGAAGTACACGGAGCTCAAGACGACCTGGATCCAGCTGTGACCCGCCCCCTGATCGCCATCCCCGCCCGCTTCAGCGCGACCACCTCCGCCCTGCGGTACGCGGCCGAGGTCAACGCCGGCGCGCTGATCGAGGCCGTGTGGCGGGCCGGCGGCGAACCCGTGAGCCTTCACCCCGCGGACACCGGCGTGGCCGACCGGCTCGCCCGCTTCGACGGCGTCCTGCTCCCCGGCGGCGGCGACCTCGCCCCGCACCGCTACGGCGCGACCGACACCCACGACACCGTCTACGACGTCGATGACCTCCAGGACGCCTTCGACCTCCGGCTCGCCCGCCACGCGCTGGAGTCGGGCCTGCCCCTGCTCGCCGTCTGCCGCGGTCTGCAGGCGGTCAATGTGGCCCTCGGCGGCAGCCTGGAGCAGGACATGGGCGGCCCGGAGCGGGAGCACCGCCACCTCGCCCACCCGGTACGGATAGCGCCCGGCACCCTGCTGGAGCAGGCCACCGGCGCGGAGAAGGCGGACGCCTCCTGCTACCACCACCAGCGCGTCGACCGGCTCGGCACCGGACTGACGGTCACGGCGACCGCCGAGGACGGAACCGTCGAGGGCCTCGAACTCCCGGCTGCCCGGGGCTGGTTCACGGCCGTGCAGTGGCACCCGGAGGACACGGCGCACCGGGACCCGGCCCAGCAGGCACTCTTCGACGCTCTGGTACGAGCCGCCCGGAGCCGGGCCTGAGCACGGCCCCCGAGTTCACGAGTTCACGCCTTGGGCCGCCGCCCGCTGCGCCGGGGCGCGGGCTCGGCACCGTCCAGCAGCTGCCGGCGCCGCTCCTCGCCGTGCTCCTCCACCTGGAGGACGACCTGCCGCAGCCCCTCCGCGAGGCTGCGGCACCCGTCGTCGTCCAGCCGCGCGGTGACGAATGCCTCCTCCTCGTTGAACTCCGGGAACACCCGCCGCATCAGGTCCTCGCCCTTGTCGGTCAGGCTCAGCAGGACCAGCCGGCCGTCCTGCGGATGCCCGGCCCGGCGCAGCAGCCCGCGCGACTCCAGGGTGCGCGCCACACCCGTGAGCGTGCCCTTGGAGATCCCGGCCTCCTCCGCCACGTGCCGGGTCTCCGACTCGCCCCACACCCACACCACCCACAGGACCACGAACGCCGTCCAGGTCAGGTCCGAACCACGCAGCACGGAGTTCTCCAGGTGCTGGCGCACCGCCGAGGCGGCCCGGTAGATGTTGGCCACGGCCGCCATCTGTTCCCGGCGGATCGGGATGCCGCCGAGCTTCTCCGAGACGAGCCTCTCGGCTTCGGTGATGGATCGCTGGCCGGGCACGGGCGCTCCTTCGGGTCGCTGCGCGGACACCGCACGGCCGGGACCGGCCGTGGATGATCGTTCGGACTCAAATTGTACGGATCTCTTCCCCGTGGCCAATGCCCCCGGGACCGGGGCCGGGGGTCGGAGCCGCCCGCGCGGCAACGTAACCTTTCCGCACCTGCCCGCCCGATGCCCGAGGAGACCCCTTGCCCGCCGCCGGCCCCCGTGTCCTCTACGTCACCGACCTGGCGTACCCGGCCCGCGGGCGGCGCTACTGCGACGAGGACATCTTCCTGACCTCCCGGCTGCGCGAGCACTTCGACCTGGCGCTGTGCCATCCGCCGGCGGCGGCGGCGCTGATGGACGGCTTCGACGCCGTGGTGATCCGCAACAGCGGTCCGGTCCTCGGGTACCAGGAGGCGTACGACGCCTTCCGCGCGCGGGCGCTGAGCGACGGGACACGGGTCTACAACCCGCTCACCGGCCGGGCGGACATGGCCGGAAAGCAGTATCTGCTCGATCTCACCGCGGCCGGCTTCCCGGTCATTCCCACCGTGGACCGGGCCGAGGACCTGCACCTGCTGCCGGCCGCCGAACGCTATGTGGTCAAGCCCAGGCTCGGCGCGGACTCGATAGGCCTGGAGATCGTCCCCGCCGACCGGCTGCGCGACCTGGCCGGCGGGACCGTGCTCGTCCAGCCGTGCGTGGACTTCGCCTACGAGGTGTCGTTCTACTTCGTCGACCACGACTTCCAGTACGCCCTGTACGCGCCGGACGTCGCGCAGCGCTGGCGGCTGGAGCCGTACGAACCCGCGCCCGAGGACCTGGAGTTCGCCCGGCGCTTCATCGACTGGAACGGCCTCGAACACGGCATCCAGCGCGTCGACGCCTGCCGCGCCCCGGACGGCGGTCTCCTGCTGGTCGAGCTGGAGGACCTCAACCCGTATCTGTCCCTGGACGCCCTCACGGAGGACACCAGGGAAGCCTTCGTCGCCGCGATGACGAAGTCCCTGCGCCGCTTCGTCGGGAGCGGGCCCGGCCCGGCCCGACGCTGAACCGGCGCGACGCCCCTTCCGTATCTCCTCACGGGGATCGCGGAAGGAGAGCAGTGTGTCGACACCGCCCGACCCTGAACAGCCGCCCCACGGCCCGGTCCTGGAACCCGTCCGCGTCCTGCGCCTGCGGCGCTTCGACGCCCTCGCGGAGCTGATGCGGGAGATGCGGCAGGACGCCGAGGGCGCGGAGGACACCGAGAGCTACGAGGCCGTCGCGAACCCGCGGTGGCGCAACGTCGCCGAGGACGAGACCCAGGAACTGCCGCCCCTCGGCCACGCCCGGCACGCGACATCGGTCGGCGGCCGTTTCGGCTTCGGCACCGGTCTGCGCCGGGCCGGCGTCGCGGTCGCGGTGTCCGCGGCCGCACTGGTCGGCTTCGGCTGCGCGCTGCTGCTGCCCGGCCGAGGAGACGCCGCCACCGCCGCTCCGCCCGCCGCTCCGCCCACGACAGCACCCGCCGCCCCCGCCACACCCAGTACCACCGCCACTGCCACCTCGGCCGCCGACCCGGACGGTCCGGGCACACTGCGTCAGGGCGACAGCGGCCCCGAGGTCACCGAACTCCAGCAGCGCCTGCTGGCCGTCCCGGACGTCTACCGCGGCGGCTCCACCGACGGCCACTACGACACCGTCCTCACCGAGGCCGTGGCCCGCTTCCAGCTCTGGTACGGCATCTCCGGGGACGAGACCGGGGTCTACGGCAACGACACCCGCCGGGCGCTGGAGTCCCGCACGAGCCTCGACGGCGGCTGACGGGCGGACGGGGCGTCGTACCTGGTCACCCGGGGGAATGACATCATCCCCGGATACTCGAACGCCCGGCAACGACTGCGGAAAAGCGCGGTGACCGAAATCCCCCTGTACGTCACCATGGGGCACCTGACGTACGGCTTTTTGCCGCCCTGATCCGAAGGCGTCCCCGATGAGCGGCTCCCGCATCCCGGGCCTCGTGCTGCCCGCCGTATTCCTGCTCGCCCTCGTCGTGGGCCTGTGCTGGTACTGGTGGCACCGCGACGAGGACTGACGGCCGCGCCTACGTCTCCGCCGGAGGCACCCGGATGTCCAGGACGCACACGTCGTCCCGGCGCTCGCCCTCCAGCATCGAGCCGAGCAGCGCGTCCAGGGAGCCGGCCCCCTTGTCGTCATGGGCGAGGACGGCCTCGGCGAGACGGGCCAGGCCCGTGTCGAGATGCTCGCCCGGCCGCTCGACCAGACCGTCGGTGAACAGCAGCAGCCGGTCCCCGGGTTCCAGACGGCACTCCGCGGCATCGAACTTCGGGGACGTGCTCGCCCCGAGCAGGATGCCGTCGGGCCGGTCCAGATAGCGCGCCTCGCCCCGGCGCAGGAGCAGCGGCGGCAGGTGACCCGCCTGGGCCCACTTGAACCGGTGCTCCTGCGGCGCGTACCGGGCGAGGACCATGGTGGCGGTCGTGTTGCTGTCCCCGGAGTGCAGCAGCAGGGTGTTCAGCCGGGCGAGCGCCCCGGTCAGCGAGGAACCCGTGCTGACCATGCCTTTGGCGGTGAAGCGGAGCTGGGCCATGGTGGCCACGGCGTCGATGCCGTGGCCCGCCACGTCGCCGATCACGAACAGCGCGTCCTCGTCGGGCAGTTCGATGGCGCTGAACCAGTCGCCGCCGACATGGATCTCCGACCGGGCGGGCAGATAGGCGACTTCGACGCGCAGTCCGGCCAGTCGCACGGGTGCCTTCGGCAGCGGCAGCAGCGCGTGCTGGAGCCGGGTGGCCAGCGCCCGTTCGGCCTGCAGGATGCCGCGCTGCAGCAGGATGGCCCGCTCGCTCTCCACCAGCGCGAGTTCGGCGCTGCGCTGCGCGGTGAGGTCCTGTATGAAGCCGTGCACCTCGACGGGCGTGCCGTCCGGGTCCGCCACCGCCTCGGCGACGGCGCGCAGATGCCGTATGCCGGAGGCGGACCTGATCCGGAAGGGCACGTCGAACGGCTCCCCGGCGCGGACGAGTTCGGTGACGGCGTGGGACAGCGCGGGAGCGTCCTCGGGCAGCGCGAGGTCCGGCAACTGCCGCAGGCGGACCGGGCCGCGCGCGGGATCCCGGCCCAGCAGGGCGTAGACCTGGGGCGACCAGGTCGCCTCGCGGGTGGCCAGGTTCCAGCTCGCCCAGCCGAGGTTGCCCAGCCGCTGCACGTCCGCCAGCCGCTGCTCCTGCCGGGCCACGGGGTCGTGCCGGACCCAGCTGACCAGCAGTCCGTCGCCCAGCCGCGTCGCCTGCACCGAGTACGTGGCGGTCTCCCGCACCCCGTCGACGACCTCGTGGTAGGCGAACGGCTCGCCCTGGTACGGCTGCTCACCGGCGAGCGCCGTCAAGTACCCCTGCCACAGCGGCTCGCCCGCGACCGACGGGTAGCACTCGAGGATGCGCAGGCCGAGCAGCTCACGCCCGGTCCGGCCGAAGACGTCGACGGCCCGCGGGGTCGCGGCGTCGATCCGGTAGTCCTCCACCTCGCCCGATGTGCCGCGCAGCGGGGTCAGCAGGACCGCCGCGCCCGGGAGCGCGTCGAACACCGCCTGCACCGTGTCGGCGACACCCTCGTCGGTGCGCCCCCGTGCCCGGTCGAAGGCGCGCAGCCGGCCGGCGCAGAGCCGCGCGGCGGCCCGCAGGAGTTCCCGGTCGCGCGCGGTGAAGGGGCCGGCGGGCCGGCGCAGGACGCCCAGCACCACCTCGGCCGTGCCGCCCGTCGGCACGGGCAGCCAGGCACGCGACAGCCACCGCTCGGGCGGATTCCCGATCAGCAGGTAGCGGTCCCGGTCCGTGGCGAAGTCCTCCAGCCAGCGCGGCTCCCGGGCCCGCAGCGCGTCCAGCGCGGCCACTCCGCTCAGTGGCGGCACATGGCGCCACTGGCCCGCGAAGGTTTCGTCGAGGCCTGCGTGTCCGACGAGTTCGAGCCCGCCGTCGGGCCGCAGCACATAGAGCACGACGGCGTCGGCGCCCACGTCCGGACCGAGGTGTGCCAGCAGGGACGCGGCGAGTTCCTGCGGCGAGTCGACGCGGACCAGGGCCTTGCCGAGACGGGCGAGGACCTCGGAGCGCTCGTCGGTCCCGGCGGCCGGGGCGTCCCATGGGGCGCTCCCCTCGGATCGGACGGGACCGGACCCGGTGCCGGCCGCGACATCGGTGGAGTCCGTGGCGTCGAAGGCGTGGGCCAGGGGCGGCGTCAGCGCGCCGAGCGTGAGCAGGCACTCCTCGACGAGGGTGCGGTGCCCGGTCCTTGCGCGTTCGACGAGTTCCTCGTGCGCGGTGTCCGGGGAGCAGCCCGTCATGGCCATCAGCGCACCCTTGGCGCGCTCCAGTACCGCCGAGGTCGCCGTCTGCTCCCGCAGCAGGTCCATCTCCGCCCGCTGTCTGGCCACCACCCTGGCCAGCGCCGCCAGGTCGGGGACGGTGCCGCTCTCCGCCGGTGGTGCGGGCTCACTCGTCACGAAGTGAGCATTGCACACCTGGGTCCGTCCGGGAATCGAGGCCTCTGGGCATCCGGCTTCGCTCCGCCGCCCGGTGACCGGCAGGTCAGCGGCCGGTGCTGTGTCCGACGAGGGCCTCGGTGACCGCCCGGACGCTGCGTGCGATGTGCTGCAGCTGCATGACCTCCGCCGCGTACAGCTTGATCGTGTGCTCGATGACCGACTCGGGTATCCCCAGCACGGGCAGCTCGGCCCGCGCGGTCTGCAGTGCCGTCCGTGCCACCCGGATCTCGTGCTGGACCTGGATCTGCGCGTGCCGGGCGAGCAGCACGGGATGACGGATGAGCGCCGGATAGCTGGCGTAGCGGGCCGGTACCAGCTCGCGCAGCCACTTGGCAGCCGAGCGCTCCCAGTCGTAGCTGCCGGGCGTCTTGACCTGGCAGGGCCAGTCCTGGCTGATGCGCGTGGTGGTCGTCAGGGTCATGATCATCGCTTCCGGGTGTGCGGTGTGCGGCGTCGTGAGGGGTGGTCCGACGGATTCTGGGGCGGCCCCGGTCTAGGGGATGACCGGGGCCGCCACCACGGGCGAGCCGCGCAGGCGTCGCCCGACCGAACACCCCTGGCACCGACGTGGGTAGGGACGGCGGCTGAGGGTGTCCGTTCTGGGGCCCCGGGCGTCGGGCGCCGGCGCGGCGGGTGGTGCTGCGTGCGCATGGGCGGTCCGTCGGCTTTCTCGGGGCGGGTGCGATCCGTGAGCAGTATTTATATATGCCGTCGCCTTTGCAAGACGTATGAAAACATTCATGCGCGATTTGAGGTGAATGATCCCCGTACAAGGCCTTGTGGGCGAAAGGGGCGAGGAGCCGCCGGGTCGGTGGCGGTCGGACCGGTGTCAGTCCTTGAGGAAGAACTGGTGCTGCTCGGCGACCTGCTCGTAGTCCTCGAGGCGGGCCTGGGTGCGCTCCGGGTCGGCATCGGTCATGGCCTGGAGCAGGGCGGCGGACATCACGTTGGGTGCGGCATAGGAGTCGAAGACCAGGCGGGAGCCGGTGCCGGTGGTGAAGGTGACGTCTGCCTCGTCGGCCAGCGGCCCGAGCGCCAGGTCGGTGATCAGGGCGACCCGCAGGCCCGCGCCGCGCGCGACCCGGATCGCGGTCAGCGTCTCCTGCGCGTGCCGCGGCATCCCGAACGCCAGCACCCAGGTGCCGCCCGCCTCGCGCGACTGCAGCAGCGCGTCGTAGGCGACGGTGCCGCCCCGGGTCACCAGCCGTACGTCGGGGTGGATGCGGCGGGCGGCGTAGGCGAAGTACTCGGCCAGCGACACGGAGATGCGCAGCCCGAGCACGGTCAGCGGCGTCGACCGGGACAGCTCGCGGCCGAGCCAGATGACCCGGTCGGGGTCGGCGAAGTCGCGCCGGAGGTTCTCCAGGTTCTGGATCTCGGCGTCGACTGCGGCCTGGAGTTCGTTGCTGCGGTCCTCGTCGGCCGCGCCGGGGCCGCCGGCGAGGGTGCGCAGGGCGATCGACTGGAGCTTCTCCCGTAGCGCGGGGTAACCGCTGAAGCCGACCGCGGCGGCGAACCGGGTCACCGACGGCTGGCTGACGCCCACCCGCTCGGCGAGATCGGTGATCGACAGGAACGCGGCCTCGGTGATGTGCTCGATCAGGTACTGGGCGATGCGGCGCTGCCCCGGGGACAGCCGCGGGCCGTCGAAGAGCTCCCTGAGCTGGGAGGTCGGTGCAGCTACCGCCTCCGGAACGGTCTTGCCCGAGGTGATCGCGGACGCCTGCGCGCGTGCCTGCTGCGGCGATGACACCGGTGCGCCTCCTTTGTCTCCCACGAAACCTCAACATAGCTCACGGACTGTGGTGACCAGGGGTTGTGCGAGAGCTCCGGATCGGCTCCGAGACGGACGCACGGCCGGCGGTGCGGACCCGCCCACGGGTCAGCGTCGGTAGATCGTGATCGAGTGACCGACTTCGTCGATCGGATGAGCAGTCTTGATCAATTCGGCCAGTTTTCCGCGTGCCTTGGCGACCCATGAGTCCGACACCACCAGCAGCCCGTGCACGTCGTCCTCCGGCACCTTGCGCGGATCGGACGCGTGGACACCGTAGTACGACGGCACGGCACTGCCCTTGTACACGAGCCAGACCCGCTCGCCCCGGTACCGCCGCTCCAGCCGGTCGGCGAGCCGGCCCAGGTCCTGGCCCCAGTCCACGTTGGAGTCGTGCAGCCGCAGATGGGTCTTCGCCGGTCCGCCGAACGCCTCGTTGGAGTACGGCAGGTAATACGGGTACGTGCGCAGCGAACTGACGGCGACGAAGGCCACCAGCGCCCCGGCCGCCACCGGCGCCCACCGCCACCGCACCGCGAGCACGCAGCCGCCCGCGACCGCGAGGAACATCGGCATGAACAGGGCGTACCGTGTGCCGAAGTCCCGCGACCCGGTCATCGCCGCGGCCAGCAGCACGGCGGGCGGGACGAGCAGATACGGCGCGGCGGGCCGCAGCCGCCGTACCGCGACGACCACCACGGCGCCCGCCGCCCACAGTGCGAGCATGCCCAGCGGGGTCTTCACCAGCAGGGCGGCCGGGAGGTAGTACCAGAGCGAGCCGGTGTAGAGGCGGCCGAACAGATAGCCCTGCCAAGGAAGGTTCTCCAGGCCGAACTGGGCACGCATCCCGGCCCGGAACGCCCCCGGGAACGGCATGAGTTCGACCAGGCGTTCATGCAGCCCGCGGATGACCGGCACCGGCTCGGCGGGGGAGAACCGCAGTCGCGGGTCGACCGCGAGATACGTCGCCCATACGACGGCGATCGCGGTCAGCGCCACCACGGCCGCGCCCGCCAGACCGAGCGCGAGAGCCCTGCGCCGCTCGGCACGACCCTGCGGACGGCGGGCGTGCCACACGGACACCAGGGCCAGCGCCATCAGCACCGGAATCGCGGGCAGCGCGCTCATCTTGGTGGCCACCGCCGCCCCGAGCGCCGCACCGGCGAGCGGCAGATACAGTCCGGGCCCGCGGCGGGCCCGCCACACCAGCCACGCCGACGTCAGCACGAACCCGGCCGTGGGCACGTCCAGCGTGGCCAGCGAACCGTGCGCGACGACATCGGGGGAGAAGGCGTACAGGGCCAGGGCCGTCAGCCCGGCCGCCGTGCCGGCGACCTCGCGCGCGAACACCAGGACCACCAGCCCGAACAGCAGCGTCAGCGCGATCACCGGCAGCCTGGCCCACAGCATCAGCCGCCACGGGTCGTTCCCCGACTCGTACAGCAGATGCCGCCCCACCTGCCCCTGACTGCCGGGGAACGACGCGTCGTAGTGCGGGTCGGCTACCGCCACCCCCGCCATGATCACGAGCTTGCCGAGCGGCGGGTGCTCGGGGTTGTAGCGCAGCCGATGCTCGTGCAGATAGTCGGTGGCCGTGGCGACGTACACCGGTTCGTCGATCGTCGGCGTCTGCCGCGCCGCCGCGGTCACCATCGCCACGGCCATCTGGGTGAGCATCAGCACCACGAGGAGCGGCACCAGCCACCGCCGGCGCCGCCGCAGGCCGTCGTACAGGCGGGCGGGCGCAGTCGCCCACTGTGCCTGCTGTCCACCGCCGTCACGGACCTCGGGTTCGAGGACCGGTTGCTGTTCCCGCGCCATCATCCGCCCTGCGCCGACAGCCACCGCAAGGTGGCGGGAGCGATCAGTTGCCGTGTCATGGCCTTACTGTCGCAGCGCTCCCGCCGCCAGGCGCGTCACCGCTTCACGAGTCGTACCGACAGACCCTCTGCCGTATAGACCGGTACGGCCCGAAGCCGGTCGGAGTTCACCTCGACGCGGTCGAACTGGCCGCGCAGCAGCGGAACGTCCACGACCGGCAGCGTGCCGCCCGCGGTCGGCGGGCGCTCGGCGTCGAGGCGCAGCGACAGCACGGTGCCCCGGCCCAGCACCGCCCGGTGCTTGACCACGAGGGGCACCTTGCGGCCGGCGCGCAGCGTGAGCTCCAGCGTGCCGGAGTCCTGTGTGTACACACCCCGCACCCGCACGCGCTCGTCCACCCGCAGCGTTCCGCCCGAGACCCGCACGTCACCGTGGCCCAGCGCGTCCTCCGCCTCCGCCACCAGCGTGCCCGCGGCCAGCACGGTCCCGCCCGTGTACCGGTTGCGGCCGGTCAGCGTCAGCGTGCCGGTGCCCCGCTTGGTCAGAGCGCCGCACCCGTCGATGTCGTTGCGTCAGTTGTCGGCGGCGGCGAAGCCCCCGGCGGCCGCGTCCAGCGTGACCGTGACGTCGGAGTCGAAGGCGCCGTAACCGTCCGCCGCCGCGAAGAGGTTGAGCCGGCCCCACTGCTCGGCGCCGTCGAGCAGCACGTACCCGGAGGGCAGCCCGGTGGTGCGCAGCACCTCGCGCCGCTGCGCCGCGTCGAGGTACGGCAGCCGCGTCTCCAGCAGCGCCTCGGCACCCTTGGGCACGGTCAGGGGCAGGTCGCGGCCGTGCCGGGTCAGCACATAGGTCAGCCGGGGCGTGGCGGCGTCGGCGTTGGCCTCGCGGTCGGCGTACGGGTCGCTGTCCGGGCCGGCCGAGTGCGCATAGGCGTACAGGGTGTCGTCCGTCGTCCCCGTCCGCTGCTCGAAGTAGGCGAGGGCCTGGGCCCGCGCCGCCGCCTTGAGGCCGGCGTTGGCCGGGTCGGCGAGCGTCGCGGCGGCCAGCGCCGTGGCCATCACCCGGCCGCCGATCACATCCACGGTGTTGTGCATTCCGGCCACGATCCGGGTGTGGCTGAGCTCCAGGGCCCGGGTCACCAGCTCCTGGAAGCGCTCGGGGACCGCGTACGCGTACGCCAGTGCCGCCAGGTGGAAGGCGTTGGTGTGCCCGCTCGGGAAACCGCCGTCGTCGCTGGGGGACGTGCTGCGCTGGCGCAGCAGCTGTGGGGCGACCACCACGTCCGACTCGTAGACCGGGTACCCGAGCGCGTCGGTGTTCCCGGTGTCGACGACCTCGCTGTCCTCGTTCATCCGCCACGGACGCGGGTACTGGTAGGCGTACTTGGCGGGGTTGCCGGAGGCGTACGGGCCGCGCACCGTGTCGACCAGTTCGGCCACCTTGCCCAGCGCGGAGTCGTACGCGCCCGCGCCGAGCGCCGAACCCGCCGGGGCGCCGGCCGGTACCGCGTCGCTGATCGTGGTCGCGGGAGTGCCGTCGGGCGCGCTCGTGATGGACGTGACCGCCTTGGCGCCCGCCTTGTACAGATCGGCCAGCGGGCCCAAGCCGGCGATCATGGCGTAGCTCTGGTGCTGCCGGTCGTAGACGAAGGCCTCCTTCGCCTGGGCGTCCGTGCGCCGGCGCGTGACCCGGGCGCAGTAGCGCATGTTGGCGCGCAGCACCTCGGGCCGCAGCGCGGTGCCGGTGTTCCAGGCGGAACCGGTCTTCCACACCTGGGCGAAGCCGCCGAGGACGCGCACCACCGCGTTGGTCTCGGGCGTCAGGTTGGCGATGACATTGGTCTTGTAGTCGTCGACGAACGCGGCGGCGGTGGTCGCGGCCTTGGCGTCGGCGGCGGACAGCCAGCCGACGAAGGTCGGGGCCGCGAGCACCCCGGCGGAGGCGCCCAGCGAGGTCCTGAGGAAACCACGCCGGTTCACGGCGAGTCCACGGGACGACGCGTCGGAACGGTGCCCGGCTGATGACGGCATGCGTGTGCCTCTCTTGAGTTCTTCGGCCGTACGGCCGGGGGAGACCCACGTGAACGACGGGGTGGGAGATGCTGTTCGGGTTTTGTCGGTCCCGTGGGAAAGAAGTTGAACGAGCGAATATCTAGGGCCGGTTCGTGTCCCGTCGGCCAGGGACCGGTGACCGGTACGTGACCCACGCGTGAACGGCGGCCCCGCGATTCACAGAAACGCACGCGCCAGTGCCAACGCGCCCTCCACCGGGGGCACTTGCAGGGGCCGCGGCCGGGCGCCCGGCAGGGCTTCGGCGAGCGCGGTGGCGAAGGCGTCGTACAGGCGCGGCTGGGTGAGGACGGTGCTGCCCGCGACCACCACGTCGTCGACGGCGAGACCGCGTTCGGCCAGCCGCACGACGAGCGCCGCGAGCGAGCGGCCCCCGGCGGCGATCACATCGCGGGCGAGGAGCGAGCCCGCCTCGGCGGCCGTGAAGACGACCGGGGCGTGCCGGCCCCACTCCGCGGACACGTCGGCGGCGCTCTCCAACGCCGCACCGAGCGCGGGGACTTCGGCCACGTCGAACGCGGCGACAAGACCCGCAGCCAGTGCGTCGGGTTCCTCTCCGCGGTCGTGGGCGGCCCAGACGGCCCGCGCGGCCTCACGGACGAGTCCGGCCGCGCCGCCCTCGTCGCCGAGGACCGCGCCCCAGCCGCCCACCTGCACGGCGAGGCCGTCGGCACGCCGGCCCACGGCCACCGAGCCGGTGCCGGCGACCAGGCCCACGCCCTTGGCCAGGCCGGCCGCTGGGACGAGGAGTTCGGCGTCGCCCACGACCGTGACGGGAACGTCCAGGAGATCCCGCAGCGCGGTACGGATCGCCGCGCACTGGCGGGGGGTTTCGCAGGCGTGCCCGCCGATGGCGAGGGCGGCGGGGCGGGCGCCCGCGGGCAGCGCCTCCCGGACCAGCGCGGCCAGCCAGCCGGCGGCGGCCCCGGGGTGGTGCGGCCGCCAGCCGCTGCTCGTACGGACGCGGTCGGCGACCGTGCGGTCCCCGGCCACGGCACGGAGATGGGTCTTGGTGCCGCCCACGTCGATACCGACCACGAGAGGGCACGAAGGGAGTGCGTCCTGCACGGATCCTCTTTCGTCGTTGCAGTAGCCGCGACGGCGGGCGAGCCAAGTCCGGACAGGGGAGGGCGAACAACTAGGGAAGCCCCGGGACGGGCCTCTGACGGAACACGGCAGGCGAGTACCGTGAAGTTCGTTAGGAAACTAACTAACGAAGTATGGTGCGTCAAGAGGCAGTCCATCGCCGCATTCCCGGAGCGGATCGAACCGATCGACCGACCGGGGAGCGCGGCCCTCGACCCGTGTGGGGGAACTGTGGAACAAGACGTGGCGGACGCCCCCCGCCTGACCGAGAGCGCGAGCTCGGTCTTCTCCGTGCTGGCCCGGGCGGGCAGCGCGACCCGGCCACAGCTCGCGAGCCTGGCGGGCCTGTCCAAACCGACGGTGTCCACCGCCGTCTCGGAGCTGGAGAGCGCCCGGCTCGCCGCCCACTCCGGCACCGCGTCCAGCGGCACCGGCCGTACCGCCGCCGTCTACCGGCTCGGACCGGCCGCCGGAGCCGTCCTCGCCGTCGACCTCGGCCCGGCCCTCACCCGGGTACGCGGCTGCGCCCTGGACGGCACCCTGCTGGCCGAGGCCACCGGTCCCCGGCCGGACGCGGCCGATGTCGTACGCGAGACCCTCGTCGCGCTGCCCGCCGGCACCCCGCTGCGCACCATCGTCGTCGCCGTCGGCGATGTCACCACGCAGGGGGAGGGCACCCGGGTGCGCCCCGCGACCGCCAAGGCCGGCCCCGTCTTCGACGCCATGGCCGTGGCGCTGCCGCCGGGCGTCCCCGTCCACCTGGAGAACAACGTCAACTGCGCCGCGCTCGCGGAGTTGCACGAGGGCGCCGCCCGCGACCGTCACAGCTTCGGCTATCTGCGGATCGGCGTGGGCATCGGCCTCGGCATCGTCGTCGGGAGCCGGGTGCTGCGCGGGGCCAACGGCGCCGCCGGCGAGCTGGCCCGGCTGCCCTATCCCTGGGCCGAGGGCCGCGAGCCGCGCCAGGAGGCCCTGGAGGAGTACATCGGCGCACGCTCCCTCCTGCGCCGGGCCGCCGAGGCCTGGCAGGACGCCGACGGGCCCTGCCCGGACACCGCCGAGCGGCTGTTCGCCCTGGCCGGGCAGGGCCGGGCCACCGCCCGCGCCGTCGTGGCCCGCCATGCCGCGGACATCGGTCGGCTCGCCGCCGCCGTGGTCGCCGTGCTGGACCCGGGACTGATCGTGCTCGGCGGCAGCACCGGCGCGGACCCGCAGCTCCTGCCCGGTGTACGGGCCGAGTTGGCGCGGCTGAGCTGGCCCACCGAGGTGGTCAGCAGCACGGTCGGGGACCTCGGCACCGTCGTGGGCGCCGCCCGGCTCGCGGTCGCCCGGGGAGTCCAAACCGTGACCGAGGCCGCGCACACGAAGGATTGACGGCCTCCGACTCGGTCTGCCAATGTCCGGACAAGCGCTTTCTAAGTCGGCCGGGACGCCGACTCGGGGTGAGCGTTCCCGCCCGTACGAGACGTACGGCAGCCGCGCGAGGGCGTGCTCGACGGCGACGGCCACGGTGGCCGGGGATCCCACCCGCCAGGACGGTGCGGCCGGGCGAGGCCGTGCCCCCGGAAGGCGCATCCCATGAAACTCGCACCCGTGCCGCAGCGACCGGCCGGGAAATCCGTCACGCACCTCCAGGGAGGACCCGGTGGGTCACCAGATCTCACGCAGAACCCTCTTCCGCACCGCGAGCGGACTCGCTGCCGCCGGCGCGCTCGGCGGCACCCTCGGCGCCTGCTCCGGCGGCACCGGAGCCGGCAGCACCAACAGCAAGCTGACCATGATCTGGTGGGGCAGCGACGACCGGCACGCGGCGTACAAGAAGGCGCTGACCTACTTCCAGCAGAAGAACCCGAAGATCAAGATCCAGGAGACCTACTCCGGCTACGACGGGTACTTCGACAAGTTCAACACCAACATCGCCGGCGGCTCCGCCCCCGACCTGCTCCAGATGGACACCGCGCTGGTCGCCCAGTACGCCCGCAAGGGCGTCCTCGCCCCGATCGACGAGTACGTCGGCAAGACCCTCGACCTCACCGGCTTCTCCAAGACGCTCCTCGCGGCCGGCACGGTCGACGGCAAGCTGTACGGCGTTCCGTCCGGCATCGGCGTCAACCAGCTCACCGTCAACCGCACCGGCCTGGAGAAGCTGGGCCTGAAGCTGCCGGACCGCGAATGGACCTGGGCCGACCTGAAGAAGATCGCCCAGGACGTCTACAAGAAGAGCGGCGGCAAGACCTACGGCGTCGACGACGGCGGCGGCTCCACGCTCCAGTGCTTCGAGATCTTCGCCCGGGAGAAGGGCCAGCAGTTCTTCTCCGACGACGGCAAGAAGCTCGGCTTCACCTCCGACACCCTCCAGGAGTGGTGGGAGTACTGGGCCGAGATGCGCAAGACCCATGCTTCCCCGCCGCCGGCCGTCACCTCCGCCGCGCACAACGACCTCACCAAGAACGCGGTCGTCATCGGCAAGGCCCTGTTCACCTTCGACTCCGGTGTCTACGGCGCGGGCGGCTCCATCACCAACGCCCAGCTGGACTTCCTGCCCACCCCGCAGGGCGACTTCTCCGGCGCCCGCGAGGGCAACTTCGTCAACGGCGGTGTGCTGCTGAGCGCCACCAAGGCCAGCAAGAAGGTCGCCGACGCCGTGAAGATCATGTCGTTCTTCGCGCAGGACGCCACGGCGATCAAGGACATGCAGCTGCTGCGCGGCATCCCGCCGACCGCGAAGGCCCGCGACCTGATCGCCTCGGGCCTGACCGAGACCGACAAGCTGAACATGGCGAACGCCGACTACATCTCCCAGCGCGTCTCGAAGGCGTCCAACGCCCTGCCCGCCCCGGTGCCGCCGCCGCAGGGTGCCGACCAGATCTGGGACCTGCTGTTCCAGTCCAACCTCGCCGTCGCCTTCGGCAAGAAGACGATCAAGGCACAACTGGGCGAGTTCTTCGACCAGGCGGCGGGAATTCTGGGCGCCTAGCGGCTCCGCCGGAATTGCCGCGAAAGGCTGGTGCCGCGATGTGCCGTCGATCTGCTGACGGCATCGTCGTGGCTGGTCGCGCAGTTCCCCGCGCCCCTTCGGGGGCGCGGCAGTGCACCAAATGAATGAAGTACCCGGAGGGCCAGGGAGAATGAGAATGACCACCGCGCAAACCGACGCGGTCGTGAAGGAGCCGTCGGGTTCCGCGACCCCGTCCGACCAGCGGGAGCGCGACCGTATGCGCCGTCGCCTCGCCAGACGGCGGGGCGGAGGGTGGTGGCCGTATCTCTTCCTGGCCCCCTGGTTCATCGGGCTGTTCGGACTGACGATCTACCCGATGCTCGACTCGCTGTACCTCTCCTTCACCGACTTCGACCTGCTGACACCCGCGCAGTGGGTCGGCCTGGACAACTACCAGCACATGTTCGGTGACGACCCGGTCTTCTGGGACTCGGTGCACGCCACCCTCCTGTACGTCGTCGTCTCCGTGCCGCTCAAGCTCGCGCTCGCCCTCGGCGTGGCGATGCTGCTCAACCGCGACCTGAAGGGCATCGGCCTGTACCGGGCCGCCTTCTACCTCCCCTCGCTGCTCGGCGGTGCGGTGGCCATCGCCATCGTGTGGCGTCAGGTTTTCGGCGGTGACGGTCTGTTCAACGACTTCCTCGGCTGGTTCGGCATCAAGGGCCAGGACTGGATCTCCAGCCCCGACAGCGCGCTCTACACGCTCGTCCTGCTGGCCGTCTGGCAGTTCGGCACGCCGATGGTCATCTTCCTCGCCGGCCTCAAGCAGCTGCCGAAGGACGTCTACGAGGCCGCCGCGATCGACGGCGCCAGGCCCGTCACCCGGTTCTTCCGCATCACCCTGCCGCTGCTGACGCCGATCGTCTTCTTCAACGTGGTCCTGCAGATCATCGACGCGTTCAAGACGTTCACCCCCGCCTTCGTGATCAGCAACGGCTCGGGCGGACCGCTCAACTCGACGATGCTCTACTCCCTCTACCTGTACAAGAAGGGCTTCACCGACCTCCAGATGGGCTACGCCTCGGCGCTCGCCTGGGTGCTGTTCCTGGTCATCGCGGGCTTCACGGCGGTCAACTTCATCGCCGGCCGCTACTGGGTCCACTACGACGACTGAGCGAGGAGTTCTTCGATGTCCGCCCTGACCCCGAACGCATCGCCGCTGCACAAGCTCCGCTCGGCGACCGGCGCCCGCCGCATCTTCATCCACACGGTCCTCATCGGCGTGGCGATCGTCATGCTGTACCCGCTGCTGTGGATGCTCAGCAGCTCCCTCAAGCCCGACACCGAGATCTTCACCCACCCCGGCCTCATCCCGAACGCGCTGCGCCCGGCCAACTACTCCGAGGGCTGGAGCGGCTCCGGCAACTCCTTCTCCCTCTACATCACCAACTCACTGATCGTCACGATCGGCGCGGTGATCGGCAACGTGATCTCCTGCTCGCTGGCCGCCTACGCCTTCGCGCGCTTCGAGTTCCGCGGCAAGAAGCTCTGGTTCGGCCTGATGCTCGGCACGCTCATGCTGCCCACGCAGGCCGTCCTGATCCCGCAGTACACGATCTTCTACAACCTGACCTGGATCAACACCTATCTGCCGCTGATCGTCCCGAAGTTCCTTGCGATGGACGCCTTCTTCATCTTCCTGATGGTCCAGTTCATCCGCTCCATCCCGCGCGAGCTGGACCAGGCGGCCATGATGGACGGTGCCAACCCCCTGCAGATCTACTGGAAGATCATCCTGCCGCTGATGAAGCCGGCCCTGGTCACCACCACGATCTTCACCTTCATCTGGACCTACGACGACTTCCTGCACCAGCTCGTCTACCTCCAGCAGAACGACCGCTTCACCGTCCCCCTCGGCCTGACCCTGTTCCTGGACAAGACCAGCGGCTCCTCCTACGGCGCGATGTTCGCCATGTCGACCCTCGCGCTGCTGCCCACCCTGATCTGCTTCCTGATCTTCCAGAAACGGCTGGTGGAAGGCCTCGCGACCAGCGGAATGAAGGGCTGAGACCACGTGAGCACTCCCGTGCACCTCCCGCGCCAGCGCGGCCCGCTGCACGACCTGCCGGACACCCCCGAGGCGTACGACGCCGTCCTCGCCGACGTCGCCGAGCAGGCCCTGGCCCGCCTCCCCCCGGACGGCAACCTCGAACACCCCGGAGCCCTCGACGACATCGGCGACACCTCGCTCGGGATCACCTCGCTGCTGGCCCTGGCCTGGCAGCGGGGCGGGGACCCGCGTCTGCCGGAGGCCGTACGGCGCAGCCTCGCCTTCCATCTGCGCGAGCGGGTGTACACCGAGGACAACCCCGGCTATCCGAACCTGAGAATCCGCGACTCCCGCCTCCCGTACGCCCGTTACGTCCTGGAGACGGGCGCGCACCCCGTTGGGGACTGGCCCAGCACGGTGTGGGCCCTGCTCCAGCTCGTCAACCTCCTGGACACCGGCGAGGGCCTCGTCGAGGACGAACAGCGGCGTGAACTGGTCGAGTTGGGCCAGGGATACTGGCGATGGCTCACCGAGGCCACCTTCTTCAACCCGCAGGAGGCCGGCAACCAGGCGATCGGCTGTGTGGTCGGCGGACTGATGCTGGCCCGGCATCTCCCGCCGGAGGAAGGGGAGTTGCTGCGCGCACGGGCGCTCGCCCTGTACACCGCCGAGATCCGCGCCCACCGGGTCCACGACCGCGGCGCCCTGCTGCCACCCGAGCACGGCGGGGCGTACGACAACAACTACGGTCCGATCTCCCTCTCCTTCCTCGCCCAGGCCCACCGCGTCAGCGGCGAGGAGGTCTTCGCCGAGGACGGCGACGCGCTGGCCGGCTACATCGATGCCCGGCTGCCGGGCGGCGGCTTCGACAACGGCGGCCCCCGCTACAGCGAGCAGCACTCCGGTTTCGAGTCGGTCCTCGGCCTGCGCTACTTCAGCGGCCGTATCGGCTCCGACCTGGGCCGCTACCGGGGCGACACCCGCTGGGGCCGGCACGCGGTCCAGCCGGACGGGGGAGTCGACGGCCACTTCGCGTGGATGCTGGTCTGGCAGATCCAGGACACCTCGCGCTGGCACCGCACGCCGTCCTCCTCGACCCATCGGCACCAACTGCGCGCGGGCACCGTCTCGGTGGCCTTCGACGGCCGGATGACCCCGTCGCTGATCGAGGCGGCCGGGACGTACTACCTGCCCGCGGCGGTCAACAGACAGCACGGCTTCGGCCCCGTCACCGACGGATTCCTGCTGTGCCGCCCCATGGGCGAGGTCCGCGTCCGGGACGTACGCGCCGACGGACTGACGGCCAAGCTGGTCACCAAGCCGGTCGTCGGCCGCGACCATGTGCTGCGCCATGTGCGGTCCCTGTACGTCACGGACGGCACGAGCCTGTGGGTGACCGTGGCGGTCGAGCGGCTCGACGGGGTGCCGTATCTGCTGGCCGGGCTGCCGTACGCGGCGGACGACGGCGACCGGGTGCGCCGGGTCGCCGAGGGCGAGGTGACCTCGGCGGGCGCGCTGCGTCTGACGCACCCCGAGGCGCGGGGCGTGGACCACTTCGACGCCCGTGCCGACAGCACCCAGGAGCAGGCGGCGTTCGCGCTGGCCGCCGACCCGCGCGGCTACGGCAACCCCGACGAGGGCTGGCGGCATCTGGTGAGCTCGACGGCCCTGGAGGCGGGCCCGGCGGCGGGCGGACCGGTGGACCTGCACGTCTTCGCCGTACGGTACGGACCCGGTGACACCTTCGTTCCCGCCTTCGAAGCCGGGGAACAGGGCCTGACCGTCCGTACCGAGGCCTTCACCGCGTTGATCGGCGAGGCGGCGGGCGACGCCCACGGCGAGCCCGGACTGACCCTGTACACCTGAGCAGGCCGACCCGTGGCGCGGTGACCCCGGTCAGGGTTCTTCCGCCCCGTGCGGCGCGGGCAGCGCGGACCGCGGCACCACCAGGTCGGCCCGGTTCCGTGTCGTCTCGATCAGGTCCGCGTTGCGCTGGTCCGTGCCCCGCACCCAGGCCACGGCGGCCTCGTGCTCCTTGCCGAACTCCTCGTGCCGGGCGACCAGTCGGCGGATGCGCTCGTCCTCGTCGATCTCGCAGAACCACACCTCGTCCAGGCACGGCCGCACCCGAGCCCAGGAACCCGCCTCCAGCAGCAGGTAGTTGCCCTCCGTCACCACCAGCCGGGCCGTCGGCGGCACCGGGATCGCGCCCGCGATCGGCTGCTCCAGCACCCGCTCGAATCCCGGCGCGTACACCACCTCGTCGGTCTCCTCGCGCAGCCGCCGCAGCAGCGCCGCGTATCCCGCCGCGTCGAAGGTGTCCGGCGCACCCTTGCGGTCGCGGCGGCCCAGCCGGTCCAGTTCGACGTCGGCGAGGTGGAAGCCGTCCATGGGGACCTGCGCCACCCAGGGCGCGCCGGTGCCGTTCAGTTCGCGGACCAGGTGCTCGGCGAGGCTCGTCTTGCCCGAACCGGGGCTGCCCGCGATGCCGAGGAGCGCGCGTGGTCCGCGCTCGGCGAGGCCGCGGGCGCGGCTGAGCAGATCGTCGAAAGTCAAGGACACGCAGGAGAGTGTCGCACCGCGGCCGGTCCCCGGTTCCCGCAGTGTGGCCTTCGCCACCCACTGGAAGCCGCCCGTCGGGGGAAGGGTGCTGGGTATGACTGAGCTCGGTCTGCCCGACACCATCCTGGCCTGTCTCTTCGACCTCGACGGGGTCGTCACCAAGACGGCCGTCGTCCACGCGGCCGCCTGGAAGGAGGCGTTCGACGAGTTCCTGCGCGACTACGAGGGCGAGCAGGGCCGGCCGTTCGACGCCGACGCGGAGTACGACGAGTACGTCGACGGACGTCCACGCGCCGACGGGGTGCGGACCTTTCTCGACTCCCGCGGCATCGCACTGCCCGAAGGCGCCCCCGACGACCCGCCGGACGCCCATACCGTCCACGGCCTCGGCAACCGCAAGAACGACCTGCTCCTCGCGAAGATCCGCACCTCTGGTGTCGAGGCCTACGAGGGCACCCTGCGCTACGTCGAGGCCGTCCGCGCCCACGGGCTGCGCACCGCGATCGTCTCCTCCAGCGCCAACTGCCGTGACGTACTGCGCTCCGTCGGCGCGGAGCACCTCTTCGACGTACGGATCGACGGGATCGTCGCGAGCGAACGGAAGCTGCCCGGCAAACCGCACCCGGACACCTTCCTGGCCGCCGCCCGCGACCTCGGCGTCGAGCCCTCCGCGTCAGCCGTCTTCGAGGACGCGCTGGCCGGCATGGACGCGGGCCGCGCCGGCGGCTTCGGATACGTGGTCGGTGTCGACCGCGTCGGACAGGCCGCCGCGCTGTACGCGCACGGCGCGGACGTCGTCGTCGAGGACCTCGCCGAGCTGGGAGGCAAGCGGTGATCACCCATCGGGCGTACACGGTCGAACCGTGGGCCGTGCGCGAGACCGACCTCAACCTGGACGTGCTCGCCCAGAGCGAGTCCGTGTTCGCCCTGTCCAACGGCCATGTCGGCTGGCGCGGAAACCTCGACGAGGGCGAGCCGCACGGTCTGCCCGGCAGCTATCTCAACGGTGTCCACGAGGTGCATCCGCTGCCGTACGCCGAGGCCGGCTACGGCTATCCCGAGTCGGGCCAGACGGTCATCAACGTCACCAACGGCAAGATCCTGCGGCTTCTCGTCGACGACGAACCGTTCGACCTGCGCTACGGCCGGCTCGTCGCCCACGAGCGCACGCTGGACCTGCGCCGGGGCGTACTGGAGCGGACCTGCGAGTGGGCCTCCCCGGCGGGCTCGACGGTCCGGGTGCGCTCGACGCGGCTGGTGTCGCTCACCCAGCGGGCGGTGGCGGCCGTGGCGTACGAGGTGGAGGCCGTCGGCGCGCGCTCCCGGGTGGTGATCCAGTCGGAGCTGGTCGCCAACGAGCAGCTGCCCGGGGCCAACGGCGATCCGCGCGCGGCGGTCGCGCTCCACTCGCCGCTGGAGCAGGAGGACCACTTCGCCTCCGGCCGGCGGCTGCGGCTGGTGCACCGCACCCGGCGCAGCGGTCTGCGCGTGGCGGCGGCCGCCGACCATGTCGTCACCGGCCCCGAGCGGACCACGACCCGGAGCGAGAGCGACACGGACGTGGCCCGGCTGACCGTCACCGCCGTACTGGAGCCGGGACAACGGCTGCGCGTGGAGAAGTTCGTCGCCCACGGCTGGTCCGGCAACCGCTCCCTGCCCGCCATGGCCGACCAGGTGGACGCCGCCCTCGCCGCCGCCGCGCACGACGGCTGGCAGGGGCTGTTGGACGAACAGCGCGCTTTCCTGGACGACTTCTGGGCCCGCGCGGACATCGAGGTGGACGGCGACGAGGAGATCCAGCAGGCCGTCCGCTTCGCCCTGTTCCACGTCCTGCAGGCAGGGGCCCGCGCCGAGCAGCGAGCGATCCCCGCCAAGGGGCTGACCGGCTCCGGATACGACGGGCACGCCTTCTGGGACACCGAGATGTTCGTGCTGCCCGTCCTCACCTACACCGCCCCGTCAACCGTCGCCGAGGCGCTGCGCTGGCGGCACAACACACTGCCCGCGGCCCGGGAGCGGGCGACCCAGCTCGGCCTGGACGGCGCCGCGTTCCCCTGGCGGACCATCGAGGGCTCCGAGGGCTCGGCGTACTGGCCGGCCGGCACCGCGGCCTTCCATGTGAACGCCGACATAGCCGACGCCGTCATCCGTTATGTCGAGGCCACGGGGGACACGGCCTTCGAGCGGGAGGCCGGTGTCGAGCTGCTGGTGGAGACGGCCCGGCTGTGGCGGTCGCTGGGCCACCACGACCCGCACGGTGTCTTCCACATCGACGGCGTCACCGGCCCCGACGAGTACAGCGCGGTCGCCGACGACAACACGTACACGAATCTGATGGCCCGCGCGAACCTGCTCGCCGCGGCCGACGCCGTCGCCCGGTATCCGCAGGAGGCGGAGCGGCTCGGCGTCGACGAGGAGGAGAGCGCCGCCTGGCGGGACGCCGCCGAGGCCGTGCACCTTCCCTACAACCGCGAGCTGGGCGTCCACGAACAGCACGCCGGGTTCACCCGCTACCAGCGCTGGGACTTCGCCGGCACCCGCCCCGACCAGTACCCGCTGCTGCTGAACTTCCCGTACTTCGACCTCTACCGCAAGCAGGTCGTCAAACAGGCCGACCTGGTGCTGGCCATGTACACCTGCGGCGCGTTCTTCGACGACGACCACATAGCCCGCAACTTCGCCTACTACGAGCCGCTGACCGTACGGGACTCCTCGCTGTCCGCGTGCTGCCAGGGGGTCATCGCCGCACAGGCGGGCCATCTGCGGCTCGCCTACGACTACGCGGCCGAGGCCGCTCTGATGGACCTGGAGGACCTGGAGCACAACACCCGGGACGGACTGCACATCGCGTCCCTGGCCGGTACCTGGATGGTGCTGGTGGCGGGGTTCGGCGGGCTGCGCCGGTCCGGCGACGGGCTGAGGTTCGCCCCGCGACTGCCGGAGAGGTTCCGTCGGCTGGCCTTCGGACTGCAGTTCCTCGGCCGTCGGCTGCGGGTGGAGATCGAGGCGGACAAGGCCGTCTACACACTCCTGGACGGTGACCCGCTGACGATCCACCACCACGGCGAGCCGCTCACCCTCGACACCGACGGCCCCACCGTGCGCCCGGTACCCGCGACACCACTCCGCCCGGCCCCCGAACAGCCCCCACACCGCGGCCCGAACAGCGGCTGAGCGGGTTCGGCGCGGTAGCCCCTCCGCTCCGGTGCACGAGGTCAGGTCAGTACGCTTGCCAGCAGGCCGTACAGGTCGCCCGTTGCGTCGGCGGCCAGGAGGGCCGGGAGGGCGCCCAGGGCGAGGACGGCCGCGGCGGCCGACAGCATGCGGGGCGGTGGGGCCGTCTGGAGGGCCGCGATACGGCGGGTGACGGCCCGGTCGGTGAAGTTCAGCGTGCACGTGGGCCGGACCCGGCCCGCGGTGAGGGCGGCGCGGGCCAGGGCGCGGGCGGTGGCCCCGCG
Organism: Streptomyces sp. NPDC025638; assembly: GCF_055558775.1. Lineage (NCBI taxonomy): Bacteria > Bacillati > Actinomycetota > Actinomycetes > Kitasatosporales > Streptomycetaceae > Streptomyces > Streptomyces sp. NPDC025638. Next base: position 349,458 of record NZ_JBVHLX010000003.1, on the reverse strand, counting down.
GTCCCCGACGGCGTCCGCCGCCCGCTCGTCCGCCCCGCGTTCCACGAGGAAGGCCACGGCGTCACGGACCGGCGAGAGCAGGGGGTTCGCCGCGGCGGCGAGCGTGGCCGCGGTCACCAGCAGGCCGTGCCGGTCCGTCAGATGGGCACGTTCGTGGGCGAGCAGGACCCGGCGCTCCGCGGGTTCGAGCGCGCACAGCATGGCGGAGGTGACCAGGATCCGGCCCGGACGACCGGGGATCGCGAAGGCCTGCGGCACGGCGGACGCGGCGACGATCAACTCGGTGTCCGGCGGCTGCCCTTCGCACAGCCGCCGCAGTGCCCGGCGCGTGGAGCGCTCCGCCCGCAGGGCCCGGTGCACGCGCCAGGCGACGACGGCCAGCGCCAGACACGCGGCGACCCCGATCACCTCGGGCACCGGATCGGCGATACGGTGCCCGTCCTCGCGGGCCTCCCGGACGACCGGCGGCGCGTCCCCGAGCAGCGCGGTGGCGAGCAGGACCAGGGACCAGGTGGTGGCCGCCGCGGTCAGGACGGCCGCGGAGACCAGGACGCGGGCGGCGAGCGCAGGGGCGACCCGTCTGCCGATCACCGGGCTGACGGCGGGGAGCAGCAGGGCCAGCAGCAGCGGGGTGTAGACGTCGAACCTCATGCGCCGCCTCCGCCGAGCAGTTCGCGCAGTGCCCGTTCCTCCTCGGCGCTCAGTCCGGACACGAACTGCTGCAGCGCGGCGATCGGGTCGGGGCCGCGGTCCAGGGCATCGTGCATCGCCGCGGCGGTCAGCTCGGCCGCGTTCTTCGCGGGCCGGTACGCGCCGCGCCGCCCGTCCGCGTCACGCAGGACGAGACCCTTGTCGTACAGCCGCTTGAGGATGGTGTGCACCGTGTTGTAGGCGAGCCCGCCGTCGAGGTCCGCCTGGATCTCGGCCGGCGTCAGCGGCCGCTCGGTGGCCCACAGCGTGGCCAGGACCTCGCTCTCCAACTCCCCGGCGCTGCGCCTCTCCACCCTGCCGCGGGACCCTGTGCCAGCCATGTCCCAACCTTACAGCGCGTAGGGCCGTCATTCGTATGGCCGTACCCCTGCTGCACACTCCTCCGATGCGGGCTAGTTTGACCATGATTCTCGCGAATCCCGTATTTCTCCTTTCTCTGTGATTTCCGCCCTCGGCACTACAGGCTGTAGGGTGATGGGGCTTCTGCAAGCTGTAGGGGCAGAGGGGTGGACGATGGCCGGCAGCACGAACGCCATGCTCGCCGGGGCGCGACGCGGCCGAGCCGGGGACATGTCCGACGGCACCCGAGGCGCCCGCGCCACAGGCCCCCTCGCCGCCGTGGCGGCCGCCTTCACGCTCGCCCAGCTCCTCATCGTGCACCCCGGGATGGGCCTCGGCTGGGACGAGACGGTGTACGTCAGCCAGTTCAGCTCACAGGCCCCGGCGGCCTACTTCAGCGCACCCCGCGCCCGTGGCATCTCGCTGCTCGTGGCGCCGATCACCGCATGGTCGTCGTCCACCGCACTGCTGCGGATCTACCTCGCCCTGCTGTCCGGCCTCGCCCTGTTCCTGGCGCTGCGCGCATGGCGGGGGCTTTTCCCGGTCCGCGTACTGGCCCTGGCGGGCGGCCTGTTCGCCTCGCTCTGGGTGACGCTCTTCTACGGCCCACAGGCCATGCCCAACTACTGGGTCGCCGTCGGCGCACTCGCCGCTGCCGCCTGCTTCCTGCGCGCCCGCGCCGACCACCGCGACCGCGCCGCCCTGTGGGGCCTGGCCGCGAGCGGGGCGCTGATGGCGTGGATGCGGCCCACCGACGCGGTCTGGGCGACCCTGCCCCTGCTCGTCCTCGCGCTGTACCGCCGGCTGTGGCGGCCGCTCGCCTTCCTGCTGGCGGGGCTCGCGTCCGGGGCCGCGGAGTGGGTGATCGAGGCGTACGTCGGTTACGGCGGCCTCGCGCAGCGGCTCTCGGACGGCTCCGCGATCCAGGGCGGCCTCGGCTGGCACATCGCCGTCGCCGACCAACTGCGCAGCCTGGGCGGGCGGGCCCTGTGCCGCCCGTGCACGGGAGCCATGCCTGCCCCCGTGGTCACCGTCTGGTGGCTCGTCCTACCCCTGTTCGCCGTGTTCGGCCTGGTCGTCGCCGTCCGGGCGCGCCGCACCGCCGTCACCCTCGTGCCGCTGGCCTGCGGCGCCACCGCCGCGTTCCCGTACCTGTTCATGATCGGATACGCGGCACCCCGCTTCCTGCTGCCCGCCTACGCCCTGCTCGCCCTCCCCGTCGCCGTTGCGCTCGTCCACCTGGTGACCGCGCCCGGCCGAGCCTGGCGGCCGGTGGCCGTGACCCTGGTCGCGCTCGGTCTCGCCGGTCATCTGGCGGTGCAGTACGCCGTCCTGGAGCACACCGTCGGCCGGACCACGGAAGCCCGTCGCGGCTGGGCCCGTATCGCCGCCGAACTGCACCACCTGGGCGTCGGCCCGCCCTGCCTCGTCACCGGGCACGACGCGATCCCCATCGCGTTCTACGCCGGCTGCTCCTCCGCCGCGACCGCGGGCCACAACGCGAACAGCACGGCGGCGGTCATCGCCGGGACCGCACGCCGTATGCCCGTCGCCACACTCGTCACCACGGGCAAGCGCCCGCCCGCCTACGCCCGCGACTGGCAGTTCGTGCCCTTGGGCGCGCTCCGCCTCTACTACGCCGGTCCGGCAGCCGGCTCATGACCTCCTCGACGAGCATCGCGCCCGCACTCGGCCGCCGACGGGCCTACTGGCAGGCCGCCGCCTCTCTCGCCGTCCTGATGTGCGCGGTCTACCTGGCACTGCGGCACTGGCCCGCGCTCCACACCGGGGCCCTGCGGCTGGCCGTCGCCGACCAGGGGTGGCTGCTGGTGGGCGCCGCGGCCGCGGCCGCGACCTGGGTGTCCTCGGCGCTCGCCCAGCAGGGCGCGGTCACCCGGCCACTGCCCGGCGGACGCCTGGTCGCCGCCCAGTTCGCCGCCTCGGCCGCCAACCACGTCCTGCCCGCCGGTCTCGGAGCGGGCGCGGTCAATGTGCGGTTCCTGATGCGCTGCGGACTTCCGGCGAGCCGCTCGGCCAGCGCGCTCGCGGTCAAGGCGACGGCCGGTGCGGTGGCCCGCGGCGCCCTGATCGCGGCGCTCGCACCGGCCTGCCCCGGCCTGCTGCGTATCCCGCACATCCCCCCGGCCGCGCTCGTCGCCGTACCCGCCACGGCCGCCCTCGTGGTCCTCCTGCTCAACAGCCCGCTGTGGCCCCGGTGCCGGTGCGCCCTGGCGGCCGTACTCGCCGACATCCGCGCCGTGCACGCCGATCCGCGGCGCGCGGCCGCGCTGTGGGGCGGCTCGCTGGCCTTCGCCGCCCTGCACTGCCTGGTGCTGATCGCGGTCACGCGGGCCGTCGCCCTCCCGCTGCCCCCGGTCCGGGTGGCGCTGCTGTACCTCGCCGCCAGCAGTGCCGCCGCCCTGCTGCCCACCCCGGGTGGCCTCGGCTCCCTCGACGCGGCGCTCGCCCTCGCGCTCACCTCCTCCGGAGCCCCCGGCGCCACGGCAGCGTCCGTGGTGCTGGGCTACCGCCTGCTGACCGTCTGGCTGCCCCTGCTCCCGGGCCTGCTGGTGCTCGCCCTGCTGATTCGGCGCAAGTCGCTGTAGCCCTCAGTGGTCGGAGTTTCCGTCCTTTCCGTGCTTGCCCTTGCCATGTCCGCCGTTGCCCTGATCCCCTCCTTGCGGCTCCGTGGGGGACGGGGCGGCTGATGTCGCCGCGGGGCTCGGGGTCTCGTCGACAGGCGCGGACTTGACGGTCACCGGGGTGGGCGAACCGGGTGACGACGGGCCGTTGTCGCCCGAACCGAGCGAGGCGCCAAGGGCGACGGCCGCGCCGAACACGGCGATGGCCGCACCGCCCAGAACGGCCCGCGAGGACAGTATCCGTGCGCCGCGCTGCCGGGCGTGCGGGGCTTCGGCGACAGCGGTCTGCGGGGGCACGGAGGACGGAAGGATCGGAACGGGCATGGCAGCGGTGTCGGCCGGTTCCATGGCGGCCGGCTTCCACTCCTGCGTGGCAAGCCAGTTGGCCGCCTGCCCCGCGGTCGGCCGGTGGGCCGGATCCTTGGCGAGCAGGTGCAGCAGATACTCGGAGAGCAGCGGGGGTATCTCCGGGCGCAGTTGGGCCGGTGCCGGGGGCTGGACGTCGACGTGCTGCTGCACCACGGCCAGCGAGGTCGAGCCGCGGAACGGGGGCCGGCCGGTGAGCAGTTCATACAGCACGCAGCCGAGCGAGTAGACGTCGGAGGCGGGCTGCGCCGGGCGTCCCAGGGCGCGCTCGGGGGCCAGATAGTCGGCGGTGCCGAGGACCTTGCCGGTGGCGGTGAGTGTGCTGCCGGCGTCGCCGGTGAAGCGGGCGATCCCGAAGTCGGTGATCTTCGCGGCGCGACCGGAGGTCAGCATGACGTTGGCGGGCTTGATGTCCCGGTGGATCACTCCCTCGCGGTGCGCCGCGGACAGCCCCGCGGCCACCTGCGCCGCGACGGCGGCCGCCTCCTGCGCGTCCAAGGTGCCGCGCAGCGAGCGCTCCTGGGCCAGGCTCCAGCCGTCGACGAGCTCCATGACCAGGTACAGCTGATCGTCGTGGGCGCCGAAGTCGTACACGCCCACCACGTTGGGGTGGTTGAGGCGGCCCGCGATCTGAGCCTCCATCCGGAACCGCTCGGTGTCCGTCGCCTCTTCCGCCCGCAGGAGCTTGACCGCGACGGAGCGTCCGAGGACCTGGTCGGCAGACCGCCACACCTCGCCCATCGCGCCGCGTCCCAGTAGCTCTTCCAGCTCGTAGCGGTCCGCCAGCAGCACGTGTGCACCCACCCCGACTCACGACAACACCTGAACACCGCAGACCCGAATCATCATCATTAAAGATCATTTAGGAGCGGCGTGCCCAGGTTACCCGGGCCGTGAAGATGCCCGGATCCGGGCCCGAAGGTGGCGCCGGGCAGGCAGACGACGGGGGAACGCCTGCCTGCCCGGCGCGTGGTCGCTCGTCCATTCGGGGGGAGCGAGCACCACGGCCCCCTCAGGCCATTCCGTACAGCGCAGCGGCCTGCCGCGGTGTCACACCCCGGGCCGCGCCGCGGAACGTCACACAGGGCGTGATCGTCCTCGACGCCCCGGATCCCGGGGCGTGTGCTCCTCCGGCGGCGCATCGGCCGTGTCCCGGTGGGTGGTCAGGTTCCCGATGACCCCCGCAGGGAGCCACCAGGCCGCCGCACACACGCAGACTCCGAGCCAGCCCGCCGCGAACAGCCAGCCGCCCAGTACGTCGGTGAACCAGTGCACGCCGAGAAAGACCCGGGTCAGCCCGACCAGTACGCCCCAGCAGCCCACGGCGAGAAAGATCGGTGCCCGGCCGCGCGGGGCGCGCATCCATATCGCGAGGATCACCAACCCGGCCGTGACGGCCGACGTGGTGGCATGCCCGGACGGGAACGCCCAGCCCGAGGCGTGCGTCTGCCAGTCGGCCATCGGCGGCCGGGCCCTGGCGACCAGTTCCATCACGCCGTACCGTAAGGCCTGGGCGGCACCGAGGCAGGCGGCACCCAGCAGCGCCGCGACCAGCCGCCGGCGCGGCGTGCGGCCCACGAACAGGCCGGCCAGCATCACCAGCGCGTACGGGATGATCCCCGTCCCCGTGGCCGTCACCCCACGGGCCAACGCCACCGCGACGTCCGGCCGATGGGCGAGCGACCAGGACAGCAGATCCCCGTCCAGGAACAGCGGAGCCCCGTGGCCGCCGACCACGACCATGGTCAGCACCACGAACGCCGTCCAGGCGCCGAGCCCGACGCTGCCCGCGAGTTCCGCGAGGCCCTTGCGGTTCATGACCGCAGCCCCCTGCGGTTCATGACACCGCCGGCTTCAACCCGGCGTCCGCCGAGCCCTCGAACGCAAGAATCATCCACGGGCCTCCTTGGCGGCCTTGCGGGAGCGCAGCACCTCGGCGACGAGCGGGAGCAGCGAGACCACCACGATCAGCGCGATCACCGGCAGCAGGTACTTGTCGATGCCGGTGATCGAGGAGCCGAGCGCATACCCGGCGAGGGTCAGCCCGATGCTCCACACGAGCCCGCCGGTCACCTGCCACACGGTGAAGGTCCGGGCGGGCACGCCGAGCGCCCCGGCCATCGGGTTCAGCACCGTCCGTACCACCGGCACGAAGCGGGCCAGCACGATCGCCTTCGCGTGGCCGTACCGCTCCAGCAGTTCCTCGGCGCGTTGCGCGCCCTCGTGCAGCCGGGCCGAGCGGCTGCGCGTGAGCAGGGCTCCGCCCGCCTTGCGGCCCAGCAGATACCCGCACTGCGAGCCGGCCAGCGCGCCCACCGCCGCCGCGACCAGCAGCGGCGCCAGCGACAGTTTCAGGCCCCGGTCGGCCGTGCCGGCGCACAGCAGACCCGCCGTGAACAGCAGCGAGTCGCCGGGCAGGAAGAAACCGATCAGCAGTCCCGTCTCGGCGAACATCACCACGCCGACGCCCAGCACGCCGAAGGCGGCCAGCAGCGAGTGGGCGTCCAGCACATTGACGGCGAGCTGCGACGACAGGTGTGGGGGAGTGGTCATCGTCGTCGGCCCTCCGCTTTCGTCTCGTTCGGCAACAGGTCAGTCCTGACTACATTTTTGTAGACGGTCTACGCAACTGTAGACGACCGCCTGAGGTGGATCGTTCCCCTATTGGTTCCCCATGGGTTCCCCGTCGGCTCCCGGGCTTTGCCCGCACATTGCCGCTTCATGACCGAGTGACTGCATGGGTGTAGTCATGATGGTCGGCAGAGGTAAGGCATGCCTTCACTAAGTCGGGAGGGTTGCAGGGCATGTGGGACGACGCGTTTCCGAGTTTCCTCATCGGGCTGAGGGAGGGACTCGAAGCCGGACTCATCGTTTCCATCCTGGTGGCCACCCTGGTACGGGCCGATGCCGGAAAACGGCTGCCACAGGTGTGGACAGGTGTTCTGGCCGCCGTCGCCCTGGCGATGAGCTTCGGCGCTGTCCTCACGTTCACCGCGGCCTCCCTGTCCGCCACCGCCCAGGAGGCGTTCGGCGGGACCCTCAGCGTGATCGCCGTCGCGTTCGTCACCGCCATGGTGTTCTGGATGCGCCGTTCGGCCCGCAGCCTCTCGGGGGACATCAGGGAGAAGGTGACCGGCGCGCTGGCCATGGGCTCGGGCGTGCTGATCCTCACGTCCTTCCTCGCGGTCGGCCGCGAAGGCCTGGAGACCGCCCTGTTCCTGTGGACCACGGCCCGTGCGGCCGGTGAGTCCGCGGGCCCGCTGACCGGCGCCGGAATCGGGCTCGTCCTCGCGGCGGGTCTGTGCTGGGGCCTGTACCGGCGGGTCCTGAAGATCAACCTCTCGAAGTTCTTCACCGCGACCGGCGCCGTCCTCATCGTCATCGCCGCCGGCGTCCTCGGTTACGGTCTGCGCGACCTCCAGGAGGGCGGGGTGCTGCCCGGGAAGGCCTCGTACGCCGTCGACCTGGGCGGCAGCGTGGACGCCGGCTCCTGGTACAGCACCCTGGTGCAGGGCGTGTTCAACCTGACTCCGACCATGACCTGGCTCCAGATGGTCGGGTACGTCGGCTATCTCGCCGTGGTGATGACCCTGTTCGTGCGCGGGGTGACCGCGCCGACGCCCAGGACCGCCGCCGCACCCGCCTCCGCAGGGGCCAGCACGGCCACGCCCGCCGCCGACGCCGCCGAACGTGCCGCCGCGGCAGCCGAGCGCGCCGCCCACGCGGCGGAACGCGCCGCCGCCGCAGCCGAACGGGCGGCCGCCCGGGCCGAGGGCGCCACACCAGCGACCGAGCCCGCAGGCACCGCGTCCGAGTCGGCTCCCGTGTCCGACTCGACTCCCGTGTCCGAAGAGCCCGCCCCCTCCGCCGCCGAGTCCCACCTCGGCGCCGAGGAGCCCGCCCCGGAGCCGAGGGCCACCCCCACGGCCCGCCGCCGTCCCGCCTGGGTCGTTCCCGTTGCCGTCGTCGCCGTCCCCGCAGTGGTGGCCGGCATGGTCGTCGCCCTCGCCCGGCCCAAGGCGGCCGGCGCCCAGACCGTCGCCGTGTCCGAGAGCGAGTGCGGCAAGGGATTCACCGCGCCCGAGCCCGGACGGCAGACCTTCCAGATGCACAACACCGGCGGCAAGACCGCCGAGGTGTACCTGATCGACCCGGCCACCGACGCGGTGTACGGCGAGATCGAGGGCCTGGCCCCCGGCACCACCCGGGACCTGGTCGCCACCGTCGCGGGCGGCACATACGCCTGGCGCTGCGTTCCCACGAGCGGCAGGGCCGTCACCTCCAAGGCCGTCACCGTCAGCGGCACAGGAGCCGTCAAGGCGGTCGTACCGGTGTCGGAGAACGACCTGGCGGCGCCCCTGACGGCGTACAAGGAGTACGTCGAACAGGGCCTGGCCACGCTCGTCACCCAGACCGGCACGCTGAACGACGACATCAAGGGCGACCACCTCGACCAGGCCCGTTCCGACTGGCTGACCGCGCACCGCACCTACGCCTCCCTCGGTGCCGCCTACGGCACCTTCGAGGACTTCGACCAGCAGATCAACGGCAGGCCCGACGGCCTGCCGGGCGGCGTGCGGGACCAGGACTTCACCGGCTTCCACCGCATCGAGTACGGGCTGTGGCACGGACAGTCCGCGGACGAGCTCAAGGCGCCCGCGCAGCAACTCCTCGACGCGGTGAACGGACTCCAGAAGGCCTTCCCCACCCAGGAGTTCGCCCCGGGCGACCTGCCCCTGCGCGCCCACGAGATCCTGGAGAACACGCTCCAGTTCGAACTCACCGGGGACACCGACCTGGGCAGCGGCACCGGACTCGCCACCGCCGACGCCAACCTCGCCGGCACCCGCGAACTGCTCACCGTGCTCCGGCCGCTGCTGACCCCCCGCGCCCCGAAGCTGCTCCCCACGGTCGACGCGGACATCGCCCGGCTCCAGAAGCTTCTGGACGCGGCACACAACGGCGACCGGTGGACCCCCGTCGGTCAACTCGACGCCGCCGCCCGGGAGCGCGTCAACGGCGCCACCGGCCGGCTCCTCGAAGACCTCGCCCCGGTGCCGGACCTCCTGGAGATCAGGAAGTCGGCCTGATGGGCACCGAGCACGGCAACACCCCCAGCACGTACGAAGAAGGGAACCCCCCGATGTCCTCTGCCGAGACCCCGGCCCACCCGGTCGGCACCGGCCGCCGCTCCTTCGTGCGGAGCGCGCTCGGCGCCGGGGCCGCGGGCGCGGTCCTGGCCGGCGGAGGATTCGCACTCGGGCAGACGGGCGGCACGGCCGAAGCGCAGGCCGCCGACGCCACCCGCACCACGAAGGTGCCCTTCCACGGCCCGCACCAGGCCGGAATCGTCACCCCGGCGCCCGCCGCGGCCACGTTCGTCTCGCTCGACGTCATCGCCGACAGCCGCGCCGAACTCACCGACCTGCTGCGGACGATCACCGAGCGGGCCCGGTACCTCACCACCGGCGGCACCCCCTCCGACCTGGGCGTCGGCGCCCCTCCCTCCGACAACGGCATCCTCGGCCCCGAGGTCCCCTCCGACGCGCTGACCGTCACCGTCGGCGTCGGCGCCTCCCTCTTCGACGACCGCTACGGCCTGGCCAAGGCACGGCCCGCCCGGCTGACACCGATGCGCACCTTCCCGAACGACAAGCTGAACGCGGCCGAGTGCCACGGCGACCTGTCGTTGCAGCTGTGCGCCAACAGCCAGGACACCGTGCTGCACGCGCTGCGCGACATCGCCCGGCACACCCGGGGCGGCATGCAGATCAAGTGGCGCATCGACGGCTTCCAGAACGCCCCGCGCCCGACCGGGGCCCAGCGCAATCTGCTCGGCTTCAAGGACGGCATCGCCAACCCGGACGTCACCTCGGCGCGCGAGACCGACCGTCTGATCTGGGTGGGCGACGGGCAGGGCGAGCCGGCCTGGGCGACCGGCGGCAGCTACCAGGTGATCCGGATCATCCGGATGCTGGTCGAGTTCTGGGACCGGATCTCCCTGACCGAGCAGGAGAAGATGTTCGGCCGCCGCAAGGACACCGGCGCCCCGCTCGACGGCGCGAAGGAGACCGACATCCCGCGGTACGCCAAGGACCCGCACGGCACGGCGATCCCCCTCGACGCGCACATCCGCCGGGCCAACCCGCGCACCGCGAAGACGGACGGTTCACGCATCCTGCGCCGCGGCTACAACTACGACCGGGGCGTCGACAGCGTCGGCAACCTCGACATGGGCCTGGCCTTCTGCTGCTACCAGCAGGACGTCAGGCGGCAGTTCGAAGCCACCCAGACCAGGCTGATCGACGAACCCCTCGTCGACTACATCTCCCCGACGGGCGGCGGCTACTTCTTCGCGCTGCCCGGCGTCAGGGACGCCAAGGACTGGCTGGGCAGGGGCCTGATGGAGGCCTGACTTGTCCGGTCCAGGGCGCTTTTCCGGTCCGTGGCCAAGACCTGTCCGCACATTTACCGGCCATTACTGCATATTGGTTGCAGGTACTGAAGGATGGCGCAAGGCTGTGGACGGCAGCCGCCCCTGATTCCGCTCCGCCCTCCCCGCACAGCCCGAGGCGAAGCTCTCGGTCTGGCACCGCGTCGCACCTCGATGACGCGGCAGGAGTGGATCAGGGTCGGCATCACCCGCGCAGTCGCAGGTCACCCCGCCACTTCACCAGTTGCTTCTCCGGATCCCCGGTGAACGACCACGGAGTACGCGTCACCCTGCGGCCCTGCATACGCAGCAGCGCGGCCGCGATGTCGTTCGCTCCCGCCAGACAGGCCGCATGGGTCAGGTAGTTCAGGTCGCGCAGCTCGCCCGGGGCGACGGGGGTGTCCCCGCGGCCCGTGATCCAGCGCTGCCAGGTGCGGCGTACGTCGCTGACGGCGCCGTCGTGGCTCCAGTGCTGGCCCATCGCCACCGCGGAGCGCTGCCCCTGCGCGCCGTCGAGGACATACCGGAACTCCTCTACCCGGGCGTACTGCACCAGCACCGGCAGCGCGCAGCCGGACGGCGCGACCCCGGCCGCGTCGCGGGCGAAGTCGTACATGAGGCCGTGGGTGCCGTGCCAGCGTGCGGAGTAGTAGTGCAGCACCTGGAGGTGGCTTTCCACGCTGTACGGGTCGCGTCGGTGCAATTCGTCCCACCAGCGCGCCAGTTCCTGTCGACGCACCCCTGCCGGATACAGGCGGGCCACCGAGATCAGCGAGATCCAGGGCGTGGGGTCCTCCGGCCACGCCTCGGTGGCCTGCAGACAGGCCAGCACGGCGGTGTCGATACGGTCCCGGTCGATCGGCACCCCCCGGCCCGCGGAGATGGCCAGTGTGAAGGCCCTGGCCGTCTCCGTGGCCGCCCGCAGCACCAGCGCGTCGGCGCTGCGGGGCTCGGCGGCCAGCCAGGACTCCACCGTCGAACTCCCCGTGCAGGCCTGGGCGAGCTGCCGGATCCGGTGCCCCCGGGAGAGCCAGTCGGTGCCGGTGGCCCGCAGCAGTTCCCGCAGGCCCTGCCAGCGGCCGATCACGATGTCCTGCCGTGCCGAGCTGAGGGGCGAGTCCCCGCAGTCGGGATCGAAGTCGGGCGTGAAGCGGTCTCGCGCCATCGGGTGCTCCCTCAGAAGTCGGTGGGGAGACCCTCGTAGGCGCCGGCCCGCGCGGTCGTGCGGTCGTCGGGGACGTAGTCGGCCTCGACCGTGTGCGTCGCGTCGAGCCTGGCGGGCCGGTAGTAGTCGCTGCCCTGCTTCCAGTACCAGAGCATCGGGATCAGTCCGACGGCCAGACCGCCGAGGCCGATCGCGATCGCCGCGCCGCTCAGCTCGCCCAGGGACTCGACGAAGATCCAGAACATGAACAGGGCGCCGAACAGCGGCCACAGCCCGCCGAGGACGAAGTTGCCCACGGACTTCAGCAGCATCTTGCGGTAGGCGACGACCACCGCGAGACCCGCGAGACCGTAGTAGACGGCGATCTGCAGACCGATCGCGGAGATGGCGTCGGAGAGGATGTCGCCCACCGAGCCCAGGGCGTTGGAGGCGATGAACATCACCAGCGCCACCCCGCCGACCACGGTGATGGCGACCCAGGGCGTGTTCCAGGTGCGGTGCACCCGGCCCAGCGCGGATGGCATCGTACGGTCGCGGCCCATCGCGAACAGCGAGCGCGTGACCTGGATGAGCGTGGTCTCCAGCGTGGCGATGGTGGACAGCATCACGGCGACGATCAGCAGCTTGCCGCCCCAGCCGGGCCAGACCTCCTCGCCGAGGACGGCCAGCACATTGGCGTCGTTCTCCTCGATCTGCTTCGAGGACAGGATCACGTTCACCGCGATCGTGAACACCTCGAACAGCAGGAAGACCACGCCCACGCCGATCAGGCCCGCGAGCCCGGTCGTACGACGGCTGTTGCGGGTCTCCTCGCTGAGGTTGCTGGTGACGTCCCAGCCCCAGTAGTAGAACGCGGCGATCAGCGCCCCCGAGGCGAACCCGGCCATCCCGTCGAAGTGGGAGAAGCCGAACCAGGACCAGTCGAAGGCGCGGGCGTCGCCGGTGTGGAAGAGCGCCAGCACCGCGAACAGGCCCAGAACGACCAGCTCGACGCCGGACATCAGCAGCTGCGCGCGGACGGTGAGCCGGGCGCCGCCGAGCACCACCCCGAGCATGATCAGGAACCAGGCCGCACCGATCACCGTCGACAGGGCCGTGTTGTCGGCGAGGTTCTCGTCGAACAGCGCGAGCGTCATCGAACCGGCGGGCAGTGAACCGGCCACCATGAAGATGGTCGCGGAGACCACCAGCGCCCAGCCGCTGACGAAGCCCAGGAACGGGTGCAGGGTGCGGCCCACCCAGGAGTAACTGGCGCCCGCGTTCACATCGATCCGGCCGAGGTAGCTGAACGCCAGCGCGATGCCCAGCATGGGTATCGCGCAGTACAGCAGGGCCGCCGGACTGGCCAGTCCCACCGCGCCGACCAGCACCGCCGTGGTCGCGGCCAGCGAGTACGCCGGTGCGCTGCCCGCGACGGCCATGACCACGGTGTCGAACGTACCGAGGGCATTGGCCTGCAGCCCTCTGCCCCTGTTGTTGCTCATGGATGTGCTGCTTTCGGTTGTGCACGCGCACGGACGGGCCGGCCCGCGGCGCACGGGTGGGGGGTGTGGGACCCGCCTCGAACCCGTAGAGGGATGGCCTCGGGTCAGCGGCCGGCCAGGAGAAGAAGAAAGACTGGTGAATTCCGATCAGCCCTGCGTCGACAGTCGGTCACACCGCGTGTGGGTGTGATGATAGCGGCCCTCTTTGACCTTTCAAGATTGACCAGCCGGTAATCTCCCTCGCCGGGCGAGGGCCCAACTCCCGCCCCGGAAGCGCCCCTTCCACGCCCCGGTCAGTCCTCCAGGTGGTCGATCTGGCGCAGTTTGTTGGTGGCGTCCAGTGCCGCGACCTTGTACGACTCGGCCAGCGTCGGGTAGTTGAAGACGGCGTCGACCAGGTAGTCGACCGTGCCGCCGCAGCCCATCACGGACTGCCCGATGTGGATCAGCTCGGTGGCCCCCGTACCGAAGCAGTGCACGCCGAGCAGCGTGCGGTCCTCGGGGGAGACCAGCAGCTTGAGCATGCCGTGGGAGTCGCCGATGATCTGCCCCCGGGCCAGTTCCCGGTAGCGGGCGATGCCGACCTCGAACGGCACGCAGTCCTCGGTGAGCTGGTCCTCGGTGCGGCCCACGAAGCTGATCTCCGGAATGGTGTAGATGCCGATCGGCTGCAGGTTGTGCATGCGGCCGACGGGCTCCCCGAAGGCGTCGTACGCGGCCGCCCTGCCCTGCTCCATCGAGGTCGCGGCGAGCGCCGGGAAGCCGATGACGTCGCCGACGGCATAGATGTGCGGAACCTCGGTGCGGTAGTGCTCGTCCACCCGGATCCGGCCGCGCGGGTCCGCGGCCAGCCCCGCCTTGGCCAGGTCGAGTTCATCGGTGAGGCCCTGGCGTCCCGCGGAGTACATCACCGCGTCGGCGGGGATCTTCTTGCCGCTCTCCAGGACGGTCAGGGTGCCACGGGCGTGCCGCTCCACGGCGGCGACGGTCTCCCCGAAGCGGAAGGTGACGGCGAGGTCCCGCAGGTGGTACTTGAGCGACTCGATGACCTCGACGTCGCACAGGTCCAGCATCCCCGGGCGCTTCTCCACCACGGTCACCTTGCTGCCCAGCGCGGCGAACATGGAGGCGTACTCCATGCCGATCACCCCCGCGCCGACGATGACCATGGACCGCGGCACCCGCTCCAGCGTGAGCACGTTGTCCGAGTCCATGATCGTGCGCCCGTCGAACTCGACGCTGTCCGGCCGGGCGGGCCGGGTGCCGGTGGCGATGACGATGTGCTCCGCGCTCAACAGCCTTTCGTGGCCGGTGACTTCGCGCAGGCCGATGGTGTGCGGGTCGACGAAGCGGCCCGTACCGGCGTAGAGGGAGACGTGGTTGCGGGACAGCTGGCTGCGGATGACGTCGACCTCCCGGCCGACCACGTGCTGGGTGCGCGCGGTCAGATCGGCGACGGTGATGTCCTCCTTCAGCCGGTAGCTCTGCCCGTACAGATCGCGCTGGGTGAGACCGGTGAGATACAGCACCGCCTCGCGCAGGGTCTTGGAGGGGATGGTGCCGGTGTGGATGGAGACCCCACCGACCATGTCGGGGCGGTCGACGACGGCGACCCGGCGGCCGAGTTTGGCCGCGGCGATGGCGGCCTTCTGGCCGCCCGGGCCGGATCCGATGACGAGCATGTCGAAGTCGAAGTCGGGCACCTTCCGGAGTGTGTCAGCCCTCGGGCTCTCTTCGAAAGGGTGAACGGGAAACCATCGTCCCGAACGGAACCCGCATCCGGCTCGCGGGAGTTGCCCGACCCCGACCCCGACCCCGACCCCGACCCCGACCCCGTCGACGTACTCGCCGTACCGCACCAGCCGGAGGGACAATACGGTCATGGGCCGTCGACTCGACGATGTGAGCGCACCCGCCCGGCTGGCCGGACCCGAGGAGGGCATCGGTCCGGACGAACTCGCGCTCGCCGCCCGCAACCACGGACTCCCGCTGGAAGCCCTGCGCCACGACATCACCCCGCCCGGCCTGCACTACGTCCTCACCCACTACGACATCCCGTACGTCCCCGACGCCACCCGCTGGCGCCTGACGGTGGACGGCCTGGTCCGCCGCCCGCTCCGGCTCACCCCGGCCGACCTGCGGGCGTTGCCCGCGGTCACCACCCGGGTGACCCTGGAGTGCGCCGGAAACGGCCGTGCCCTGCTGGCGCCCCGCCCGGTGAGCCAGCCCTGGCTGGTCGAGGCCGTCGGCACGGCCGAGTGGACCGGTGTGCCGCTGCGGCTGCTGCTCGCCGAGGCGGGCGTGGACCCGGCGGCCGTCGACGTGGTCTTCACCGGAGCCGACCACGGGGTGGAGCGCGGGATCGAGCAGGACTACCAGCGCGCCCTGCCGGTGGCCGTGGCCATGGGCGACGACCCCGAGGTGCTGGTGGCGTACGGCATGAACGGCGCCCCGCTGCCCCCGCAGCACGGCCACCCGATCCGGCTGGTGGTGCCCGGCTGGTACGGCATGGCGCAGGTGAAGTGGCTGCGGGACATCACGGTGAGTGCGCGACCGTTCACGGGATTCCAGCAGGCCGTGGCCTACCGGCTCCGGCAGTGCCCCGAGGACGAGGGCGAGCCGGTCACCCGTATCGCGGCGCGGGCCCTGCTGGTCCCGCCGGGCTTCCCGGACTTCATGTCCCGGACCCGGGTGGTCCGGCCGGGACCGGTACCGCTGGAGGGCCGGGCCTGGTCCGGGCAGGCGCCGGTGACGGCGGTCGAGGTCAGCACCGACGGGGGAGCGAAGTGGCACCCGGCCGGCCTCGACCCGTCGGACGGGCACCGCTGGGCCTGGCGCCGCTGGCACTGGACGTGGACCGCCACCTCGGGACCCCATGTCCTCGCCGCCCGCGCGACCGACGCCGACGGCCACACCCAACCCGCGGACCAGCACTGGAACCGCGGCGGCTTCGCCAACAACGCGATCCAACGCGTCCGGGTCGTCTGCGTGACCACGGAGGACGCCGGTGAGGGCAACGGCTGCCGGTGAGGGCAACGGCCAGTGCCCCCGCATCCGCCCCCAGGACAGCGCCGAGCGCCCGGTCCGCGTCTTCGGTGGAGTCGTGGGCCGGGCGCGTGCCGCGTCTCCGGTCGGTCGTGCCGAGCCGGTTTCCCCCGTCTGTGAGTTGACCCCGGACGGCCCTCAGGGGAGCAGCTTCTCGATGGCTATCGGGCCCTCGGTCTCCAGCTTGCGCCGTGCCCATTCGAGATTGGCCGGTGTGATGTCCCGGCCGCTGGCGAGTACCAGATCCTCGGGCGCCACGCCCGTGCCGGGGCAGGTGTGGAGCAGGGCGTCCGGGGTCGCCCGGTCGTCGGCGGACCGGGACTCTTCGGGTTGTGACGTCGACATGATGCCTCCTCCTCCGGACCGGCCGCCCGCACCGCTGCCGGTGCCGCGAAACCGGCCCACTCTCACGATTCACCGCCGGAGCCCGCCCTGCATCCGGAAGAGCCCACGGCCCCCATCCCTCCTAAGCTGGAGACAGTCCGCACGCCCGTATCCGGGAGGCTGCCGCGATGACCGAGACGCCGTACCAGGACGCACCCGGGAGTCCCCGCTATCTGCCGATCGCCGAGCACGGACTGATCGGCGACCTGCGGAGCGTGGCCCTGGTGGGCAGCAACGGCACGATCGACTGGTACTGCAGCCCGTCCTTCGACTCCCCGAGCGTCTTCGCGTCGATCCTGGACGCGGAGCGCGGCGGCTGCTTCGAGCTCGCCGCCTCCGTGCCGGCCCGTACCAAGCAGTTCTACTTCCCCGACACCAATGTGCTGATCACCCGGTTCTTCACCGACGACGGGGTCGGCGAGGTCCAGGACTTCATGCCCGTCACCGGAGAGTCCGCGGAGGCCGACCGGCACCGTCTGATCCGCCGCGTCCTGTGCGTCCGCGGCACCGTCCCCTTCCGGGTCCGGGTGGCCCCGCGCTTCGACTACGGCGCCGCCCCGCACACGCTGAAGCTCCTCGGCGACACGGCCGTCTTCGAGTCCCCGGAGATGGCCCTCGCGCTCACCTCCACGGTGACCCTGGAGAGCGACGGCGTGGACGCGCGCGCCGACTTCAAGCTCGCCGAGGGCGAGTCCGCGGTGTTCGCCCTCGACCGGGTCGGCGACGCCATAGCGCCCCGCGGCTGCGCCCGCATCGAGGCCGAGCACGAATTCGAGGCCACGGTCCGCTACTGGCGGCGCTGGCTGCACCAGTCCCGCTACCGCGGGCGCTGGCGGGAGATGGTGCACCGCTCCGCCCTCACCCTGAAACTGCTCACCTACGCGCCGACCGGCGCCATCGTGGCCGCGCCGACCACCAGCCTCCCCGAACAACTCGGCGGCGAGCGCAACTGGGACTACCGCTATGTGTGGATCCGGGACGCCGCGTTCTGCGTCTACGCACTGCTGCGGCTGGGCTTCAGCGGCGAGGCCCGGGCGTTCATGAACTTCCTGACCGGCCTCATCGGCCCGGGCGACGGCTCGCCCTCGGGCCCACTGCAGATCATGTACGGCATCGACGGCCGCACCGACCTGCCCGAACGCGAACTCGATCATCTGGAGGGCCACCTGGGATCGGCTCCGGTCCGGGTCGGCAACGCCGCCGCCGACCAGCTCCAGCTCGACATCTACGGCGCCCTCATCGACTCGATCTATCTCTACGACAAGTGGGCCGAGCCCATCTCCAGCGACCAGTGGGACAACGTCTCCCGGCTGGTCGACTGGGTCTGCGACCACTGGGACCAGCCCGACGAGGGCGTGTGGGAGACCCGCGGCGGCCGCAAGAACTTCCTGTACTCGCGCCTGATGTGCTGGGTGGCGATCGAGCGCGCCATCCGGCTCGCCAACCGGCGTGGCCTGCCGGCCGACCACCGCCGCTGGCGGACGAGCCGTGACGCCATCTACCGGCGGATCATGGACCTCGGCTGGTCGCCGGTGCGCCGCACCTTCGTCCAGCACGAGGGCGGCGAGGTCCTCGACGCGTCGCTGCTGATGATGCCGCTGGCTAAGTTCATCGCACCCACCGACCCCAAGTGGCTGTCCACCCTGGACGCCCTCACCGACGACCTGGTCTCCGACTCCCTCGTCTACCGCTACGACCCCCAGGCCAGCCCCGACGGGCTCCGCGGCGACGAGGGCACCTTCTCGATCTGCTCCTTCTGGTACGTCGAGGCGCTGGTGCGCGCCGGGCGGCTGGACGAGGCGCGGCTGGCCTTCGAGAAGATGCTCACCTACGCCAACCATCTCGGCCTCTACGCCGAGGAGATCGGCCGCACCGGCGAGCAGCAGGGCAACTTCCCCCAGGCGTTCACCCACCTGGCACTGATCAGCGCCGCGTTCAACCTGGACCGCGCCCTTGGCTGACCTCCCCGAGGAGAGGGGGGCCTTTCGGCACCGCGGGGGGAGCCCAACGGGCCCACACCTACCCCGCCCGGCCCATGCCGCCGACGGTCGCCCGGCCTAGGCTCGCGGGACGCGTGCCGTACACCGCCGCGCCGCACACTGTCCGCCGTAACCAGCGAGGCCCCCGGGTGAACCGTCGTCGTGATCTGCCCCTTGTCTACTCCTGCTCGGGTTGTTCGAGCGCGGCCCAGATGACCAACTGGATCGCCGTGCAGCTCGACCGGCGCGGCATCGCCGAGATGTCGTGCATCGCCGGTGTCGGCGGAGACGTGCCGAGTCTGGTCCGCAAGGCCCGCAGCGGTCGCCCCGTCATCGCCGTGGACGGCTGTGTGCTCCAGTGCGCCCGCAACTGCCTCGCCCGGCACGAGGTGCAGCCGGTGGTGCACCATCTCCTCAGCGACGACGGGGTGCGCAAGCGGCTGGGCGAGGACTTCGACCCGGAACAGGCCGAGCAGGTGCTCGACGGGCTGATCGCCCGCATCGCCGAGGAGACCGGCTCGGCGGCGCACACCTGACAGAAGCTCAGGCCCCCTCGGAGCGCCGCAGGGTGGCCACGCACAGGTGCGGGGTGACGAAGGGCTCCAGGCTCTCCGCGGTCAGCGGGGCCCGCAGCGTCTCCACCGTGCCCTGCATCAGGCCGAGATGGATCGCGCAGACGATGTCGGGGCGCCGCTGGGCCACCTCACGGAACGGGCAGTGGTGCAGAAGCAGTCGCCGGTCGGTGGTTCCGGCCTCCGGCTCCGTGCCCGCCTCGGGTTCCCGCTCCTGCTCCTGCGCGTGCTCCTGCTCCGCTTCCGTGACGAAGCCCATGCCCTCCAGGGTCGCCACCAGCCGGCGCTCCCCTTCCTCCGCGCCGATCCGCTCGGTGGGCGCGGGAGGGGCGGTCAGGTACGAGCCCCAGGAGCGGCCGGCCCGGGTCGCCGCGGTCACCGGGTCCTCCACCGAGGAGGACACGACACCGAGCAGAATGTCCGACAGCAGCTGGAAACTGCGCGAACCGTCCGACCCGTCCGAGGCGACGGCCGAGTAGACGATCTTCGGTCGCCCCGGCTCACTGCGGGGCGCGCTGTCACGGACCGCCAGGCCGTCGGCGACCAGCGCGTCCAGATGGAAGCGGGCGGTGTTGAGGTGGACCCCGACCCGCTCGGCGGTCTCTGCCACGCCCAGCGGGCGGCCGTCCTCCGCGCGCAGCAGTTGCAGGACGGCAGCGCGCCTTCCCCTTTGCGCCGGAGCGCCGGTACCCGCGTCGGTGAGCTGTCGTCGTGGAGCCATGGAGAAATGATACGACCGCGAGGGTTAGAAACAAGAAGCCTCGTTTTTAACCCTCGCGGCAGGAGGGTGACGCGTCGGTCACTGCGGTGGCGAGACCTTGGCCTGTCGCAGCCTGCGGCCCAGCAGGGTGAGCAGCACGCCGTGCGGGAGGGTCACCGCCGCGAGGAGCGCGAGCTCCGCCGGGGCGTGGTGACGGAGCGCCTCCCCGCCCGCCAGGACGAGCGCGACCACGGACACGAACAGCGACACGGCCCGGTGGAAGCGGTGCACCTCCGAGTGCGGCCACGCGTCACGGCTGACCGGTTCGGGGCTCTGCCCGGCCGCCCGGTGGTAGCCGGTGAAGATGCGCGACTCCCAGGCGCCGGTGCTCTGCCGGCCGTAGAGGTCGAGGCCGATCACGACCAGCAGGAGCACCCCCAGGTATCCGGCGGTGAGCAGGGTCTCCCCGCTCACGGCGCCACCGCCGCCGCGGCGGGCGGTTCGGGGGAGCGCCCGTCGTCCTCGTCAGCGTCGTCGTCCGGCACGCTGCCCTCGGCCCCGGCCGGGGCGGGTCCCACCGCGGTGAACAGCAGGCTCAGCTCTGCGTCCGCCGGCTGCCTGGTCCGGCCGGCGCGATGACGCACGCCCAGCCAGGTCAGCCACAGCAGCGGCAGTACGCCGCCGACCAGGAACACCACGTCTCCGGGCAGGCGCAGCCACTCCAGGAAGACATTGGTGTCGCCCTGCAGATAGCCGAGGCTGCGCGCGTCCGCGTAGCCGCTCTCGACGACCTTGTACAGCTGAAGGGCACCACCGGGCAGCAGCGTGGCGAACGACATCCACGCCAGCCCGAGGTTGAGCGACCAGAATGCCATCCGGGGCCAGCGGTCCGACCACCGGTTCTCGGGGATGAGGTAGCGCAGCGCGAACACCGCGAAGCCGACCGCCAGCATGCCGTACACGCCCATCATCGCGGCGTGCGCGTGGTTCGCCGTCAGGCCCGTGCCCATCTCGTAGTACGACACGATGGGCAGATTGACCAGGAAGCCGAACACACCTGCGCCCAGGAAGTTCCAGAAGCCGACCGCGGCCAGGAACATCACGGCCCAGCGGTGCGGGAACGGCGTGCTCGACGGGCTGTGCCGGCGGGCGCCGATCTGCAGGAAGCTCCACGCCTCGACGGTGAGGAAGAGCAGCGGCACCACTTCGAGGGCGGAGAACGTCGCGCCCAGTGCCAGGTGCTCGGCGGGCTCACCCGAGAAGTACAGGTGGTGCATGGTGCCGATCACGCCGCCCGCGCCGTACAGCACGATGTCGAGGAAGATCACGGACAGTGCCACCCGCTCACGGACGACACCCAGCAGCACGAACAGGTAGGCGACGGTCGCGGTGGTGAAGAGCTCCATGAAGTCCTCGACCCACAGGTGCACCACGATGAAGCGCCAGAAGTCGGCCGCGGTGAACTGCGATTCGGGACTGGCCAGCAGGCCGACGGCGTAGAACGCGGGCAGCGCGAGCGCGGCCAGGAAGAACAGCCACGGCATGTTGGCGACGCTCTCCCGGCGCAGCCTGCGGCGCAGTCCGCGGAAGAGGATCACGACCCAGATCACCATGCCGCCGGTCAGCAGGACCTGCCACACCCGGCCGAGGTCCAGATACTCCCAGCCCTGGTTGCCCAGCGCGCTCCACAGGTTGCCGAGCCAGCCGCGCTGTCCGGCCAGTTCGCCCAGCAGGCTGCCGACGACCACGACGACCAGCGCGCCGAGCAGGATCCTGCTGAGCAGGGCCTGCTTGCGGGGCTCCCAGCCGCGGGCGATCAGCGGGGTGATGAAGATACCGATGGCCAGGAACGAGGTGACCACCCAGAAGATCGCCAGCTGGGTGTGCCAGGTGCGGACCAGGTTGTACGGCAGCCAGCGGTCGAGCGGGATGCCGAAGAAACTGCCGAGGTCGGCCCGGTAGTGCTGGGCGGCCGCGCCCAGCAGCGCCTGGGCCAGGAACAGTCCGGCCATCGCGAAGAAGAACCAGGCCGTGGTGCGCTGCGCCGGGGTGAGCCGGACGCTGTCGGGCGCGTGGAAGCGCAGTTCCCGGTGGTCGCGCCGGTGCCAGCCCAGGAAGTTCCAGCGTCCGAAGGCGGCGAACAGCGCGCCGGTGCCCACGAGCAGGAAGATCAGCGACAGCACGCTCCAGGTCACGGTGTGACCGGTCGGCTTGTTGTGGACCAGGGGTTCCGACGGCCAGTTGTTGGTGTACGAGTAGTCGTGGCCGGGGCGGTCGGCCGCGGAGGTCCACGCCGTCCAGCCGAAGTAGGCCGTGACGTCGTGGATCTCGCCCGGATCGGTGATCGCGTCCGGCCTGAGGCCCTGCTTGCCGTCGGGCCGGCCGAGCAGGTCGGCGTAGTGCTTCGTCAGCTCGGTGAAGGCGGCGGCCTGGGCGTCGCTCCACACCAGGGTGCCGGTCGCCTTGTCGTAGCGGTTGGTCCGGTACTCCGCGGCGGTCCGCTCGTCGGCGTTCGCGACGCCGGAATCGGTGTACTGCTTGTGCACCATGGTGGCGCTGCGGTGCAGGTAGTCGGCCGTGAAGTCCGGTCCCAGATAGGCGCCGTGGCCGTAGATCGAGCCGTACTGCATCAGGCCGGCGCGCAGGAACACCTTCTGGCCGTCGCGGACGTCGTCACCGGTGAAGACGATCTGGCCGGAGGCGGTGACGGTCCGTTCCGGTATCGGGGGCTGGGCCTGGTAGGTCCGCATCGCCAGCAGCCCGAGGACCAAGAATCCGCCGAGCGTGACGAGGACCGCCGCCTGGACCCAGCCCCGGGCGATCATCCGTGGCCGCTTGTCTTCACCGGGGCTGCCGCCCGCTGGTGATCTTCCCATCTCCTGTGCCCTCCTCGAGATCCGGCACCCGTCGACGCGGGTGTCGCGCACTGCAGGGAGAGTAATACCAATCAGGATTGGTATTTAACAGGGGGCCTCGTCTAAACTGGCCGACAGGTGGCCACCGAACACCATCGGACGACCGGCGTGACGGCGGAGAGGAGAGCCTCTGAAGGGACGCAGGAAGACCGGGAGGCTTCCCTCGCCACGGGATGCCTCGGTGCGGATGGACGGCGGAGCACCCCCGGCGCGATACGGGGGTGCTCCCCGTGTCTGTGCTCCCCGCGTCCGTGCTCCGCCGGAGTTGTCACCAAATCGTCACAGCCCTTCGCGGCGCCACAACTCCCTCCGGGACCCCCGTGTCGAACCCGGTGTCGGCAAGACCAGCCGACCTGACGACCCATCAACATCCCACGGGGGAAACGAAGATGAGCAGCACCGCACGCCCTGCCCGCCGTTCCGGAGTCTCCGCCGCCGTCACCGCGGCCTCCTTCCTGCTGCTGGCCGGCGCCGGCATCCTGGCCGCGCCGTCCGCGTTCGCGGGCGTCCCGGGCGGCACCTCCGCCGCCGACCGCAACAGCGACTTCAACGGCGACGGGTACACCGACATCCTCACCGGCGTCCCGGAAGGCACCGTGGACGGCAAGGAGGGCGCCGGGTACGTCACCGTGCAGTACGGCGCCCCCAACGGCATCGGTACCAACACGACCGTGCCCAAGGGCCGTACGGCGGTCATCAGCCAGTCCACCAAGGGGGTGCCCGGCACCTCCGAGGCCTGGGACGACTTCGGGCAGGCCGTCGCCACCGGCGACCTGGACGGAGACGGCTACGACGACGCCATCGTCGGCGCGCCCGGCGAGGACGAGGGCAGCGTCGCGGACGCCGGCCGGGTGACCGTCCTGTACGGCTCAAAGGCCGGCCTGGGCGCCGTGCGCACCGCCTCCGTCACTGCCGCCGAGCCGGCCGCGGGCGCCCGGTTCGGCCTCGGGGCGGCCGCCGCCCGGTTCACCGGGGACACCGACGCCGACCAGCTCGTCGTGGCCGACCAGAAGGTGGGCCTGCACGTGTTCACGTACCACGCGGGCGTCCTGCGACTCGTCGGCGCACCGCACTCCACCGGCCACAGGCTCCAGCCCGGGTATCTGACCACCGGTGACTACGACCACAACGGTTTCGCCGACCTGGTCGTCTCCGGCTACAGCCCCGACGACGCCTACACCAAGGGCTGGTCCGCGTACTACGCGGGCGGCAGCGACGGCCTGACCTACCGGCGGGACCTGCCCGGCGGCCTGGGCACCGCCTCCGGCGACATCGACAAGGACGGCTTCGACGACCTGGTCGTCGGCCAGCTCAGCAGCGCCGACGACGAGGCGGAGGGCGACGCGGGCGGCAAGATCGGCGTGTACTACGGTGGCGAGGATGGCCCCGCGGGCGTGGACGGCCCCGGCACCGGCCCGCAGTGGTGGTCGCAGAACTCCCCGGGTGTCCCGGGCTCGTCCGAGGCCGGGGACGCCTGGGGCGCCGACCTGTCCGTCGCCGACGTGAACGGCGACGGCTTCGCGGACGTGGCCGTCGGCGCGCCGGGCGAGGACGTGGGCACCGTCGCCGACGCCGGCGCGGTCTGGCTGCTGCGCGGCTCCCGCGAGGGCCTGACCGCGGCACATGCCCAGTCCTTCGACCAGAACACCCCGCACATCCCCGGCACCGCCGAGATGGACGACGCCTGGGGCGCCCAGGTACGGCTGGCGGACACCGACGCGGACGGCCGCGCCGAACTCCTCGCGGCGGCCCCCGGCGAGAACGCGGGCGACGGCGCGCTGTGGCTCCTGCCCGCGAGCAACAGCGGCCTGCTGGCCCCCGGTTCATGGTCGTACGCCGCCGGAGCCCTCGGCGGAAACGCCCACGCGGCCCGTTTCGGCGCGGTGATCGACGAGTAGTAAGGGCGCCGCGATTCGTGTGCCCGCGCTTGCACGGCTGCAGGTGCGGGCGCTGTCGTTGCTTTCAGGGGGAGGGCGGGCGCGGTGGGTCGCCACCGGCCGATGGTGGCGGCGCCCTTGCCGGGCGTGGCGCAGATGCCCACGCCGGCCGTTTGGGTGCGGTGATCGACGAGTGGGCCGGGGCCGCGATTCGTGTGCCCGCGCCTGCATGGTGGCAGGTAGGCCGCGTGCCCGCACCGGGGCAGTAGCCGGTGCGGGTGCTGGCGTTGTTCTTCGGTGTGTCTCAGGTGAAGCGGGAGCTGGGGACCGGGCCCGAGGACGACAGGCGGGCCCGGTCGCCGCGCAGCCAGGTGGCGCGTGTTGCCGTGACGAAGGCCGTGAACGCCTCGTCGGAGTCCCGCGGGGCCTTCCCGTCGGCCTCGTCCGGGGTCGGGTCCGCGCCGGTGATCTCGGCGGCGAGTTCCGGCTCCGGGCGGTCGTCGGCCGGTGCCTGCTCGACGTCGCCGTCGGCCCCCTGGCGCAGTTGCTCGCCCCACGGTGCCACCACCGACTGGTGGAGCAGCGTGACGCTGTCGGCGGTGACGACCGGGGTGTCGGTCCAGGAGCTCGCGTGCTCGTGCAGCACCTGCCCCGGGGTCCGCTCGAAGAGCTGCCCGAGGATCTCGGGGCCCTCGTCCTCGCGGGCGACGTCGTTCAGGTCGTACGCCACGACGACGGTGTCCTCACGCCCGGCCGCGAACGGCTCCGCCGGCAGCCCCAGCACCTCGGCGGCGGCCAGGCCGAGGATCCGCGATCCCCGGTCGGGCAGCAGCGACACGGACCGCGGGCGCACCTCGGCGGCATCGAGCAGCGTCCGCAGCCGCAACAGGCCGCGCAGGCACTGGTCGGGGGTGTCCTGCAGCCAGGCATAACGCCCCGTCATCCCCGCGTCGAAGCCGTACGGGGAGAGCGTGCCGAGCACGGTGCCGCCGATCACGTACTGCCAGCCGCGCAGATCGGTGAGGTCCAGCGCGGTCGCGGCTCCGACGGCGGCGGCGCGTTCCAGCATGCGGCTCTGCCGGGCCTGCGTGGGCAGCCACATGGGGTCCTCCGGGTCCGGCAGCAGCGCGTGCTGGCGCCGGGCCAGCGCGAGATCGCCCGACATGATCGCGTTGAACACCAGGAGGTAGCGGTCCGGCCAGTCGGCGAAGTCGGCCTCGTGCAGGGCCAGTTCCTCGGCCGCCTCGCGGTGCCGCCCCTCGCGTTCGTACGCCGACACCAGCTCCCGCACGACGCCGAGGCGGCCCGGGTTGCCGCGCAGGACCTCGCGCAGGGCGGGGATCGCCAGATAGGACAGCCCGCGTTCGACGCACGCGTACCCGAAGTCGAAGAGGGCCTGGGCATGTTCGGGCCGGGCCACCAGCGCCGCCGCGGCCTGCTGAAGATCGTCGAAGCCCGCAGCGCCCGCGGCCCGGCCGACCACGAGGGCCACCTCACCGAGGGGCTGCTCCTCCCCGCCGGCCCGCAACTGCCGCAGCGCCCCGGGTATGTCTCCGGAGTCCAGGCACTCCCAGGCCTTGAGCAGTTCGGGGGTCTTGGGGCGGCGATTCCTGCGCGAGAACATGAAGGAGATCATCTCCGATCCCGTGACCGGCCCTCAACACAATTCCGCGCGCCCGCTCCGACGGCCTCAGGGCAGGGCCTGCTCGGCCCAGATGACCTTGCCTCCGGGGATGTACCGGGTGCCCCAGCGCTCGGCGAGCTGCGCGACCAGGAAGAGGCCGCGACCGCCCTCGTCCGTGGTCGTCGCGTAGCGCAGATGCGGTGAGGTCGTGCTGCAGTCGGAGACCTCGCAGATGAGGGTGCGGTCGAGCAGCAGCCGTACCCGGATGGGCGCACGGCCGTAGCGGATCGCGTTGGTCACCAGCTCGCTGAGGATCAGCTCCGTGGTGAACGTGAGCTCCTCCAGCTCCCACCGCGCCAACTGCCGTGTCACCGACGCCCGTATCTCGGAGACGGCCGCCGGATCGGACGGCACCTGCCACTGCGCGACCCGGTCGAGCCCGAGCACGCGGGTGCGGGCGACGATCAGGGCGATGTCGTCGCCGGGCCGTTCCGGCAGCAGGTCGAGTACGGCCCGGCAGGTGTCCTCGGGCCCGTCGCCGGACTGCTCCAGGGCGGTGCGCAGCAGCTCCAGCCCCTCGTCGATGTCCCGGTCCCGGTCCTCGACGAGCCCGTCGGTGTACAGGACCAGGCGGCTGCCCTCCGCCAGCTCCAGCTCGGCCGTCTCGAACGGCAGGCCCCCCAGACCCAGCGGAGGCCCCGCGGGCACCTCGGGGAACTCCACGCTGCCGTCGGGCCGGATCACGGCCGGCGGCGGATGGCCGGCCCGGGCGACGGTACAGCTGCGGGCGACCGGATCGTAGATCGCGTACAGACAGGTCGCGCCGGTGACCGCCGCGGCGCCGTCCGCGGGTGTCTCGTCCTGGTCGATGCGGCCGACCAACTCGTCCAGGAGACTCAGCAGTTCATCGGGCGGCAGATCGAGGGCGGTGAAGTTGTGCACCGCCGTGCGCAGCCGTCCCATGGTGGCCGCGGCATGCAGCCCGTGCCCCACGACGTCCCCGACCACGAGGGCCACCCGGGTGCCGGACAGCGGCAGTACGTCGAACCAGTCGCCGCCCACCCCCGCCTGCGCGGGCAGATAGCGGTAGGCGATCTCCAGGGCGCTCTGCTCGGGCAGGCTGCGCGGCAGCAGACTGCGCTGCAGCGTCACCGCCATGCCGTGCTCGCGGGTGTAGCGGCGGGCGTTGTCGATGGACACCGCGGCGCGGGCGGCGAGCTCCTCGGCGAGGGCCAGCTCGTCCGAGTCGAACGGCTCGGGCTTCTCCGAGCGCCAGAAGTTGGCCACGCCCAGGACCAGGCTGCCCGCGCGCAGCGGCACGGTGATCAGCGAGTGGATGCCGTACTCCACCACCTGCTCGGTGCGTTCGAGGTCCTGTGCGAGCCAGCCCGGCGCCTCGCGCAGCCGTGGCTCGACCACGGAGCGGCCGGAGGTCAGGCTGTGGGCCTGCGGCGAGGACTCCACGAACCGGATGCGCTCGCCGACCGGGTAGAGCGGGGCGTCCTTGCGGACACCGCTGGAGGCCGCCCGGCGCAGCGCGTTCCCGGGCTGCGGCTCCTCCCCGCGCAGCACCGCGTCGTACAGGTCGACGGTGGCGAAGTCCGCGAACCGGGGCACTGCCAGCTCGGTCAGCTCCCCGGCGGTACGCGTCACGTCCAGGCTGGTGCCGATGCCGACACCGGCGTCGTACAGGATGTTGAGGCGTTCGCGTGCCACCTCCGCGCGGCCGGACAGGGCGCGCAGTTCCGTGGAGTCGCGCAGTGTGGTGACGCTGCCGGGCGGGCCGCCACTCGCGTCCGTGGGCCGCTGGTTGATGGCCAGCAGCCGGTCCTTGACGAGGTGGACCTCGTCGGTGGCCTCGCGTCCCGAGGCCAGCAGCTCCGCCGTGTCGGCGTCCAGGCCCAGCTCCCGTACATCGCGCCGCTCGGCGTCCTCGGGCAGCTCCAGCAGGCGGTTCGCCTCGTCGTTGGCGAGCAGCAGACGGCCCTCGCCGCTGACGATGAGCACGCCCTCCCGCACGGCGTGCAGCACCGCGTCGTGGTGTTCGTACATCCGGGTCATCTCGTGCGGGCCCAGGCCGTGCGTCTGCCGCAGCAGCCGTCTGCTCACCAGCGCCGTGCCCGCCGTGGCGAGGGCCATCGCCGCCGCGGCCGCGCCGAGCAGGAGCGGCAGTTGCTGGTCGGCGGTGCCGCCCACGTGCTCGGTCGTGATACCGGACGAGACCAGGCCCACCACGGTGCCGTCGGCCGCCTTGACCGGGACCACGACCTGGACCAGCCGTCCGATGGTCCCGTTGATCTCCTCTTCGACGGTTCCGCCGGCCACCGCGGGCGCGATGGTCCCCACGAACTTCATGCCGATGCGGTCCGGCTTGGGATGGGTGTAGCGGATCCCCTCGGTGTTCATCACGACGATGAAGTCCACCCCGGACGCCTTGCGGGCGGCCTCGGCCTTCGGCTGGAGGATCGCCGTCGGGTCGGGACTGCGCAACGCCGCGACCGTGCCTGGTGCGTTGGCGAAGGTCTCGGCGACGGCGAGGGAGCGGTTGAGGGCCTCCTGGGTGATGTCGTGCCGTACTTGCAGGACCTGTGCGACCACGGCCGACACGACCAGCAGCAGCACGATCACCACTTGCAGTATGAACACCTGTCCGGCGAGGCTGCGGCCGCTCACCGCCGACCACAGTCTCCCGGCCCAGGTACGGCGCGGCCCGGTCTCCTCCTGCTGAGGCGCGTCGAGGGCTGCATGCGGATCCCCGGGGCGACGGGGCGGCCGAGTATCGGGCCGGCCGGGCAGTCGGACCATGTGCCATGTCTACACTGCCGGGCCCCTGTAGGCGAGGGGCGTTGCACGAGGTGACCGCACTGATCCGACGGATTTCGTGGCGGGTCAGCGGCGTTGCCGGGGCGCGGTGTGCCGGGTGGCGAGCAGCAGCGCCACGTCGTCGGGCCGGTCGGTGGCCTGCCGGGCCGTCGCGGTGAGCCGGTCGGCGACCATCGCCAGCGAGCGGCCGCCGCGCCGCCCGGCGAACGTTCCGGCCTTCTCCAGAACCGTGCGCAGCGCGGCGATGCCCTCGTCGATGTCGGTGTCGGGCTTCTCGACGAGCCCGTCGGTGTACAGCGCGAGGATGGCGTCGGGCTCCAGGCGCAGCCGCGCCACCGGGTAGTGCGCGTGCGGGTCCACGCCGAGCACCACGCCGCCCGGTATCTGCAGCACATGGGTCCGGCCGTCGGGGGCGCGCAGCAGCGGAGGGAGATGTCCGGCGCGGGCGACCCGAGCCAGACCGGTGACCGGGTCGAGCCGGAGGTAGCAGCAACTCGCGAACTGGCCGGGATCGAGGTCGATGAGCAGGTGGTTCGTGCCGCTCATGACCTCGTCGGGCGGATGGTCGCCGAGCGCGAAGGCCCGTACGGCGCTGCGCAGCTGGCCCATCGTGGCGGCCGCCTGGACGCCGTGTCCCTGGACGTCGCCGATGACCAGCGCCAGTCCGTCCCCGGCCTCGACGACGTCGTACCAGTCGCCGCCCACGTCCATGCCCTGGGTGCCGGGCAGATAGCGTCCGGCGGTCTCCACCAGCGGGTGCTCGGACAGCCGCCGGGGCAGCAGGGCCTGCTGGAGGCCGCGGGCGAGGGCGGCCTCGGTGTCGTAGCGCTGCGCCTTCTCCATCGCGTGCGCGATCAGCCCGGCGAGCGCGGTCAGGAGCGTACGTTCCTCCGCGCTGAAGCTGCGGGAGCGGTCGAAGCCGAGGATGCAGGAACCCACCGGCCGGCCTGAGGCGATCAGTGGGAGGAAGGCGCGGGCGCCCTCCGTCGCGTCCAGGGGTATGCCGGGATAGGCGGCGGCCAGCTGCTGCATGGATTCGAAGAAGATCGGGCGGCCGTGGGTGAGCGTCTCCACACCCGGCAGATGCGCGTCGAGGCCGACGCCTTCGAAGGGCGCGAGGAAGCCCTGGGGGAAGCCGGTCTCCCAGGCCAGGAAGAGATGCCGCTCCTGGAGCAGATAGATGGCGAGGCGGCGGCCGTCGAACGCGGGGAGCAGCTCCTGGGTGACGACCGCCGACACCTGGCGGGCAGTGACTGCGTCGGTCAGCGCGATGGCCAGGGCGATCGGCCGGTACAGCGGGGCCATCGAGGGGCCCGCGGCCACGGTGGGGTCGGTGCCGGGCGCCTCGGCCGTCGCGGGGTCGACGGGCGTCAGGCCGACCGGGGTGTCCACGCGGTTCGCGGCCACGACGGTGCAGGTGAGGATGTCCGCGCCAGGATGGAGGGACAGCGCGAGCCAGTCGGGCTCGTCGTCGGCCGGGCGCCGGACGTGGAAGTACACCGGGCCCGGGGAGAGCAGGGCGCTGCGGAGGTGGTCCTCGTACGGGGTCTGGTTCAGCCACGGCAGGGCCTCCCACAGGGGGCGGCCCAGCAGCTCGGCGCGGTCGGGGCGCAGCAGGCGTTCCGCGGCCGGGTTGGCGTACACGATCAGGCCCATCCGGTCCAGGCAGAACACACCCTGCGGGAGCAGGTCGGCCGCACCGTCGGCGGACGGCGCCGGACCCGGGTCGAGGACGATCCCGCTCACCACGCACGGGTCGGCCGGGCTCGGCGCGGGCCACAGCTCCAGCAGACGCGGGCTGCCGTCCTCGGCCCGCACCTGGAGCGGTGCGGGCGGGGGTTTTCCGGCGGCCGTGTCGCTCAGCGCGGCCAGCAGCTGATGGGCGTCCGCGGGCGCGACGGCGTCCGCCAGCGCCTGCGCGGTGCCGGCGAAGTCGCCCGGCCGCACCCCCAGCAGGTCGTGCAGCCGGTCGTCCACGGTCACCGCCGAGCTGGCCGGATCCCAGGTGAACCGGCCGAAGCGCCCCACCGTGGGACGCACCGCGGGCGGCCGCACGCACAGCGGCTCGCCGTCCCACAGAACCGACGGCTCGTCCCCCTCGGCGAGGCCGCGCATCCCGGCGCCGAGATCCTCGGCCAGCTGGGTGAGGATCTCCTGGCCGGGAATCTCCTCGACCGAGTCCTGGGCCGACGGGCGCAGCACCGTGAGCACGCCGTACGGCGTCGACGGTCCCGGCACGGGCACGTAGACCGAGCCGAACTGGAACGGCAGACCGGCCGCGAACTGCGGATAGCGGCGCACCATCTCCGTGGCGTTGGGCAGGGTGACCTGGACGCCCAGCCGGTAGGCGTCGGCGACGGGGAACGGAGCGTTCACGTGCAGCCGCCACCAGGGGCGGAACAGCCGGCCGGGGAGCCCCGTGAGCACCGCGAGGCGCAGCATGCCGGGGGTGCCCGAGCGCAGGTACACCCCCCCGACGCGGCCGTCGGCCGCGTCGAGTGCCCGGGTGGAGGCGTCGACCAGCAGCGCGGCCAGGGTTCCGCGCGTCCGGCCTGCGTCCTCCCCGCTCCCAGCCATCGGTCCTACCTCGTCCGTGCGCCGCCCGAGTGGGTGACACAGCAAGAATGCGTCACGACGCCCGCGGACCGCACCTGGGCGGACAGGACGTGACAGCCGCACCGGTACCCGTCGGGTTCGGCCGCCTCGCGAGGGCCGCCTGCCGGGTGGTCCTGAGCCGGGTGGGGTTCGTGCGACGCGCGACCGTGGGCGCGGGCCGGGTGCGGCGGCCGTCGGTGCCGTGACCGCCCTGTATGCCGCTCGGGGTCCGGCCCCTAGGCTGGCGGAACGGGTCGGCCCAGTCATCGAGAGGAGGCCGCGTCCCGTGGCGGAGACCGCTGACTTTCCGAAGCGCACGGACCCGGCACGCACACGTCTCACTCTGCGCACGGCGGACCTCGACGAGGCCCGTGCCGCGATCGGTGCCCTGTTCTACGACACCGTCATGGACCTGCTGGAGCCGGGGGCGAGCCTCGACGCGGACTTCGAGATGGCCCGCCTCGGCCCGCTGACCCTCGGTGAGCTGCGCTGCGGCGCGGACGTCCGGATGCGCTTCGACGACCTCGGCGCCTACCACGTCGACGTCCCCCTGACGGGTCACCTGGCCTGGCGGCAGGCCGCACAGGACGTGGCGGTGGCCGGCCCCGCACGAGCCGGGGTGTTCCAGCCCGAGGGGCGGACGACGCTGGAGCGATGGGACCGCCACTGCCGGCTGCTCGCCGTGAAGATAGAGCCCCGCGCGCTCGTACGGCACCTGGAGGCGCTCACCGGCGACGCCGTCGGCCCCTCGCTGCGGCTGGCACGGACGATGGACCTCACCACCGGGCCGGGTCGCACCTGGGCGCGGCTGCTGCGGCTCGTGGTCGACGAGACCATGGACGACCGCGGGCTCCTGCGGCAGCCGCTGCTCGCCGCCCGGATGCGGGACTCGCTGCTCACCGGACTGCTGCTGGCCACCGACCACGCCTATCGGGAGGCCCTGGACCGGCCGGTCCCGAGCGGCTTCGCCCGGCCGGTCAAGCGCGTCGTGGACGCCATCCACGCCCGGCCGGAGCACCCGTACACCACCACGGAACTCGCGGACCTCGCCGGGGTGAGCGCGCGCTGGCTGCAGGAGGTGTTCCGCCGTCAGGTCGGCAGCTCGCCCATGACGTATCTGCGGGACGTGCGCATGGACCGGGTCCGCGCCGAACTCGCTGCCGCCGACCCCGACGCGACGACCGTGGGCGCGGTGGCCTACCGCTGGGGCTTCGGCCATCTGGGCAGGTTCGCCGAGAAGTACCGCGCCCGGTTCGGCGAACTCCCCTCGGAGACACTGCGCTCGCGCTGACGGCACCGGGCAGGTCAGCGCGGCTACTCGTTCTTCACCGGGCGCAGCACCAGGTGGTTGTCCTCCCGGGCGGCCGCCATGGCGAACGGGAAGGTGTCCATCTCCAGGCACAGATCCACGTCCTCGGCGTGGACACCGCCCCAGCCGCGACGCACCCCGTCGGCGAGGCGCGCCGCGGCGTCCGAGCGTCTGGCCCGGTCGACGAACGGTGCGGCGTCGGTGGCGCCGGACACGGCCCGTGCCGCGATGTACTGCGCGCACGCCAGGTCCTCCTCCGCCTGTCCGCCGTCCCCCGTGACCACGTAGGTGACCGCGTCCGGCCACGTGTGCCGCAGCACCCGCGCCGTCGCCTCCGCCACCACGAAGCTCGCACAGAGCAGGAGTCGGGCGTCGGCCACCGCCAGGGCGCCCACGGTCCCGGCGGTGGTCTTCTGCACCACCGTGCGGCCCGCGACGTCGAGCGACCGCAGCCGGGCAGGTGAGTTGGCGAGGTCGAACCCCGGCACCGGCGGACCGTCCTGGAAGGCCGGCCAGCCCGGGTTGCGGGTCTTCAGCTCCAGGGCCTCGTCGAGCGTGCCGGTGAAGACGATCTTCTCCGCCCCGCGCCGGAAGGCCCAGGCGGCCACGGTGAACGCGCGCATCACATCGACGACCACGGCGACTTCGGGCGTCGCGGAGAGACCGGACACACCGGTGAAGGTCGGTTGCATCACCCCATGGTGAGGCACCCGAGAGCGTGGCGGGTGCGCCGGTTCAGGACTCGGCCCCGTCCGTCGGCAGCGTACGGGCGGCGCGCAGGGAGCGCAGGGCCAGCAGCAGGACGCCGATGTCGTCCAGATACACCGGGTCGGGCAGCAGGTCGGTGGGCAGGACCAGATAGAGGACGGCACCCCAGAAGACCCAGCGCGGCCCCGTCGGCAGTCCGGCCCGCCGCAGCGTCCGCCGGGCGCCGACCAGCCGCACCAGCAGGCCTACGGCCACGACGAGCAGGGCCGCCGCGACCACGGCGGCGACCACGAGCACGGTCGTGGTGGTGTCCATGGGGCCTCCTGACCTCTACGACGCCTGGTCGGCCTCGCCGGTGTCGTCCCCGTCCCGCGAGGCATCAGCGGTGGTGGGCGCCGGGGGCAGCCCCTTGGCGGTGCCCTTCCACCGTTCAAAGGTACGTGTCAGCTGCCGGAACGGGGAGGCTGCCGGGGCGCCGGGCTGACCGGCGGGCGGGGCCGGCGTGTCCTTGTAGGCCGCCAGCGCCTCGTGGGCCCGCTCGGCGGCGTCCCGGTAGAGGTCCCGGGACCGGGTCATCGCCTCCAGCGCCTCGGCGTACATGGCCACGAGCCTGCGTTCGCGGGCCAGCTCCTCCTCCAGGGTCAGCAGCGTCCACCGCTCGCGCAGCCCGGTCAGCGCCTCCTCGACGCCCCGCGGCATCGGCTTCGCCACGGCCGCGAAGCGCCGCAGCACATCCAGCAGTTCGGTGGGTTCGGAGCCGTCCAGGAACACGCTGCGCACCGCGTACTCCGGGCCGTCGTAGCCGGCCGGTGCCGGATCCGGGGGCACGATCACGGCTCCGCCGCGCGGCACCCAGACACCGAGGTCGCGCAGCGCCCAGTTGACGGCGCGCAGCTGGTGCGGCGCGGCGCGGTGCTCCACCACGCGGTGCCGCAGCCCCGGCGGCAGCAGCTGCGCCAGCGGTTGCCGGCCGCGCTCGTCCGGGGTCATGGCCTCGTGCACGACGACGTTGACGGACCAGGACTCTCGCGCGGCGTTCCTGATGACGCGCCGCATGGCCTTGTCGTCGGACGGGAGCGGGCCGACACCGCCCAGGCGCAGGCCGGTCACGGCATGGTGGTGGTCCCAGGAGGCCTCGTCCTCGTCGGGCCAGAACATGGTGGCGGGGGAGGGCCACCACTCGCTCCAGGGCTGCTCCGCCTCGGCCAGGAGCTGCCACACCCGCCCCTCTTCCTGCTCCCGCGGGGGCGCGAGCGTCAGGCGGGCCCGCACCGTCACCTCATCGGCGACCCGCCAGCGTGCCTCGAAGACCCGCTCCGGGTCGTCCTCGGTCGTCTTGGGTTCCGTGAAGTCGTCGAGGACCTCATTGTCCTTGAGCCGGCTCAGGTGCCGGCGCAGGACGTCCTCGGCGTCGGGGCCGATGTGGCGGCCGCGGGCGGGCCACACCGTGTCGGGGGTCGTGGGGCTGTCGGTGGCGGAGTTCGACATGGGCCAATCTGCGTCGGGGGCGGGGTGGGCCTTCCAGTATCACTCTCGGCGATCGTGGCACGTCGGCTGGGGGCATCTGCGGCGGGTCGTCCGCGGCGGGTCCGGAGCGCCGAGGCGCCGCACCCCCGGGAACCGGCCCGGTACACACGGGAAGTGTGCGCCGCACTCGGGGTGCGTATGCCGCACTTCACGTGATCGTCGTTCACTCATGCCGGTGACCTGTCCGGACCACGACAATGGGTCCGGTGAACGGGGCCCGCCCGCCCATCCGCTTAGGGGAGGGCCCTGTTCGCTTGCCGTGCCACGTGTGGCCGTCCTCGCCCCTCAGTGCGGGAAGGCCCGGGGCGGCCGCTGCCGCGGCAGCTCGTCGCGGAACTCCGCGATGACCGTGCTGATCTGCCGCATCAGGGACGTCTTGGCCAGGCGGTCGAGGTAGAGGTTGCGCCGGGCGAGTCCGGGCAGGTCCACGCAGAAGTACAGGGCCATCAGCGGGTTGACGAACAACTCGCTGTTCCTGGTCCGCTCGGTGAAACGCACGTCGCCGAAATCGCCGCGCACGGCGGCGGCGACGGACCCCTGGACAATGCTGGGACGGCTCGCGGTGGCCTGCTGGGCGTGGGCCACCGCGTCGAGGTAGAGGGCGCCCTCGCGGCTCTCCCTGGGGAGCGAGAACGCGCCCAGGTAGGCGCCCTCGCGGTCCAGGGCGGCAAGGTTCTCCAGGACCAGCGAGTGATTGACGCCGTGATACGCGTCCACGCCGAAGCCCAGGCAGGCCACCAGCCGGTGCGGGACCTCGTCGAGCCCGTCCACGGCGGCCAGGCTGGCCATGTCCTCCTCCGGAGTGCCCAACCCGTGCTCGTCGCCCCTCATCAGGATGTCCGTCCCGCCGTCCACCAGCACGACGGCGTCGACACCGCCCAGATGCGCGAGGAGCGCGCGGTAGGCGGCCCGCAGCGGGCCGACACCCGTGCGGGCGAACGCGTACACGGTGGACGGCAGCTCCTGTGCCGCGAGCCACTGGGCGAGCGCCCGCTCCGGGAAGTAGTCGCCGCGCAGCGGTGTGTCCGGGCGGACCGCCGCGACGTCCTGGTCCACCCACACATCCAGGTCCAGGCCGTACAGGTCGGCGAAGGACAGGTTCGCCAGATGCACCTCCTTGCCCTCCGCCCGCAGGGCGAGGGTCAGCGGAAGTCCGGCGTAGACGTCGAAGCCGCCGCCCGCTCCGACGACGAGCACCCGCCGCGCGTCGCGCAGGCGGGTGAAGAAGGCGGGTTCACGAAGGGAGAACACCGCAGGACGTTAACAGACCTCCGGAACAGGGACGTTGGAAGCTGTACGAGCGGCTGCGGGCGCGGCTGGACGACCCCGGAACGCTCATCGACGTGGGCAGGGACAAGTCCCTCGCCGGGTTCGCCGCCGGGGACGCGGAATTCCGGCCGTACGAAGGCGTCGTACTCCCGTGTCCGCAACCGCTGCGCGACGGGGTCACCGTGTCCACGGCGGTCGACGACGGGCTGTTCGTCGTCGCCGTCCCCGGCGCCGATGTGTTTCTGCGTCCGGCGGCACTGGCCGAACCGGGGCGCCTGGAGCGGGCGTTCGCCCTGTGCGACCGGCTGGAGCTGCCCTGGCTGCCGGAGCGCCTGGAGAAGACCCGGGCGCTGCTGGACGGGCTGGACCGCATGGCGGCCGGAGCCACGACGACGCCGGTGCCCGCCGGCGGGTACGAGGCCAACCCGGCACTCAGCGCCCCGGACCTCGTCGCCGAGACCTCCGGCGTACTCGGTGTCGGCCCCGACGCCGCCACCCTCCACCTGCAACTCCGCGCGCTTGTCCGGCCCACGGACCGCAACATCCGCCGCTGGAACGGCTGGACGGCCGCCCGGCACAAGGCCGCCCAGGCGGAGCTGGTGGCCGTCGGAGCGGTGCAGACCGGCAGACGGGCCCGCGCCGGACGCACGGCGTTCGTCCCGGGCGAGTGGCAGACCTTGGACGCGCCCCATCTGCCGGTCGAGAGCCGCAAGTTGTCCACCCATCTGGCCGGGGTCGTGGGCAAGGACGCGCGTGGCCCGTTCGCCCGGCTCCTGTCACCGGTGCCGCTGCACGAACTGTTCGCCCGGGCCGTACGGGAGTGATGGACGAGCGGGGGGCCGGCGGCCACCGGCCGCCCGCCCCCCCGCCGCATATCCGGTCCGGGAGTTACGCCCCGCTCTCCCGGAGCATGTCCTCACGCTCGACGATCTTCACGCGCTCGCGGCCCTGCGGCTCGCCCAGCGCCTTCTCGGCGGCGTCGAGGCGGTACCAGCCCTCCCAGGTGGTGAAGCGGACGTCCCGCTCGGCGAGGAAGGCGTCCACGGCCTGGGGCTCGGGCGAGGCGGGTGTGTGCAGACGGCCGCCCGCGAAGTCGTCCAGCAGGTTGGACACCGTCTCGTTGGCGTCGCCCTTGGTGTGGCCGATCAGACCGATCGGGCCGCGCCGGATCCAGCCGGTGACGTAGGTGGACTGCAGGTGCGCGCCGCCGTCCTCGACGACACGGCCGCCCTCGTCCGGGACCGTGCCGGAGTCGAGGTCCCAGGGCAGCTTGGGCAGCTTCTCGGACAGGTAGCCGACGGCGCGGTAGACGGCCGTGACGTCCCAGTCCTTGAACTCGCCGGTGCCCTTGACGTTGCCGGTGCCGTCGAGTGCGGTGCGCTCGGTGCGCAGGCCGACGACCTTGCCGTCCTCGCCGAGGATCTCGGCGGGCGACTCGAAGAGGTGCAGGAACAGTTTGTGCGGACGGTCGCCGACATCGCGGATGGCCCAGTTCTCCAGGGTCTTGGCGACCATGTCGGCCTGCTTGTTGCCGCGCCGCGTCTCGATCGAACCCGCGTCGTAGTCGATGTCCTCGGGATCGACGATGACCTCGATGGTGGGGGAGTGGTCCAGCTCCCGCAGCTCCATCGGGCTGAACTTCGCCTGTGCCGGGCCCCGTCGGCCGAAGACATGGATCTCCAGCGCCTTGTTGGCCTTGAGGCCGTCGTAGACGTTCGGCGGGATCTCCGTCGGCAGCAGCTCGTCGGCCGTCTTGGCCAGGATGCGGGCCACGTCCAGGGCGACGTTGCCGACGCCGAGGACCGCGACCTTCTCCGCCTCCAGCGGCCAGGTGCGCGGCACGTCCGGGTGGCCGTCGTACCAGGAGACGAAGTCCGCGGCGCCGTAGGAGCCGTCGAGGTCGATGCCGGGTATGGACAGGTCGCGGTCGGCCGTCGCGCCGGTCGAGAAGATCACGGCGTCGTAGAAGGCGCGCAGATCGTCGAGGTTGAGGTCCGTCGGGTAGTCGACGTTGCCGAACAGACGGATCTGCGGCTTGTCGAGCACCTGGTGCAGGGCCGTGACGATGCCCTTGATGCGGGGGTGGTCCGGAGCGACGCCGTAGCGGATCAGGCCGAAGGGGGCGGGCATCCGCTCGAAGAGGTCGATGGACACGCCGGGCTCGGCGGCCACCTCGGACTTGAGCAGAGCGTCGGCGGCGTAGATCCCGGCGGGGCCGGCTCCGACGATGGCTACCCGCAGGGGGCGCGGCATGATCAGGTTCCCTTCGAGCGAAAACAGGCGACTCGTACGGGGAGCCTAAGCTGAGGCAGCCCTAAGTCAGTACACGGGTCCGGTCTATGACCCCATAAGTCGATCTTATGCCCCTTGGGGAGACGCGCAGGTCGCGGGCCCGTGCAGGCGGGTGGACACCGGTCATGGGCATGCCCGAGGCTGGGCCGGGACCGGGATCATCCCGCTCCACGACGAACCGTCGGCCGGAACCGAGGAGTGACAGCGTGGGTGGACGCGGGGAGACGACCGTCGCGGTGACCGGCGGCAGCGGGTTCGTCGGCAGCCATCTCGTACGGCGTCTGCTGGAACGGGGATACCGGGTCCGCACCACCGTGCGCAACACCGCGAACCCGGCGAAGGTACGGCCGCTGTGGGACCTGCAAGAGGCGTTCCCCGACCGACTCACCCTCTTCCAGGCCGACTTGCTCACCGAGGGCTCCTTCGACGAGGCTTTGCGCGGCTGCTCCGTCGTCTTCCATGTCGCCTCGCCGTTCTTCATGCCGGAGAAGATCGAGGACGGCCAACGGGACATGGTGGACCCTGCCCTGCTCGGCACCCGCAACGTCCTGGGCAGCGTGGAGCGGACGCCGACCGTGGCGACACTGGTCTTCACCTCGACGGTCGGGGCGATGTTCGGCGACTACGCGGACGTCCTCGACATGGACGAACAGGTGCTCTCGGAGCGCTACTTCAACACCACCAGCACGGTGGCCGACAACCCCTACCACTACGCCAAGACCGTCGCCGAACGCGCCGCCTGGGAGGCCGAGGCCGCCCAGGACCGCTGGCGCATGGTCTCGGTCAACCCCGGCCTGATCCTGGGCCCTTCACTCACCCCGGCCTCGGAGTCCGGCAGCCTGTTCCTGCTCGACGAGCTGTTCAAGGGCTACTTCTGCTACGGCGCCCCGGACTTCAGCTTCACGACGGCGGACGTACGCGACGTGGCCGACGCGCACATAGCGGCGGCGGAGAACCCCGAGGCCAAGGGGCGCTACATCGTCGCGGCCGAGACCATGACGTCCTTCCACGAGATGTCCCGCATCATCCGCACCCGCCATCCCCGCGACCTCCGTCTGCCGCGCACCGCGCTCCCGCACTGGCCGGTGCGCGTCCTGGGCCCCGCCTTCGGCCTGACCCAGGACTACATCCGCAAACACCTCGGCATCCGCTTCCGGGTCGACAACAACAGGAGCGTGCGCGAACTGGGCATCACCTACCGCCCGATCGAGGAGACCCTCCTGGACCACTACGAGAGTTGGCGCGCCCGACGCAGGTGAATGGCACCCGGCACGACCGCGCCCCGGGCCTCACGCGGGCCTGATCACCTGGTGGATCGCCGACTCCCCGGCGCCGTAGATCGACTCCTCGCGGATGGACGAGCCCGGACCCGGCGCGTGGATCATCATTCCGTTGCCGGTGCAGAAACCGACATGGCTCGCGTTGTCGAAGAAGACGACGAGGTCACCGATCTGGATGTCGGCCACCGCGACCGGCGTCCCCGCGTGGGCCTGCTCCGCCGCGGCACGCGGCAGCGCGACCCCGGCGGCCTTCCACGCGGCCTGGGTGAGGCTGGAGCAGTCGTACGAGTCCGGCCCCATCGCACCCCAGACACACGGCCTGCCGATCTGCGCGCGGGCGAAGGCGAGCGCCTTCATGGCCTTGCCGCCGTACACCGACTCCGGCACGCCGCCCGCGCCGACGGGGGCTGCGAAGGAACCGGTGTCCGTGAGGGCGCCGGTGGCGAAGGAACCGGTGGCGAGGGAGCCGGTTGCGTAGGGGTCCGTTGCGTAGGGGTCTGCCGTGACGGCGGGCATGTCCGTCTGCAGGGGCAGGGTGCCGGTCGCAAAGGAGCCCGTGCCGGTGAGGGGGTCCGTGGCGAACGGGGTCATGGCCGCGCCGGGGACGGCCGGTTGGACGGGCAGGGTGCCGGTGGTGAAGGAGTCCGTCGCGCCGAGGGCCGGCTGCGGGAACCAGGATTCCTGTGCGGGCGGCAGGGACTCGATCGCGGCGATCGGGGCGCTGCTCCGGGCTGCGTACCGGCTCAGGAGGTCGCGCGCCGCGGTGAGCTTGCGCTGGTTCTGCCCCTTGGAGTCGGCCGGTGAGGGCCGACGCGGCCCGGGAGCGGGCACGGGCAGCGGCGCGCCGGGGGCCGCCTCCAGCTCCAGCCGCCGCTCGGGTGCGGCCGGCAGTGCCGCGACCGGCCGGGCGGTCAGTTCGGCGATGGGACGGCCGGGCAACTCCGGCACGGACCGGCCGGGCAGCTCCGCGATGGGCCGGCCGCTCAACCCGGCGGTCAGCTCCGGCGGCAGAGGCCGCGCGGCCTTCTCCAGCTCACCACCGGGGAAGCCACCCCGTGCCGGAGCGGCGCCACGATTCCCGGACGAGCGCTGCTGGGGCATCCGGTCGGCAGGCAGTACGGCGGGCACGGTCGGACCCAGCTTGGAGCGCGCCGCGTCGAACCACTGACGGGTCACCTGGTCGAGTTCGGGATCGGCGCCCCCGCCCGGCCGCTTGCGGAGCGGAACTCCGCGGCCACGGTTCCCCGCGGACATCGCACGGGTCGCGTTGTAGTTCCCCGTGGCGTTCTCGGCCCGGTCGTAGAGGTTGTCGATCCGTCGCCGAACCTCGTCGCGGCTCTCCGTCGCCATGGGAGACGTACTCCTTCCGTACTCCGCCCCCCCGAGTCAGCTGCCGGGTCCGGGCGGTCGAGCCGTGCGGCCTGGTCGTCAACCTAGCCAACTTGTGTGCCTCGTGTGAAGGTTGACGTGTGAAATGTCCGATACGTATTTGTGACATTCGCTTGGAGGTTCGGTGCTGAGGGTCCTCGGTGACACAGAGCCGTACCACGATCAACACCGTGTCGTCGCCGGTGTCCCCGTTCTCTGTGGGGTCGCGATGAATCTCTGGGGCCGTTGAACACGGTCGCCTTCGGGTCCGTATAAGGCGGGGGATTTCCATGCCGAGCCGGCCTCGACGAGACCAGAGGTACTTCCGTGGGACGCAATACGCGCAGACGCCCGACAGGCGCACGACGCGCGACCTTCGCAGCGGTCGCACTGATGCTGGGCGGAGGGGGGTTGATCGCGGCGAACGTCTATGCCTCCGCCACCGAGAGCGGCTCGGACCAGTCGAGCCAGACCGGCCAGGTGCTGGCCGCCGGCGCGACGATCGACTGCCCGGACGTGGGCAGCCGGTTGACGGATGTGCCGGACGGGGCGAAGGAGAGCGTCGACAAGGAACTCGCCCTCCTCGACCAGCAGGTCGCCGCGGCCTACCAGCAACTGCAGCAGTGGGGACAGGCCCAGCAGCAGAACTCCGGGTCCGCCGACGACG
This sequence comes from Streptomyces sp. NPDC025638, assembly GCF_055558775.1. Classification (NCBI taxonomy): domain Bacteria; kingdom Bacillati; phylum Actinomycetota; class Actinomycetes; order Kitasatosporales; family Streptomycetaceae; genus Streptomyces; species Streptomyces sp. NPDC025638. The sequence continues at coordinate 307,384 of NZ_JBVHLX010000003.1, read as the reverse complement.
CGATCATGAACCCGCTGAAGGAGAAGCGCACCGAGGCCATCGGGCGCATCTCGGAGGCCATCGACCAGGTGGGTGACCGTCCGCAGGGTCTGGATGACATGGCGGCGTGCACGCTGCAGCCTTCCGGCAACCAGAGCCAGACCGGCGGCGACGCGGGGCAGGGCGCCCCCAGCCAGAGCCCGGCCGACGGCGGCCAGGGGCAGACCGGGGGCGGTCAGGGCAACGGCGGCCAGGCCGGCAACGGCCCGGTGGTCGCGGACTACGCGGACATCACCTCCGTCCAGCCCAACGCGCAGACCCCTGCCCCGCAGTCCGACGCCTCCCGCGGCACCTTCAGCAGCAGCTGTGGCGTCAACGCGAACGGCAAGTTCAACTCCGACAACGTGATCGTCGCCCCCGGAGTCTCCAACGGCGCCCACCACTTCCACGACTATGTCGGAAACCAGGCCAACAACGCCTTCGCCAGCGACGACGACCTGGCGAACGGCGACACGAGCTGTGTGGACAAGGGCGACAGGTCCACGTACTACTGGCCCGTGCTGCGCCTGCAGAACGGCAAGCAGGAGCGGGACGCCGGCGCCCCCGGCGGCGGAACCGAAGGCAACGCCGGGCAGATCGTCACGCCCAAGCAGGTCACGCTGACCTTCGTGGGCAACCCCCGCAGCAAGGTCACGGAGATGCCGCGCCTGCTGCGCATCATCACCGGCGACGCCAAGGCGTTCGTCAACGGCCCCGCCAACGCCAACGCGTCGTGGAGCTGCACCGGGTTCGAGGACCGGCAGCTCAAGGACAAGTACCCGCTGTGCCCGTCCGGCAGCGACGTCGTGCGCACGTTCAAGTTCCAGAGCTGCTGGGACGGCCGCAACATCGACAGCGCCAACCACCGCACCCATGTGGCGTTCGCCGACGCCGAGGGCAACTGCCCGAACGGGTTCGAGGCCATTCCGCAGCTGGTGCAGCGCATCGTCTACGACGTCGACGCGCCGAGCCTCCAGGACGGCGGCCGGACGGTGCCGCTGTTCGCCGTGGACTCCTTCCCCGAGCAGCTGCACAAGCCGGTCACGGACCACGGCGACTTCATCAACGTCTTCGACGAGAACCTGATGAAGGAGATGGTCGACTGCATCAACTCCGGTCGCACGTGCGGTGCAGGCGCCGACCCCGGTCAGGACCCGAGCGGGAACCCCAGCGAGCCGCCGGCCTCCAGCCCGGCCTCGCCCGGCAACGGCAACGGTGCGGAGCCGGCTCCCGGCGACACCGCGACCGAGCAGCCCTCTCAGGCCCCGGCCGACCCGCCGTCCGCCGAGCCGACGGACGCCGGTACGGCGACCGCTCCCGCCAGTGAGCTGCCCCGGGTGTACAGCTCCTCGTCACCCACGCACGTCACCTCGGACAAGGGCCACTCCGGCAAGGGCGGTTCGCAGAACTCCGGCTCCGGCAAGGGCGGTTCCGACAAGACCGACTCGGGCACGAGCGGTTCGGACAAGGGCAGCGGAGGTCAGGCGACCCAGCCCACCGAGATCGGTGAGCCGGCCCAGACTCCGGCCGCCGCGGCGAACAACCCGTCGGCAGCCGCCGTGCAGACCCAGCCGCAGGCCCAGGGCGGACTCGCGGAGACGGGCGCCAACCTGTGGCCCGCCGGGCTCGGCGCGCTGCTGGTGATCGCGGGCTTCGTGGTGCTGCGCCGCATGGGACGCCGTTCCGTGTGACGTCCGCCGCCGACGGTCGGCCGTCGCGGTCCGGGTGCACGAAGGGGCACCCGGACCGCTCAGGCCACGCGCAGCGTGCGCTTGGCGAGTTCGTACGCCGGGAGCATCGCCTCGTGCTCCTCCGTGTCCAGCCCGCCGAGGTGCAGCACGACCGGCCCGTCCGGAGTGCTGACGGCGAGGGCGTGTTCCTTCTTCACCTCGTCCAGGAGCTTGCTGGTGTAGAGGTACTCCACCTCGACGCCGGAGAGGTCGCCCGCCTTGAACGTGCGGTACTTCTCCTTGCTCGTGTTGTCCTCGGCCGCCACGAAGGCCCGCAGTACGGTGCGTGCGTCGGCGTCGGTCGGCGAGCCGGTCCACACGCGCAGGAAGCCGATGTTCCCCGCGGGCTTGGCGTCGATCTCGCACGCGGCCGTCACGGGACCCTGGTGGAGGAGAGCGTCGGCGACATCCTCCGCGAGCTCGTTGTCGGAGCCGCCCGAACTGCCCGAAGCCGCACCGGAGTCGACGGCCTTGGCCTTCCAGCCCTTGGCGACGGCGAAGGTGACCGGCAGCTCACAGGCCGAGCCGTCGGCGCCGATGGTGCCACCGCTCTTGGCCGCCGCACCCGACGCGCCCGTCGTCCCTTCGGCCCGAGCCGTCGCCGAAGCCTTCGGGTCCTCCTTGGGCGACTCGCCGCAACCCGTCAGCACACCCGCCAGCAACAGCACAGGGGCCAGTCCGCCCCGCACGGTCCCCATCGTGATCCGCAACACCGTCTCCCACCCCATCGATCCAGGTGGGACACTGTATCCGAGGGTACCGACAGCGCCGTACGAGTCCCGGACAGGCGTGGAAGAGCACGGTGTCCACCACCGTTTGCGGACGGAAGGGCCGCCACGGCAGGGTTCGGGGTGTGGCTACCTTGCTGATCGTTCATCACACGCCGTCGCCCAACTGCCAGGCGATGCTGGAGGCCGTCGTGTCCGGTGCGACGACGCCCGAGATCGAGGGTGTACGGGTCGTGCGGCGGGCGGCGCTGTCGGCGACCGCGTCCGACGTGCTCGCCGCCGACGGCTATCTGCTCGGCACGCCGGCGAACCTCGGCTATATGTCGGGCGCCCTCAAGCACTTCTTCGACCAGGTCTACTACCCCTGCCTGGACGAGACCCGGGGCCGGCCCTTCGGCTACTACGTGCACGGCGGCAACGACGTCACCGGAGCCGTACGGGGGATCGAGTCGATCACCACGGGCCTCGGCTGGCGGCGCACGGCGGACGCGGTGACCGTGACCGGTGAGCCCGCCAAGTCCGACATCGAGGCGTGCTGGGAACTGGGCGCGACCTTCGCGGCGGGACTGATGTCCGAGGGCTGAGGAGCCGAACCCGGTCCGGCAGGACCGTTCCCGCATCCGGGTGGTAGCGCGTTCGCCTCTCGGCCGAACGGAGTGGCCGAAGCGGGCGGAAGCGCACGGGCCATCGATAATCACCGCTCATGCAGCTGGTGAATCCACGGCGTTCCCTGCGGCGGCCGCCGGTGGCCGTCACGGGTCTGGGGCTGGTCACTCCGGCCGGTGTCGGCAGGAACGAGGCCTGGGCGGGGCTCTGTGCCGGGATCTCCACCGCCACGGCCGACCCGGGCCTCGACGGGCTGCCCGTCGCCTTCTCCTGCCGGGTTCCCGACGTCGACGTACGCACCCTGCTGGGGCACCGGCTCAGCCGCCGCCTCGACCGCTTCACCACCTTCGCGCTGCTCGCCGCCCGGGAGGCCGTGGCCGACGCCGGGCTCCGCCCCGCGGGCTGGGACGGAGCGCGCGTGGGCGTCGTGATGGGCGTCGGCACCGGGTCCATGCAGAGCTGGCAGGCCGAGTTCGACCGGCTCGCGGACCTGGAGCCGGAACGGATCTCGCCCCTCGCCCTGCCCCGCAGCGTGCCCAACATGGCCGCGGCCGAGATCGCGCTCGACCTCGGCGCGACCGGCCCCAACATGGCGGTCAGCACCGCGTGCGCCTCGGGCACCAGCGCCATCGGCCTGGCCCGCGACTGGCTGCTGTCCGGTCACTGCGACCTCGTACTCGCCGGGGGCAGCGAGTCGGCCCGGCTGCGGATGACCGCCGCCTGCTTCGCCCAGATGCGGGCCCTGTCCCGCCGGGCGGGCGAGCCGCGGGCGGCATCGCGCCCGTTCGACCGGGACCGCGACGGATTCGTGCTCGGCGAAGGGGCCGCGGTCCTCGTCCTGGAGCGCACCGAGGACGCCCGCGCCCGGGGCGTACGCCCGCAGGCCCTGCTGTCCGGCTTCGGCGCGTCCTGCGACGCCCACCACTTCACCTCCCCGCACCCCGAGGGCGACGGCGCGGCACGCGCCATCAACGGCGCCCTGACCGACGCCGGACTGGCCCCCGACGACATCGATCACATCAATGCCCACGGCACCTCCACACCTCAGGGAGACACGGCCGAACACAACGCGCTCCGCCAGGTCTTCCGCCGTCCGCCGCCCGTCACCGCCGTCAAGGGCACCATCGGCCATGCCATCGGCGGCGCCGGCGCCATCGAGGCGGCCTGTACCGTGCTGACGCTCCGGCACCAGGTCATCCCTCCCACCGCCAACCTGGACACGCTCGACCCGGCCATGGACCTGGACGTCGTGGCCAAGGCGCCCCGGCCGCACCGGATGGAGCACGCGGTGAGCAACTCCTTCGGATTCGGCGGGCAGAACGCCGTACTGGCCTTCACCGCCGCCTCGTCCTCACCGCTGCCGGCCAGTGCGCGCGTACCTGGCCCTCCGGTACCGCTCTAGGCCCAGCGCATGCCGAGGTCGGTCAGCTGCCGGACCCGTTCGGGGGCGAGCGCGGCGGCGCGGCTGCGCTGGTTGCTGATCCAGGCGCCGAGCTTGACCTGGCGGTCCTCGCCGGAGCCGACGGTGACGGTCTCCACGTGCTTGCGCGGGACACCGAGATGGCCCTCGCGCTCGAAGAACTGCGCGGCGGCGGCCAGGTTGACCGCCCAAGTCGCCGCGTGCGACACACGTGGCTTCGGCCGTTCCTCCGCGGCGGCGGGCCCGATCCCCAGAACGTTTTCGCACAGCCACTGCTGACCGACGGTCAGCCCGTCCCAGCCGAGGCGCTGCGCGCCCACCCACCGGCCGAGGTCCTCTCCCTGCCGTACGGCCTCGCCCGCGGCGGTGGGCAGCTGTCCGCCCTCCTCCAGATGGAGCCGGGTGAGATGGAAGCGGCGTTGCCACTCCACCGGCCAGGCGGGGCACCAGGCGGGGTCGATCTCGTCGAGCTGCTCGCGGCGCTCCTCGGACAGCGCACCCGCCGCCGGTGCCGCCGTCGCGTCCTCGGCCGGCCGCTCCTCGTCCTCGGCCGCCTTCCGTGCGGCGGCCCGCTGGTTCTTCAGCCAGACACCGATCCTGAACCCCTGGTGCGTGGCGTCGTGGGGTGCCAGAAGGTGCCCGTGCTCGGCCGCCCACGCGCGGGCGGCGGTGAGCCCCTCCTCCCAGGCGAGGTCGAAGTGGGACCAGACCATGCCGAGCTGTTCGAGCAGACGGGCGCGGTCGTCGTCGAGGGTGCCGCGGGTACGGAAGCGGCGGGCGTCGGCGATCCACTGTCCGAGAGGGAACCCGGCGAGCGAGACCGGCCACCCCTCGGCCGCCGCCTCCTCACCCCCGGGCACCCGGAACGTGAACGGCACCCGCAGATCGCCGTGCACGCGCGCGTAGAGGCCGGCCGCCTCGACACCGCGCCGCCAGTGCGCGTGTTCCGGGTTGATCACCCGCAGTTCGATGAAGGCGGCCAGCCGGGCCGGATCACGCGGGGTGGAGAACTTCAGCAGGGCCCTGGCAGGGGCGCTCACGCCCGGGAGTTCCGCGTCGCCGTGCTCCTCGCCCGCCCCGCCCACATTGCGGCCCTTGGGGGAGTGGCTGGGCACCTGCGGCTCCGCCAGGCGCTCCACGATCCGCGCGTCATGGGCGCGCAGCGCCTCCAGGAGCCGGGCAAGGCCCGCATAGGCCCGGCTGGTGAGCATGTTGTCGGGTGTCTCGCCCGGCCCGAGCAGCACCGGCACCACCAGCGACGCGGTCTTGCCCTCACCGGGCCGGATGCGCAGCGCGCGCCCCACAGCCTGCACGAGGTCGGGCATGGAGCCGCGGACGTCGGCGAAGTACACCGAGTCGCAGTGCTTGGTGTCGACGCCCTCGCCGAGCACCCGCACCGAGCTGAGGAACGCCCTGGTGCCCCGGCCGCCGACCCGGGCGAAGTCGTCCAGGACCCGGCGCCGGTGCTGGGGCGCGTGGTCGCCGCACAGCCAGTCCGCCCACACCGTGCGCGGGTAGCGGCCGGGCTCGGCCGTGTGCAGCTGCGCCGCGACCGCCGGCAGGCCCGTCGCGAAGGCCTCGGCCTCCCGTACGAGGTGGTGGAACACGAGCGTGCGCCGCAGCCCCTCCTCGTCGGCCGCCTTCACCAGCGCGGCCTGCAGAGCGGCGAGCCGGGCCCCGCGCATCTCGTCCGTGCGGCCCTCCATGCCGAGCAGCTGGGCGGCCTGCAGCTGGGTGTCGGTGACGTCCACGCACACGACCTGGTACGGCGCGCAGATCCCCCGGTCGATCGCCGCCGACAGCGTCAGCGTGTGGCAGCGGGCGCCGAAGGGGCCGTCCGGGTCGTCGTCCATGGAGGCGACCAGCTCACCGGGCACCCCCTGCGCCGGCTGGTCCTCCTCCGGCTGCCACAGCCGGGGCGTCGCGGTCATGTACAGCCGCCGCAGCGACGGAATCCGCGCGTTGTCGTGCACGACCGCCCACGGCTTGCCGATCCGCCCCGAGGTCCGGTGCGCCTCGTCGACCACGATCAGGTCCCAGCCCGGCAGACCGGCGGCGTGCGCCCGCTCCAGCGTGCCCAGACCGAGGGAGGCGTACGTCGCGAAGACCGTGACCTTGTCGAAGGGGCGCACCCAGGCGACCAGTTCCCCCGCGTCCGTGGTGTTCGGGAACACCGCCTGGTCGCCCCGGAGCGAGGACACCCCGATCATCGGCCCCCGGCGGCCGCCCGCACGCCACGCCGCCTCGGTCTGGGCGAGCAGGTCCAGCGACGGCACCAGCACCAGCACCCGGCCCGCGCGCAGCTCCTCGGCGCCGCGGACCGCCACGAGGGTCTTCCCGGACCCGGTCGCCATGACCACCTGGGTCCTGAGCCCACGCGGGGGCAGGGACGCTCCTGTCGGCGGCTGGAGTGCGCGTACCACCGCGTCCACGGCTTCGCGCTGGTGGGGGCGTAGTCTCACGCAAGCGACCATAGTCCACCGGACACCGGCACATCGGGCCCCGTCGGCGAGGCCGACGAGGCCCGTGGCGAGGAGAGCGAAGGGGCTGGGTCCAGGAGGTTCGAGGCGGCAGGTCCTAGGCGGAGCGCCGGTTCCCCGGAGGGTGCGTGCCGCCGTGTCGTGCCGTGTGGCCGGCCGGCGTGGCGGCAGCGGTGCGGCTGCCGGGGGTGATCTGCGCCGAGAACGCCTGGAGGGCGGCGGAGCTGTTGGGCGGCAGCACCGCCATCAGCCCGAGGTCCTGCGCCCGGGCCAGCGCCGGGGCCGCCTCGCTGCCCTCGGGCACGAAGGCCAGCCGCACATGCCCGTCGCCGGAGCCGCGCCGGTCCACCGGAGCGACGGCGCCATGCGTGCCGTCGGGCAGGGTCACCCACAGCTGGAAGTCGTCGTACCGGACGAAGTCGGCGCCCTTGACCGGCCAGGGGTAGTGGTGCTCGCCGGGCACCTTGGGCAGGATCCCCTGGTGGTTGCCACGGCTCATCGGCACGCAGGCGTTGAAGAGGGAGTCGGTCCACGCCTCGACGCCGTCGGCGTCCTTGACCGGGGTGCGCAGCAGTTCCTCCGCCTCCTCGTAGCCCAGGTCCCGCAGTGCGGGCAGGGTCAGCGGGAAGGCGTCGAGGAGTTCGGCCGCCTCCCGCCGGAGCCGGTCGACCTTCACCGGTTCCGCGCAGAACTGCATGCTCCACTCGATGCCCACCCGGGCGCGGTACATCCGCCAGCCGCTCTTCCCCTTGACCCAGAGGCTGCCGCCGTGGTGCATCTCCCAGTGCTCCGGGGCGGGCGGCCGCGGGCCGTAGGGCAGGTCGTCGTCGCTCACCTCACGCAGGATCTGCTGTGCGGCCCGCTTCGCCGCGCGGAAGAAGGAGGACTCGAAGCGCTTGGGATGCTCGACCAGACGTATGCGCCAGGGATGGTTCTCCGATTCGACTCCGCCGGGCGGGAGCGTGACCGGTTTGCGGGACCTCTCTCGCGCAGGGGCGACGGTCATGGCTTGCCTCCTCGTGCCGACCGCGGGCTCGCGTCCGGCCCGCGGCGCGAACTACCCCTGCCTTCATCGTGCGCCCGGAAAACGGGGACGTCGACTCGAACGGAGCAGTCCGGCGTGCGCGGCTCGGCGGACCGGCTCCGCACCGGTACCGCCCGCTCCATACCGCCATCTGTGTCTCGGATCCCGGCACAGAAGGGGCTGGCCGGGGTGTGTTGGTAACCCGGCTGGGCGGCCCGGATGGTGTGCTTCGGGAGCCTGACTGACGGTGGTTCATGTCGGGGCCGGGTGATTCCAGCTGATGGAGTGTCGGCTGCCCGGGCCACGGCGGAAGGACTCCCACATGCGTTCTGCCCGCATGATCCTGGCCACGGCGGCCGCGACCGCCGCCCTCGCGATCGCCGCTCCAGTGGCCCTTGCCTCCGGAGGTGACGAAAGCCATGACGACTCCTCCTACAGCAAGGAGGACAGCAATTCGCACGGCAAGGGCGACTCCCAGAGCAAGGGTGACTCTCACGGCAAGGGCGATTCTTACAGCAAGGAGGACGAGGACGACGGCAGCCGCGACGAGCCACGCGGCGGCATGCACACGGGTGGCGGTGCGCTCGCCATGCTGAGCAGCGACGACAGGAGCTCGGACGGCGACAACAGCAAGTACGACCCCGAGACCTACAAGAACAAGGACTCCGGCAACAACAGCGACGAGGGGTCGGACAGCGACCGCGGCAAGGACTCGTGGGGCGACGACTCCGACAAGCCCAGCGGCGGCATGCACACCGGAGGCGGCGGCCTCGCCGCACCGGGTGGCGTCACCACGGGTGGGCTGGCGGTACTGGCCGTCGGTGCCACCGGCCTGTACGCGCTGCGCCGCAAGAAGGTCGCCGAGCAGGCCTCCTGACCCGCGTCCGACCGAGCCGAGGCCGCCGCCGTGTGCGCACCGTGCCGGCGGTCGGCTTCCCCTCCGCCGTGACCGCTCTGCTGCCGTGACCGCTGTGCTGCCGTGTCCTAGTGAGGTGGAGTCCGATGGCAGCTTCTCCGTCCGCGACCCCCGGCGAGCCGGAGCCGGGCGCACCGGACGCCCGCTCCGGCATGCGCATGGTGATGTGGGGTGTCGCGATCCTGCTCGTGGCCGCCAGTGCGATCGGCGGTCATGGCAAGCCGTCCGACTCCTCGCAGGCCGGCGGGTCCTCGCCCACCGCGCACCCGGTCGGCAGACATCTGCCCCGCTCCTCGCCGACGCGCCTGCTCATCCCGAAGATTGACGTGGACGCACCCTTCACCACCCTGACCATCGGCCCGTCGGGGCAGCTCCTGCCACCGCCCGGGGACGATGTGAACCTCGTCGGCTGGTACGCCAGGGGAGTCTCGCCCGGAGAGGCGGGCACCGCCATCATCGCCGGGCACGTCGACACGACCACGTCCGCCGCCGTCTTCGCCGACCTCGGGGAGCTCGAGGCCGGGGACCACTTCTCGGTGGCACGGGCCGACGGGAAGAACGCGACCTTCGTCGTCGACAGTGCCGAGACCTTCGAGAAGGACCAGTTCCCCAGCCACCGGGTGTACGGCGACACACCCCGCGCCGAGGCACGCCTCATCACCTGCGCCGGGGACTACGACCGGGCGGTCGGGGACTACACCGAGAACCTCGTCGTCTTCGCCCACCTCGTCTGACCACCCGCCGCGCGCCCGCCCGTCCCCTGGGCGGAGTAGCTTGAGGGCATGTACGCCACGCGAGTTTCCCGGCATCTGCAGGCGCCGCCGGCCGTCGTCTACCGGGCCCTGGTCGACCCGGACGCGGTCGCCGCCTGGCGCGTACCCGACGGCATGACCGCCCACGTCCACGCGTTCGACGCCCGCGAAGGCGGCGCCTTCCGTGTTTCGCTCGTCTACGACGAGCAGGGCGTCCCAGGAAAGTCCGGCGGACGCACGGACACGTACCGAGGGCACTTCGCGCGCCTGGTATCGGACCAACTGGTCGTCGAGGAGATCGAGTTCGAGTCGGACGACGGCGCCCTGCGCCGCCCGATGACCCTGACCACCTCGCTGACCGGGGCCGACGGCGGGACCGATGTCGTCATGGTGCACGAGGGGATCCCCGACGAGATCCCCCGGGAGGACAACGAACTCGGCACCCGCATGGCCCTCGACAAGCTCGCCCGGCTGGTCGAGCGGACCGGACCGGCGACCGCCTGACCGAAAGCAGAGGGCCGGCGCGTACGAGGCGAAGGAGCACGCCGACGGCATCCTCTTCGGGCTGGGAGCCCGCCGCGCGTGCCGGGGGCGGGCTCCGCCGGGCGTGCTCAGGCTTCCCGGTGCGGGCGGTACGGCCGGGGCAGGCGCATGCCACGGTCGGCCATGATCTGCCGTACGTGATTGGGGTAGTTGGTGATGATGCCGTCGACGCCGAAGTCCATCAGCGCCTCCACGGTGGCCGGGTCGTCGCAGGTCCAGGGCACGACCTTGAGACCCCGGGCGTGGGCCTCGGCGACCATGGCGGCGTCCGAGTAGAAGCGGAAGCCCGGGTCGCCGACCTTGCCGCTCTGCGGGAAACCGTAGTTGGGGGAGAGGGTCGTGACACCCGGGACGGTGGCGGCCGCCCTGACGAAGTCGCCGTCGTAGTCGTCCGCGTCGATCCCGCCGAGCCACGGCGAGGCACCGGGCTGACCGACCTGCAGGAAGTCGTAATTGGTGAGCGCCACCAGGGGCCACTTGGGGGCGAGCCGGTGCATCACCTTCAGCGCGCCCCAGTCGAAGGACTGGATGGTGACCTGGTCCTCGATGCCCGAGCGGTGGATCTCCTCGTACACGCGGCGGACGAACAGCTCGCGCGGTGCGGTCTGTTCGGGCGCGCCGGCCTCGACCTTCGTCTCGATGTTCAGCTTGACCTGTTTGGCGTGATAGCTCTTGACCAGGTTCAGGACGTCCTTCAACTCGACCATCCGGAACCCCTTGACGACCTCCTGCTCGGGGAAGCCGGGCAGCTGTTGGTAGCCGCAGTCCATGGTCTTGATCTGGGCCAGCGTCAGATCCTTGATGTACTTCCCGACGTACGGGTACGTCGGGTCGCCGGGCGTGACCGGCGCGGTGTCACGGCACTTCGCGGCGCTGATCTGCCGGTCGTGGTTCACCACGACCTTCTGGTCCTTGGTGACGTGGGTGTCCAGCTCCAGCGTGGACACCCCGAGGCGCATCGCCTTGCCGAACCCCTCCAGGGACTCCTCGGTGGTCATGCCGATACCGCCCCGGTGGGCCTGCAGATCGAAGCGGGCCCGGTGGGCCGGCACCGGCGGCACACCGGCAGGGCCGGACGTCGTCGCGTGGGCGGCCACCGGGAACGCGAACACCGGCACCAGCGCCAGGCCGACGAGGATGTGTCTTGCGGACATGAGACCTCACTCGTGTCGGTTCGGGCGGACAGACGACGGTAGTCCCGCCCCGCACCTGCGGAAGGGGCGTGGGCGTGATGCTCCTGTGAACGGCGCGTTGCGCGCCGCCGTCGGCCGCTCCCCGCGGAACCTGTGAGTCCGGCCGATTCGCTTGCCGCGCACGGGAGTTCGCCGCAGCATGGGGCGACTCACCCGCCCCCCGTTCGGACAGGGAGTCGCCGTGAGCCTGCGTGACGTCCCCCACCGTCCCGGGTCCGCGGCACTCGACCGCCGTGGCTTCCTCGGCCGTGCCGCGCTGTCGCCGCCGGAGCCGCGCTGTCCGGCGGTCTGGAGTGCGCCCACGCCGCGGCCGCCGAGAGCCGAGCCGCGAGGAGCGCTGCCACCGACCCGGTGACGACGGAGTCCGGCCAGGTGACCGGTGCCTCGGGCGGGCTGAGGGGGGTGACCGTCTACAAGGGCATCCCGTACGCCGCGTCCACCGCGGGCGAGAACCGCTGACGTCCGCCGCAACCGGCGCCGTCCTGGGAGGGCACCCGGAAGGCGACCAGTTGGGGTCCGGCCTGCCCGCAGCCTGTCACGGGCATCCCCGACGGCCAGGTCCCCGAGCTCAGCGAGGACTGCCTGAACCTCAACATCTGGACGGGCGAGGCCACTTCGGAGCCGCGCCGCCCGGTCCTCGTGTGGGTCCACGGCGGCCGCGACACGGCGATGTGGTCCGGGCAGGAGATCTACGACGGCTCGCTACTGGCGAGCAAGGGCGTGGTCTTCGTGAGCTTCAACCACCGCGTCGGCCCTTTCGGTGGCCTCGCTCACCCGGAACTGAGCGCGGAGTCGGGGTACGGCGCGTCCGGCAATTGGGGTGTCCTGGACGCCGTCGCCGTACTGGAGTGGGTGCGGCGGGACATCACCGCGTTCGGCGGCGACCCGGACCGGGTGACCCTGGCCGGCTGGTCGCACGGGGCCTGTGTCGTCAACATCCTGCTGGCCTCCCGGGTGGCCCGCGGCCTGTGCCACCGTGCGCTGCTGTCCTCCGGTGTGCGGTACGCCAAGGGCCCCGCGCTCGGCCATGTGCCCGGTGCCCACCGCCCGTTGGCGGCCGCCGAGGCCTGGTGCCGGCGTGTACTACCTGCTCGGCTTCCTCCACAACACCGACCGGCCCTGGACGGCACACGACTACGACCTCGCCGACACCACCGCGTCCTATGTGGCGAACTTCGCGGCCACCGGCGACCCCAACGCCGACGCCCTGCCGACCTGGCCGCCCCTCACCACGGACACGCCGTGCACGAGGCAACTCGGCGAGGCGTTCGCCCCCCCTGTCCGCAGCGGACAGCGACGCCAAGTACGCCTTCCTGAAGACCTACTTGGAGTCACAGACGACGTCGTTCTGAAACGAGCGGCTGCGCGAGCCGGCCCACGACGCTTCGGTCGTCTGCTGGGCCTTACGGCCCCGGACTCGGCGACGTCATTCGCGGGCACCGCGCTCGGCTGCGAACGGGACCGTGGCGCGGGCCGGAGCACAGATGCTGCCCGTCGGCGGAAGCCGTGCGTACGCCGTCCGCGGGCTCGACCGCGCACCGGTCGGCTGGCTCGTCGCCGCGGCGACCGCCGGGCCGCTGGTCGGCCGAGTCCCCGCGCGGTCGCGGCCGGGCTGCTCGCGCAGTCGTTCGGCGCGCTGCCCGCGCGACGCGCAGACTGCAGCGCGTTACGGACCATTCCCGTCCGGAATCCCCGCCCCCAGCCCGGAATTCCCGCGCCGGCAAGGGGAACACGGCCCGCGCTACAGGTTCACGCTCCTCATACCGGCCTCGTTGTAGCGCTCGCCCGACACCTGCGGGAGCTCGGCGTCGATGCGGGACAGGTCTTCCTTGGTGAGTTCGACGTCCACCGCGGCGGCGTTCTGCTCCAGGTAGGTGCGTCGCTTGGTGCCCGGGATCGGGACCAGGTCGTCGCCCTGTGCCAGGACCCAGGCGATCGCCAGCTGTGCCGGGGTCACGTCCTTCTCCGCGGCGATCTCCTTCACCTTTGCCGCGAGTCGCAGGTTGGCGTCCAGGTTGTCGCCGGTGAAGCGCGGACCGGTGCGGCGGAAGTCGCCCTCGTCCAGATCTTCGGGGGAGGAGAACCGGCCCGCGAGGAAGCCGCGGCCCAGCGGGGAGTAGGGGACGAAGCCGATCCCGAGTTCCCGGCAGGTGGGCAGCACCTCTGCCTCCGGGTCCCGCGTCCACAGCGAGTACTCGGTCTGCAGCGCCGTGATCGGGTGGACGGCGTTCGCCCGGCGGAGGGTCTCGGGACCGGCCTCGCTCAGGCCGATGTGACGGATCTTGCCCTCCGCGACCAGTTCCCCGAGGGCACCGACGGTCTCCTCGATCGGCACATCGGGGTCGACGCGGTGCTGGTAGTAGAGGTCGATGTAGTCGGTCCCGAGCCGCTTGAGCGAGCCGTGGACCGAGCTGCGTACGTGCTCGGCGGAGCCGTCCTGCCGGCCGACGGTGCTCATGTCGCCCGGAACGGCGTCGTCCATCCGGTAGTTGAACTTGGTGGCGACGACGTACTCGTCGCGATGCCCCTTGATCGCCTCGCCGACCAGGCTCTCGTTGGTGAGCGGCCCGTACAGCTGCGCGGTGTCGAGGAAGTCGACGCCCAGTTCGAGTGCGCGCCGGATGGTCCTGATGCCCTCGTCATGATCGGTGGAGCCGTAGAACGCGGACATGCCCATGCAGCCGAGGCCGATGGCGGATACCCGGAGGTCTCGCAGAGTGCGCTGTTCCATGGGAGTCCCAGCCTTTCCTTGCGGAATGGATCGTCGTGCCGTTACGTCCGGGACGTTAGGACTTGGAGTGCTCTCGAAGTCAAGGCGAGGGTTCGCGGTGTTCGTGCGCGGCCCGTTCCAGCTCGATTGCCTCCGCCTCGGCCACCCGCTGCTCGGCCGCCACGTCGATCGACCGGGTCAGCCACCAGTACAGCAGCGCCGAGACCGGCAACCCGATGAACAGGGAGATGTCCGCGCCGTCGAGCGCCTTGGCCGCGGGGCCGACAAAGAGGGTGCCCACCGAGAAGAAGGGAATCATGACGGCGAATCCCACCAGGTAGGAGACGATGCCGTGCAAACCCCAACGGCCGTAGATGCCGTACGGGTTGAAGATCTCGGCGATGGCGTAGTGCCCGCGCCGTACGACGTAGTAGTCCATGAGGTTCACCGCGGTCCACGGGATGAACAGATAGAGCACCAGCAGCAGGAAGTTGTTGAAGTTCTGCAGGAAGTGGGAGGTCGCGGCCAGCGCCCCGACCAGGGAGAGCGCCGCGGTGAGCCCGATGGTCAGCAGCCGCACACCGAGCGTCGGCCGCACCCGCTTGAACGAGTCGATCGCGCTGATGAGCGTCAGCGACCCGCCGTACATGTTCAGCGCGGTGACCGACACCAGCCCCAGCGCGGCGAACAGCAGCACAATCGCGCCGAAGCCGCTGAACACCTCGTCGCCGGCGGCGTCGATCGACGCGATCGTCTCGAAGCCCTTGCCGGCCCCGGCGGCCAGCAGGGCCCCGAGGACCATCAACCAGATACCGCCGAGTGCCGACCCGAAGTAGGTCCAGTAGAAGGTCTTGCGGACCGTCACATCCGGGGGGAGGTAGCGCGAGTAGTCCGAGACGTAGATGGCCCAGCTGATCTGGTAGCCGGCGACCACGCCGAACTGTGCGAGGAACGGGGTCCACTTGAAGCCGCTCAGGTCGAAGGAGCCCGGCGGATAGTGCAGATGGACCAGGACGCCCACGGTGAAGATCCCGAAGACGACCAGGAAGGTGTACGTCAGGATCCGCTCGGCCTTGTGGATGATGTCGTAGCCCACCAGCGCGACGACCAGGGCGATCACGGTGACCACGGCCACCCACGGCTTGACGCCCCCGTGCAGCGTGGTGTGCAGGGCCTGCCCGGCGAGGATGGTGTTGAACACGTTGAAGCCCGCGTACTGCACATACGCGAACAGCCACACCAGCAGGGCCCCGACATAGCCGAACTGCGGCCGCGACTGGATCATCTGGGGCAGCCCGAGCTGTGGACCCTGGGCCGAGTGGAAGGCCATGAAGAACGTGCCGATGAGGGTGCCGGTGACGATCGCCAGCAGCGACCAGATGAGGTTGCCGCCCTCGGTGATGCCGATCAGTCCGACCGCCAGCGTGGCGATCTGCGCGTTCGACATGAACCACAGCGGGCCCAGGTGCCACAGCTTGCCGTGGCGCTCGTCCAGGGGGACGTAATCGATGGACCGGATCTCCAGTCCCGACACCCGTGGCTGCGCTGAGGTGGTCACGGTGCCTCCTGAGTGCTCGTACACCTCTGTGGCCACATTCCTCCGCGGGGCCCCACCGGTCAATCGGACCCGATCGGCCGGATGGTGCTGCCGGCTGAGTCCGGATGGTGCGGCAGGTGAGTTCTGCGCATGTGCGGGATGTGAGTTCTGCGCATGTCTGGGATGAATGGAATCATTGAGCGGGAAAGCGCTGCCCATGGCCTGATGGACGGGGTGGTGAGCGCAGTGGCCGCGGTTGATGTGAACGAGGAGGGATCGGCGACCGACGCGTACGTCGATCCCATGGGAGAACCGTTTCTTCAGACGCGGTTCGCCCTGCCTACGGTGCCTGCCACCTTCCTGCGGCGCGAGCGCCTGGCGGGCCACCTCGACCAGGCGCTGCGGACGCCCCTGACGGTCGTCAACGGCGCGGCCGGGGCCGGCAAGACCCTGCTGGTCGCCGACTGGGCCGCAGGCATCGAGGAGACGGTCGCCTGGCTCACCAACGACGCGGGCGACCAGGGCCCCGGCATGTTCTGGGCCTATCTGCTGCAGGCCCTGCGCGCCGTCGGCGTGCCGGTGTCCGGCGAGGTCGGCTGCCCGGCGGACGCGACCCGGGTGGACCACAAGCTCCTGGCGCGGCTCGCCGCCGAGCTGAGCGGCCGCGAGCGCCCGGTGGTCGTCGTACTCGACGAGTACGACCACGTGAGCGCGCCGGAGATCGCGGACCAGCTGGAATTCGTCCTGCACCACGCGGGGAGCGGCATGCGTCTGGTCCTGGTCACCCGCACCGAACCGCTGCTGCCGCTGCACCGCTACCGGGCGGCGGACGCCATGACCGAGATCCGCAACGCCGAGCTCGCCTTCACCCCCGAAGAGGCGGCCACCCTGCTGGAGCTGCACGGATTGGCCCTTCCCGTGGAGGCCGCCGGCTCCCTGGTCGACCGCACCCGGGGATGGGCCGCGGGGCTGCGGCTGTGCGCCCTGGCCGCTCAGGAGAGCCCCGATCCCGCGACGTACCTGAAGGAGTTCGAGGCCGACCGCAGCGCGGTCGCCGACTTCCTCCTCGCGGAGGTGCTCAGACAGCAGACGGACCGGACACAGGACCTCCTGCTGCGCGTCAGCGTCCTGGACCGGTTCTGTCCCGGCCTCGCCGAGGCACTGACCGGGCAGGCCGGTGCCGCGTCCGCCCTGGCCGAACTGCACCGCCAGAACGCCTTCGTCGAGCACCTCGGACACACCTGGTACCGGCTCCACCCGCTGTTCGCGGAGATCCTCCGGGCCCATCTGCGGGCACGTTCGCCCGGTCTGGAACCGGAACTCCACCGGCGGGCCGCCAAGTGGCTGCGCGGCTCCGGCTCCCTGCCGGAGACCCTGGCCCATGGCGCGGCCGCTGGCGACTGGGAGTTCACCGCGGGCGCCCTCGTCGACGACCTGGCGATCGGGCAGCTCTTCACAGGCCTGCGCTGCGACGACCTGACCGAACTGTTCTCCCGGATGGGACCGGAGACCACCAGCCCCGCGGCGGAGCTGGTCCGCGCCGCGCGCGACCTGTCCCGGCACGACCTCGACCGGGGCCTGACCCATCTGCGCCAGGCCGAGGAGCGGCTCGCCGCGGACGGGTCCGACCTGACGGCGTGGCTGAGCTGCGCGCTGCTGGAAGCCCTGGCGGCCCGGCTCGCAGGTTCTCCCCGCAAGGCCGAGAAGGCCGTGGAGACGGCCGATGAGCTGCGCCACGAGATACCCGCCCACCTGCTGGAGAAGCACCCAGAGCTGACCGCCCTGCTGCTCACGCACCTGGGTTCGGCGCGCCTGTGGGCCGGTCACTTCGACGACGCGTGCGCCGCCCTGTCCTCGGTGGTCGGCGGCCCCGGCGGAGCGTCGACGGCGCTGCCCCGGGAGGAGTCCCTGGGCCATCTGGCACTGATCGACTACCTCAACGGCTGGCCCGGCCGGGCCGAGCACAAGGCCCTGGCGGCGATGACGGAGACGGAGCGGGTCGGCCTGCCCCAGCCGTCCGGCTGCGGCATCGGGCGGCTGGTCCTGGCCGCCGTGGCCGTCGACCGGGACGAACTGGCCCGGGCCCAGGCGTTCCTCGACGAGGCGGCCGACGCCAGCCCCGACGTCCAGGACCCCGTGACCGCGGCGGGCCGGTCCATCGCGGCGGCGCGTCTGCTGCTGGCGCGGGGAGACGCGCAGGCCGCCGTGGCGGCGGCCGACCCCGCCGTCCCCGCCGACGTTCCCTCTCCCTGGGCCAAGGGCCACGCGGCGCTCATCACGTCCGCCGCCCACCTCGCCGAAGGGCGGCCCGACAGCGCCGCTGAGGTGCTGGAGCAGGTGCCCTACGACGACCAGCCGGCGTGCGCCGTGCAGGCGGCGCGCGCCCATCTCGCCGCGGGGCGCCGCCGGGAGGCGATCGATCTGCTCGACCGCCTGTGCACCAAGGGCCGGTCCGGTCCCGCGGTCACCGTCCGGGCCGCGCTGGTACGCGCCCAGGCCGCCGACGAGGAGGGGGACACCGGCACCGCCCGAAGGCTCGTCGCCCAGGCACTCCGGGAGGCCCGGCGCGAGCGGCTGCGGCGGCCGTTCCTCGAAGCCGGACCACGCGTCCGGCGGCTCCTGTGCACGGCCCCGCTCCAGGGACTGACCGAGGGCTGGCTCACCTCCGACGGTCCACGGCACGGCGGGCCGCCGCGGATCACGGTGGAGCCCGCGCCGTTCATCGTGGAGGAACTGAGCGGACGCGAGCGCGACGTGCTGCAACGGCTGGCCCAGATGATGTCCACGGAGGAGATCGCCGCCGACCTGTTCGTCTCGGTGAACACCGTCAAGACCCACCTCAAGAGCGTCTACCGGAAACTCGCGGTGAACCGGCGCAGCGACGCCGTGCGCCGGGCACGCGAACTGGGACTGCTGTGACCGCACCGGCATCCCTGGGCACTCCACCGGCATCCCTGGGCTGCTGAGAACCCGCGGAGACCACCATGGCCTCGTCCGAACGCGCCACCTCCCCGGCACGCCGTGCGGAGCATCGGGCCCATGCCGACTACACGGGAGGCGTCTACGGCTCCATGCTCGCCGCCTCCGTGGTGGCCGGCGCAGGCCTCCTGGGCGCGTTCCCGCGCGTGGAGCTCGTGCTGTTGCTGCTGCTCACGGGCGTGGTGTTCTGGGTCGCGCATGTGCATGCCGAGCTGTTCGGGGAGCGTCTGGCACAGATGGCCCTGGACCGCCGGACCGTCCTGCACGTGTGCCGCAACGAGTGGCCCATCGTCAAGGCCGCCGTCCCGCCGGCCGCGGCCGTGGCCGTGAGCCCGCTGCTGGGCCTCGGCCTGCCGGGCACGCTCTGGCTGGCGCTCGCGGTGGCCGTGGCCGGGCAGGTGGGCTGGTCGGTGGCGGCGGCCCGGCGCGCGGGTGCCTCCTGGCGGCAGTCGGCCGCCACCGCCGTGGTCAACCTGGTCCTCGGGCTGCTGATCATCGCGTTCAAGCTGGCCCTGAAGGCGTGAAGGCGTGAAGGCGTGAAGGCCCGAAGCTGCGAAGCCCTGGCAGGTCACCCGAACCGGGTGAGGCCGGACGCCACCCCGAGGCGGACGATCACAGACAGGGGGAACGGTCCGCCTGCCCCGGACAGCCCGCGGGAGAGCCGCTCATGCGCTACGAGATCCGCATCGAAGGACACCTGTCCGAGACGCTGGCCAAGGCCTTCCCCGAGCTGGACCATGCGGCGCTGGCCGGTCAGACGGTTCTGATCGGCCCGGTCGTCGACGAGGCCCACTTCTACCGGCTGCTGAAGCGCTGCCAGTCGCTGGGGCTGCGCGTGCTGGAGATGCGGCGGCTGCCGGAACGGCCGGCGTGACGGTCACGGCCTGCGTGACGGTCACGGGTTGTCCCGTCCGGCCCTTCGCCCGGCGTCCGGCTCGGGCGGCGGCTCCTGCACCCGCCGGCTCAGCCCCACCTTCACCGCGCTCGTCAGCACCCGTACGGCGACGCCCGCGAGCAGCAGGCCGCAGGTCATCTGGATCATGGTCATCACACGCCCCAGCTGGGAGACGGCGGTGATGTCGCCGTAGCCGACGGTGGCGAACGTGGTCAGCGTGAAGTACAGGGCGTCCGTCTTGGTCAGCGGCTCGCTGAAGGACCCCGGGCTGGTGCCGTCCAGCACGTAGTAGGCACTGGCGAAGAGCACCAGGAACAGCGCCAGCGTGATGACCAGGGCCTCGACGGCCTTCAGCCGTGGGTGGGGCGAGCGCAGGATGGCCCAGACCTCCCACGCGAAGACCACCAGCACCGCCAGCACCCCGCCCAGCAGCAGCGCCGAGGTGGCGGTCAGGCTGCGCTCGCGCAGGGGGAGCAGGTAGTAGGCGGTGACGAGTGCGGCCGTGATGAGGACCGTACGCGCCACGGCCAGTAGCGTCGCCCGCTTCGGGCCGTCGAACGGGCCGCTCATCTCGTGCCTCCACGCTCCATCGCGCCGGACATCTCCTCGTTCCGATCGGCCGGAAACCGGCGGGCGCGTCCGCCTTCCCCTCATCGTCACCGCGGTGCGGCGGGATCACCCGCCGAGGGTGACCCGGTGGGCGACGGCAGGGGGGACGCTGGCCGGGCGAGGCCCTCGCACACCGCCCCGTCGGCGGTCCGGGGGCGACCCGTCCGATCGCGTGAGGAGGAGCCATGACCGAGTCACGCGGCCCGGAGCCGGGTCCCGGACCGGAGCACACTCCCGACGGGGCGGCCTCCACCGAAGCGAAGAACGCACACCGAGCCGGTGTCCCGAGCGGGGCGTGCACGATCACCCTCCCCGGGTGAGGCCGACCCGTCCTTGCCGTGGGCACGCTGAATTCGGCAGCAGCCGGCTGCCGGGCGAGCGCCCGGAACGGAGGAGACCAAATGAGCGCGCAGATGTACTTGGCGTACGACTATCCGCTGCTGAGCGCCTTCTGGACCATGCTGTGGTTCTTCCTGTGGATCCTGTGGTTCATCCTGCTGTTCCGGATCGTCGTGGACATCTTCAATGACGACTCCATGAGCGGCTGGGGCAAGGCCGGCTGGCTGGTGTTCGTGGTCCTGGTGCCCTTCCTGGGTGTGTTCGTCTACGTGATCGCCCGCGGCAAGAGCATGGGGCGCCGGGAGGTGGAGCAGGCGCGCGCACAGCAGCAGGCCTTCGACTCCTACATCCGCGAGACCGCCAAGGGCGGCGGGGCCCGGCCCAGCAGCATCGACGAGCTGGCCAAGTTGTCCGAGATGCGCGCTCGTGGCGACATCACGGACGAGGAGTACGGCAGGGCGAAGGCACTGGTCCTGAGCGACTCCGGACCGGTGGGCGGCCCGAGCGGAACCGTCCAGTCAACCTCCGGTCGCTGAGCACATCCGACGATAGGGAAACGAGGCACGGGCATGACCGCTCCACGCAGCACGACGCAAGTGCAGACGACCAAGCAGCAATGGGCCGGCGGCCTGACGGCGTTCGCGGCCGTCATGCTGATGATCGCCGGCATACTGGACGTCTTCCGGGGCATCATGGCGATCGCCCAGGACGACGTGTTCGTCACGACACCGAACTACGCCTTCAAGTTCGACCTCTCCGGCTGGGGCTGGGTCCACCTGATCCTGGGCGCGGTCGCTGTGATCGTCAGTCTTGGCCTGTTCCAGAGGTCGACGTGGGGGCGGGTCGCCGGCGTGACCATCGCCGGGCTCCTCATCATCGCCAACTTCCTCTCCCTGCCGTACTACCCGATCTGGTCGATCGTGATGATCGCCTTCTCGGGCTTCGTCATCTGGGCGCTGTGCGTGTCCCCGACCGAACAGCCGTCACAACCCGCCTAGCGCCTGCCGGTCGGCGGGCCGGACACATGCGCGGTGCCCCGGCCGTGATCTCGGCCGGGGCACCGTGGCAGGAAATGGACCGGATCAGACCGCCGGGGCCGGGTACGTCGGGTACTCCACCCCGGAGACGTGCTGGACGACGCGGACGACCTGGCAGGAGTAGCCGAACTCGTTGTCGTACCAGAGGTAGAGGATCGCGTTGTCGCCCTCCACCTTCGTGGCGCCGGCGTCGATGATCGAGGCGTGGCGCGAGCCGATGAAGTCGCTGGAGACCGCGTCGGGGGCCGTGGTGAAGTCGATCTGGCGCTTGAGCGGCGAGGTCAGCGACACGTCGCGGAGGTGGTCGAGGACCTCCTCACGGGTGGTCTCGCCCGCGAGCTGCAGGTTGAGGATCGCGATCGAGACGTCCGGCACGGGCACCCGGATCGAGCTGCCGGTGATCTTCGCCTTGAGGTCGGGCAGCGCCTTCGCCACGGCGGAGGCGGCACCGGTCTCGGTGATGACCATGTTGAGCGGCGCGGAGCGGCCGCGGCGGTCGGCCTTGTGGTAGTTGTCCAGCAGGTTCTGGTCGTTGGTGAACGAGTGGACGGTCTCCACGTGGCCGCGCAGCACGCCGAACCGGTCGTCCATCGCCTTCAGCGGCGGCACGATCGCGTTGGTGGTGCAGGACGCGCAGGACAGGATCTGCTCGTCCGGCTTGATCATGTCGTGGTTGACGCCGTGGACGATGTTCGGGACGTCGCCCTTGCCGGGCGCCGTCAGGACGACCTTGTCGATGCCGGGGCGCAGGTGCTGCGACAGGCCCTCGCGGTCGCGCCACTTGCCCGTGTTGTCGATGAGGATGGCGTTCCTGATGCCGTACGCCGTGTAGTCGACCTCGGTCGGGTCGTTGGCGTAGATCACCTTGATTGCGTTGCCGTTGGCGACGATCGTGCTGTTCGCCTCGTCGACGGTGATCGTGCCCTGGAACTGGCCGTGGATGGAGTCGCGGCGCAGCAGCGAGGCGCGCTTCACGATGTCCTGGTCGCCGCCGCCGCGCACCACGATGGCGCGCAGCCGCAGGCCGTTGCCGGAGCCGGACTTCTCGATCAGCAGCCGGGCGACCAGGCGGCCGATGCGGCCGAAGCCGTAGAGGACGACATCACGGCCCTCGCCGCCCTCGATCTTGTTGGCGCCCGTGGCACCGGCGACGGCCTCGGCGGTGAACGCCTCCACCGTGAGGCCGCGGTCGTCGGCCTTGTACGTCGCGGCCAGCATGCCGATGTCGATCTGGGACGGGCCGAGGTCGAGCGTGGTGAGAGCCCGCAGGAACGGCAGCGTCTCCGTGACCGTGAGCTCCTCGCCGTCGATCTGCCGCGCGAACCGGTGCGTCTTCAGGATGCTGACCACCGACTTGTTCACCAAGGAGCGGCTGTGGAGCAGGACCGTCACGTCCCGCTCCCGGTGGAGCTTTCCGATGATCGGGATCATGGACTCCGCGATCTCTTCGCGGTTCTTCCAGTCGGTGAACGAGTCGTCGTTGACAGTCACAGGAATCTCTTTCGAGCTAGGTGGCGCTCATATGCTAGCGCCACCCTGCTTTCATCATTCAAACGGGTCATCGGAGTGAACCTCTGGACCCCTGTGAGTGCCCCGGTCAGGGATTGATGCTCATCGGCCGGCAGTGCTGGAGCCCGCTGTCGACGGCACACTCGACCAGCGGCCCGCCCACCTGGCCGATCAGCCTGGCGACGGGCTGATCGGACGCCCCCGCCCCCGCCCCCGAGCCGGCCGCCAGGACCGGCGCCGCGGTGGCGGCCAGAGCGGCGCCGGCCAGCAGCAGGATCGCCGGTACTCGCGTCGTGTGCTTCGTCACGTTCCGTCTCTCCTCACCGGGCGCCTCGCACGCGCCCGCGGTGCTTGGGCGATACGGCCCGTCCAACGAGGCGGGACGCGTGCCGGACACGGCGCGGGGCCCCGCCTTGTGTGCCCCACGGCGGGATGAAACGCTTCCTGACCGGCGGCGGAGCCGAGGGACCCCGCCGGCGGAGCCGATGGACGAGGAGTGGACGGATGGAGCTGGAGCTTCGGCATCTGCGCGTGCTGTGCGCGATCGCCGATGCGGGGAGCGTGGGCCGGGCCGCCGCGGACCTGGGGTACTCGCAGCCGGCCATCAGCACCCAGCTCCGCCGGATCGAGGGGCACTTCGGTGAGCCCCTGTTCGAGCGCGGGGCCACCGGGGTGCGGCCCACACCGTACGGCGCCGAGGTGCTCACCCAGGCCCGCGACGTCCTGGCCCGCGTCGAGACGATCGGCCACCGTCCGGCCCCCGGTGCCCCGAAGGCGCGCAGGACCCTGCGGGTGGCGGCGACCAATTCGCCGGTGCTGTCGGGCGCGGTGTCCCGGTTCCGGGCCCGGCTGCCGGACGTCGACCTCTCGGTGAACAGCGTGTACGCCTCCTCGCGGATCGTCGAGTTGCTGGAGGAGGGCACGGTGGACGCGGCCATCGCCGCCGACTACCCGGGCATGGAGCTGCGGCACTCGGCCGCGGTGACGCACCGCGGGATCGTCACCGAGCCGACCTTCGTGGCCCTTCCGTCCCGCCACCGCCTGCGGCACCGCGCCCAGGTGTCGCTGGCCGACCTGGCCGAGGACGCGTGGTTCGTGACACCGGACGACGGCGCCGGGTGGCCGGGAGTCTTCTACACGGCCTGCGAGGCGGCCGGTTTCACCCCGGTGACCGTGCACGAATTCCTCGGTGACCAGCTGCAGTTGCAGCGGATGATCGCCGACGGACTCGGTGTGTCACTCGTCCAGCCGACCATGCGGCCGATCCCGCAGGTCGTGGTCAAACCGCTGGTCGGTACGCCGTTGTGGTGCCGCTACGTACTGGCCTGGCGGCCGGGCGCGGTGGACCAGGAGCTGGCGGAGACGCTGTTCCAGTCGGCGGTCGCCGCGCATCGCGAACTCGTCGCACAGTCACCGCACTTGAGGTCCTGGGCCGCGCGCACCTGGAGCGGTGCCGGCAAGTAGCCGAGGCCGCCGGCGCCGGATGTTATGGGCCGCCGGACGTCATGTGCTATGTCACATGCCATTGTTGGCGCACGCAGCCCTTGGCACAGTGCTGGACACGCCTCACCAACCCCCATAGAGGCGCATCCATCCGTGGAGGAGCCCAGATGCGCTATCGCTCCGCGCTGCCCGGACGCAAGGCCGGCGTTCTCGCCGTCTGCGTCACCCTCGCCGGCCTGTTGTCGACGCCGGCTCTCGCAGCGCCCCCCGCCCCGGCCGACAGCACCGCAGTCACCGCCCCACACAGGCCGACGTCGGCCCCACCGCCGACCGGCTCGACCGTCCGCACCGCCGACCGTCCCGCCGTACAGGACCGTCGGCTCAGCCCCGCCCAACTGCCACCCCTGCAGCCGGCGCCCGTCCGTCAGCGAACCACCAAGCAGGCGGCCTCCTGCACACCCGCCGACTTCGGCAGCAGAACCGGTGCCGCACTCGTCGCCCTGGTCAGGGCCTCGACCACGGACTGCGTCAACACCCTGTTCGCGGTGACCGGTTCGGCCGCGCACGATGTCTTCCGCCAGTCCCAGATGGTCACCGTCGCGAACGCCTTCACCCGCGCCGCGCGCACCTACCGCGGTGACAACACGGACCGCGTGTGGCAACTCGTCCTGTTCCTGCGCGCCGGCTACTACGTGCAGTTCAACCACCCGACCGACGTCGGCCCCTACGGCCCGCGCCTGACCACGGCCACCACGAGCGGCCTGGACGCCTTCTTCGCCCGCCGGCACTCGCGGGACGTCACCGCCGCCAACGGCGACGTGCTGGGCGAGGTCGTCATCCTCACCGACAGCGCCGACCAGCAGGCCCGCTATCTGAGCGTCTATCAGCGGATGCTCCAGGACTACGACAGCTCCTACGACGACATCGCCGCCATGATCGCGGCCGTCAACGACGTCTACACCCCTCTCTGGCGAGGCAATTGGAACCCGGAGTACGTCGACGCCGTCGCCGCGGACCCGAGCGTCGTCGAGACCCTCGACACCTTCGCGCACGACCACCTCGACCTGCTCGGCACCGACCGCGCCTACCTGGACTCCAACGCCGGGATGAACCTCGCCCGCTACGTCGAGCACCCGGCGCTTCAGCCGATGGTCCGGCCCCTGGCCAAGGACCTGCTGGACACCTCGGCGATCACCGGCCCCACGGCCGGGCTGTGGGTCGCGGTGGCGACGCAGGCGGACGCCTACGACCGCGCCAACTGCTCGTACTACGGCGTATGCGACCTGCCCGGCCTGCTGACCAGGGCCGCCCTGCCGATCACCCACACCTGCGACTCCGCGCACACCATCCGCGCGCAGTCGCTCACCGCGGCCGACCTCGACGCCGCCTGCGCCAGTGTGCTGGGCCAGGACGCCTACTTCCACGGCCTGGTCAAGGACGACGGACCCATACCCGGCCAGTATGTGTCGACCATCCACCTCGTCGTCTTCGCCAGCCGGGCCGACTACCAGACCTACGCCGGGGCGATCTACGGCGTCAGCACGGACAACGGCGGCATCACCCTGGAAGGAGACCCGTCCGACCCGGCCAACCAACCGCTTTCGATCATGTACCAGAAGAACTACGACAATGGCTTCCCGGCGCGGATATGGAACCTCAACCACGAGTACACACACTTCCTCGACGCCCGTGACGACATGTTGGGCGACTTCGGCCGGCAGACGTCGGTCCCGGACGTCTGGTGGATCGAGGGCCTGGCCGAGTACGTCTCCTACGGATACCGCGGAATCACCGACGACCAGGCGGTCGCCGAGGCCGGCAAGCACACCTACCGGCTGAGCACGCTGTTCCAGAACACCTACGCCAACAGCGATGTGACCCGCACCTATCCGTGGGGCTATCTGGCGGCCCGCTACATGTTCGAGAAGCACCCGGCGGACATCCAGAGCATGCTCGCCCGCTTCCGGGTGGGCGACTACCAGGGCGGATACGACGTCTACGCCACCGGCATCGGCACCCGCTACGACGACGACTTCGACCAGTGGCTCACGGCGTGCGCGACCGGCGCCTGCGCCACCCCGTAGTCCGATCCCTACGGACAGCGGCGGCGACCGGGAGGTTGCCGCCGCATCGTCCGTGCGAATTGCTGATGCTCCATCACCAACCTGTGAAAAGAAGGTGGTTGATGAGCAGAGCGAGGACGGCCTGTGCGGTGAGCCAGGCCCGCGGGCCGGTGAGGAGCGCGCAGGAGGGCAGCAGCCACAGGGCGAACGGCAGCCAGATGCGTTCCGTCTCCGCCTTGCTCATGCCGGAGAGGTCGGCGACGAGCAGCGCCACCAGTGCACTGAACACGAGCAGCGCGAGGCGCGCGTCGGCAGCGACGGCCGGGTCGGTCACGTCGGCGGTTTCCGGTGACCGACGGGGCAGCAGGGCGGTGCGGTCGCGGACGAGAGCGGGACCGGCCCGGCCGAGACCGGCCGCGGTCGCGAATCCGACGGTCAGCACGGTGCAGGCCAGGTTCGCCCAGACCCAGTAGCCGTAGGGACGGATGCCGCCGACTCCTTGGTAGTAGCGCGTGACCAGGAGCCGGTATCCCTCCCACCAGTCGAAGCCGGCGAGGGTGAACAGCAGCGGCACCACGGCGAGGCCCGCCAGGAGCAACGGCAGCCCTCGGAGAAGGTCATGGGCCCGGACCCGGCCGAGCAGCACCACGGCGGCACCGATCAGCGCGAACAGCGTGAGGCCGTACGAGAGATAGCAGGTCAGACCGAACAGCAGCCCGGCGCCGAACGTGGCCGTGGCCCGTGCGCCGGCCCCCGACCGCCCGGCCAACGCCATCGCGAGCAGCGCGACGGACCAGGCGGCCACGGCCGCGAAGTATCCGTCGGCCGACGTCCCGACCCACACCGCGGCCGGCGCCAGCACCAGGAACGGCGCGGCCCGTCGGGCGAGTTCCCGTCCCCCCAGCAGCCCCACCGTCACCAGCACGGCCGCACAGGCGGTGGTGCCGACGGTGATGCACCAGGCTCCCGCCCAGCCCCCGCCCCGCAGACCCACATGGTCGAGCAGGACGAAGGTCACCGTCGCGGCCGGGGGATGGCCGGCGATATGGGCGGGCCAGGGCGCGGGCGACTGGGCCAGGATGTGGTGGGTGAAGTCGCGCAGGGTGCCGGGGATGTCGTGGAAGCGGTCGACGACCCTGAGGTACTCATTGGTGGTGGTGAGCCGGCCCGCGACGCCCCGCTGCCAGCCGTCGACCAGCGCCAGTGACCAGGTCCAGGCGAGCGAGGCGCCCCAGGCCGCCACGAGCAGCGCCCGCCACGGCAGCCGCAGGGCGAGCCGCGGACCGTAGGCGATCACGGCCACCGCCACGACCAGGGCTGCCGGGGTGCCCGGCCCCACATGGGGGTCCCAGTCGGCGAACAGCGGAGGCCAGTGGACGAACAGGGTGCGATGGGCGTCCTGGATGTGGCGGCCGACGACGACGGCCGTCAGGACGAGCAGGGCGGCGGCCGCGACGGCACACAGGTCGCGGAGATGGGCGCGGGTCACAGCGGAACGCTAGGCCGAAAGGCGGCCGGAACATCGGCGCATGGGCCGGACGTCAGCGTTTCGTCAGGAGTTGCGCGCCCGGTGCGGGGGTGCTCCCGCCCTACGGTCTGATCATGCGCGACCAACGGCTCCCCACCTCGCCCGGCTTCTGGCGCAGCTCCGTGCGCGGCCCCTGGTTCACCTCCGTGCTCGGCGTCGTCCTGCTCGTCGGCATCACCGTGCTGTTCGTGACCGGGCTGGTCTCTTACGCCGCCTACAACCCGGACCTGTCGCCGGTGAACGACATGACCCCCGACAAGGGCATCCTCGGCTTCTACCTCTTCTCCTGGCCGACGAGCCCGTACTGGCTCTACCGGTTCGCCCAGGGCGTGCACGTCACCCTCGGGCTCACGCTGATCCCGGTGCTGCTGGCCAAGCTGTGGTCGGTCGTGCCGAAGCTGTTCACGCTGCCGCCGGCCCGCTCCGTGGCCCACGCGCTGGAGCGGGTCTCCTTGCTGCTGCTGGTCGGGGGCGCGCTGTTCGAGTTCACGACAGGCGTCCTCAACATCCAGCTCGACTACATCTTTCCCGGCTCCTTCTACCCCCTGCACTTCTACGGCGCCTGGGTCTTCTTCGCGGCCTTCGTCGCGCACGCCGCGCTCAAACTGCCCACGGCCGTAAGGACCCTGCGCGGGCTGCCGGAGGAGGGCGAGCTGGTGTCGCCGAGGCCCGGTCCGCCCACCGTCTCCCGGCGTGGCGCGCTGTGGTTCGTAGGCGGTGGCTCCCTGCTGCTGTTCGCGACCAGCGCCGGCCGCAGCTTCGACCAGCCGCTGCGCGCGACCGCCCTGCTCGCGCCGCACGGCTGGGCCGACCCGGGCAGCGGCCCCGGCGGTTTCCAGATCAACAAGACGGCCGCGTACGCGCACATCACCGTGGCGGAGACGAGCGACGACGCCTGGCGGCTCGTGGTCACCGGCCGCACCGGAACCGTCCGGCTCGGCCGCGCCGAACTCGCCCGACTGCCCCTGCACAGCTCCGCGCTGCCCATCGCCTGTGTCGAGGGCTGGTCGACCGGCGACCAGTGGTGGCGCGGGGTGCGCCTGCGCGACCTCGCGGCCCTCGTCGGACACGACGGCAGTGCACCGGACGTGTTCATCGAGTCCCTGCAGCGCCACGGCGCGTTCCGCAAGGCCGCGCTGCGCGCCAACCAGGTGGCGGACCCGCGCTCGCTGCTCGCTCTGTACGCCAACGGCGAGGACCTGACCCTCGACCACGGCTATCCGGCGCGGATCATCGTTCCCGCGGCGCCCGGTGTCCTCAACACCAAGTGGGTGGCCCGGATGACCTTCGGAGACCTCGGATGACCCGCCGGATCCCCCTCGGCAGCCCGCTGCAACTGCTGCTGCTCGGCTGCTCGTTCGCGCTGGCCGGATACGCCGGGGTGCGCCTGCTGGCGGGTGACTGGCTCGGCGTGGCGCTGTGGTTCGTCGGCGCGGCACTGCTGCACGACCTGGTGCTGCTGCCGCTGTACTCGTCGGCGGACCGTGCCGTCTTCCGGGGCCTGGACGCGACCGGCCGCCGGGAGTGGGCGGTGTACGTCCGGGTCCCGGCGGCCCTGTCCCTGCTCCTGCTCCTGATGTGGTTCCCCCTGATCAGCGGTCAGATGGACAGCGACTACCAGCTGGCCGCCGGCCTGTCGACGGACGGCTTCCTGACCCGCTGGCTGCTGATCACCGCCGTACTGTTCGGCGGCTCGGCCCTGCTGCTGGTGCTGCGACTGCGCAGGGCCACGAGGCACCGGCCGCCCGAGACTCACTGAGCACCGGGCTTGAGTGCGGGACTCATCGGCCCGCGACCGCCGTCAGCCGGGCCAGCCGGGCCGCGAACCGGCCGTACGGTGCCGCGGCGGCGACGGCGTGGGCGTCGGCGGCGGTGTCGACGTCGCGCAGCCGGGGCAGGTCGCGCACCCGCAGGCCCGCGGCGACCAGCCGCTCACGCTGGACGGCGCCGGTCATCGGCGTCGACATGGGTACGCCCCGCAGCAGTCCGGGGTCGGGCTCGGCCAGCCCCAGGGCCCAGAACCCGCCGTCCTCGGCAGGACCGAAATACGCGTCGCAGCCGGCGAAGTCCACCGTGAGCAGATCCGGGGTCACCTGCGGTGTGTCCATGCCGATGAGGAGGGCCGGGCCGTCGCACCGGGCGAAGGCGCCGGCCAGCCGCTCGTCCAGCCCGCCCGCGCACTGCGGTACGACGTCGAAGCCGGGCGGCAGCCAGGGGCCGGGCGCCCCGTCCAGGACGAGGACGCGCCGGGCGGCGGGAGTGGCCGCCACGGTGCGCAGGGTGTCCGCGAGGGCCGCCTCGGCGAGCGCCGCCGCCTGCTGGGCGCTGAACGGTGGCGTCAGCCGGGTCTTGACCCGCCCCGGAAGCGGCTCCTTGGCGATGACGAGCAGCGTGGTCACCGGGGGATCCCCTCTCGGACGGGCGGCTCGGCCAGCACGCGGCGCATGTCCCGTACCGCCTGCCAGGTGCCGCGCCAGGTGCCCGTCACCTTGGAGACGCCGGACCGCGGCCGATACGGCACGTCGTGCTCGGCGATGCGCCAGCCCGCGTCGGCGGCACGCACGACCATCTGGAGCGGGTAGCCGTTGCGCCGGTCGGTCAGGGCGAGGGCCATCAGTCCTTCGCGGCGGGCGGCGCGCAGCGGGCCGAGGTCGTGCAGGCGCAGTCCGGTGCGGCGGCGCAGTATCAGGGCGAGCGCGAGGTTGCCCGCCCGGGCGTGCGGCGGCCACGCGCCCCGGCCCTGCGGTCGCCGCCGGCCGAGCACCAGGTCCGCCTCGCCGGCGCACACCTCGCCGACGAAGGGCGCCAGCAGCGAGGGGTCGAGCGAGGCGTCGCAGTCGCAGAAGCACACGATGTCCGCGGTGGCGGCGGCCAGGCCCGCGTGGCAGGCGGAACCGAACCCGCGTCGGGGTTCGTGCACCACGGTCGCGCCCAGTGCGCGGGCGATGTCCGCCGAGCCGTCGGTGGAGCCGTTGTCCACGACGAGCGCGCGCCAGCCCCGCGGAACGCGGGCGAGAACCCAGGGCAGGGCCTCGGCCTCGTTCAGACAGGGCAGGACAACGTCGACGTCCGGGGAAGGGGGAGAGATCGTCACGGCTTTCACCCTACGAACGCGAATGGTGCATTTCGGGCTTCCGCTCCTTACGAAACACGGACGTCCGGGGCCGGACCGCCCTGGCGGACCGCATGGGCGGGTGGGGTGGTGCGAGGCTGGACGCATGCAGCAGCCGTACGAAGCCGATGGCCCGGCGACCGAAGCCGATGAGCCGGCGACCGCCACGAGGCGGCCGGGCGAGGGCGCCCGCGTCCTGGTCGTGGACGACGATCCCACCGTCGCCGAGGTCGTCTCCGGCTATCTGAACCGCGCGGGCTTTGTCGTGGACCGGGCCCCGGACGGGCCCTCGGCGCTCGCCCGGGCAGGCGCGCACTGGCCGGACCTGGTGGTCCTGGACCTGATGCTGCCCGGCATGGACGGCCTGGAGGTGTGCCGCCGGCTGCGCGGGCACGGCCCGGTGCCGGTGATCATGCTCACCGCGCGCGGCGACGAGGACGATCGCATCCTGGGCCTGGAGGTCGGGGCGGACGACTACGTCACCAAACCGTTCAGCCCCCGAGAGCTGGTCCTCAGGGTGGAGTCGGTGCTGCGGCGCACCCGGCCCGGTGCAGGTACGGGCCCGCTCGGCGCGGCCGGTCTCCAAGTCGACCCCGGCGCCCGTCGCGCCACCAAGAACGGCGTCGAACTGGCCCTCACGCTCCGTGAGTTCGACCTGCTCGCCTTCTTCCTGCGTCATCCCGGCCGGGCCTACGGCCGTGAGGATCTGATGCGCGAGGTGTGGGGCTGGGACTTCGGTGATCTGTCCACGGTCACCGTCCATGTCCGCCGGCTGCGCGGCAAGGTCGAGGACGACCCGGCAAGCCCGCGCCTCATCCAGACCGTGTGGGGGGTCGGCTACCGCTTCGACTCCGGTGGACAGGAAGGGAGTTGACCGTGCGGGACACCCTCCTCATCGCCCTGTACGCATTCCTCGGCGCCGCCGCGACCGGCCTCGCCGGAGCGCTCGTCCTGCGGCTGATCCGCAAGCGGTCCTTCACCGCCTCGCTCACCGTGGTGGCCTCCGTCGCCGTGTTCGCCATGTTCGCCGGGACCCTGGCCGTGGCGGAGGCGATGTTCCTCTCGGCGCACGACCTGAGCGTCGTGACGACGGTCGTCGCGATGGCGGCCGTCGTCTCCCTCGCCACCGCGCTGCTGCTCGGCCGCTGGGTCGTCGCCCGCAGCCGCGAACTCCAGCTCGCCGCCCGCTCCTTCGGCGACGACGGCGACTTCGCCGCGCCGGACGCTCCGGCGACCGCCGAACTCGCCGCCCTGAGCCGGGAACTGGCGGCCACCAGCGCCAGGCTCGCCGAGTCCCGCGACCGCGAACGCGCCCTTGAGTCCTCCCGCCGCGACCTCGTCGCCTGGATCTCGCACGACCTGCGCACCCCGCTGGCCGGCCTGCGGGCCATGGCGGAGGCCCTTGAGGACGGCGTGGCCGCCGACCCGGACCGCTACCTCAAGCAGATCCGCACCGAGGTGGAGCGGCTCAACGACATGGTCGGCGACCTGTTCGAACTCTCCCGCATCCACGCCGGCACCCTGGCCCTGTCCCCGTCCCGGATCTCCCTGTACGACCTGGTCGGCGACGCCCTCGCGGGAGTCGATCCGCTCGCCCGCGAACTCGGGGTGCGGCTCGTCGGCGACCGGGTCGAACCCGTGCCGGTCGAGGTGGACGGCAAGGAGATGAGCCGGGTGCTGGGCAATCTGCTGGTCAACGCGATCCGGCGGACACCGGCCGACGGGACGGTCGCGGTGGCCGCCGAACGCTGTCCGGACGGTGTCGTGGTGTCGGTGTCCGACGGCTGCGGCGGCATTCCGGAGGAGGACCTGCCGCGGGTCTTCGACACCGGCTGGCGCGGCACGCACGCGCGCACGCCGCCCGCCGGGGCGGGCCTGGGCCTGGCCATCGTCCGCGGGATCGTCGAGGCTCATGAGGGCCGGGCCGCCGTACGCAACATCCCCGGCGGCTGCCGCTTCGAGGTGACCCTGCCCGCGGCCGAGCGGTGACGCCCCGCGCGACGGTCACCGTGTGCCGGGCTCTTCCCCGCGCAGCCGCGCCCGCGCGAACTCGCGCATGCCCGCCTCGAAGCCGACCTCGGGCTTCCAGCCCAGCGCGGCTCGCAGTCGCGACGAGTCCGCCGTGATGTGCCGTACGTCGCCCAGGCGGTACTCCCCGGTGACGACGGGTTCGGGGCCGCCGTACGCGACGGCCAGCGCCTGCGCCATCTCGCCGACGGTGTGCGGCTCCCCGCTGCCCGTGTTGTACGCGGTGAGCGCACCGGCGGCCGGATCCGCCTCCAGCGCCGCCACATTGGCCGCCGCCACGTCCCGTACGTGAATGAAGTCCCGCCGCTGGCGGCCGTCCTCGAAGACACGCGGGGCCTCGCCGTGGGCCAGCGCGGACCGGAAGAAGGAGGCGACGCCGGCGTACGGGGTGTCCCGGGGCATCCCGGGCCCGTACACGTTGTGGTAGCGCAGCGACACGGCCGACCCGCCCGTCGCCCTCGCCCAGGCGGCCGCCAGATGTTCCTGGGCGAGCTTGGTCGTGGCGTACACGTTCCGTGGATCGACGGGCGCGTCCTCACCGACCAGCCCGGGGGACAGCTCCTCACCGCACCTCGGGCACACCGGCTCGAAGCGCCCCGCGTCCAGGTCGGCCACGGCCCGCGGCCCGGGCCGTACGACCCCGTGCCGACCGCACTCGTAGCGGCCCTCGCCGTAGACCACCATCGACCCGGCCAGCACCAGGTTCCGTACCCCCGCGTCCGCCAGGGCGGTGAGCAGTACGGCGGTGCCGAGGTCGTTGCGGGAGACGTACTCGGCCGCGTCGGCGAAGCCCCGGCCCAGACCGACCATGGCCGCCTGGTGGCAGACGGCGTCGACGCCGGCCAGGGCGCGGGCGACCGAAGCCCCGTCACGCACGTCGCCGCCCGTGTCCGCGCGCACGTCGAACACCACGGGCTCGTGCCCGCGCGCCACCAGCGCCTCGACGACATGGGACCCGATGAACCCGGCACCGCCGGTGACCAGTACACGCATACCCACACGCTAGGTCCTTACCACCACCGCACGACACGAGCGCGCCCGGCACGTCATCGCTCCGTAAGGACGGACGCCGTCGCCGTGGCCGCGTCGCGCAGCCCGGGCGGGGGCCGCCGTTCGGCCTCAGTCTGGAGAGGAAGGGATCCATCCGCAGCGAGGAGCGGGCGATGGCAGCGGAACTGCAGGACAGAACGGCCGTGGTCACCGGTGCGAGCAAGGGGATCGGACTGGCCGTGGCCGAAGCGCTGGCGGCGGCCGGGGCCCAGGTCGTCGCGGCCGCCAGAACCTCCACCCCCGGGCTGGACGCGCTGGTGAAGAGCGGGACCGCCCGCTGGATCCCGCTCGACCTGACCGAGCCGGACAGTGCGGAGCGGCTGGCGGCGGAAGCCGGGCTCCGCATCGATGTGCTGGTGAACAACGTGGGCGCGGCCCCCGCGCGCCCCGGCGGATTCCTCGCCGTGACCGACGCCGAGTGGCGGCAGACCCTCGATCTCAACCTGTTCGCCACGGTCGCGGTGACCCGGGCCGTGCTGCCGCGGATGCTGGAGGCGGGACGCGGCTCCATCGTCAACATCGCCTCCGTCAACGCCGAACTCCCGGACCCCCTGGTCGTCGACTACGGCGCGGCCAAGGCGGCCCTGGTCAACTTCTCCAAGGCGCTCTCGAAGGAGTTCGGACCGCGTGGCGTGCGGGTCAACAGCGTCAGCCCCGGACCGGTGGAGACGGAGCTGTGGCTGGGCGGGGGCGGAGTTGCCGACACCGTCTCGTCCGCGGCGGGACTGAGCCCCGAGGACGTGGTGGCACGGGCGGCGGCCGCCACGGTCAGCGGCCGCTTCTCCCGGGCCTCGGAGATCGCCGACCTGGTGGTCTTCCTGGCGGGCGACAGGGCCGCGAACATCGTGGGCAGCGACATCCGCATCGACGGGGGATTCGTGCCGACCTGCTGAGACGGGCGGGCGGCGCCGGACAGGCCGTGGCCCGCTACGGCCCTCCCCTCAGCCCTTCCCGCCTGCCCGGACGGCCGCGGCGATCAGCCGGTCGATCAGGGCGATCAGCACGTCGCGCGACGACTCACGCTCCCGTGCGTCGCACAGCAGCACGGGGGTGCCCTCGGGCAGCGCCAGGGCGTCCCGGACCTCCTCGGGTGTGTACGGGTGGAGCCCGTGGAAGCCGTTGACGCCGACCACGAACGGGATGCGCCGCCGTTCGAAGAAGTCGATGGCCGCGAAGCTGGCCCGCGGCCGGCGGACATCGACCAGCACCACGGCACCCAGTGCCCCCACCGCCAGGTCGTTCCACATGAACCAGAACCGCTGCTGCCCGGGGGTGCCGAACAGGTACAGCACCAGATCGCTGCCGATGGTGATCCGGCCGAAGTCCAGGGCCACCGTGGTGGACCGTTTCTCCTCGATCCCGTCGAGGTCGTCGATGTCGAGGCCCGCGGTGGTCAGCGGTTCCTCGGTGCGCAGCGGGACGATCTCGCTGACCGACGCGACCATGGTGGTCTTCCCGACACCGAATCCCCCAGCGATCAGGATCTTGACGGTGTCGGGGGCGGCGACCGCCCCGGCGGCGGAGGCGGGGCCCGTCCGGCGGATCTGGCTGGCCATGAGTGGCGGTGCCCTTTCGTCTTCGGTGGGTCTCAGAGGTGCCCGAGGCCGTCCCGCACCTTCTGCAGCAGCTCCAGATCGGGTTCCGCGTGGCAGAGGGGGTGCGGTGGGTGGGCGGTGATCCGGCCGGACTCCAGCAGGTCGCAGAGCAGGATGACGACGACGCTCACGGGCAGGTCGAGGTGGGCGGCGAGCTCGGCGACGGCGACCGGCCGAGCGCACTGCCGAAGGATCCGGGTGTGCTCGGGCTGCAGCCGGCCGGCCCACGCGGGTGGCGGATCCACCGCGGTCACCGTCGTGATCAGCGTGAAGTCGGCGCGGCTGGGCCGGGTCCGTCCGCCGGTCAGGGCGAACGGCCGTACGAGACGGCCCGCCGCGTCGCCCCCGCTCACCTCACTCGCCGCGTTCGGACACGACGAGGCCCGTGCGCGGTGCCGCGCTGAGGTGCTCGCCGATCTTCTTCACCAGCATGTTCATCTGGTACGCCACCACACCCACGTCGGCGCCCTGGCTGGTGAGGACGACGAGATGGGCGCCGGGTCCGGCGGCCGTCAGGATCAGATAGCTGTTGGCCATCTCGATGAGGGCCTGGCGCACCGGGCCGCCGCGGAAGTCCATGCTGACGCCCTTGCTGAGGCTCATCAGGCCGGACGCGGTCGCGGCCAGGCGTTCGGCGTCGTCACGCAGGAACCCGGTCGACTTGCTGACCACGAGTCCGTCCTCGGACAGGACGACGGCGTGGTTCACCTCGGCGACCCGGTCGACGAGTCCGGTGAGCAGCTGGTCGAGCTGGGTGTGCGTGGCAGGGGTGGGGCGGGTCATGTCAGGTTCCTTCATGAGCGGTCGGCGGGCTGAGTCGAGGAGCGGGGTCCGGCTGCTCGGGCGGAGCCGGGAGCTCGGCTGCGGCGGGGACGTCCACCTCCGGGTCCTGTGGAGCGGTTTCCTCTGCCTGGTCGTACTGCGGATCCTTCTCTGCCTGGTCGTACTGCGGTTCGCCCTCCTCGTCACGTGCCTTGAGCGTGCCGCGCTGGAAGCCGGCCAGCGACGACGCGGCGCGTTCCGCGGTGAAGTCGTCCGGGAAGCCGTCCTCCTCGGCCGGCGCCGACTCCTCGCGCAGTTCGAGCGCCAGGCTCGTCTGCGGCACCCGGCGCGGCAGCGGGACGGGACTGCCGGACCGGCCGGTCCCACCGGATCGGGGCGGCTCCTCGCGGGCGTCGGCGGTACGGGCCGGCTTCGCCTGCCGCGCTCGCTGGGGGAGCGGCGGCGCGGCCTCGGACTCCTTCTCGTCCGCCGCCCCGTCCGTGGCGTCCGGCGCGGGCGGGGCAAGGGTCTCCCGTACGACGATCTCGTGCGGGACGAGGACGATCGCCGTGGTCCCGCCGAACGGCGACGGACGCAGGGTGACGGCGATGCCGTGCCGGGTGGCGAGCCGGGCAATCACGAACATGCCGAGCCGAAGATCGTCGGCCAGGGCCACCACGTCGAACTGGGGCTCCACCGCCAACTGGGCGTTGAGCGAGGCATAGTCCTCCTCGGACATGCCGAGCCCGCGGTCCTCGACCTCGATGGCCAGGCCCTTGGCCACCATCGCCGCGCGCACCTCGACCGGGCTGGGCGCGGGGGAGTACACGGTCGCGTTGTCGAGGAGCTCGGCCAGGAGATGGATCACGTCCGCGACCGCGGGCGGGGCGAGGCTCACCTCCTCGTCGGTGCGCACGTCCACCCGCTGGTACTCGGCGACCTCGCCGACGGCGCTGCGCAGGATGTCGATCAGCGCGACCGGCTCGGTCCAGCTGCGTCCGGGCCGCTCACCGCTGATGATGACGAGGTTCTCCTCGTAGCGGCGCAACTGGCTCGCGGTGGAGTCGAGTTCGTACAGACCCTTGAGGACGTCCGGGTCGGTGTGCTGCCGTTCCAGCCCGTCGAGCCTGCTGAGCTGAAGGTTGACCAGGTTCTGGCTCTGCCGGGCGATGCCGAGGATGACCTTCTGGAAGCCGCGCCGGATGTCGGCGAGTTCGACCGCGGTGTGCACGGCCGTGCGCTGTGCGGTGTTGAACGCCTTGGCCACCTGGCCGAGTTCGTCCTCGCCGTAGTCCAGCGGCGGTGTCGCCAGCTCCACGTCGATCCGCTCGCCGCGGTCCAGCCGCGCGACGACGTCGGGCAGCCGGTCCTCGGCCAGACCGAGGGTGGCCATCCTGAGACCGTGCAGCCGCCGGGACAGGGAGCGGGTGATGCGCCAGGACATGCCGACGCACAGCAGCAGGGCGACGAGTCCGCCGACGCTCAGGGAGGCTGCGGTGACCAGCAGTTCGTGCGCCCTTTCGGCGCTGCGGTGGAGCAGGTCGGCCGTCCGCTGCCGGATGAGGGCCGAGTACTCGTCGGAGACCTTGATCAGCGCGGCGCGCCACTGCTTCTGCACGTCCGGCAGGGCGATCCTGTGGTCCTTGCCCATGGTCGCGCGGGCGGCGAGCACCTTGCCCTCGATGGACTCCAGGGTCTTCCAGTCCGCGCTCTGCAGGATCCGCTCGGTCTGCCGCTTCGCGTCACCGCTGAGCGAGGGGACGATCTGGTCCTGCACGAGCCAGCGGCGGGCGTTCACCAACTGCGCGAACTCGGCCCAGGTCTTCTCGTCCATGTACCCGGCGGGCCCGGCCAGGGTGAGCTGCGTGTCCTCCTCGGACACCAGCTCGGCCGCGTGCTCCAGCGCGACGAGCGGACCGGCCTGCGAGGTGAGGTCGCCGTCGTCGACCTGGGAGAGCTCCTGGAAGCCGTGGATCTGGTCGTCGATGATCGAGGTGTACTGGCCGAGCGACTGTGCGGCGGTGATGTCGGTGGGGTCGTCCACCTGGCCGCGGTAGTACTCCAGGCTGCTCACCGAGGCGACGACCGAGTACAGCCGGTCCTTGATGCGGGCCGGTGCCTTCTTGATCGCGTCGGCCCGGTCGACCAGCTTGGCGACCGCCGCGTCGGTCTTCTTCCGCTGGGCGTCCAGTGCGGCCCGGGAGCCGTGCCCCGAAGCCACCCATACGGCCGACAGGCTGCGCTCCTGCTGCAGGGCGAGCGTGGCCTCGGTGCCCATGGCCCCGGTGGACCTGCTCAGTTGCGTCTGCGAGCGCAGCCGTAGTCCTTCGGAGAACATCTGTGTCGTCGTCACGCCCCACATGGCGGCGAGGGTGACGCTCGGCACGAGCGCCAGCAGGATCAGGGAGAGACGTATGGAGCCGAGGCGGCGCCGGGCACCTGTCCGTGGAGACATCGTCGTCCTAGAGGGCGGTCAGCGGGGCGGGGGAGTGCGCGCGGAGCGCGGTGGGTCGAGGGCGGGACAGGTCAACGTGTGCCGTTGGCGGCGTACTTGCCCACCGCGGCCACGTTCCTCCTGGTCACGAACGCGGGGCCGGTGAGCACGGGGGCCACGCCGCCGCCGCTGACGTTGCCGTTGGTCCGGTACAGCCACAGCGAGTCCACGGCCAGGTAGCCCTGCAGATACGGCTGTTGGTCCACGGCGAACTGCACGTCCCCGCTCCGCACGGCCTTGACCAGGTCCTTGCTGAGGTCGAAGGTCGCGATGTGCGCCCTGCTGCCCGCCTGCTCAACGGAGTTCACCGCGGCGAGCGCGAACGGGGCGCCGTTCGTGACGACTTCGTCGATGCTCGGGTCCTGCCGCAGCCGGGACGCGACGGAGTCGGTCACGGCCTTGATGTCGGTGCCGTCGACATAGAGCATGTCCGTGCGGCCGGTGAACGTCTTCTTCACTCCGGCGCAGCGCGCCTCCAGGGCGATGTTGCCGCGCTCGTGGATGACGCAGAGGGTGTGCTCGGCCTTGAGGCCGTCCAGCTTGTCGCCGACCGCGCGGCCCGCGACGCTCTCGTCCTGGCCGAAGTACTCCAGGACTCCCTCCGACTTCCACACGTCTATACCGGAGTTGAGGGCCACCACCGGTATGCCCGCCGCCCTGGCCCGGGCGATCGGGCCCTTCATCGCCTCCGGCTTGGCCAGGGTCACCGCGATGCCGTCGGTCTTGTCCCGGATCGCGTCCCGCACCAGTTCGGCCTGCCCGGCGGCGTCCAGGTCGCCGGCATAGGTCAGTTCGACGTTGTCCTTGGCCGCCGCGGCCTCCGCGCCCTTGCGCACCAGGTCCCAGAAGGTGTCACCCCGGTCTCCGTGGCTGACCAGGGTGATCTTGATCCGGGGGGTGCCCGCCTTGCCGCCGCTCGACTCCGACCGGGTGCCGTCGGATCCGGAGCAGCCGGATATGAGCAGACAGGTGACGACCAGCACCGCGGCCGGCATGAGGCCGTGCGCCGGTCTGCGTTGGGCTGGACTCGGGGGAGGAGTGTTCATGAGGGTGCGGCACCTCGCTGTGCGGCCGAGCATGAGGGGGATGGATCGCGACCCGCGGCACATATGTGTGCCGACCGGCGACTCTCCTGGCCGGAGCCAATCGTGTGTGACCGCAGGTAGTCAAGTGAGCGATCAGCGTTAGTGCGTTGTCGCTGCCGCATCGTGACGATCCGGGCGGTGCGCGCGAGTTGTGCGGGCGCGACCTGGGCCGCCGCTCCCTGGTGGGGAGCGGCGGTCGGGCGTGGCGGCGCGGTTATGCGCGGTAGCCGAGGACCGTCATCATGCCACTTTCCGAGTGGTACTGGTTGTGGCAGTGGAGCATCCAGAGGCCGGGATTGTCGGCGTCGAAGTCGACGACGAGCTTGCGGTGGGGGAGCACGATCGAGGTGTCCTTGCGGGCTCCGGCGTCCCAGAGAGCGGCAAGGGCGAAGGTGTGGCCGTGCAGATGCAGCGGGTGCCACATGTCGGTGGCGTTGACGAGGGTGAGCCGGACGCGTTCGCCCTGACGGACGGGGTGGCGTTGGGTGACGGAGTAGGGCTTGTGGTCGAAACCCCAGTCGAACCGTTTCATGTTGCCGGTGAGTCTGACGCGCAGTTCCCGGTCGGGCTCGCGTTTGCCGAGGTCCACGGACTCGTGCGGTCTCATACGGCGGGCGGGTACCAGCTCTCCGTCGAGTTCGGCGGGGTGGACATTGGCTGGCGGAACGGTTCTTCCCTTGCCGGTGCGCAGGAGGGCGATGCCCTGGCCGTTCTTGCCCTCGGCGAGGGCGACGAACGGGAAGACGCCGTCCTTGACGGTGACCAGGACGTCGTAGCGCTCGGCCATGCCGACGATGAGCGCGTCGGTGCGCTTGTGCTCGATCGGATAGCCGTCGGTGTGGGTGACGGTCATGGTGTGGCCGCCGAGTGCGACGCGGAAGGCGGTTTCGGAGCCCGCGTTGATGATCCGGAGCCGGATGCGGTCGCCGGGCTTGGCCTTGAACACGGACGGGGCCGACGGTACGCGTCCGTTGATGAGGTAGTGGGGGTAGGCCACACTGCCGCCCTCGCTGTGCAGCATGCGGCTGAAGGAGTGGTGGAGGAGGCGGGAGGGACCGGCGCCCTTCGGGCCCGCATGGCCGTGTTCGGCACCCCTGGCCACGCCCATGCCCTCCATCGTCACGTGCTTGCCCGGGGGGATGAGCTGCGTCAGGACGTTGTCGGGGGTGGAGCCGTTCACGCCGTCGAGCCAGTCGTCCAGGACGATCAGCCACTCCTTGTCGTAGGCGAGGGGCTCCTTGGGGTCGTCGATGATGAGGGGGGCGTACAGACCGCGGTCGGGCTGCATTCCGACGTGGGAGTGCAGCAGGTACGTGCCCGGGTGGCTGGCGGTGAACCGGTAGGTGAAGTCCGTTCCGGCCGGGATGGGCGGCTGGGTCAGGTCGGGCACGCCGTCCATGTCGCAGCGCAGGCGCACGCCGTGGGAGTGGAGGGTGGTCGTGGTCGGCAGGCGGTTGGCCAGGGTGAGGCTGAGGACGTCCCCCGCGGTGACACGGACCAGCGGCCCGGGCAGGGTGTCGGCGTAGCCCCAGGTGTTCACCCTTCGTCCGCCCAGATCCACGGTCACCGGTTCGGCGGTGAACTTGTACGTGCGCACAGGGCCGGACCCGCGCCTCCGCTCGGTGGCGCGGACCTCGGGACCCGAGGGCAGGACATATCCCTTGGGGCCTTTGGGGACGAAGCCGCCACTGTCCACGCTCGCCCCGTTGCCGAGGCGGGGACTGGTTTGCGGGTCCGGGCCGGATTCGGTGCAGCCGGCGAGTACTCCCAAGCCGACGGCCGCGATCGGGGCACGGAGCAAGGTACGGCGCGAAGGTGTGTGCATGACTGAATAACACACGTTTTATGGTGATATGTCCGTTAAC
Source organism: Streptomyces sp. NPDC025638 (assembly GCF_055558775.1). NCBI lineage: Bacteria > Bacillati > Actinomycetota > Actinomycetes > Kitasatosporales > Streptomycetaceae > Streptomyces > Streptomyces sp. NPDC025638. The sequence goes on along the minus strand of NZ_JBVHLX010000003.1, from coordinate 265,334 downwards.
CGGGGGCGACTCGTTCGGTGGTGTCGGCCGCCGCGGTCAGTCCCACAGGGGGACGGTCATGACCCGGTTGTATCCCTCCGGCCGGGTGTCGGTGTAGGTGAGGCTCAGTTGCGTGAAGTGCGCCACCCGCGGGTCCTTCTTCCAGGGCTCCGGGCGCTCCAGCCGGATGACCACCGGGTATCCGTGGAACGTACCTGCCGCGCAGTACGGCTTGCAGTCGTTCACCACGTTCACCCCCACGGCCGTCGCGGACGTCGGGCCCCACTGCGACCAGTGCATCGCGACCAGCCGGCTGTTGCCGTCTCCGCAGGCCAGGATGAAGTTCACGGGCTGCGTGTTCGAGTGGAACGCGCAGTCGACGAGCACCGGGGCCGACTGCTGCGTCACCGCCCGCGGGGCAGCCTGTGCCGATGCGGGCGGGGTGGCGGAGGCCGTTGTCATCGACGCTGTGAGCACTGTGCCCGCCCCGAGAATGATCGCTGTGTACACCGCTGGTCTTGCCATCGTTGCTCCCGGTAGTGGGCGATCGCCTCTGTATCGACGCTACGACCGTCCCGGCCGATGCACCACTCGCACGGAGTAGTGGGCCCCGACGTGGTGCCCCGTGCATGATCGGTCCGTAGACGGCGGCACGGAGTGTACGGGGGGCATGGGCATGGCGGCACGGACATACGGCTATGTCGGACCCGGTGATCTGAAGGGGCTCGTGCGGCCGGGCGGAGAAGGCGAGGGCATCCGCTGCGCGGCGGACTTCGCCCGATGGGTGTCGGCTCGCGGCGCGGTGGAACTGGCCGAGCCGTTCACCTTCGTGGTCGATCCCGAGGGCGTGCTGCGCCTCGCGCCGCGCCGCAGCGAGCATGTGGTCTGCGCCGGGGGCGGGCCGGTGCTCAGCGCCGGCGAGATGAGCTTCCGGGAGGACTGCGGACGGTGGGCGGTCGACGAGGTCAGCAACCAGTCGACCGGCTACTGCCCGGACGTCGGCTCATGGCCGGCCGTCGCGGACGCCCTGGACCGGGCCGGCCTCGTCCGTCCCGGTGGTTTCACCCATGAGGTGGTCTTCCGCCGCTGTGTGTCGTGCCGGCAGGTCAATGTCGTACGCGACGACCACTTCGTCTGCGTCCTGTGCGACGCGGACCTGCCGCCGGATTGGAACGTGACTCCGACGGAGCTTTTCGACGTGCGCGCGATCAGCTTCGTCGAGGGCGAGGTGCCCCCGTTGTCGGCCGACGTCCGGCCGGCCATGGACCGTGTCTGGGACGAGGCGGTCCGGGCCGACCCGAGCCTCTTCGACGGTCCGGCGGTGGCCTGCACGGGTCTGCGGGAGGAGGCGGGGAGCCTCGTCCTCTCCTGGGCGAGAGCCACGTACCGGTACCGCGGCCTGCGCCGGGTACCGGGTGCGCCCTCGGTGTCCTCGGTGTTCGTCGCCCTGGTGCAGCCGACGGACGACGGACGTCTCCTGGTGGGCCGTATGTCGGCTTCGACGGCCGCCCCGGGCCGACTGCAGTTGCCCGGAGGGTCGATGGAACCGCCGCCGCACGGCGAGCCGCTCGACGTGGCCGCGCTCCGTGCCCATGCCGCCCGGGAACTGGTCGAGGAGACGGGCCTCGACACACCGCCCGAGGACCTGACCCTCTGGCTGGTCACCCGCGGAGAGCGCGGGAACGTCGGATTTCTGTTCCGCGCCCCGGCCCGGCCGGCCGAACTGCTGCACCGGCGCTTCGCGGCGCTGGTCGCCGCGGAGACGGCACAGGGGCGTGAGTCCGAGCTGGACCGGATCGTCCTGGTCGGCTCCGAGGCCGAGTCGGCCGGACTCGACGGACCTCAAGTGGACTACCTGGGCCCGGTCGTGCGGCGGTTCATGGATGAACGCGGGTGAGCGGTGGCGAGACGCCCTCCGGGCAACCCCGGGGGTCACTCGATCGGAGCCATCCGGCCCCGATCGCCCTCCGTTGGGCGGCGCTTGGCGTGCGGCGGCGGCCGGCCGCGGGTCAGATGGTCTGCGTGCAACGATCATCCATACACACAGCCATGGCCACAGCCACACGTGCCCACCGCACCCGTCTTGCCGCGGCCGTCGTCCCGTCCGCCGTTCTGGCGCTGCTCGTGCCCTCGGCGGCCGTACCCGCCTCGGCCGACGGCACTCCGGTGCGCGGCTCCGCCCATATGGGCATGGGAGTCATGACCCACGACGGCAGCAGCGGAACACCCGGCGACGCGCGCGCCGGCCAGACCGAAGGTGTCGACGTCGCCAGCTACCAGGGCGACGTCGCCTGGTCGAAGCTGTGGAGCAGCGGGGTCAAGTGGGCCTACGCCAAGGCGAGCGAAGGCACGTACTACACCAACCCCTCCTTCTCCGACCAGTACAACAACTCGCGGAAGGTCGGCATGATCCGCGGCGCCTACCACTTCGCCACGCCCGACACCGGCACCGGCGCCTCCCAGGCCGACTACTTCGTCGACCACGGCGGCGACTGGAGCGACGACGGCACCACGCTGCCGGGTGTGCTCGACATCGAATGGAACCCCTACGGCGACGACTGCTACGGCAAGTCGCCGAGCGCGATGGTCACATGGATCCGTAACTTCCTGAACCGGTACAAGTCCCGCACCGGCCGCAACGCCGTGATCTACACCGCCACCAGCTGGTGGAACAGCTGCACGAACAGCTACGGCGGCTTCGGGGCGAGCAACCCCCTGTGGGTCGCGCGCTACGCCTCGTCCGTCGGGGAACTGCCGGCGGGCTGGTCGACGCACACGATGTGGCAGTACACCTCGACCGGAGAGCTCGTGGGCGACCGCGACAGGTTCAACGGATCCAAGGACCGGCTGAAAGAGCTGGCCACCGGCTGAACCGCCCGTCAACGCCCGTTCCGCAATCCTCCGTTCGCGCCCGGCGGCGTGTGCGCGCGGCGCCGGCCGTTCTCGTCGCTTATGTTCAGCCACGGATCCGATATTTGGAGTAAAAATGCCAAAAGCGGATGAACTGGTTGATGCGGCGGGAGGGGTGGCGGTCGTACCCGTCAGCCCACCGAGACGGCGGCTGCTCCCGCGGCCGTTCGTTGCCGGGGCCGCGACGGCAGCCGGCGCGGTGGCGGTGATCTTCGCGCTCGCCGGAACCCAGTGGCTGAACCACCCGGCGGTCGAGGCCTGGCGCACCGTCTGCCTGGCCATCACCGTCCAGGCACTGCCGTTCCTGCTGCTGGGCACGGTGCTGTCCGGCGCGATCAACGCCTTTGTGCCGGCCGACCTGTTCACCAGGGCGCTGCCCCGGCGCCCCGCCCTCGCCGTTCCGGTGGCCGGGGTGGCCGGAGCGGTCCTGCCGGGCTGCGAATGCGCCTCCGTACCCGTCGCGAACAGCCTGATCCGCCGGGGCGTCACCCCGGCCGCGGCCTTCGCCTTCCTGCTCTCCGCCCCCGCGATCAATCCGGTGGTGCTGACCGCCACCGCCGTGGCCTTCCCGGGCAGCCCCGCGATGGTCGCCGCCCGGCTGCTCGCCTCGCTCGTCACCGCCGCGCTGATGGGCTGGCTGTGGCTGTGGCTGGGCAAGGAGGAATGGCTGCGTCCGGCCGTCCGGTACGCGGGCCACCGGCACGGGCACAGCCGCTGGACCGAGTTCCGGCTCGGCTTCCAGCACGACTTCCTGCACGCCGGAGGCTTCCTCGTCCTCGGCGCCATGGCCGCGGCGACCTTCAACGTCCTGGTGCCGCGCTCGGTCCTCGGCGTCTTCTCCGGTTCGCCCTGGCTCTCGGTGCTCTTCCTGGCCGCCCTCGCCGTCCTCCTGGCGGTGTGCTCGGAGGCCGACGCCTTCGTCGCGGCCTCGCTCACCGGCTTCTCGCCGACCGCCCGCCTCGTGTTCATGGTCGTCGGCCCGATGGTCGACCTGAAACTGATCGCCCTTCAGGCGGGCACCTTCGGCCGCGCCTTCGCCTGGCGCTTCTCCACGGCGACCACCGTGGTGGCGGTCGCCGCGGGCGTCCTGATCGGAGGCGTGCTGCTGTGAAACGCCACGCCCAGACAGCGCTGCTGGTGCTGATCGGCCTCGGCCTGCTGCACGCCGCCCTGTTCACCGACCTCTATCTGCGCTACGTCAAGGAAGGCCTGCGCCCGCTGCTCATCGTCTCCGGCGTGCTGCTCACCCTGCTGGGCCTGGCGAGCGCGGCCCTGGACCGGGGACACGAGGAACACGCCGGTCACGCGCACGGCCACTCCACCGCACCCCGCGTCGCCTGGCTGCTCTTCCTCCCCGCCGTGAGCCTTCTGCTCTACGCCCCGCCCGCCCTGGGCGCCTACACCGCGGCCCACTCGAACAACAAGGCGGTCAAGGCGCAGAAGCGGTTCGACCCCCTGCCCGCCGCGTCCCCCCTGCCCATGACGCTCACGGACTTCACCAGCCGCGTCCAGCAGGACCGCACCCTCGCCATCAAGGGCCGCAGCGTCCGGCTGACCGGCTTCGCCACCCCGGCCGGACCGGGCGGCGGCTGGTATCTGACCCGGATCATCTTCACGTGCTGCGCCGCCGATTCGCAGACGGTCAAGGTCCGCGTGTACGGGACCCCGGCCCCGCCCGCCAACAGCTGGCTGGCGGTGACCGGCGCGTGGCACCCCAAGGGCACCCTCGGCACGAGATCCGCGGAAGCGGCCCTCGATGTACGTCAACTCCAGCCCATGTCCCAGCCGGTCAACGCGTTCACGGACGACCTGCCTCTCACCCCGTCCTAGAGTCTGTCCGGCGTTCACCGCGAAGCCGGAGGCCGCCCCGGCCGACATACGATGGCCGTCCGGGAAACGGGCAGCGGCGGAAGGGAGTCAGGGCGTGACGGATCACCAGCGGCGTGCCCGGCGGCGGGGGCAGGGCGAGCTGGAGGCGATGGTCCTGTCGGCGCTGCGGGAGGCGGACGGCCCGGCGACCGCGGGCTGGGTGCAGGAGCGCCTGGGCGAAGACCTCGCCTATACGACGGTGATCACGATCCTGACCCGGCTGCTGGCGAAGGGAGCGGTCACCCGGGAGCGGGCGGGCCGGTCCTTCGCCTGGACGCCCGCGTCGGACCAGGCGGGCCTCGCCGCCCGCAAGATGCGCAAGGTGCTGGACGCCGAGAGCGACCGTGAGGCCGTGCTGGCCAGCTTCGTCACCGGTCTCGGCCCGGACGACGAGCGGCTGCTGCGCGAACTGCTCGGCCACGCCGAGACGGAGAGGGACGGCTGAATCCTGATGGGAGTGTTCGTCTTTCTGCCGCTGATCCTCCCGCTGACGGCCTGGCCGATCGCACGCCTGGCCGAACAACACCTGCATCCACGCACCGCGACACGGCTGCTCACGGGGGTGGCCGCGGTGATGGCGGCGTGCAGCACGGTCTGTCTCGGCCTGGTGATGGTGGTCGGCACGGCCCAACTGCCCGGCAACCCGCTGCCCGACGGCTGGTCGGATCCGGAGGTGCGTGACGCGGTTCCGTACGACGAGGTCGCCGGCCGGGTGGCGATCCCCGCGCTCTGTGCGGTGGTCGCGGTCTGCGGCCGGAGTCTGTGGCGGCACCGTCGGGTGCGCCGCCGTGCGCACCGCGCGCTCTCCGGGCTGCCGGCCACGGAGGTCGCGGTCCTGCCCGACCAGGTGCCGTACGCGTATGCGCTGCCCGGCGGCCGCCGGGATCGGGTCGTGGTGACCACGGCGCTGCTGTCCTGCCTCGAACCGGCCGAGCGCCGGGCCCTGTTCGCCCACGAACGCGCCCATCTCGCGGAGCGCCACCACCGTCATCTGCTCGCCGTCCAGCTCGCCGCGCAGGCCAACCCGTTCCTGCGGCCGCTGCGTACGGCGGTGTTGTACACGGCGGAGCGGTGGGCGGACGAGGAGGCGGCCCGCAAGGTCGGCAGCCGCCGGACCGTGGCCCGTGCGATCGGCAAGGCGGCACTCGTCTCTCCCGGTGCCCCGCCGGCCACCCTGGCCGGTCTCGCCGCCACCGGGCCGGTACCGCGACGGGTGGCTGCCCTGCTCGGCCCCGCGCCGGCCGTGCGCCGCTGGCCCTCGGTATTCACCTCGGTGGGGCTGGCGGCGTGGTGCGCGGCCGCGGGTGCCGCCGTATCGGCGATGTCGTCGGCGAACTCCGCCGTGACGATGTTCTTCATCCTGCACGCCGCGACACCCCTGTGAGCCCGCCCCGTCCCGTCGGCCGGGGCGGGCTCGTGCCGGTCAGAGGTCGAACTCGTGCGGCGGCAGTTCGAGGGTGAAGCAGGCCTCGCGGACGATCGCCTGCTCGTCCTTGTCGAAGTTGCCGTCGGCGCCGCCGATGACGATGCCGATCTGGATCACGGCACGGGCCTCGGCAGGCTTCTTCTTCGCCTTGGCGACCTCCTGCAACACGCTCACCTTGCCGAAGGCGAAGTCGGCCGTCAGCTTGCTGAGGTTGTCCTCGAACCTGCGGCGCAGGTCGTCGGCCGGGAAGTTCTGCAGAACCTCGTTGGTGGCGATCAGTTGAGCCACACGCTGCCGCTCGGAGGGGTCCACGGTGCCGTCGGCCGCGGCGACCAGCGCGCACATCGCCATGCTCGCGTCGCGGAAGGCGCCGCTCTTCAGGTCGTTCTTCTTCGCCACCAACTGGGTCTGCATCTGAGACGCGGATTCCTTGACGCGGTCCCACAGGGCCATGCGAACTCCATACGGTCGTGATTCTCTACAGTCTTGTAGAAACTATCAGGAGGGGTGCGCAGCCGGGCCTGACTTCCCCTCCTGTCCTCTTTCTCCCTCCTGTCTACGATCGGCGGCTCGCCGACGTTCCGGTGCGGTCCTCGTCCTCGACGAGAACGGTGATGTCATCTACTCGAAGCGGCCTTTGACGACCCGTGCCGCGGCCTCGCTCTCGGCCGCGGGGGGAGACAGCTCGCTCAGCGTGTCGAGGTCCGTGTCCTCGGCGAGCTCCCGCTCCCAGGCGTCGGCGAGCCTCACCTGCTCCGCGTGCGGCTGCTGCTGGACGAGTTCCCGGTCGTGTGGGCTCAGGGCGGCCAGGAATCGTTCAACCGTATCGATCGCCATCCTTGTTCTCCTTCGTCACGGGACGTGCCGAACCTGCCGGCACCGTCCAAGCGTGATCGGCACCGACGGTTCACCGTCGGTGCCGTGGCCCACTCGGACCCGAAAGGAGGAACGAACCCGTACGGAGGAACCCGTACGGCCGACCGTCGTGACGGGCGCTCGCCCGGTGTCACTCGGGGTGTCGCATCACCGCACGCGGCGGATCTCGCCCCGTACACGATAGAAACCGCCCGCCGCGGCGTGGACGGCATCGACCACATAGCGCGCCCCCGCCTGCCGTATCTCCCGTGGGAACTGCACGTTCCAGCCGGGCTCGAAGCCCTCGGACACCACGTGGACCCGCAGTCGCCCGCCCTGATCGACGCACTCGACGACCACCCCGCCCGCGGGCGGCGTGCTGACGGTCGCCAGAGCGGACACCGACGTCGCCGGGTTGTAGGTGGGCAGGGCGGCGGCCGACTTCACATCGACGGCGACGGGCACCGAGCCCTGCTGGGCGGCCGCGATGGCGGCCTCCGACGTGTCCACGCACACCAGCGACCCGTCGGTGGTGACCAGATACAGCCGCTCGTCGAAGTACTGCATCGACAGGGCCGAGCCGTTGCCCGTGCGCAGCTTCCACAGCCGGGTGCCCGACGCGTCGAAGCAGTACACGGACGAGGAGTTGTCGCCCGCGAAGACATAGCGGCCACCCGGGGCGGTGGCGCAGGAGTACACCACGGCGTCACAGGTGTAGACGCCCTCGACCCGTCCGTTGGCCTTCGATAGACGCTGCACCACATGACGGTCCGTGCCCGCGTAGACAGACGTCGCCTCCTGCCAGCCGAACAGCACACCCCCGCGCGTGTCGGTGTGCCACAACTCGCCGCCCCCGTCCGGGGCGTAGGCCGTCACGCCCTCGCCGTGCCCGTGGTACACGGCGTGTTCATCGGCCCGCACCATCCAGGCCATTCTGCCGGACGACCGCCGGGACCACTGGTGTTCGTCCTCGTGGTCGATCACGGTGAGGCCGCCCGCCGCGTCCGAGACGTTCAGCACTCCTTCGTGGATGTCCAGCCAGAAGAGGTCGACGTTCGCGGCGATCTCGTACGCGGCGAACGGCAGCTTCGAGGAGAGGTCGTACACGCGGCCGTCGTCGCAGCCCGCGTAGATCCAGAAGTCGTCCGCGACCAGGCACTTCACGCCGTCGGGAAGCAGGTAACGGGCCATCACCTCACCGTCGTGGCCCAGGTTGTAGACCTCGCCCGCCTGGTTGCCCACCCACACACGGTCCTCGTCGACATGGATGCCGAACGCGGCCGAACCGGTGCGGAAGCGCCACAGCACCGGCGCCGTGGCGCGCGCCGTCGACGGCGCGGAGCCGACCTGGCGCCGAGTCACGGAACGGGGCGCACGCTGACCGCGCACGGCCGCCGCGTATCCCTTGCGGACCTTCTGGTCGATCTTCTTCGCCGCGGCCGCCTGCGCCTTGGCAGGTGTCGCGAACGACGACGACTGCACCTGGCCGGACACGCCGATGCGGCCGTAGCGCACGGTGACCGCGGTGCCGTCGACCGTCACCTCGTAGAACTTGTGCGCCCCGCCGCCGTCCTCGGACAGCTCCAGATACGTCGTCTCCGCCACGACCGGTCCCTCCCGTGCACGACCCCACCGGCGCCACCGCCCCGCGGTGCGCCCTTCGATGATCGAAACATACGGGAGGGCACTGACAACGGGTCCGTCAGAGGTCCGCCACCAGGAGCCGGTAGCCGACGTCGACGCTGTCGAGGGCGAGGAGTTCGGCGTGACGGGCGTGCCAGCGGCCGGCCGGCAGGTCGTCCGCGAGCCGGTTCAGGCCGGGCGCGATCAGGTCGTCGCCGGCCTGGGTGAACATGGATATCCCGGCGCGCACCTGAGGGTCGAGGTAGGCGTGGGGGCGGCGCCAGTACGCGGCGCCGAACCCGTCCACGCAGTCGTGGGGGACCGGGACCGGCTCCTGGCGGGCCCCGCCGAGCAGTTCGACGAGCCGGTCGATCGGCACCGCACGGGCGTCGTCCAGCGCGGCCGCCTCGGGCAGATACTCCCGTACGAGCCAGAACCGCTCGCGAAAGACGTCCTGATTCCAGGTCAGGACGACGATGCGGCGGCGGGCGACCCGGCGCAGCTCGGCGATCCCGGCCGTCAGGTCGGCCCAGTGATGGATGGTCAGCAGTGCCATGACGGCGTCGGCCGCGTCGTCACGCAGCGGGAGCCGTTCCGCCACCGCCTGCACGGCGGGGGCGGAGCCCGGCGGGCGCTGGGTGAGCATCACCTGGCTGGGCTCGACCGCGAGAACGGTCCCCGGCGGCTCGTACGAGCCGGTGCCGGCTCCGACATTGATCACGTCCGTCGTGTTCCCGAGTGCGGTGTGGATCTGGGCGGCGATCCTCGGATCCGGCCGTCGAGTCCGGGCATACGTGGCGCCGAGCGTGTCGTAGGTGGCCATGCCGCTCAGTATGCGAAAGGGGCGAGGCTCCGGGCTGCCACATCGCAAGCCCTTGGCCGACGGCCGACTGTCGGACCCGCGTGCCACACTGCGCCGTATGTCACTTGCTGATCTCACACTGGACCAGTGGCGGTCCTTCGACCCGTCAACCGCACGGCGCCTCGCCCAGGAGGCCGCCGGCCTGGTGCACGGCCGGGTGACCGCCGTCGAGACGGTCGAGCATCTGGGCGGCCCGCTGCACCGCGTCCGGATCGAGCGCGACGGGCAGGAGTTCGCGCTGGTCCCCGGGGGTCCGGTGACTCTGGGATTCGACCTGGAGGCCTGGCGTCCGACGCCCGAGCAGGTCGCCGACTACAACGAGAGCGTGGAGCAGGGATTCGGCTACGGCCCCGATCTGCGGGCCCATCTTGCGGAGGTGCTCAGCCCCCGCCGCAGTGCCGTCCTGCCCACGGTGCTCATGGCGGTCGAGGACGAGGACCTGGACGAGGACCTGACCGAACTGCCCGCCGACGTGCCTGCCGCCCTCGCGGCTCGCGGACTGCGCATACCGAGCTCCGACGAGTGGGAGCACGCCTGCGGAGCCGGGGCGGACACCCTGTTCCGATGGGGGAACGACTGCCCCCTGGACCGCATCCCGTACGGGGACCGCACCGGGCCGCACGAGCAGCCGAACGCATTCGGCCTGCGCATCGCCTACGACACCTATCGTGCGGAGCTGACGAGCGATGCCACGGCGATACACGGCGGGGACGCCGGCGAGTCGGTGTGCGGTGGTTACGGCAATCTGCTGGCGTGGCTGCCGCTGGCCACCGCCAACCGCAACCCCTCCATGGTCGAGTTCGTGTACGGCCCGGAGGGCGACGGCGTCTCCGACGGGTGCTCCGTCCGGCCGGTGCTCACGCTCCGATGAGACCCGGCCGCCGCCCGTCACCGCTGGGGGTGGCCGCCGGCCTGTCCCTGCGGGCCCGCCAGGGCCGGTGCGTCCAACATGTCCACATCACTGGCCCGGACGTAGGCGAGCCGGTGGCCGAACTGGATCTCGTAGTACATCTCCTGACCCTTCACCACCGGGCTCGGTGTGTACTCGAAGGTCGACCTGTCGATATAGGAGCCGGTGGTGTGGGACATCGTCACGTAGCGCTGTCCCTCGCCGAGGGTGTACGGCAGGGGCGACTCGGTCGGCTCCGTGATCCCGTCCGGGTAGGCGTCCTCCTCCGGGAGGGCGCGCCCGTACACGGGGACCTCGCTCAGACCTTCCTTCGGAGTCACCATCCGGCCCGCCGCGCCGACGGCCGTAGGGTGCTTCTTCGGGTTCTTGAACCAGGCCTTCTTGCCCAGGTACCAGATCGCCGTCCAGTCGCCCCGGCGCTCGGCGACGGCGTAGGTCTGGCCGGTGGAGACCCGCGAACCCAGGTCGTTGACGTCCTCCGTCGAGTCCTCACCGTCCGGGCGCCGGCCCGGGTCCTGGATCAGCGGGGCGTCGTCGGCCGGCTCGGTGTGGAGGCGGACGGCGCTGGAACCGTGCGGAGCGCACGGCACACCGTGCCCGGCGCATCCGGTGTAGCGCGGCTTGTAGGTGGAGTAGTCCGGCAGCACGGTCACCATGGGGCTGTCCGACCCGGCCGTGGCCCGCAGGGGCGCGCCCAGGAGGTCGAAGTAGTGCCGCCAGTCCCAGAAGGGGCCCGGGTCGTCGTGCATGTCGGGGATGCTGTCGGCCGTCGGGGCCGGCACGTTGTCGTGGCCGAAGATGTGCTGTCGGTCCAGCGGAACGCTGTACTTCTTGGCCAGATAGCGCACCAGACGCGCCGATGACCGGTACATCTGTTCGGTGTACCAGGTGTCGGGCTGCGTGAGGAAACCTTCGTGCTCGATGCCGATGGAGCGGCCGTTGACGAACTGACTGCCCGAGTGCCAGGCCATGTCCTTGGTCCTGATGTGCTGTGTGACGTGACCGTCCTTGGAGCGGATGGAGTAGTGCCACGATGCCTCCGTCGGGTCCTGCACGGTCTGGAACATGGAGCGCAAGGACGCCTCGGTGTCGTGGATGACGATGTACTCGATCTTCTGGTCCTTGGGCCGGTCGCCCAGGTCGTGATTGCCGTACGCGTCGTCGTCGATCTCCGTGTACGGCGCGCTGAGCCAGGAGCAGGACAGCTCGGCCGGGCACTCGACCTCCTTGGACCGCGCCGCGCCGTTCTTCAGAGTGCGCGGGTGAACGTCCGGGCTGGCGGGCAGGGTGACGGACTGTCCGGCGTCGGTGGTGCGGTGCGCTCCCTGGTGGATCACTCCGAACACGTCGTTGGCGTAGGTCGCCGCCTCGGTGGTGTCGTCCAGCCCGGGGAAGCGCGCCACGGCCTCCCACCAGTCCGCCGGGTTGTCGCTGAGCGGCTTGCCGAGCCGCCGCTGCGTCTCCGCCAGGAGCGCCGCACCGCCGCGCACATTCGCGGCGGCGTCCTTCTGTAGCCGCTCCTCCTTCTCCCCGGTCAGACGGGCAGCCTGCTGCAGGTCGGACGGCTGCCCGGATCGCTTGCCCCCGGGTTTGGCCGCCTGGGAGGGGGACGGTCCCGCGAGTGCCATGGCACTGCCGCGCGGCTGCGTCGCCGGGTCCGCCTTCTGGGCCAGCCGGGTGTCCACCAGATGCATCGGTCCAAAGCCGCCGCCGACGCTCGGCGCGCCCCTGTGGGAGTCCCAGCGCGACTGCAGATAGGACACGCCCATGAGCACACTCCGCGGCACGTCGTACTCGTCCGCGGCAGCCGTGAAGTCGTTCTCCAGCCGCCGGTCGGCCGCCACACCGCCCGGCGCGCCGGACAGCAGCGGAGCCAGCAGCGGGGCCATCAGTGCCGCCGATGCCGTCACGAGGACCGTCCGGCGGTGCCTGCGGACGGCACTGGGGACACGGGGGGAGAAGCGTTTCTTCATTGCAGGTGTCTCCAACCAGGCTCGTCGCGACAGGACGCGGCCAGGACAAGGGAGTTGCCCCTTACGCCACCCCTCGTACGATTCCGTGCCCGGCACGCCCCGTCGCGCCGAGGGTCACCGGCGTGGACCAGCAGCCCGGCAGAGGCCACCCGGTCGGCGGCACCAAGTCGGCTCCCCTACCCAGGGCGTGACGGTCAGTCCCGAACGGGGTCCACCCGCCAGTCGGGGTGCCCCGGCATGGGCGGGGTGTGCGCCCCGTACAGCCACGGGGTCAGGAAAGAGGCCAGGTCATGGCCCGCGACCTCGGAGGCCAGGGCGATGAAGTCCCGGGTTCCGGCGGCCCGCCCCCGGAACCTCGTCACCCAGGACCGCTCGATCCTCTCGAAGGTCTGCTCCCCGACCTTCTCCCGGAGGGCGTAGAGCACGAGTGCCGAGCCGTCGTAGCGCATGTTCCTGAACAGGGTCGGCCCGGTGGGTTCGGCGGGCGCTCCGTCGTCGTGCCGCCACTGGTCGTGCTGCTCGTACGCGGCCCGCATGGCGGACTCGAAGCCGTCACCGCCGTGCGTGTCGGAGTAGAGGCGTTCGTAGTAGCGGGCGTGACCCTCACTCAGCCACAGGTCGGACCACCGCCGGACGGCGACGCTGTCACCCGTCCAATGGTGGGTCAGTTCGTGTACGAGGTCCCGCTCGGCGTCGACCCGGTCACCCAGCAGGTTGTCCCGGGGTACGACGGACAGCGACTGCGTCTCCAGCGCCACCGGCAGGTCGGTGTCGCCGACCAGCACGCCGTAGCGGCCGAACGGGTACGGCCCGAGTCGCTGTTCCAGCCACGCGAGGTGCTCGGGGGTCAGGGACCGGTACGCCGCGGTGTCTTCGACCATCCCGCCGGGGACGACGTCCCGGACGGGCAGCCCGCGCGGGCCGGTGCTGTCGACGAACGTGAACCTCCCGATGGCCATCTGGACCAGCTGCGCCGCGACCGGCTGCTCGGAGTCGTACGTCCACCGGATGTGTCCGTCGGCCCGCCGGACACGCTCGACGAGCCGGCCGTTGGCCACGGCGCCGAGGCCGGGCGGCGTGGTGATGCGGAAGGTGATGCGCGCCCGCAGGCTCGGGTGGTCGTTCGCCGGGAAGACCATCTTGGCGCCGTCGGGCTGGGCGTAGATCAGGGTGCCGTCGGGCGTGGGCATCCAGCCGTAGTCCTGGATCGCGTCGTCGCGGTGCCGTTGTTGTGTCGGGTCGGCGGTGTAGGCGACGCGCACCGTGAACGCTCTGCCGTGCGGGATGGGCTTCGTGGGGGTGACGACGAGTTCGTCGCCGTCGCGGACGAAGGCCGCCGGTGTGCCGTCCACGGTGACCGTGTGCAGCGTGTTGCCGGCGAAGTCGAGGTCGAAGCGGGAGAGGGCCTGTGTGGCGGTGGCGCTGATGGTGACGCTCGCGTCGAAGGGCGTTCGCGGTGCCCGCCAGTCGAAGTCGAGTGTGTAGTGGCGGACCTCGTAACCGCCGTTGCCGTCGAGCGGCATGAGCGGATCGCCGATGCCCCTGGCACCGGGGGAGGGGACCGCTGCCGAGGAAACGGCGGAAGGACCGCCGGCGGGAGTGCGGTGGCCCGTGTGGGGGAGTGCACCACCGAGGCCGACCGCGCCGGCGATCCCCGCGGCACCGGTGAGGACCAGGGCCAGGGCCGTACGGCGAGGTGTGAACGACACCTTCACCCTCGGCTGCCGACGGTCATGATCTCCATGGCCGCACTATGTCAGCAGATGGTCGTATTGACTGCTCACGCCTTCGTGTCCGGCGCTCCAATGGACTATCACGGCCCGCGGTTCACTCGGACGGGTTGTTCCCACGGCGACCGCGCGGTTCGAGCGGCTCGCCGCCATCCGTGCCCTCGCGTGGCTGACCGGCCCGGCCGACCGGGTCGGTGACGAGGTGTTCGCCGACCAGGCCGACGGTCCGCTCCTCGCGGAACGGGACGACCTCGCGCCGGCCCTGGCCGCGGCCGACCCGTTACGGGCATCGCGTCTGGGCGAGCAGGCGGTGGACCTGGAAGCGGCAGTGGTGGAGGATCAGCCCGCGCTGACGGGACGGGAGTTCATGGTGGCCGGTCTCGTCGCGGACGGGCACCCTTTTTCCCCGATCCGTCCCTGACTGCCGGGCCCCGGAATCGCCTACAGGGTCCGGGCCACGAGGAGGGCGACGTCGTCGTGGTCGTCGGGGTGGCGTAGGCCGTGCAGGAGGAGGTCGCAGGTCTCCTCCAGGGGCCGGTGCGGCTCGTCGAGGAAGCTGAGCAGGACGTTCAGGCGGTCGTCGATGGGGTGCTGTCGGGTTTCGACCAGGCCGTCGGTGTACAGGACCAGCAGATCGCCGGAGCCGAGATCCGCCTTCGTGGTCTCGAAGGAGACGCCGCCGACGCCGAGCGGCACTCCGGCGGGCAGGTCCAGCAGTTCGGGGGCACGGCCGGGGCCGGCCAGCGCCGGCGGCAGGTGTCCGGCGTTGGCGATGTGGCACTCCCTGGTGTGCGGGTCGTAGACGGCGTAGAGACAGGTGACGATGTAGTGCTCCAGATCGCAGGTGATCTTGTCCAGATGCTGGAGCACCGCGTTCGGTGGCAGGTCGAGGTCCGCGTAGGCGCAGGTGGCGGTGCGCAGCCGGCCCATGGTGGCGGCGGCGTCGATGCCGTTGCCCATGACGTCCCCGACGACCAGCGCGGTCTTGCCGCCGGCCAGGGGGAGCACGTCGTACCAGTCGCCGCCGACCTCGCTGGTCGCCAGGGCGGGCTGATAGCGGGAGGCGAGTTCCAGGCCGGGGTGGTGCGGCGGATGGTCGGGCAGCAGACTGCGCTGGAGGGTGAGCGCGGTGTTGCGCACGCTCTGGAACCACCGGGCGTTGTCGATGGACATCGCGGCGCGGCTCGCGAGCTCACTGGCGAGGACGACGTCGTCCTGGTCGAACGGGAGCGGGTTGAGGGTGCGTTTGAGGTCCAGTGCGCCGAGGACCTCGCCGTGCGCGATCAGCGGCACCGCGAGATAGGAGTGGAGTCCGGCCTGGGCCAGCAGCTCGCTGACATCGGGGGAGCGGGCGATACGCCGTAGATCGTCGCTGCCCACACGACGGACCAGGACCGGTCTGCCGGAGTGGACGCACAGGGTGACCAGACGGTCCCCGTCGTAGGCGGCCAGGTCGCCGGGACGGTCGGCGGCCTGGAGCGCCACGGTGGGGCGGGCCGCTTTCAGAGCCAGTGCCCTGAAGAGCTCCGGGCCGTTCTCGGGTTTGCTGCTGCGGCGGAAGGCCAGGGCGGAGTCCAGCACGTCCACGGCGACGATGTCGGCGAGCTCGGGAATCGCGATGTCGGCCAGTTCATGGGCGGTCTGCTCCACTTCCAGCGTGGTGCCGACCCGGGTGGAGGCGTCGGCGATGAGTGCCAGACGGCGCCGGGCCCGGTCCGCCTCGGTGGCCGCGCGGTGCCGTTCCGTGACGTCCACGACCGAGGCGGCCGCGCCCAGGACGCGTCCGCCGGGGTCCTCCAGCCGGTAGAAGGAGAGAGACCAGGCGTGATCGTGGTCGGGGTCGGCCGGGGGCCGGCTCACGTGGTACTGGTCGAGCAGCGGGGTGCCGGTGGTGAGCACCTGGCGCAGGGCGGACTCGATGGTGTCGACGTCGGAGAAGGGCAGGGTCTCTCTCAGATGGCGGCCGATGTGCTCCTCGGCGGGTATGCCGTCGATCCGCTCCAGGGCCGGGTTGACCAGGAGATAGTGCAGGTCGGGGTCGAGCAGGGCCAGCCCGATCGGAGACTGGTTGATCAGCCGCTCGCACAGGGCCAGGTCGGTCTCCACGCGCTGGAGAAGGGTGTGGTCGGCCGCGATGCCGAGGGCGTAGACATCGCCGTGGTCGTCCAGCAGCCGCATGTTGCGGAACTCCATCAGGCGGGTGCTGCCGTCCTTGTGCCGGACGGGGAAGGCGCCGGCCCAGGCCCGGCCGGTGGCCAGCACCTCCGCGAACAGACTCATCACGGCCTGCATGTGCTCCGGGCGGATCAGCAGCCGGGCCGCTTCCGTGCCCAGGGCCTCTTCCGCGGTGTAGCCGAAGAGATCCTGGGCCTGCGGGGTCCAGAACACGATGCGTCCCTCGGTGTCCAGGACGATCGCGGCCACGCTCAGCACATCCAGCAGACCGGTCGGCCGGACCGTCTCGGGGCCCGAGACGTCACTGTTGGGCTTGAAGGATTCGGCTGTCATCCCAGATCCTCCTCGACCGGTCGGCAGGACAGGCCGGTCTGGACCGGCGTTGCCGCACGCCTGGGTTCTGGCTCCCGGTACTTCCATGCTGCCTCGGGGTTCCGCGGCTTGCCCAGCCACGTCGGGTCCGCATGTGCAGGTCAAGCCGGGTGGTGGCCGGCAGCCGCGGACCCCGTCGGTGTGGCCGGGCACGCTCAACTCGGCCCCGACGCGGCCGTGGAGGAGGATCTCGGCGGTCCGACGAGTCCCGTGACCGCACCGGTCAGCAAGATCCTGGGCGCCGGGAAATCGTCGCACGTGTGCCATCGGGAAGGATCGTCCCGCCCGGGTCCGTCCGGCGCCCCGCGGCCGTCCGCCGGACCGTGCGGATCGGGCGCGCAAGCAGGACCATGGTCCTGTAGAGGATGGGATCAATGGATTCTGCGCGAAACGGTTCGGAGACGCCCACGTCCGCAGGAGCACGCGATCTTCTCGACGCGTCCACGGACGCGGCGGCGCTGATCGACGCGGACGGCGTCGTGATCGGCTGGACCCGGGGCGCCGAAGCCCTTCTCGGCCACCTCGCCTCGGAGGTGGTCGGCGGCTCCGCCGCGCGGCTGCTGGCGACGCGCCCGGACCCGGGACGTCTGGCCGGCGTCGTCGAGCGCTGCCGCTCCGGAATGGGGTGGAGCGGTCTCGTCCCCGTACGGCACCGCGACGGCGAGGCGATCGACGTCGACCTCAGGGTGTCCGCGTCCTTCCGGATCGGCCGAACCGAATGCTTCCTGCTCTCCGCGCGCGAGCAGCGGCGGCAGTGGACGGTCGGCCAGTCGGTCCTCGACGGCTTCCTGACCCGCTCGCCCATCGGTATGGCCGTCATGGATCTGCAGCTGCGCTACTTGTGGCTGAACGACACCCTGGAACGCCTCGGCGGTGTGCCGCGCGAGCAGCGGCTGGGGCGCCGGCTGGCCGAGCTGCTGCCGGGAATCCAGGCGGAGACCATCGAAGGGCTGATGAGCGAGGTGCTGGCGACCGGAGAGCCGGTGACCGACTACGAGTACCTGGGATGGAGTTGGGCCGATCCGCGTCGCCAACACGCCTACTCCACCTCCTTCTTCCCCCTGGTGGACGCGGACAACTCCGTCATCGGGGTCTGCTACATGGTCCAGGACGTCACCGAGCGGTGGAACGTGCGCCGGCTCCTGTCGATGGTCAACGAGGCCGGAACCAGCATCGGCACGACGCTGGACGTGATGCGGACGGCCCAGGAGCTCGCCGACTTCGCCGTGCCCCGCTTCGCGGACTTCGTCATCGTCGATCTCCTGGAATCCGTCCTCAGCACCGAGGGCCACGGAACGTGGCTCACCGACGCTGGAACGGCACCCGCCAGGCCGGTGATGCGCCGAGCCGGACTGAGCTCGGCCCGGGAGGGCTGCCCGGAGGCCGTGGCGCGGGTCGGGGACAGGGTGGACTTCCTTCCCCCGCCGCACGGCGTGGACCTGCTCATCAGCGGCGAACCCATCCTCATCCCGGTCCTCGACCCGGCCGACGAACTGTGGATCACCGAACAGCCCGCCAGGACCGAGAGCATGCGCAAGTACGGGCTGCATTCCCTCATCTCCGTGCCGATGCGGGCGCGGAACACCGTCCTGGGCCTCACCACGTTCGCCCGCTCGGTCAATCCGGTCTCGTTCCAGCCCGACGACGTCCTGCTGGCCCGCGAACTGGTGGCGCGCGCGGCACTGTGCGTCGACAACGCCCGCCGCTACACCCGGGAACACACGGCGGCGCTCACCCTCCAGCGCAGTCTGCTGCCCCAGGCCCTGACCGGCGGCACGGCACTGGAGGTGGCCTCCTACTATCTGCCGGCGGACGCCACCGGCGGGGTCGGCGGCGACTGGTTCGACGTGATCCCGCTCTCCGGCGCCCGGGTGGGCCTCGTCGTAGGTGATGTGGTCGGCCACGGCATCAGCGCGGCGGCGGCCATGGGCCGGCTGCGCACCGCGGTGCAGACCCTCGCCGACATGGAGTTGCCCCCCGATGACCTGCTGGCCCATCTCGACGATCTCGTGCTCCGACTGAGCGAGGAGGAGGCGAGCGACGACGCGGCCGACCGGAGCAGCACCACCTTCCTCGGGGCGACCTGTCTCTACGCCGTCTACGACCCGGTCACGAAGCGGTTGTCGATGGCCCGTGCGGGACATCCGCCCCCGGTGGTCGTCACCCCCGACGGGCGGGTCGACTTCCCGGAGCCCCCCGCCGGGCCGCCGCTCGGGCTGGGCGGGCTGGGGTTCGAGGCCGTCGAGATCGAGCTCCCCGAGAACAGCCTCTTCGGCCTCTACACCAACGGTCTCATCGAGGGCGTGGACCACGACATGGAGTCCGGCATGGCCCGCCTCGCCGAGGTGCTCGCCCGGCCCGCGGCCGACCTCGGCACCCTGTGCGCATCCGGGGTGGAGCAACTGGTGGCCGGGCCGCAACCCGACGACATCGCCTTCCTCCTGGCGCGCACGCGCGCCCTGGGACCCGACCACGTGGTCTCGTGGGAGGTACCCGTGGACCCGGCCGCCGTCGGCGACGTCCGTGCGCGGGCGACCGGGCAGGTGGAGGCCTGGGGCTTCGGGCATCTGGCCATGACCACCGAGCTCATCGTGAGCGAGCTGGTCACCAACGCGATCCGCTATGCCGCGCCGCCCATTCGGCTGCGGCTGCTGCGTGACTCCCGGCTGACCCTGGAGGTCGCGGACGCCAGCAGTACCGCTCCCCGGCTGAGGCACGCCCGGAGCATGGACGAGGGCGGCCGCGGCCTGTTCCTGGTGGCGCAGCTCGCCCATCGCTGGGGTGCCCGGTACACGGCCGGGGGCAAGGTCATCTGGGCCGAGCAGGAGATCCCGTAACGACCTCCGGCAACGACTCCGGCGACTTTGCCGTCTCTTTGCAACCTGCCCCTGTGCTGCCTCGTCTCTCCGCTCGATCTGTCACCCAGCCTCCCGGCCACCGGGCGGGCCGACGAAAGAGAGCGATTCGATGCGCCGAACTGTCCCCAAGGGCATGGCACTTGCGTGCACGGCGGTGCTGGCGAGCGCCGTGCCCGCGTTCGCCGACGGGGCGACCGCGACCCCCTCCGCCGCGCCGACCCGGGCGTCGAGCGCCGCCCCCACCGAGATGCCCAGCGCCGAACCCTCCCGGGGGACGAGTGCCCGGCCGACCACGGCGCCGGCGCCGGCGCCGAGCCAGGTCTCCGTGGTGCCTTCGGGCGCACCCGACACCGGAGTGCGGGCGGCGTCCTCCGGGTCCGGAACCGAGGGCGGCCTGATCGGCGGAGCCGCTGCCACGGTGCTCCTCGCGGGCGGCGGCGCGGTCCTCGTCGTACGCCGCCGGCGGGCGACCGGGGCATGACCCCGCTCTCCAGGCGCGCCTTCGTCACCGCGGCGAGCGCCTCGCTGCTCGTCGGCTGCGCGGGTCCGGCGGCCCACCGGGCCTCGACCGCACGCGCCGCGAGCACGCCGGCGCCTCCCCCGGCCTCGGCCTCGGCCTCGGCCTCGGCGAAGACGGTGCGGGCCCTCGGGCGGTCGGTCCCTGTCCGGCTGCGGATCCCGGCCATCGGGGTCGACACCCCGCTCATCCGGCTGGGGCTGGAGCCCGACGGCACGGTGCAGGTACCGCCCGTCACGGCGCACGACCGGGCGGGCTGGTACCGGCACTCGCCGACGCCGGGGCAGGTCGGCCCGTCGGTCATCCTCGGCCATGTGACGGTCGGCGCCTACGGGGACGGGGTCTTCCGGCACCTCGCGCGGCTGCACCGCGGCGACCGGATCGTGGCGCGCCTGGAGAACGGCAGGGCGGCGGAGTTCACCGTCGGCGCCGTACGGACGGTGGCCAAGGCGGACTTCCCGGCGGACGAGGTCTACGGGGACGTCGGCCGTCCGGAGCTGCGGGTCATCACATGCGGCGGTCCCCACACCGGCGACGGCTATCTCGACAACGTGATCGTCTTCGCCGCGCTGAGCTCCACGAACCCCTGACCGACCGCACGGATGCCGGGCCGGCGGAACGTACACCGGCGGCCCGGCATCCTTCCCTGTGCATGCGACACGACCATGGAGAGCGTTGAAACGGTCCCGCGACAGGGCAGCGTCCGAGCTGTTCGCCGCCCTCTATCCGCGCCTCGCCGGCTGGTGCCGCCGTCTCGTCGACGACGACGAGACGGCCCACGAGGTCGCCTCGGAGGCGTTCACCCGGCTCTGGGCCCGCTGGACGACCGTGGAGGAGCCCCGCGGCTTCCTCTACGTCACCGCCGCCAACCTGGTCCGGGACCACTGGCGCAAGCTGGAGCGCGAGCGCAGGGCCATGCACCGCGCCACCTCGGAGGCCGCCGTCCGCCCCCACGACGAACAGGCCGACCCCTCGGTACGGCTGCTCGTGCAGTCGCTCCCGGAACGACTGCGCGTCCCGATCCTGCTGCACTACTACGCTGACATGCCGATCCGGGAGGTGTCCGCGCTGACCGGACGCAAGGAAGGAACCGTCAAGGCCGACCTCCACGCGGCCCGAGAACTGCTCCGCGCCCACTTGAGGAGAAGCCTTGACCACACGCTTTGACGAGGGCGCGGAGTTCGAACCCGATGACCCGCTCGCGGTCATCCTGCGGCCCCCGTCCAACTACCTCGGCGCACCCCCGGGCCGGTACGAGGCGATCCGCCGCGCCGCGAGCCGCCGCCGACGGCTGCGCGCCGCGGCCGGAGTCGGCCTGTCCTGCGGCGTGGCCGCGCTCATCGCGCTCCAGCTCCATCTGGCGTCACCCGGGGCGCCCGCGTCACCCGCGGTGCCGCTCGCACCGCCCCCCGCGAGCGGCCGTACGGCGCCGCCCACCCCGTCGGCGTCACCCTCCGATCCGGCGTCACCTTCCGAGTCGTCGCTGCCGGAGTCGGCCGGACCGCACCCCAGCGCCACACAGCGGTCCGACAACACCCGTGCCCCGAGCCGTTCGGCGTCGCCCACCCGTGGCCCGTCGGTGACACCGACCGAGGCGGGGGCCGAGCCGTCGAGGGCGCGGCCCTCGGCCGTCGCCACGCCCGACGGCACTCCCTGACTCCGGTCGACTCCGGGTGGCACGACCACTTTTGACATCTTGATGGCATGCTCTGGTCAAATCTGTCACGCTTTCGGCAGCCATTGCCCCGACCCCAGGGGCCGCGGTGGAACACTCCCCGAGCGAACAGTCCGACCCAAACGCGCAAACCCGAGGTCGTCCGCCGGCGCACCCCAGCCGGGCGGGCGGCCACCGAGCAGGCCGGAATCCCGGCCGCCGCAAAGGAGTTTCGTGTGAGACAGACCCCCCACAAGGCCCTCGCCGTGGGCGCAGCGGCCGTCGCCGCACTGGCCGTCGTGTCGCTTCCCGCCACCCCGGCCGCCGCCGCACCGCACCCATCCCCGCTCGCCGCCGACTGCACCCCGGCCCAGGTGGTCACCAACGGCGGCTTCGAGAGCGGGACTTCGCCCTGGACCCCGTCCTCGTCCGGCGTGATCACCAGCCGCAGCGGTCAGACCGCCCACGGCGGCACCAGTTTCGCCTGGCTGAACGGCGTCGGCAGCACCCACACCGACACGCTCTCGCAGAGCGTCACGATCCCCTCCGGGTGCAGCACTGCCACCCTCACCTTCTGGCTGCACATCGACACCGCCGAGACGACCTCGTCGACCGCCTACGACAAGCTCACGGCGAAGATCGGCTCCACCACACTGGCGACGTACTCGAACCTCAACAAGAACACCGGCTACGTGCAGAAGTCGTTCGACGTGTCGGCGTTCGCGGGCCAGACCGTGAACCTCGCCTTCACCGGCACCGAGGACTCCAGCCTCCAGACGAGCTTCGTCCTCGACGACATCGCCCTCGACACCTCCGGCGGCTCGACACCTCCGGCCGACTCCACCCGGACCCCGGCCGCACCCTCGTACACCGTCAGCCTGAGCAGCGACACCAGCGGCACGGTGTGGACCGGCCATGAGAGCGTGGCCTTCACCAACGCCTCCTCCACCGCGCTCAGCGAGGTGTACCTGAGGCTGTGGGACAACTACCACGGCACCTGCTCGGCCCCGCCGATCACGGTCAGCAATGTCACGGGCGGTAGCGCGGGTGCCCTCTCCGTCGCCTGTACGGCTCTCAAGATCGACCTGTCGTCGCCGCTGGCGCAGGGGCAGACCGCCACCATCGGGTTCGACCTCGGCGTCACCGTCCCGAGCGGCGCCGACCGCTTCGGCCACGACGGGGCCTTCAGCTTCATCGGAAACGCCCTGCCCGTCCTCGCGGTCAAGGACGGGGCCGGCTGGCACCTCGACCCGTACACCAACAACGGCGAGTCGTTCTACTCGCTGGCCGCCGACTTCAAGGTGACCCTCGACCACCCCAGCACCCTGCTCGTGCCGGCGACCGGCACATCGGTCGACACCCCCGGCTCCAGCGGCCGTACGGTCACCACCGCCACCGCCACCAAGGTGCGGGACTTCGCCTGGGCCGCCGGTCCCTTCAGCAAGATCTCCGGCACCTCGACGGCCGGCGTCCCGGTGAACATCTACTCCGTCTCGGGCATCAGCTCCTCCAGCGCCCAGTCGATGCTCACCACCGCCAAGTCCGCCGTGGACGCCCACGCGTCACGGTTCGGCGCCTACCCGTACGGCGAACTGGACGCCGTGATCGACAACAACTTCTGGTTCGGCGGCATGGAGTACCCGGGGTTCGTCCTCGACCTGGTCAGCACCACGGCGCTCACGCACGAGATCGGCCACCAGTGGTGGTACGGCATCGTCGGTGACGACGAGTACAACAGCCCCTGGCTGGACGAGGCGTTCACCGACTACGCCACCGACCTGGCCCTGGGCAAGACCGGTACCAGCTGCTGGAGCAGCGTCTCATGGGCCTCGTCCGCCGAGAAGATCACCAACTCGATGGCCTACTGGGACGCCCACTCGTCCCGGTACTCCACCGTGGTCTACGGCTACGGCAAGTGCGCCCTGCACGATCTGCGACGCGTCCTCGGCGACACCGCGATGACCAAGCTCCTGAAGGACTACGCCACTTCGCACTGGTACGGCGTCTCGACCACGGCCGAGTTCAAGGCGGCCGCCCAGGCCGCCACGAGCACGGACCTGACTTCGTTCTGGACCCAGCACCGCATCGAGGGCTGACCCCCAGCGGCCGGCCGCGTCCGGCGCCCCAGGGCGTCGCCCGCGGCCGGCTCGCGCCGTGACCTCAGTAGCGGTGGCCCGGCCAGTGCGGGTCCGTCCAGCGGGCGGGCCCGGTGAGGCCGAGAAGCCGTATGCGGTGCAGCAGTTCCTCGGACGCTCCGTGGCCGCGGAGCCGGTCCGGAGCATGGCGGACCAGCCACGCGGTCAGCTCGGCCCGCATGTCCTCCCCGTTCTCCCATGCGGACCACGGCAGTTGGTCACCGAGCAGGCCGTACTCCCAGTGCGCCGCCGCGTCGGCAAGGTGACGGTCGGCAACAGGACCGGGCGACGTCTCCCACAGGCGCAGCCACGGGGTCAGCGCCCCCGAGGCCTCGGCGCACAGCACGAGGACCTCGTACCCGGGCACGGCGGGCTTCGGGGTGACAAGGGTGTAAGCCCACCAGGCCTCCAGGAACTCCCGCACCGCCGCGGCCTGTTGGACCGGCCACTGCTGCCAGTGACCGAGGGCGAACGAAAGTCCCGCCGTCCCCATGCCGGAGAGGGGCTTGATGCTTCCGTCGACGAGGCCCGAGGCGAACTGGGGCAGGATCCGGCGCAACACGGACGCGTGGTCGATCCAGTCGATGGCCCCCCAGGTGCGATCGAGGAGGTCGGGGTCCAGCGGCACGTCCGGCACCTTGAGCTGGGCGAGCTCCTCCGCGCTGCCCCAGTGGCACTCGCAGTTGTTCTCGTCGGGATGGGCGGTCATGCCCCGGAAGGTGGTCGCCAGGCCGGTCAGGGCGGCGTAGAGGCGCAGCCGCGCCGGGGTCCGGTCGGGGTTCGTCATGGACTCGGGCTTTCGAGGACTCCGGGTGCCTGCGCGCCCGAAGATCGCGAACTTACCCCAAGACGGTTCCCGCGGCGAGTCCTTTGTCCCCGGCCGGCAGGAGGCACGCGGTGAGCGCGGCGGTGTCGTCGTGCAGGCCGTGCTGACTGTAGGCCAGCAGGTCGTGGTGGAGCCTTTCCAGGAGGTCCCGGGGCGGTAGCGGTCCCAAGGCGCGGACGCGTTCGACGAGGGGGTAGAAGGAGCCGTCCGGGGCGCGGGTCTCCGTGACTCCGTCCGTGTAGAGCAGCAACTGGTCGCCGGGGCGGAAGTCGTAGGTCTCGACGTGGTACGGCTCCCCGACGAGCACGCCCAGGTTCAGCGGCGGAGAGGAGCGCCCCAGGTCCAGTTCGCGCACCTCGTCGGGACGGATGAGCAGCGGCGGCGGATGGCCGCAGTTGACGACGCGGACGGTCTGCTCGGCGGTGCGGACCTCCGCGAACACGGTGGTGACGAACCGTTCGCTCACATCGCTCCCGGGGATCTGCTCGGCCCGGCGCGACATGCTGGTCTCCACCCGGCCCACCAGGGCGGGGAGGTCGGGCTCGTCGTGCGCGGCCTCCCGGAACGCGCCGAGCAAAGCGGCGGCGGTCTCCACCGCGAGCAGGCCCTTGCCGCGGACGTCGCCGATGAGCAGCCGCACCCCGTGCACGGTGGGCACGGCCTCGTAGAGGTCACCGCCGATCCGCGCCTCCGCCGAGGCGGAGAGATAGAAGCTCTCCAGCACCAGGTCGCCGATCCGGTGCGGAACCGGTCGGAGCAGGACGCGTTGCGCCATCTCGGCCACGAAGCGCACATCGGCCAGGGTGCGCTCCCGTCGGATCCGGTGGGCGGCCAGGATGGTTCCCAGGGTGCCCACCAGGGCGGTGCAGATGTAGGCCGCCACATAGTGCCGGTCCCACAGATATCCGACCTCACGGCCCGCGCAGCACGGGGTACCGGCCAGGATTCCCTGGAAGACGATGGCGAACACCGTGGTGAGGGCGACGACGGCGGGTCCGTGGGCGAAGGCGGCCACCAGAGGCAGTGCGATCAGCACGAAACTGACCGGCCACTGCACGGGCGTGATGGGCTCCAGCACCAGGACGCCCGCGACGTAGAGGACCGGAAGCCGACGCAGCCACGCGGGCTCGGGCGTTTGTGCCCCGGGGTCGGTCTGTGGCCGGGACTCACGACGGTCCGACTGACGCAGCCTGTACACACAAACTCCCGGACACGATCTCAACAGAAAGGCCAGCGTCGTGTGCCGGGCCGCGGCGCACCGGCGATTGCTCCACTCAACGGCATGTCCGGCCTGCATGCGTGGACCGCCATACGGGTGATCTCCGAGGCGTGCCCAACCTGCCGGAAACCAGGGAACACGGGCCTGTCGCGCGCTGCCGTCGCACAGGGCGATCGATCAGGAGTGGCACCCGCACGGTGATCGACTGAAACTGAAATCCATGGTTCGTGATCAGTATCGGGCGCAGTGCCCAGTTGAAAACGTCCTCCGGGAGGTCGGATGGTCGAGCAGTCCTCCGGGGTCCATATATCCGGGACAAGCGCGTCAGTCGTCGACAGACTTGCGGAAGTACTGGCCGACGTCACCAGCGTGGAGCGAGTTCCGGTCGACGGTCACTTCTTCGACGACCTCGGTGCCAACTCATTGGTGATGGCGCAGTTCTGTGCGCGGGTCAGGAAAATACCGGACCTGCCGTCCGCGTCCATGAAGGACATCTACCGGAACCCGACGATCGAAAGCCTCGCCGCGGCTCTCGCGGTGACGCAGCCCGCTCCCGCCACCTCGTCGCTTGCCTCGAAGCCGTCGGCGCCGCCGGCCGCACCGACGCCGGTGACGCTGGCCGGCCGACCGACCTATGTCCTGTGCGGAACTGCCCAGTTGTTGTTCTTCCTGGCATACTCCCTGGTCTTCGGAGTGGTCACAGCCCGCGGCTACGAATGGATCGCGACCGGTTCGGACCTGGTCGACATCTATCTGCGCTCGCTGGCCTTCGGCGGCCTCGGTTTTCTGGCGATGTGCGTGTTCCCGATCGCCGCCAAATGGATTCTCATCGGCCGCTGGAAACCCAGTGAGTTCCCCATCTGGGGTCTGACCTATCTGCGCTTCTGGCTCGTCAAGGTGCTGCTCCACGGCAATCCGATGGTCTTGTTCATCGGGAATCCGCTGTATGTGCTGTACCTCCGGGCGCTCGGCGCGCACATCGGCAAGGGAGTCACGATCCTCTCCCGGACCGTCCCGGTCTGCACCGACCTCATCACGATCGGGGCCGGCACGGTGATCCGCAAGGACTCGTTCTTCGTCGGCTACCGGGCCCACGCGGGTCGTATCCAGACCGGCCGTGTCACCCTCGGCCGGGAGGTGTTCATCGGGGAGAAGTCGGTCCTCGACATCGACACGGCGATGGGCGACCGGGCGCAGCTCGGTCACTCGTCCGCCCTGCACCGCGGTCAGCGGATCCCGGACGGCGAGCGCTGGCACGGATCCCCGGCGGAGCCCACCGAGGTCGACCATGTGAGGGTCGCCCCGGCGAGGTGCGGCACCGCACGCCGGGTCTGGTTCGGACTGGGCACCCTGTTCCAGCTGTTCCTCCTCTACATACCGCTGGCCGTCGGCGGGCTGTACATGCTCTTCTCCGTGGTGCCGGCGCTCGGCTCACGACTGGGACCGGACTCGGCCGGACTCACCACGGGAGCTCTGCTCAGCGACGCGCTGGTGCTGTCCTTCGTGACGTTCTTCGGCTTCGTCGTCCTGGGCCTCGCCGCCCTGTTCACCGTTCCGCGGCTGGTGGCCAGGGCCATCAAGCCCGAGAAGGTCTATCCCCTGTACGGATTCCACTACGCGCTGCACCTGGCGACAGCGCGCATGACGAACATCAAGTTCTTCGCCTGGCTCTTCGGCGACAGCTCCTTCATCGTGTACTACCTGCGCGGTCTCGGGTACGACCTGTCCAAGGTCGAGCAGACCGGCTCGAACTTCGGCACCGAGGTGCAGCACGAGACCCCGTTCCTGGCTTCCATCGGCAGCGGAACGATGGTGGCCGACGGGCTCTCCATCGCCAACGCGGAATTCTCCAGCACGTCCTTCCGGGTGTCCCGGACCACGATCGGTCCGCACAACTTCCTCGGCAACAACATCGTCTACCCGGCCGGCGGCAGAACGGGCGACAACTGCCTTCTCGCGACGAAGGTCCTGATTCCCCTCGACGGTGAGATCCGCCAAGGCGTGGGTCTCCTCGGCTCGCCCAGCTTCGAGATACCCCGGTCCGTGGAGCGGGACTCACGGTTCGACGACCTCAGGACCGGAGACACCTTGCGCACCCGTCTCGCCGCGAAGAACCGCTACAACCTTCGCTCGATGGCCGTCATGCTGTTCGTGCGCTGGCTGTACGCCTTCGCGCTCATGCTGTTCGCCCTGCAGTCCGTCGAGGTGTACGGCTGGCTCGGACATGCGGTGATCGCCCTGTATCTGGCCTGCACCCTCACCTTCACCGCCCTCTACTACGTGCTGCTGGAGCGCTGCATCACCTCCTTCCGCGCGCTGCGCCCCAAGCTGTGCTCCATCTACGACCCGTACTTCTGGTGGCACGAGCGCCTGTGGAAGGTTCCGGACCACCATCTGAACATCTTCAACGGCACCCCCTTCAAGACCCTGATCTGGCGGATGACCGGTGCCCGCGTCGGCAGCAGGGTGTTCGACGACGGCTGCTACATGACCGAGCGGACGCTCAGCACCATCGGCGACGGGTGCACCCTGAACGCCGGGAGCAAGATCCAGTGCCACTCGCAGGAGGACGGCACCTTCAAGTCCGACACCACCACGCTCGGTGCCGGGTGCACGCTCGGCGTCGGCGCCCATGTGCACTACGGCGTGACGATGGGCGACGGTGCCGTACTGGCGGTCGACTCCTTCCTCATGAAGGGCGAGGAAGTCCCCCCGAACGCACGGTGGGGCGGCAACCCCGCCGTGGACATGCCCGACGCCTCCGAACAGTCCTGTGGCATTGGCCCGGCAGCCGCACTGCCCGCGCCCAACGGCGCCGCGAAGACGATGAGTTGAGGAGGGCCATTCGATGGGAGCGCGCGTGGAAGCCGACCGGGAGTTCTGGAGCGGTGTGCTGACCGCCGGTGGATTCACCGCCGTACCGCGGTGGGTCCGGCAGCCGGTGGCCGGAGTGGCCGAGTACGAGGCGGCGGTCCCGCAGAACGTGGCGGCGGCGGTGCGCGGGCTGGCCCGGGAGGCGGGGGTCCCGTTGAGCGCGGTGCTGCTGGCGGCCCATGCCAAGGTGCTGGCCGCGCTGTCCGGTGAGCGGGAAGTGGCGACGGGCTATGCCGCCGGGGTCCGGGGCGGCCCGCTGCCCTGCCGGCTGACCGTCGCACCGGGGACCTGGCGCGCGCTGGTGTCGCGAGCTCATCACGTCGAGGCCGAGCTGCTGGCGTTCCGCGACTTCCCGGTGACCGAGCTGCGCCGGGAGCTGGGGGTGACCGGACCGTCGTACGAGATCGTGTTCGATCCCGCAGGGGCCGAGACCGGGCTGGTCGACGAGGCCGCACTGGGAGTCGCCTGGTGCGACGAGGGCGGGCGGCTGTTCGTGCGGCTGCGGTATCGCACCCAGACGCTGGACTCCGAGTGTGCGGCCCGGATCGGGGGCTATCACCTGGCCGCACTGCGGTTGATGGCCGATGACATCGACGCCGATCACTCGCGGCAGAGCCTCCTCTCGGACGAGGAGGTGCACGAACAGCTCGACGGGCTGGCCGGTCCTCACCGCAGACTTCCCGAGGGGCGGGCACACGTACTGTTCGAGCAGCGGGTGCGCGAGCATCCGCAGGCGGTGGCGGCGGTCCACGGCGAGCGCGAGTGGACGTACACGGAGCTCAATGCCCGCGCCAACCGGCTGGCGCGGACGCTGCTGCGGCGGGGGCTGGGCCGGGAAGACGTGGTCGCGGTGGTCACCGAACGCAATCTCGACTGGCTGGCCGCGGTGCTGGCGGTGTTCAAGGCCGGAGGCGTGTACCTGCCGATCGAGCCGCACTTCCCGGCCGGCCGTATCACCGCGACCCTCTCGCGCGCCGAATGCCGGCTGGTGCTGACCGAGCCCGGCAGCACCGACACCCTCGACCAGGCCCTCACCGGCCTGCCCGGAGTCGAGAAGCTGCTCATCGAGGCGGCCTGCGCGGAGCAACATGCCGAAGGCGACCTCGGGTTGGAGGTCACCGCCGATCAACTGGCCTACATCTACTTCACCTCCGGCTCCACCGGCGAGCCGAAGGGAGCCATGTGCGAACACGCGGGCATGCTCAACCATCTCTACGCCAAGATCGACGACCTGGGCATCGCCCAGGGGCATGTGGTGGCGCAGACGGCACCGCAGTGCTTCGACATCTCCCTGTGGCAGCTCATCTCCGCGCTGCTGGTCGGCGGGCGGACGCTCCTGGTCGAGCAGGACGCGATCGTGGACGTGGAACGGTTCCTCGACACGATCGTCCGCGGCCGGGCCGGCGCGGTGCAGGTCGTACCCTCCTACCTGGAAGTCGTGGTGTCGTATCTCGAACGGCACCCCCGGGAACTGCCGGACCTGCGCTGTGTGTCGGTGACCGGTGAGGCGCTCAAACGGGAGCTGGTCCAGCGCTGGTTCGCGATTCAGCCGGGCATCAAGCTGGTCAACGCCTATGGACTGACCGAGACTTCGGACGACACCAACCACGAGGTCATGACAGAGGTGCCCGAACGCGTGCTGCTGGGGCACGCGGTCAACAACGTGCACGTCCACGTCGTCGACGAGCATCTGTCCCTCGTACCGCTGGGCGCACCCGGACTGATCGCGTTCTCCGGTGTCTGCGTGGGGCGCGGGTATGTCAACGACCCCGAGCGGACCCGTGAGGCGTACCGGGACAACCCGTACTTCCCGGGGGAGCGGCTCTACCTGGGCGGTGACTGGGGGCGCTGGCATCCCGGCGGCAAGCTGGAATTCCTCGGCCGACGCGACAACCAGGTCAAGATCCGCGGCTTCAGGATCGAGATCGGCGAGATCGAGAACACCCTCCTGCGGGTGAAGGGGGTGCGGGACGGCGCCGTGGTCGTCGCCGAGCGGGCCGACCAGAGCAAGCACCTCATCGCCTTCTACACGGGCCGCCGTCAGGAGACCGAGGTACTGCGCGAGGCACTCGGTGCGGCACTGCCCGCCTACATGGTCCCCTCCGCCTTCCACTGGCAGTCGGGCCTGCCGCTGACCCCCAACGGCAAGACCGACAAGAAGGCGCTGACCGCGCTCGCCGAACGGACGCGGCCGACCACCGAGAGCGAGGCCACCGGGCGGCCCGACCGCTCCGCCCTCACCCCCACCGAGCGGAAGCTGGCGGCCGCCTGGGCGGAACTGCTGGGGGTCCCCGAGGAACGGATCGGCCAACGAGACCACTTCTTCGACTCCGGAGGCACCTCACTGTCGGCGGTGAAACTCACCATCGCCCTGGACCGCGCGGTGTCCCTCAAGGACATCACCCGGCACCCGGTACTCGCCGACCTGGCCGCGCTCCTCGACGGTGCCGGCCAAAAGCGCCAGGAACTGCTCCAGCCGCTGTCGGACGCCGGCGCCGCGCCGGAGTGCGCCCTGGTCTGCTTCCCCTACGCGGGCGGCAACGCCGTCAACTACCAGCCCATGGCCACCGCTCTGGCGGGCAGCGGGACCGCGGTCTACGCGGTGGAACTGCCCGGTCACGACCTGGCCGCCCACAACGAGCCGTTCGCCGCGCTCACCCAGGTGGCGGAACAGGTCGTCACCGAGATCACCGCACTCGGCCCGGCCAGGGTCCTGCTGTGGGGTCACTCCTCGGGCGCGGCCCTCGCCGTGGAGACGGCGAGAAGACTGCGGGAGCGCGGGACCGAGGTCTCCCGGGTGTTCCTCGGCGCGCAACTGCTCGGCACCGCCGCCGACCGCCGCGCCGCCGTCGACGAGCTGACCGGCCGCAGCGACGCCGAGATCGCCGCCCGGCTGACGGCCGACAGCGGCTACACGGAACTCGGTGAACTCAACGCACAGCACGCCCGGCACATCGGCGCCGCCTACCGCCACGACTGCGTGTCCGCGCACCGCTACTTCGCCGACGCCCTGGAAGACCCGCCGGCCGTGAAGCTGTCCGCGCCGGTCACCGTGGTCATCGCCGCCGACGACCCGAACACGCCCGGCGCCCGTGACCGGCACCGCCACTGGCAGCTGCTGGCCGAGCACGTGGACCTGCACGAACTCGCCGACGGCGGCCATTACTTCCTGCGCACCCGTCCGGCCGAAGCCGCGCGGATCGTCCTGGGCGCAGCCGAATCGCTCGCCTCCTCCTGAACCTCCAGCCTCAGATGGGCAACCGAAGGGAAACCGAGATGTCGTCCTCACCGCTGGCCGCACCACTCGACGTGGAGCTGAAACCGGACAGACCTCCGATCCTGCACGTCGATTCCCCCGGCGACGCGGCGAGTTGGGCGGCCCAGTACCGCGAGGCGGTGCGCGCGCGGGTCACCGAGCACGGCGCACTGCTCGTCCGCGGCCTGGGACTGCGCGAGACGGATCAGGTCGGTGCCGTCTTCGCCGCCCTGTCGGGCGGTCTGATGACGGAGCGGGAAGCCTTCGCCCCCCGAGAGGCGTACGGCCCGGGGCTGTACTCCTCCTCGGCCTGGCCGGCCAACCAGCCGATGTGCATGCACCACGAGCTGAGCTACACCGTCGAGGTTCCCGGCCTGATGCTGTTCGCGTGTCTGACCGCGCCCGCCGAGGGCGGCGCGACCGCGGTGGCCGACGCCGAAGAGATGCTCCAGGCACTGCCCACCACACTGAGCGAGCGGTTCGAGCACGAGGGCTGGCTGCTCACCCGCAGCTACAACGACGAGATCGGGGCGTCCCTCGCGGAGTCCTTCGGCACCGACGACCCCGCCGCCGTCGAACGCTACTGCCGGGCCCACGCCATCGACTTCGCCTGGCAGCCCGACGGCTCACTGCGCACCCGGCAGCGCCGCAGCGCCGTGGTGCGGCACCCGGTCACCGGCCGGCGCTGCTGGTTCAACCAGATCGCCTTCCTCAACGAGTGGACGCTGGCCCCGGAGGTGCGCGAGTACCTCGTGGACGTCTACGGCGACGAGGGGCTGCCGTTCAACACCCGCTTCGGAGACGACACTCCGATCGGCGAGGACGTCGTCCAGCTCCTCAACTCCACCTATGAAGAGCACACCCGCCGCGAGCCCTGGCAGGCCGGTGACCTGATGCTCGTGGACAACATCCGCACCGCACACAGCAGAGAGCCCTACGGCGGAGAACGTCAGGTGCTGGTCGGCATGGCCGAGCCCTGCCGCCTGACCGACCGCGTCCCGACCCCGGAGGCAAGCCGGCGATGAGCAACACACTGTCACCCGCCACACGGCGGACCAAGCCCCACGCGGCCACGACGCCGACGTTCGCGGTGATCTCCGGCGCACAGGTGCAACAGGCACTCGCCGGCCGCGAGAAGGAGATCGTGGAGCTCGTCGAGGCCACCTACCGGCTGCACGGCGCCGGAGACTCGGTCAACCCCCCGTCGTACTTCCTGCGCTTCCCCGACCGGCCCACGTCGCGGATCATCGCGCTGCCCGCCTCCATCGGCGGCGAGGACCATGTGGACGGCCTGAAGTGGATCTCCAGCTTCCCGGACAATGTGACGGCGGGCCTGCCACGGGCCTCCGCGGTCCTCATCCTCAACGACCACGACACCGGATACCCGTTCGCCTGCCTGGAGAGCTCCATCATCAGCGCCACGCGAACCGCGGCATCCGCCGCACTGGCAGCCGACTGGCTCAGCCGCAACCGGCCCCGCCCCACCCGTATCGGATTCTTCGGTACGGGCCTGATCGCCCGTTACATCCACACCTTCCTGGCCGGCACCGGCTGGTCGTTCGACAGGATCGGCGTGTACGACGTGTCCGCCGACAGCGCCGCCGGCTTCACCGGCTATCTGCGACAGGCCGACACCACGGCACAGGTCCAGGTCCACGACACCGCCGAGGATCTGATCCGCTCCAGCGACCTGGTGGTCTTCGCCACCGTCGCCGGCGAGCCCCATGTCACCGACCAGGCCTGGTTCGCGCACCACCCGCTGGTCCTGCATGTGTCCCTGCGCGACCTCGCCCCGGAGATCCTGCTCGCCTCGGCCAACATCGTCGACGACGTCGAACACTGCCTGAAGGCGGACACCTCACCGCATCTGGCCGAACAGCTCACCGGCAGCCGCGACTTCCTCGACGGCACCCTCGACGACGTCATGTGCGCACGGCACATCCTGCCGACCGACCGGACGGTGATCTTCTCGCCCTTCGGACTCGGCGTCCTCGACCTCGCCGTCGGCAAGTACGTCTACGACGAGGTGGCCAGGGCGGGACAACTCCGCCTCATCGACAACTTCTTCCACGACCTGCGCCGGTACGGCTGAAACCCCACTTCGTCGGCCCTGGCACCAGGAGGCCCAAGTGCCCGTCATATCCGCGCCGCAAGCCTTCAACGAAGGCGGGCTCTACGTCGACCTCGAGTCGATCCTCGGGGTGCGTTTCTACCTGAAGTGCGAGGGCTTCAACTTCGCCGGCTCCATCAAGCTGAAGGCCGCGAACGAGATGGTGGAGAGCGCCGAGCGTGAGGGAATCCTGACGCCCGACTCGATCCTCGTCGAGTCCTCGTCGGGAAACCTGGGAGTGGCGCTCAGCATGATCGCCGCGAGCAAGGGATACCGGTTCCTGTGCGTGACGGACTCCCGCTGCAACCTGTCCACCCGGCTGCTGATGGAGGCGCTGGGCAGCGAGGTGCACATCGTGGCCGACCTCGACTCCAACGGCGGCTTCCTCGGCAAACGGATCGACTACGTCCGTTCGCTGTGCGCGTCCGACGACCGGTACGTGTGGCTCAGTCAGTACACCAACCCCGGCAACTGGCGGGCGCACTTCCGCACCACCGCCCCGGAGATCGCCACTCAGTTCCCGCAGCTCGACGTGCTGTTCATCGGGGCGGGCACCACCGGGACCCTGATGGGCTGCGCCCGCTACTTCCGGCGGTGGCACCGCCCGGTGCGGATCGTCGCCGTCGACAGCGTGGGCTCGGTGGCCTTCGGCGGGGAGCCGGGCCGCCGGATGATTCCCGGCCTGGGCATGAGCATGCGCCCACCGCTGCTGAACGAGGCGTACGTGGACGAGGTGATCCGGGTCGAGGAGGCCGACACCATCCGTATGTGCCACCGGCTGGCCCGGCGCGGGTTCCTGTTCGGCGGCTCCACGGGAACGGTGGTGAGCGGCGCGTTCGACTGGCTGACCCGGCACGACACCCGGGACATCACCGCGGTGGCCATCGCGCCGGACCTCGGCGAGCGCTATCTCGACACCATCTACCAGATCAACTGGCTCCAGGACCTGTACGGGGACGACATCCTCGACTACGAGGCCCTGACCGCCTCCCGCAAGGCCAAGACGGCCTCACGGGAGTCGGCACGCCGACGCAGACCCTAGGCCGTCGTGAACTCACCCGATGTCGACCACCCGTGCCCACGCGGGTGGTCGGTCCGGGACGTAGTCGGGATCGTCCTGGTCCCACGACGGCCGGGTGCGAGGGAACAGGCCCACCACGGTCCGGCACGGTGGACGTGTGGCCGGCCACGGGGTCTGTCCGTCGGTGAGGGCCACGATGACATCCGGCTGTGGCCGGGTGCGCAGGGCCCGGGCGAAGCCCGTGCGCAGATCCGTGCCGCCACCGCCCATCAGCGGTATGCCCTCACCACGGCACAGCGGGTGCACGATCCGGGCCGACGCGTCGCACGGCAACACGGTGACCAGGTCACGGCGGCCGCCCACGGCACGGGAGATCGCGGTGACCTCCAGGAGCGCACTGCCCAGTTCGGCGTCGCTGACCGACCCGGACGTGTCGATGACCACGCAGACCCGGGGCGGCATGCGCCTCAGGCTCGGGAGCACCGTGCCGGGCACCGAGGCCGAGCGCCGTGACAGCCGGCCGTACGAGTAGTCCTCGCCCGCGCCGGAGCCGGACGCCGCCGAGCGGACCGCGGCTCCCAGCAACTCCCGCCACGGCTGCGGCGGATGGAACGCCTCCTCCGCCCAGCGCCGCCACCCCTTCGGGGCGTTCCCGGGACGGCCGTTGATGCCCTGCGCCACCCGGAACCGGACGCCGTCCCGCTCCTGCTCGCTCAGCCCGTGCGCGCCGTCCGGACCCAGGTCCCACTCCCGGTCCAGCCCGTCGGCACCGCTGCCGCAGTCCAGCCAGGAGAGGTTCTCCAGCCACGGCCCGAGCCGGAACAGACGCAGATAGTCCTCCATGAGCTCCCCCTCGGGCAGCCCCATCGACTCCGGCCGGACAGCGCCCTCGGGCCGGACCAGCCCATGACCGAACACATCGTCGTTGATCTCCAGATCCGCGGCGATGTTCATCCGCAGGCGTTCCCCAGGACCGGTCAGCCCGCGCTGCCGGGCGACCCTGTCACTGCGCCCGTGGTGGTCGCGCAGCAGATGTGACACCTCGTGCACCCAGACCCCGGCCAGTTCCTCCACCGGCATCCGGTCCACGAACACCGGTGAGACATAGCACCGCCAGTACCGGTCGACGGCCATCGTCGGTACCTGCCGCGACTCGACGGGGTGCAGGGCGAACAGCGCAGTCGCCAGGTAGGGCCGGACGCGGGCGGCGTGCAGCCGGGCGGCGAAGAGCTTGTCGAAGTCCAGTGTCCCCGGCGCGTCCGTCGTCATCGGCCTGCCTCCGAGGTGAGCGCGGCGGCCCGGGCCGTGGCGTGGTCCGCACGTTGCGACAGCGACACCACTGAGGCGAGCCGCTCGATCGATTCCGGTACGTCCCAGTCCTCCTGCCGCAGCGAGGCGAGGGTGGTCGCGGGGACGACCACCAGGTCCGCGGCTCCCGTCTCCAGCGCCTGGACCAGCAGGGCCCACGCCGCGTCCCAGCGGGACTTCTCGGGGCGGTTGCGGACCGCCTCCACCACACCTTCGAGTGCGGCCTGGCGCCGGTCCCCGCGCTCGGGCAGTTCGGCACCCGCCGGGTCGGCGAGCAGGACCTCGGGATCCGGAAGGTCCATCCGGTCCAGACAGGCCAGCAGCTCCAGCCCCGGACCGTCCCCCACCGTGCCCCTGACCAGCAGCGAAAGCACCTCTCTGGAGGAGCCTGCCGCGGTCGCGAAGGCGATCAGACACACCGTCATGTCCCAGCTGCGGGGCGACGGCCATGCGCCGCCCCGGCGCGTCTCGCTGCTGGGCAGCCGGTGCACAAGAGCGGGCCGGGTGGACAGGAGACCGCACACCGCACGGCGGGCCAGGTCGACGGCCTCGGGCAGCCTCCGCGGATCGAGCCGGGGCAGGGTCGCCCGGGGCCAGGTCCCGCCGAGGCCGCGCACCACGACCTCATGGTCGTGGGTCCACTGCAGATGCACGAACCGGTTGGCCAGCGGGGGGCTCAGTTCCCAGCCGTCGGCCGCCGAGGACCGCGGATTGGCGGCGGCCACGATCCGGACCCCGGGCGGCAGTCGCAGGGCGCCGATCCGGCGTTCGAGCACGAGACGCAGCAGGGCGGCCTGAACGGCCGGTGGCGCGGTGGACAGCTCGTCCAGGAACAGCAGCCCCCGGCCGGCCCGGACCAGTCGTACCGCCCAGTCCGGCGGGGCCATCGGGACACCCTGTTCCGCGGGGTCGTCCCCGACGATGGGCAGCCCCGAGAAGTCGGACGGCTCGTGCACGCTGGCGATCACCGTGGTCAGGGGCAGGTCCAGGGCCTCGGCGAGCTGGGTCAGGGCGGCGGTCTTGCCGATGCCCGGCTCACCCCACAGCAGCACGGGCAGGTCGGCGGCCACGGCCAGCGTCAGGGCCTCCAGCTGGCTGTCGGGGCGCGGTTCGGTCGTGGTGTCCCGCAGCAGCGCCAACAAGTCGCCGGCGACGTCGAGTTGGGAGGTGCGGACCGGGTCGGAGAGTGAGCAGGAGGGGGAGTCGGCCATGGCGAACGGGCTGTATGCAGGCATGTTTGATCACCTTTGGGTGTGTGGTGAGACGGGTGGGTGAGGGGAGTCAGGAATCCGGAGTCAGGAGTCCGGAGTCCGGAGTCCCCCGGGTCGGCGAGTGGCGGCGTGCGGGGTCAGCGAGCGATGGCGTGGCGCGGATGCGCGCGGCGGCCACCGGGACGGCGCCCTTGCGGGCGGAGGCGGTCGGGCCCCGGTCCGATCAGGCCGGCCCTGAACAGCCCGTAGGTGATCCGCCGTTGAGCGGCCGCCTCCAGTTCGTCGCGCAGAGCGCCACTGCGCAGCACTGCGTCGGGGCCCAGCAGCCCCTCGACGACAGCCAGCGCGCCGGCGGTGTCGCCGTGGTCCAGGCGTTCACGCACGCCTGTGAGACAGTCCGGATGACGGTGCGCCTCGTCGATGGCCCGCAGGCACGGGAGCGGAGTGCCGGTCAGCGCGGCCAGCAACTCCTCCCGCCGGACCTCGGCGGGATCGTGGTCCAACGCGGCCAGGACGCCGTCGACCAGACCGATCCGGTGCCGGGCTCCCCGGCACTCCACGATGCGCGGCTGTCCCGCCGGGTCAGTTCCCCGGGGCGGACGCACCGGTGAACGGCCCGGCACCAGTGCCGAGGTGACCAGCGGGTGCAGCTGATCGACCTCGATCAGACCCGTACCGAGCAGTTCGAGGTCGGGCGGCACCCAGGTCGCCGCGTCGGGCAGCACCGGCAGCCCAAAGTCACCGCCACGCGCGGACGCCCCCGCGATCCGCAGACCGGGCGGCCCGACGCCGCACCCGTCCGCGACCAGGTCCAGGGTCAGCCGATGCCGGCCGCCCAGTCGTACGGTCACGCCGCAGTCGGCCGGACGCCCCTCGTCGTGCAGCAGGATTCCCGCCTCGGCCGCCCACCGGTGGACGGCACAACTGCGGTCCTGCGGCAGCATCTCCAGCAGATCGGGGCCCACGCCGGGAGAACCGTCCACGGGCAGCCCGTCGAACCCGGACCGGACCCTCAACTCATCGGTTCTGCGCGCGTCCCACAGATGGCGGTGCAGGTCGAGGCGGAACCGTGCGCTGGGATGGGGGTGCGGATGGCGGCGGGCGCTCGGCTCACTGTGGGACCCGTCCCAC
Source organism: Streptomyces sp. NPDC025638 (assembly GCF_055558775.1). NCBI lineage: Bacteria > Bacillati > Actinomycetota > Actinomycetes > Kitasatosporales > Streptomycetaceae > Streptomyces > Streptomyces sp. NPDC025638. The sequence goes on along the minus strand of NZ_JBVHLX010000003.1, from coordinate 226,530 downwards.
AGCGCGAGGCTGATCCGCTGCCCGGCATCCGCCCAGGCCGGGGGAGTTCGGGCCACGAGGTGCACCGGGTACGGGCCTTCGCGCCCCGCAGCGTCGTACCGGGCCAGCGCGACGGTCAGACCGGGGCGCAGCAGCCCGTCGGGAGCGATCCTCGGCATGTGCCAGCGCAACAGGTCCGGCGCCAGATGCCGTAGATCGGCCCGGAGTCGGGCCATGAGCTCCCGGCCGTGCGAGCGTGACACGGAACGCAGGTTGAGATCGACGTCGATGCCCGCGGCGGCACAGGCTCCGGCCCAGTCCCCGGCCTGGCGGCGGGCGGTCGCGGTCTCGATCATGGAGGGCGGCACGGCGAACTCGCGCACGCGCAGCCAGAAGGAAGTACGGGCATCCCCGTTCGCGGTCTGGGTGAGCATCAGCACTCACCTTGCGCGGACGGGACCCCCGATCTGTCAACAGAGTGAGTGGTCATCGCGGCGAGCATAGCGCCGTCATGGCGATCTGTCAGGCGCGTTGTGTGTGCGGGGACGACAGGGCCGGAACTCACGGTGGCCCGGCCCCAACCCGCCGGCCGGCGTCAATAGGCCAGTCGCGGGTACCAGTCACCGCGGCCGGCCGGTGTCAGATCGAGGAGGTGCCAGACGGGGGCGAGCAGGTCGATGCCGCGTTCGGCGATGTCCTCGGCCATGCGGGGATGGGCGGAGTAGCGGTGCCGGACCGTGCCGTCGTCGTCGCGTGTGAAGACGGAGACCGTGGAGTCCTGCGCACCGTCCTCGTCCTCGCTGCCGAGGTCGTACTTGAAGGCGCTGTCCCCGCAGCTCAGCAGGCGCAGCCGGGACCAGCCGCGGTTGCGGGCGTGCTGCCGGAGGGCGGGCAGGTCGGCGGCCGCGGCTATGGCGAAGTCGGCGTTCTGGGTCACGTGGTGGGCGACGCCGCTGAAGCCGTCGATCCACAGGGTGCACATCGGGCACGGCTCGGTCTGCAGCTTGCCGTACATGAGGTGGTAGACGATCAGCGCCCGGTCCGGGGAGGTGAACAACCCGCTCAACGTGACCTCGCGGACAGGTGTGTCGCCCGCGTCGAGATCGGCCGGGCCCTCGAGGAAGACGTAATCCTCGACGGCCGGCCCCTGGGGGAGTGCCCGCCGTCGGGCCGCGACCTCCTCGCGCTGACGCATGAGGTCGATCTCGGCGCGGCGGAGTTCCTCGCGGGCGGCGAGATAGTCGTCGGACTCACCGGACAGTCGGGTCTGCCGCAACATCGCTTCCTCCTGGAATGGCCGACCCCCCAGGGCCATTCCAGTCTATTGCGGCTGTCGAGTTTCCCCGGTCAGTGGCGGAAGATGTCCTTGGTCTTTTCCTTCGCCTGGCGGGCATCGCCCTTGGCCTGCTTCATGCGGCCTTCCGCCTCCATGCTCTCGTTGCCCACAGCGCGTCCGGCGGCCTCCTTGACCTTGCCCTTGGCCTGCTCGGCCTTGGCCTTCGCCTTCTGGTTGCCAGCCATTGGTTTCACTCCCAACGTCTCATCGGCGCGTGGTCCGCTTATTCGACTCTCCGCTGCAGGGCGGTTCAAACACAGGAATCAGAATTGCGGGCAAGATAAATCGGCTGGAAAGTTGAATTATTCATTTCTCCCGTCTGCCCCCCGCCGGTCAGCCCTCGGCCCGCCGCGAACGGATGCCCACCTGGCGCGATCAGCGCCATCCGATAGGATCGGGCCATGCGCAGCAGCGACCGTGCCTCCGGCTTCCGTCCGCATCGCGTCGTGGTCCTCGCCCTCGACGGCCTGCTCCCCTTCGAGCTGGGCATCCCGCACCGGATCTTCGGGCGCCCCAAGGACGCGCAGGGGCGGCACCTGTACGAGGTGATCACCTGTTCCATCCGGCCGCCCGGTCCGGTCCAGACCGACGCCGACTTCGCCATCCAGGTGGGGCACGGTCCGGAGGTCCTGGCCACGGCCGACACGGTCGTCGTCCCGGCCTCGTACGAACTGGGGCCGGTCTTCGACGAGGGCGTACTGACCGCCGAGCTGGCCGCCGCGCTCGCCCACATCCGCCCCGGCACCCGGCTCGCCGCGATCTGCACCGGCGGGTACGTCCTCGCGGCGGCCGGCTACCTCGACGGCCGCCCGGCGACCACGCACTGGGCGGATGCCGACCGCTTCCAGCGGATGTTCCCGCAGGTGAAGGTGGACGCCGACGTCCTGTTCATCGACGACGGCGACGTCCTGACCTCCGCGGGGGTCGCCGCCGGCATCGACCTGTGCCTGCACATCGTGCGCCGCGACCATGGCACCGCCGTCGCCAACGACGTCGCCCGCCGCACCGTCGTACCGCCCCACCGCGACGGCGGTCAGGCGCAGTACATCCACCGCCCGGTGCCGGACCCGCAAGTGGCCACCACGACCGCCGCCCGCGCCTGGGCGCTCGGCCGGCTCCACGAGCCGATCCAGCTGCGGGACATGGCCGAGCAGGAGTCCATGTCCGTACGCACCTTCACCCGCCGCTTCCGTGAGGAGGTCGGCGTCAGCCCCGGCCAGTGGCTCACCCAGCAGCGCGTCGAACGCGCCCGGCATCTGCTGGAGTCCAGCGACCTCTCCGTCGACCAGGTGGCCCGGGACGCGGGCTTCGGCACCGCCCAGTCGATGCGCCAGCATCTGCAGGCGGCGCTCGGTGTCACGCCCACCGCGTACCGGCGCACGTTCCGTGTCACGGCCAAGGCGGCGTGACACGGGCTATTCTCCTCGGCATGAGTGAGGGGGACAGCGGCAGACGCATCGTCGACGGCCGCTTCGAACTGCAGGTCAGGCTCGGTGGCGGCGGTATGGGCACGGTGTGGCGCGCCCACGACCTGCTGCTGCACCGCAGCGTGGCCGTCAAGGAAGTACGGCCACAGGATCCCGGTCTCGCCGAGTACGACCCGGAGGCCGCGCGGATGCTGCGGGAGCGGGTCCTGCGCGAGGCCCGCGCGCTCGCCAGGGTCGAGCACCCGAACGTCGTGACCATCCACCACATCGTCGACGGCGGCGGGGACTCGTACCCCTGGATCGTCATGGAACTGGTCGAGGGCGGCTCGCTCGCCGACCGGCTCGACCAAGGCGCCATGACCCCCGCGGAGGCGGCCCGCATCGGCCAGGGCGTCCTGTCGGCGCTGCGCGCGGCGCACGCCGCCGGCGTCCAGCACCGCGACGTGAAGCCCGCCAACGTCCTGCTGCGCCGCGACGGCCGCCCGGTCCTCACCGACTTCGGCATCGCCGCGGTGCGCGAGTCGACCACGCTCACGGCCACCGGGGCACTGATCGGCACCCCCGACTACATGGCACCCGAGCGCATCTCGGGCCAACCGGGCGGCCCCGAGGCGGACCTGTGGTCCCTGGCGATGATGCTGTACGTGGCGGTCGAGGGCCACCATCCGCTGCGCAAGGCCACGACACTGGCCACGCTGGCCGCCGTGCTCTACGACGAGGTACCGCCTCCCACTCACGCCGGCCCCCTGACCGCCGTACTCAATGCCCTCTTGGTGCGCGACCCCGCGGCAAGGCCGGACGGCGAGACCGTCGAGCGCATGCTCGCCGCCGCGGCCCGACCCGCCCCCGAGCAGGCGCCCATCTCGTACCCGCTCGCACCACCGACGCCGACGCCGACGCCGCCTCCGCCGTACGGTCCGGCGACTTTTGGGCCCCCTCCGGGCATGCCCACGGCGGATGTCGCACTTTCCCCGGCCGAGAAGACCGGCAGGCGGCAACGGCGGATACGGAGCGTCGTCATCGTCGGTTCGGTCGTCGCCGCGATCGTGGCCGGCAGCCTGATCCGGGGGCAGCTGGCCGATGGCAACCACGACGACGCGTCGGACTCTCCCCGCGTCACCGGCACGCCGGCCGGAGCCACCTCCCATGCGACCGCGGCGACGACGAGCCCGGCGGAACACCAGACACCCGGCAAGGCGAAGAACTTGCTCACCCCCGACGGCATCCGCACCGCACTGAAGGCCATCGAGGACGAGACGGGCCGCCACTCCTACGGCGACCTCACTGTCTATCCCGAATACGTCTCCGCGGAAGTGATGGTCGCGGGCAGTCGGACCCAGTACGACACCTACACCTACCGCACCGACGGGGGCGTGGAGAAGGGCATCATCAGCAGTTCCCTGATGGGCGGCGACCAGCCGGTGAGCCTGAGGAACTTCAACTGGGACGCCCTGCCGTCCCTGCTCGCCCAAGCGGAGAAGAAACTGAACGTCGACAAGCCCACGACCCGGTATCTCGTGCTCAATCAGCCGAACACGATCTTCAACAGCCCGGCGGGCATGGCAGTCTACATCAGCAACGATTACAACCAGAGCGGCTATCTGCAAGCCTCGCCGCAGGGCAAAGTGACCAAGACGATGCCCTACGACGGCTGACCGCCACACCCGTCACTTGCACAACTACGAACGCAGCGGCGAGCACAGCAGAGCGGCCGGACCCTGGGAGCTGCCGAAGCGGGTGGTGAAGGCGATGCCTGCGGTGTACTCGTCTGCGGCGCACTGGCCCTTGTAGTTGCCGTAGGCGAAGTCGCCGCCTGCGGCATCGGAGGGGCGGTTGTCAAAGCGGTCGAACCAGACCGTACGACCCGTGCGGCCCAGCGCAGTGCCGGCGGGTGCGCACAGGGCCGCCGACACACGCTCACCGCGTCGGCTGTAGCCGATGACGAACTGCCCGGCCGGGCACTGGAGTTTGGTGTAGCCGCCGGCCCAGTCGCCGCCCGTGGGAACGTACCGTTCGTCGGTGACGACCGTCTGGGCGTTGCCCGCGGCGCGCAGTTCACCGGCGGTCGCGTCGGTGCACAGGCCGCGGCCGGCGGTGTGACTGAGGCCGATGAGCCGGAGGCCGTCGGGGCACGCGGCCTTGTAGGCCCCGGAGTCCCAGTCGCCGCCGGCCCGCACGCGCAGGGACTGCACCTGGTCGCCGTGGTCGGTGGTGAGCATGCGCCAGGTGGCGGTGGGGGCGATGTACCCGGTGCGGGAAGCCGAGGTCATGAGATGGTTCCAGGCGGTGCCGCGCCAGTCGCCCCGGTCGAGGATGCCGTACCGGCGCCCCGCGCTGTCGTAGCGCAGCAGGGCCCAGTCGTCGTGGCCCTCCCAGCCGACCAGGGGCCAGTAGGCGAAGTCGGTGTCGTGGTCGGCGAAGTAGTCGGTGATGTTGCCGAACCAGGTGCGGGCCGCGGTGCCCGTCTCACTGGCTCCGATCCCGAACTCGCTGATCCACACGGGCGCGGTGTGGTGCTGTCCCTCGGTGGTGACGAAGAAGGCCTGATCGGCGAGGACTTGGTACAGCTGGTCGCGGGTCAGGTCCTGGTAGCGGGCATCGTGGGTCTCGCCGATTCCGGTCGCGCCGCTGTGCCGGGGGCCGGTGTAGCCGTAGAAGTGGGCGGAGTAGACCAGCTTGTGGGTGTCCACGAGGGTGTGCGAGAGCGTGCGTACGGGTGTGAGGGTGGGCGGTCGTGCGGCAGTCCGTCGACGGGCACACCGGTCCAGTTGATGCCTTCGACGATGATGAGCAGGTTCGGGTTGCCCTCGGTGAGGATGCGGTCCCCGGCGAGTTGGGCCGCGGCGAACCAGTCGTGTCCGTCGCCCGAGCCCCAGTTGGGGTCGTCCCAGACGTCACGCCGTACTTCGTTGTAGAGATCCGCGCCCACGACACGGGAGTTGGCGGCATACCGGTGGGCCATGAAGACCCAGTCGTCGGCCCACTGCTGGGTGGACTGACTGCTGTTCCAACGCTCGTTGCCGTCGATGCCACAGCACCAACGGGACGTGTTGGTGTGGTTGTTGAGGACGACCGCGAACCCGTTCTGGGTGAGAGCGGCCACGACGGCGTCGTACACCTGCAGCGGTGTCTTGCCGCGCAGCTGCGGATTGGCCGTGACGGCGGTGTCCGGGACGGGCGTCGTCGAGTGGATCATCTCGTTGGAGAACGGAAGCCGGATGCTGTTGATGCCGAGCGTGTGGAAGTCGGCGAGCAGCGCGGGCAGGGACGTACGGTCCAGGCCGAGAGGTATGCCGTAGGAGTTCTGTCCGGCGTGGTGGTTGGCCGGATCGGTGACGCTGCCGCTTCCGGTCCAGGAGCCCTGGGCGCCGTCCCAGTTGGCCGACCGCAGCCGGAAGCGGTTGCCCTGGGCGTCGACGATGTAGCGGCCTCGGGTGGAGAGCGGCGGCTGCCAGGTGTCGGCCACCGGGATCGAGGCTTGGGAGACGGTCCGGGTTGCGGCCGGCTCCGGGGTGGCGGCGAGGGCCGTCGGGGCGGTGGCGAGGAGAGTGAGCACCGTGACGGTTGCTGTCAGGTACTGGACAAGTCTGAAGGTCGGCATCCGGTCCTCTGCGGGCGGGCGGTGGGGAGACTGACGAGTCGCCACCAGAGTAGGGATGGAAAGCGGTTCGGGTCGACGTAGGTTGCCGTCGACATGCTGTTCCCCGGTGGGTACGCGAGCGCATGCCCGTGAGACTCCCGCCCCCAGCGGCGTGGCACTCACCGCGGTACACCTGCTTCCAGTCAGGATTACTGGCCGTTCCGCTGGGTTGTCTGGAGGAAGATATGACGGTGAATCGGCTCGGCCTGGTCGTCCACAGCGGGCGTCCGGAAGCCGTGGAGGCCGCACGGATCGTACGCGCGTGGTGTGCCGAGCACGACGTGCCGTGTACGGACATCGACGTGTGGCGCGACGGCGGCAGGCACAGTACGCGTGACGAACTCGACTCCGCGGGCGACCCGGACCTCATCGTCACACTGGGGGGCGACGGCACGTTCCTGCGCGGCGCCCGGCTGGCCGCCGCGAACGACTCCCTGGTTCTGGGCTTCGACCTGGGACGGGTGGGCTTCCTCACGGAGGCCCCCGTGGCAGCGGTGCGTTCGGCTCTGGACGCCGTGCGGGAGGGGCGGCACCAGGTCGAGAAGCGCATGCTGCTCACGATGCGCGCGTCGTGCCGCCTCGAAGTGCCCTCGGACGTGGAGGGGCTGTTGCAGTACGGCCGCGGCCCGCTGCTGCCGCCACCGAGTGTGCGCCCCGAGTGCGAGGCCGACAGGGACTGGGGCATCCCCCTTCATGTCACGGCGCTCAACGACGTCGTCGTCGAGAAGCTGTCGCGGGACCGGCAGGTCTCGGTCGGCGTCTACATCTCCGGCAGGCTCCTGGCGTCCTACTCCGCCGACGCGCTGCTGGTCGCCACACCCACGGGCTCGACCGCCTACAGCTTCGCCGCCGGCGGCCCGGTCGTGTCGCCCCGCTCGGAGGCGCTGATCTTCACACCGGTCGCTCCGCACATGACCTTCAACCGGTCGGTCGTCACGGCCCCCGACGAGCCCATCGGACTGCGTGTGCTCGAACGCTCCGGCCGGGCGGCGGTCAGTGTGGACGGCCAGGTGCGTGGCGTGCTCGATCCGGGGGACTGGATCGGGGTGTACGCCGCGCCGCAGAGACTGCGGGCCGTACGGCTCGGGCCGATGGACTTCTACGGCCGTCTGCGCGAGCGGATGAACCTGACCGACGCCCCCGCCGCCGTGGCCGACGGGACCGCCGCTCCGCTGTGGTCGGTCACCACCCCTCCGCCCGGCGACCTCGCCCACCTCGAATTCCTGAGGGGATCGGACGATCCGTCCCGGGTCCCCTAGGTACGGCCCACGGCTAGGTACGGCCCACGGCTAGGTACGGCCTACGGCTGGGCGGACGGGCTGTGACTTCCCCCACCTGTCCTTGCCGCAGGCCAGGGGGCCTACCTAGGTTCGGTGACATGTCCTCCCACGGCCCCACCCATCCTGTCGATCCGGACGAACCCGACGCAGTGCGCGGGAACGGCACCGGACGGCCGGACACCTCCGCGCCGGTCGACTTCTCCGTCGACCTCGGCGCCCACGAGGTGCTGCGGCGGGCCCATGTTCTGGACGCCCTCGGCCCCGACTGGGATCCCGTCGCCGTGCTCCAGGACGAGGAGGCGGCCTACGACCTGCTGTACTCCGGCCTCAGCGAGGAACAGCGGCAGGTCTACGACGACCTGGTCGCGGCCGGTGTGCTGCCGAGGAGGGGAGACGGCAGTGCTGCCGCTTGACCCCCAGGCCGACATCGGGCGCCGCGCCTGGGTGAGCTGCCCGAACTGCGACGACAGCCAGGGGTGCGACACCTGCGAGCAGCGCCGCACCTGCTCCGAGCACTGGCGGTATCTGCTCCGTAACACCGGCAGTCTGCTCCATCTGCAGTGCCCGTCGTGCGGCCACATCTGGGAGCACGAGACCGGCTTCGGCGCGACCCGCTCCCGCTGGGAGCGCATCACCAGCGGCCTGCGCCGGCAGTGATCGGCGGCCGCGCCGCGTAGGACTCGGCATCACGTACGGCGTCCGCGCGGACTCCTGGCGTAAGCACGTCCGGCAGTGACGCCTCACTCACCCGGCGCGAGCGCGTGCGCGAGAATCCGGGCCGCGGACTCGATCAGTGCGTTGTCCACGGGCGCGTCCCGGGTGGACTTCGACGACAGCACGGCCAGCACGACCGGTGTGCGCCGCGTGGTCCAGGCGACGCCGATGTCGTTCGCGGTCGCATAGTCACCGGTGCCTGTCTTGTCCGCGACGACCCAGTCGCCGGGCAGGCCCGCGCGGAACCGCCCGCCGCTGGTGGTGTTGCCCTTCAGCCAGGTGACCAGTCGCTCGCGATCGGCGTCGGCCAGGGCCCGGCCCAGCGTCAGTCGTTCGATGCATCCGCCGATCGCCGCCGGTGTGGTGGTGTCGCGGAGATCACCGGGCACGGCCGTGTTCAGGTCGGTCTCCCAGCGGTCGAGGCGGCTCACCCGGTCGCCGATCGAGCGGAAGAACCCGGTGAGCCCGGCCGGTCCGCCGATCTCGCGCAGCAGCAGGTTTCCCGCCGTGTTGTCGCTGTACTGGATCGCGGCCGCGCACAGGTCGGCCACCGACATGCCGGTTTCGACGTGCGCCTCGGTCCTCGGGGAGTTCGGCAGGAGGTCCGCGGGCGGGTAGTGGATCACTTTGTCCAGCGCTGAGCAGTGGCCATGAGCGCGCAGGACCGCCGCGGCGGCGACCGCCTTGAACGTCGAGCACATCGGGAACCGCTCCCGCGCCCGATGGGACACCACCTGCCCGGTGCGGACGTTACGGGCGTACACGCCGAGGCGAGCGGCGTAGCGCCGTTCGAGATCACGCAACTCGCCTTCGGCACTGCGCAGTTGGGGCGACGTCTGCGCCGAGGCCGACGACGTCGTGACAACAGGGGTGAGTACGGCGGCGGAGGCGGCGAGGCCGGCCTTGAACAGGCCGCGGCGCGGCATGGATGCGGAAGTGGTCATGTGCAGAGGTAAACAGCAGAACCTCACTCATGTCCAAGAGTGAACTTTGAACGCACCATAACCAATTGATATGACTGCTGGATGGACCTGCTCGCACACCTTGAGGCGTACGTCGCGGTCGTCGACGAGTCGAGCTTCTCGCGCGCGGCCGACCGGCTCGGGATCGCCCAGCCGCTCCTCAGCCGGCGTATCAAGACGCTTGAGGCGCACTTCGGCGGCTCGCTGTTCGACCGTTCACGGCGTCGGATCACGACCACCGAGTTCGGCGTACTCCTGCTGCCGTACGCCCAGGACGTGCTGGACCGGGCCCAGCGGCTGCGGCACGTCGCGCGGTCGGCCCGCGAGGTGGCGGCAGGCGCGGTCGGAGTGCCTGCAAACTGCGGTCCGGCGGCACTGGCGCGCGTCATGCGGGCGGGCGCCGAACACGGCACCACGCTGCGCGTGCACGAGCTGCCACCGGAGGAGCGGCTGGCGGGTCTGGCCGACGGATCGCTGACGTACGCACTGCTGCGCGTACCCCCGGAGCACGCCGCGCTCCGCGTGCCCCTCGGTCTGGCCTCCGCGCCGCCCGACGGGCCGGACGGTACCCGCACCGGACCGGTCGAGGGCGGCGGGCAGCGGCCTCGTCCGCGCGCGGTCCATCTTGAGGACCTGCGGCCCGCACGGGGCCGACTCCGGCGGCCGGCCGCCGTTCCGATCCTCACCATGGTGGAGGACCAGGTGCCCTACGCACAGGACCGGCTGACCCGTGCGGCCGCGCGGGCCGGGCTGCCCGAGGGGCTGATCCGTCCGGCCGGCCTCACGGCGACGGCGCCGGCCGAGACCCTGGCCGGACGGGTGACCCTGCTCTGCGCGGAGCCCTACGCGCGGCTGCACGGGGCGAGTTGGGCACCGCTCGCTGACGCGTTGCTGCACCGGGGATACGACTTCGGCGCCACACGGCGTCAGGAGGGCGTGACGAGCGTGCCGGACTGGCTGGTCACGTTGCTGGCGGCCGCCGTCGGAGCCGCGCGGAACACCCCGGCCGCGCAGCCGCCCGGGACGGCGCCCCGGGACGCCTCCGCACGGCTGGCGGCGCACGGATGAGCCCCCGCCCGAGCCATGTCGCGAGCGATGGCGCCCTGCTGGACGTCGCCGAGGCGATCGCCGCGGACTGGGCGGCCCTCGGAGTCCACGGCTCGTTCCTCGCCCGCGGCATCGACACCGGCGAGCAGCTCGGCTTCGACGTCGACGAACCCGTGCCCCTGGCCTCGGTGGTGAAGGTCCCGCTCGCCCTCGTGGCGCTGGACCGGATCGCGAGCGGGGAACTCGACCCGGCACGGCCGGTGACCGTCGAGCCGGACACGAGCAGTGTCGGTGCCACCGGGCTGGCCGCGTTCCGGCACCCGGCCACCGTCGCCGTCGACGACCTCCTCTTCCTCATGCTCTCGGTGAGCGACAACGCCGCTGCCGACGCGCTGCTGGACCTCCTGCCGGTGGAGGACATCGATGCCCGTCTGCGCACCTGGGGGTGCTCCGGCGTCCGGGTGCGCCACCGGCTCAACCGCATGTACGAATGCGCCGCCGGCGCGGCGGGCAATGACTTCTCGCTCGCCCTCGAACTGGCCATCCGTGACGACCGCTCGGGGCGTCACTCCATCGAGACGCTGGATCCGGCCCACGCCAACCTCGGCACCGCGGCGGCGCTCGTCGATCTCCTGGAGCGCGTGTGGCGGGACGAGATCGCGCACCCCGACGCCACGTCCGAACTGCGCAGACTCATGGGCCTGCAGGTCTTCACCCAGCGGCTCGCGAGCGAACTGCGCGCGGACACGCTCCGGGTGAGCGGCAAGACCGGAACCTTCCTCCACCTCAGGCATGAGATCGGCGTCGTGGAGGCCGACTCCGGTGACCGGGTGGCGCTGGCCGCGCTCACCCGCTCCGACCGCCGGGCCAAGCTGGCGCCGGACGTCGACCTGGCGATCGGAATCGGCGCACGGCAGGCCTTCGAGGCGCTACGCCGCTGAAGCGCGTCGCTGCTTGGCCAACCGGTCCGCTCAGTCGCGTCCGCGTCCCTTCCCCAGGCGTTCCAGTACCGCACCCGCCATGGCCTGCTCACCCTTGGCGTTGGGGTGTGCGGGGGCCGCGGGCGAGGCCGGCTGCAGCGGTTCGATCCAGCGGTCGGCCGGGGCCTTGCACATGTCGTGGTCGCGCGTGGGCGCGTAGGTGTCGACGTACTCCGCGTGGTTCCAGGCGGCGACCAGGCGCAGCATGACGTTCAGGCGCTTCTCGGTGTCCCGCAGATAGGGGAAGTCCTTCGACGCGAACGGCACCGAGGGGTAGCAGCCGGTGCCGTCGTCGGGCAGGAGGTCCGGGTAGCCGACGACGAGCACCCGGGCGTGCGGCGCCCTGGCGTGCACGGCGCGCAGCACACGGTCGACCTTCGGCGCGGTCTGGACGATGTTGAGCGTCAACTGGTCGATCCCGGACGAGGCGTAGTAGCGCTCGCAGGGGTTTCCCGACAGGTCCTGGGCGGCGAGCCGGGCGCAGGTCTGGATGATGGAACCGAAGCCGACGTCGTTGCCGCCGATCTGGACCGTCACCAGGTCGGTGTCCCGCCCCACCACGTCGAGTTGGGGACCGTTGGTGCCCTGCGGCTTCCACATCTCCTCGGTGGTCGCACCGGCGCAGCTCACGTCCTTGAACGCGGACACACCGCGCTGCGCCGCCACGAGCGAGGGGTAATTGTGGTCGGAACGGGCGCAGTTGGCGTCCACCTGCTGCGGTATGAGCGGGCCCGAGCTGTAGGAGTCCCCGAGCGACACGTACTGCGTGTCGTGGCCGCGTCCCGCGTCGTGCGCGGAGGCCGGTACGGCGGAAGCGGCGACGAGTGTGCAGCCGCCGAGCGCCGCCCCCACCGCGACCGGCCATCGCCGGCGTCTCGCCGCTTCTTCCGGCTTCGTGTCGTTCAGCATCGAAGACCCCCCTGAGCACGGAACTTCGCGCGCAGCCGCCACCAGGAGCGGCTCTCGCGCGTTCGACCAGGCTTGTATACCGTTCGGTATGTCCCGGGGGCCAGAGGTCGGAACCGAGTAACAGACCGGACAGGGGCGAAGGGCAACTGGGCGCCGACGTGTTCAGGTTGCTGCCCGCTCCCGCTCCTCGCCGCCCGCCGTGTCGCCGCGCGGGCCGTCCGGGCGAGCCGACTCGCCCCTTGAGTCACGACTTCGGCTTGTTCGATGCTACGAACTTCCGCCATAGGGCTTCCGATGGGGCGTCTAATAGGAAACCTTCCTATCAGTAGGCTAGAGGGGACAACGTCCCACCCCCCACTTCCAGTTGGAGCCCCCATGGTGCAACTCGACGATCATGCAGCATCCCCGTCCGGCCCCTCCCGCCGGACCTTCGTCGCCCTGACCGGCGCCGTGGCCCTCGGCGGTTTCCTGGCCGCGCAGCACGCCACGGCGGCGCAGGCGGCCGCCCCGGGCCTCGACGACCCGGCGAAGAAGGAAATCGCCATGAAGCTCGTGTCGAGCGCGGAGAACTCCTCGCTCGACTGGAAGGCGCAGTACAAGTACATCGAGGACATCGGCGACGGACGCGGCTACACCGCCGGCATCATCGGCTTCTGTTCCGGCACCGGCGACATGCTCGACCTCGTACAGCTCTACGCCGACCGCAAGCCCGGCAACGTCCTCGCCAAGTACCTGCCCGCCCTGCGCCGCGTCAACGGCAGCGACTCGCACGACGGACTCGACCCCAACTTCCCCAGGGACTGGCGCAAGGCCGCACAGGACTCTGCGTTCCAGCAGGCGCAGAACGACGAGCGCGACCGCGTCTACTTCAACCCCGCGGTGCGGCAGGGCAAGGCGGACGGACTGCGGGCGCTCGGCCAGTTCACGTACTACGACGCCATCGTCATGCATGGCGACGGCAGCGACCCCACGAGCTTCAGCAGCATCCGCAAGCGGGCGCTGCGCCGGGCGAAGCCGCCGGCGCAGGGCGGCGACGAGACGACGTACCTCAACGCCTTCCTCGACGCCCGGGTGTGGGCCATGAAGCAGGAGGAGGCCCACAGCGACACCAGTCGGGTCGACACCGAGCAGCGCGTCTTCCTGCGCAAGGGCAACTTCGACCTGAACACGCCGCTGGACTGGAAGGTCTACGGCGACAGTTATCACATCGGCTGATCGCAGGGGCGCGAGGGCAACACGAGGCGCCGGGACGGCCCGACCGAAGTCGGACCGTCCCGGCGCCTCGCGCTGCTCCGCGGCGTTGCCCAGGCTCCCGCTCGGTCAGCCATTCGGGTGTGTTCCCCGCCGTGGAGCGTGTGAGGTCGACGATGTTCTTCGTCACAGGTGTGATGTTTGTTAAAACGCCGGAATGAAAGGGGGCGAATGGGCAACGTTCCCTTTCATGCCCCAAACGAACCTCCCCCGGCAGGTGACACGATGACGACGGCGACCAGGGTGCCGAGGCCACCGTCCACCAACGCCACCGCAGCCGACCCCACGACTTCTCAGGCCGCCGCGATGCCCTCGCTGCCGTCGCTGACCGGACTGCGGTGGGTGGCCGCGCTGCTGGTCTTCGGACTGCATGTGCGCAACTTCGGCTACTTCGGAGGCGACGGCGGCCGGATCGTGACATGGGGACTGGGGGCCGGCGCCGTCGGCGTCTCGTTCTTCTTCGTTCTGTCCGGGTTCGTACTGACTTGGTCCGCGCGGCCGAACGACCGCGCCCTCGCCTTCTGGCGGCGCCGCATCGCCCGTATCTACCCGGTCCATCTGGCCACCGCCGCGATCGCGCTGCTGATGGCGTACACGCTGGCCCGCCAGCCGAAGCCGACGCTGCCCCAGGCCCTGGCCAACGTCCTGCTGGTGCATTCCTGGTGGCGTCCGTGGTGGCAGACGCTGGACCCGGTCAGCTGGTCGCTGGCCTGCGAGGCGTTCTTCTACGCCGCCTTCCCGCTGCTGGCACTCCTGCTGCGCCGCCTCGGCCCCAGGGGACTGACGGCTCTGGTCGGGATCTCGGCGCTTTCGGTCCTCGTGCTGGCCTGGGCGGAGGCGCACCACTGGGCGGACCAGCCGATCAGCTCCTTCCCCGCCGCCCGGCTGCCCGAGTTCGTCCTCGGCGCCGCCTCGGCCAGGCTGGTGCTGCTGGGCCGGTGGCGCGGCCCAGGCCTGGAAGCCTCCCTGGCCCTCGCCATCATCGGCTACTTCTTCGTCCCTCAGGTCACCGCCGGATACCCCGCCACCGCGTGTACCCTCACCGGCTTCGCCCTGCTCATCCCGGCGGCCGCCGTGGCGGACCTGCGCGGCCTTCCCTCCCTGTGGCGTGGCCGGCGGATGGTCCGGCTCGGTGAACTCTCGTTCGCCTTCTACATGGCCCACCTGCTGGTGCTGCGCGCCGCCACCAGCGTGCTCGGCAAGTACCCGCACTTCGGCGTGGCGGCGGGTCTGGCCGTCACCGCCGCCCTGTTCACGGTGTCCCTCGTCCTGTCGTGGGTCCTGTACGAGGCGGTGGAGCGTCCCGCGAGGCGACTGCTCCTCCGCAAGCGCCGCTCCGCCAAGCCCCAGCCGACGCCACCCGCCGCGGCGAAGCCCGCGCCGCTCAGCAGGTGCACCGAGGACGCACAGCGGACCGACGGCTGAACCGACGAGTTCGGCCCGCTCAGGAGCGGGACGGGTCATCGCGGTCGACGACGGTGCCCGGGATGACCTTCCCCGGGCCGGTGTCCTCGTCCTTCAGTGCCCGCGCCTCGCTCTTGAAGATGCGGGCCGCCTTGCCGGCCGACCGCGTCAGCTCGGGGAGTTTCTTGATCCCCAGGACCACGACGACCACCAGGAGGATCAGGGCCAGCTCGCTCAAGCCGAACATCAGGTTGCTTCCTTCCGTAATCTACAGTGCTGTAGAAGTGTCTCCCGCGAGGCGATCACTCAACAAGCCCTCGCGGGAATCCAGCCCCGGCCGGCGGTCATCGACTGTCTAAAGTGACCGCGTGACCAACGAACCCGCCGATCCGCCCAGAACCGCCTACCCGTCCTCCATACGTCGCACCGCGCTCGTCGCCCTCGGCTCGATCGTGTTCGTGGTGCTGTGCGCATGGGCCCTGCTCGGCCATTCCAGCATCAAGGCCGTCCTCGCGGGCGCGGTGGGCGTGCCGTTCTTCGGTCTGTGCGCCGCCGTCGCGATCGGCCGTCTCGTACGACGGCGGCCCGAGCTGGTCATCACCGGCGAGGGCGTGACCCATGCGATGCTGGGCTCGATCAGCTGGACGGAGATCGCCGCGGTCGGGATCCGGGAGATCAAGGTCAGTTCAAGGCCCCAGCGCATGATCGAGCTGATCCTCCACGACCCGGGCGCCTATCTGGCACGCGCACCACGCATGGCTCGCATCACCGGCAAGGCCAACCTGCGCCTGGGCTACAGCCCGGCGACCATCTCCGCGACCACGCTCCCGGTCGGTGTGGACGAGGTGCTGGCGGCCATGCGCCATCACCACCCCGAGTTGAACATCGGCCGCTAGGACGACGAGCCCCGCCGATTACATGGGTTACATGGGCGCTCATGCTGCAGGGCGTGTATGCGTCGGATGGGTCAGCGGCCGTCGGTGAATATCCGGGTGACCGCCGCCCCCCACGTCATGACAATGGAGCCCACGCACCAGGCTCACTGCGCAAGTACAAGGGCGCAAGCACAGGAAGGCGGCCGTCCGTGACCGTCCCGAACGTCCTCCTGTCCGGGATCGTCGGTTCCACCGCGTACGGACTCGCTCACGAGGGCTCCGACGTCGACCGCCTCGGCGTCTTCGCCGTACCCACCGCGGAACTGCACGGTCTGCACCGGCCGAAGGAGTCCCACGTCACCACCAAGCCCGACCGCACCCTGCACGAGGCCGCCAAGTGGTGCCGCCTCGCCCTCGGCGGCAATCCGACCGCGATGGAACTGGTGTGGCTTCCGGACGAGTTGTACGAGGTGCGGACGCCGTTCGGGGACGAGCTGATCGGCATACGGTCCTCGCTGCTGTGCGCCAAGCGCGTCAGGGACGCCTATCTCGGCTATGCCACACAGCAGTTCCGGCGCCTGGAGGCCCGCGGCGACGGATCGTTCTCCGCGGACACCCGCAAGCGCACCGCCAAGCACGCCCGGCACCTGAAGCGGCTGTGCCACCAGGGCCTGGAGCTGTACGCCACCGGCCGGCTGACCATCCGGGTCGAGGACCCGCAGGAGTACCACGACTTCGGCGAGCGCGTGGCCGCCGACGCGTCCGCCGCTCTGCCCGTGCTCCGGGCCTACCAGGCCGCGTTCGACGAGACGACCAGCGTGCTCCCGGAGCAACCGGACGAGGCGGCCGCCGAAGCGTGGCTGCGCCGCGTGCGGGGCCACCTGTATGCCGAGGCGCCGACGCGGGGATGACCTCGGCCGTCACCTGTGACTGCTGGTGGTGCTCGCGGGCGGTGGGGACGAGGGAGCCTGTTGCAGCGCGGCCAGCAACTCGTTCCGGCCGACGAGCAGTTCCGTGAGGATGCGGCGGGCGGCGGCCAGCAGTTCGGCGACGTCACCGCCGGCCAGTGCGTAGAGGACCGTGGAGCCCTCCCGGGTGGACACGACGATCCCTGATCGTCTCAGCACCGCCAACTGCTGCGAAAGGCTGGACGGTTCGATCTCGATGTCCGCCAGCAGATCCCGTACGGGGACGGGGCCGTGCTGCAGCAGCTCCAGGACCCTGATGCGCACCGGGTGACCGAGCATGCGGAAGAACTCCGCCTTGGCCTGGTAGAGGGGGACTTGCACGCGTTCGCTCCCTGCCGGGTCGGAGTGGTCGCCAGGATGCGGCGGCACCGCGAAGGTGCCGCCGCTCGATCCGGCTTCATGAGTCGATCCTTGTCGCCCGCGACCGTGCGCATCCACGAGTTGGGGTCATGCTGATCTCGTGACTTGAAGAAATCTTCACGTTCTGGGCATGCGTGTGCCCGGGCATACGACCGCTCAGACCTCGATCTGTTCCTCCACCCGCTTCAGCTGGTGCCGGGCCATGGCCAGATTGGACCGGGACTTGTCGAGCACGAGATAGAGGAAGAGCCCATTGCCGTTGCGCCCGCTGACCAGGCGGATCAGGTGGTACTGCCCCTCAAGTGTGATCAGGATGTCCTGAATGTCGCCCTTCAGGCCCAGCTGCTCCATCGTGCGCACTTTCGCGCGGATGACATCCGTGTTGCCCGCCGAGGCGATGTTCAGGTCGAGGTCCTTGTTCCCGCCCAGAGTGCCCAGCGCCATGCCGCTGGTGTAGTCGACGACCGCTGCCCCGAGCGCCCCCTCGACCGAGGCCATGATCTCCTTTAAGGACACTTCGACATTCGCCATCGTGCCTCCCCTTGGTTGTCGGCTGCGGCGGCGCGGCGCGTTGCCGTCCCGCCCGGTGGTTGCACCGTAGACATGCATATGCAGCCCGATGGGGGCGTCTCCGGGACTGACGGCCGATGCCTGATAGATCACATAAGACGACTGATCTTGAATCGAGGGGCGATCGACTTCGATTGACTCGAAGCGGCGACCGACGGTGTCACGCCAGGGGTCAGGGCGCGGTGAACAGGTTCGGGAAGCGTGGCGCGAGCCAGGGCTTGCGCCCCCAGGCGACGATCTGCCCCCGCGCGATGGCAGGCCACGGGCTGCGCCGGCCCAGCGCGATGAGCAGGAAGGCGACGGGCTCGATGAGGATGGTGCAGTCCGGGCGCTCCTGCGGCTCCGGGGTCACCAGCACGGTGCCGTCCGCCAGGGTCACGCCGAACGCCGTACCGCCCCTGAGTCGCACGGTGTAGCGCGCGGTGAGACCGGCCGTGGCGGCCGCGTCGGCCACGCGCGGCATGACCGAGAGCATGAACGGCATGCACAGCCCGGCACGGTCCGGGTCGATCATGTGCGGGCGCTTCACCGCGCGAGCGAGGTCGTAGCCGTGGCCCAGCATGTGGGTGAGCAGGTAGGACGCGAGAAGGGGTCTGGTCAGGGGGCCGAGCGGCGTGACGAGCGGTGTGTCGTCGGCGGTCCCGTCGGCGGCGGCCCGCGCCACGGCGGCCAGGAAGGCGTCGGCCTGCTCGGTGATCACCGCCGCCAGTGGCTCCGCCCGGCGCTCCCCGTAGGCGGCGAGGGACTGTTCATTGGCGGCGGCCAGGCTCTGGGGTGTGCCGTCGCCGTAGGGGCGCTCGCGCCCTGCCGCGAGGTCGGCCATCAGCTCATTGGCCAGTGCCAGATGGGCGGCCGCCTCGCCGAGGGTCCACTCGGATCCCGGTACGGGGACGGTCGTGTCGGGCGCGCCCCGCACCAGCGCGGCGATGTCTCCTGCGGTCTCGCGTATCGCCTGCCCGAGCCCTTCGGGCAAGGGCTCCCTGATGTCCTGCCGTACCGTCGGACGCACGCCGCACGCTCCCGTTCTGCCTGCCGCGCCCATCGCGCGCCGGGGTACCCAATCAGACTCGGCGCCCCGCGACAAGCCTCGGCACACGGCTTCGCGGGGCGGGCCCCGGCGCAGGCCAGGGGGCGGCTGCCCGCCTGCCCTGGTGCGCCGAAGGGGCCCTTTGCGCGACTTGATGTGCCGAACGGGTGAAGAATTGACGGGAGTTGTGAAAGGCGGCAAGAATTCGCTTACTTCGCTGGGCCTGAAGCGAGCGAAGTGACGCGAGTGACTCGGTCGTCCACGCCTTCATGGCGTCTGCCCGTGTCGCCGCTCGCGGTCCACCACCTCCCACACCTTCACCTTCACAGAGGCTCATCTTGTCGCGTTCGCATCAATCGAGAACTCTGGCTGCTCTCGTAGCAACCGCTTTCACCAGCGCGATCGTCCCCCTGGCCGCGGCCGGTGCCGCAAGCGCCACGACGGCCGCCGAATGCCAGTCCGCCACCGTCCAGTACCGCATCGTCGACGCCGACGGAAAGACCGTCGGCGCGGACTGGACCTCGCAGGGCGGGTTCCACCAGTGGGACAGCGCTCCCGGAACCGTGGAGGTCCGGCTCGCCCCGGCCCAGAGCGTGGGCGACGGCTGCAAGTACCCCGTCTCCCTCGCCGAATACACCACCGAGGGCTCGAACTGGTACACCTCCGGTCACCAGACCCTGGTCGACAAGGCCACCGTCTACCTCACCGCCGCCGACGTGGCCGGCTCGGACGACGCGAAGCGGACCTGGCAGCAGCTGTCCGTGCAGTCGCCCGACTGCTACGGCCAGATCGACCTGTACGGCGACGACGTCTCGTACGACGGCAAGACCGGCGAGGGCCATGGCCCCGTTCCCTACCAGCCGGACAACGTCATCACCCCCTATCACCTGATAGCCGCGTGGAACGGCGGGGACAAGGCGTGCACGCCCGGCACCCCTGACTCGCCCACCCCCACACCGTCCGAGCCGACCCCCTCCACGCCCGCGACCCCGACCTCGCCCGCGGACAGTACGCCGCCGAGCGACGCGACCACTCCGCCGACCACCCCCAAGCCCTCCACCACGCCTCCGACGACGCCGGACGTGCCCCCGCTCCAGTCGACACCGCCCACCACCCCGAAGCCGTCGCCCAGCGACAGCAAGCCGCCCCTGGCCGAGACGGGCGCGAGCGCCCCGGTCGGCCTGATCGCGGGCGGCGCCGCCCTGGTGATCGTCGCCGGAGCCGGAGCGGTCTACATGACCAGCCGCACGCGTCGCTCATGATCCGGGGCCACGGGATCGTCCTCGTGCTCTGACGCACCCCGCCGGCTCCGCCTCCGTACCGGTCCGGAGGCGGAGCCGGCGCCGTCGGGCCGGAGAGAGGGCCGGGCGCTCCGCGTGACGCGCGCCACACCCGTGCCCCGGAACTCGGCCGCCGGTCGCTCCGACTCCTGAAGCGGTACGGAGGTACGGACGTGATCTGGAGACGCGGTTGATGGACGATTCTCGGCAGCCCTCGCTCGGCAAGGGTCCGTTGTCGCTGCGCAGGCTGCTGCCCCCGCCCGCCCTCTGCGGATTCCTCGTGCTGCTGGCGGTGCTGTTCACGGTGTCGTACGCCGTCGGCGCCTCGGTCGGACCCGTCGCGCCCGGTATGCACGGCACCGATACGGGCCGTGGAGGCGAGGGCGATGGCGGCGGAGGCGGCGGGAGAGGTGGCATGGACATGGGGGACATGCACGGGGGAAGCCACTGATGGGTGCGGAACAGCTGGACGACCGTGGGCAACGGCAGGAGCGGGAGCGGCTGTTGGTCACCGCGCTGCTCGCGACGCCGGTGCTCGTCCTGTCGATGGCGCCGGGCCTGCAGTTCCGCAACTGGCAGTGGCTGTGCTTCGTGCTGGCCGCGCCGGTCGCGGTGTGGAGCGCGTGGCCGTTCCATGTGCGGGCGGTGCGCGGGCTTCGGCATGCGTCGGCGACCATGGACACGCTGGTGTCGCTGGGCGTGGCGGTCCCCTTCGTATGGTCGGCGTACGCGCTCTTCCTCGGCGGTGCGGGCGAGCCCGGCGTGCGGATGCCCTTCAGCCTGGTGCCCCACGCGTCCCAGGGCACCCCCTACGTCTATCTCGAAGCGGCCGTCGGAGTACCGCTGTTCGTGCTCACCGGACGCTTCCTGGAGGCACGCGACCGACACGGTACGGCGGCGGCCCCGCGGTCGCGGATGCAGCGGCTCGCGGACTCGGCCGCGGGCGTCTTCGTGCCTGTCGTGCCGGCGCTGGCCGTCACGGCACTCGGGTTCTGGCTCGGCGCCGGAGCCGATCCGCAGCCGGCCGTCTCCGCGTGCGTCGCGGTTCTGGTCGGGGCCTGCCCGTGCGTGCTCGGTCTGGCGACGCCGACCGCGCTGATGGCGGCCACCGGCCGGGGTGCCCGACTGGGCGTGCTGGTCACCGGTCCGCAGGCACTGGAGGGGCTCAGGCACATCGATGCCGTCGTCCTCGACAAGACCGGCACCCTCACGTCCGGCCATATGAGTGTCGTCCGGGTCACCGCCGTACCGGACGGTCTCGGCCGTGGCGCGCTGCTGCGGCTGGCCGGAGCCGTGGAGCAGGGCTCGGAACACCCGCTCGGCCGTGCTGTCCTGGCATACGCCCGCCGAGAGCTGCCCGGGCAGCGGCTGCCGGACGTGACCGGGTTCCGCGCGCTGCCGGGACGGGGCGTGCGCGGGAGGGTCGAGGGACGCCGGGTCGAAGTCCTGGCCGTGGACGACGAGTTGCCCGCGGTCCTCGCTGCCGCCCTGCCGGTCGGCGAAGCCTCCGCCCACACACCCGTCCTGGTTCGCGTGGACGGCGTGGCCGAAGCCCTGATCGAAGTCGGGGACGTCGTACGGCCGGGCGGTTACCGGGCCGTGGAGCGGCTCCGGCGTCTTGGTGTGCGCCCCATGCTCGTCACCGGCGACGCGCCCGTGCCCGCCCGAGCCGTCGCCGAGGCGCTGGGCATCGACGACGTGCACGCCCGCCGCACCCCCGAGGACAAGGCCGCCCTCGTACGCGACCTGCAGCAACAAGGCCACCGCGTCGCGGTTGTCGGCGACGGCGTGAACGATGCCGCCGCACTGGCTGGCGCCGACCTCGGCATCGCCATGGGCAACGGCGCCGACCTCGCCATCGGGGCCGCCGACGTGACGCTGGCGCGCGGCGAGATCGACGGCCTCCCGGACGTGATCCGCCTCGCCCGCCGCACGCTGCGCACGATCCGCGCCAATCTCGTATGGGCCCTCGGCTACAACGTCGTCACCGTCCCGCTCGCCATGGTCGGCCTGCTCGACCCGATGCTCGCCGCGGCGGCCATGGCGGCCGGCTCGCTGCTGGTGGTCGGCAACAGCCTGCGGCTCCGCGCCTGGCAGCCCTCACCCGCCCGGAGGCCCACCCGTTGACCGAACAGCACCCCTGGCGGCCCACCCGCCGCCGGCTGACCGACACCCTGCTCGCCGCGATCGCTCCGCTCGCCGCGTGCGGCCTCGCCCTGGCCGGACTGACCATCTGGGTCGGTGCCGGGAAGGCGGGCAGCCCCGCACGGATCACCGTCTCGGCCGGGCGGGTCTTCCTGCCGTACGGCAACAGTACGGAGACCGCTGCCTTCTTCGACCTCACCAACCTCGGCGGCGCGGACGACCGGCTGGTCGAGGTGACGTCCCCGGCGGCCCGGGGTGAGATCACCCTCAGCCGTCACCGCACCACCCGAAGCGGGGCCGCCTACAAGGCCGACACGGCCTCGGCCACTGTCCCTGCGGGCGGGAAACTGGCCATGTCCCCGCACGGCGTGGACGTGAGCCTGCGTGCCGGGGCAAGGTGGCAGACGGGTGACCTCGTCTCGTTCACCCTGCACTTCGAGCGCAGCGGGACGGTCCGGGCCGTCGCCGTGGTGATCCGGCCCGGCGGGCGTGCCTCGTGACCCGGATGCGAGGATGAGGCGCCATGACAGCAGGGTGGTGTTCTCGCACGATACGGGCCGCGGTGTTCGCGGCCGTGTGCGTGCTGCTCGCCGCCCTGGGCCACGTGCTGATGTCCGGGACCGACGTGCCCGGCTGGGCGCTGGCCGGTGGCGCGGCGGTGACCGGTGGCGCGGGCTGGTGTCTGGCGGGCCGTGAGCGCGGTCTGCTGTTGATCGTGACCGTTGTGGTCGCCGCTCAGACGCTGCTGCACGAGGCGTTCTCACTCGCCCAGTCGGCAGTGGACGGCCCGTCCTCCATGGACATAAGCGCGATGGACTCCATGGACATGGGCTCCATGGATATGGGACACATGGGCTCGCGCCACATAGCCGCGCCACACATGGGTGCAAGCCACATGGGCGCAGGCCACATGGACGCGCCCCACATGGGCGACTCGGCGGGTGCAGACTCGTCGTCCCTCGGCATGCTCGCAGCCCACCTGCTCGCCGCGGTGCTGTGCGGGCTGTGGCTGGCCTACGGCGAGAAGGCCACGTTCCGCATCCTGAGGGCCGTGGCCGGCCGGCTGGCGGCACCCCTGCGGCTGCTGCTGGGCCTGCCCGTCACCCCGGACCGGCCGCGGCTCCGTGTGCGGCGCCGCCGCTCGGACCGCACGCCGCGGCGCCTCCTGCTGGCCGACTCGATCACTTCTCGGGGCCCGCCCGTGGGGACCGCTGTCGAGGACAGCTGGATCACCCGAGGTCGCGCAGTCGCGCCTCGGGTCACGGCCGTACGCACGCACAAGCGCCCCGGCGCGCAAGCGGCGTAGGCCGTCTCCCCACTCACCGGACCGTTCGCGCATACGCGCGCCATCGGTCCGGATCACGGATGACCGAGAAGGACACCAGGTGACCATCCCTGCCCTGCCCACCTTGCGCCGCAAAGGCGACAACTCCGGAGCGCTCGACGAGTCGACCACCGCATGGGCGCTCGCCGCACGAGGCGGAGACACGGACGCCGTCGAGCACTTCGTCCGCGCCCTGCACCGCGACGTCCATCGCTATGTCGCCCACCTCTGCGCCGACCCCCAGGCGGTCGACGACCTGGCGCAGGACACGTTTCTGCGGGCTCTCGGCAGCCTGCACCGCTTCGAGGGCCGCTCCTCGGCGCGCGCCTGGCTGCTCTCCATCGCGCGCCGTGCCGTGATCGACAGCTATCGGTACGCCGCCGCCAGGCCGCGCCTGTCCGACGTACCGGACTGGCAAGTGGCCGTGGAACTCGCCCAGCCGCAGAACCTGCCCGGCTTCGACGACGGCATAGCCCTGCTCGATCTGCTGGCGTCGTTGCCGGACGAGCGACGGGACGCGTTCGTCCTGACCCAACTGGTGGGCCTGCCCTACGCGGAGGCGGCCGAGGTCAGCGACTGCCCGGTCGGCACGGTCCGTTCGCGCGTGGCCCGTGCCCGGGCGACCCTGATGGATCTGCTGGACGAGGCGGACGAACCTGCCGTCGCGGCCGCCTGAGCCGGCTGCTGCGAGGGGCCGGCCCCGGTGACAGCCGGAGCCGGCCCCTCGTCAGCACCCATGCGCCACCGACGGCGATTCATTCGAGACGGACTGCCAACCGGCGGGAACTCACGACGCGTTCGTCCCGACTACTGGACCGGGTGAGGGAAATTCGCCCCGTGTACCGAGTAGATCCTGGAGATTTTCAATGCGTTCTCGTGTGTGGGCCGGTACGGCGGCCGTCGTACTCGGCGGCCTGCTGGCGGCGGGGTGCGGAGGTGCGGGGAAGGAGACGGCGGACGCGAACGCCGGAAAGGCCGACTCCGGCGCCCACCCGGTCTCCGTCACCGACTGCGCGGGCGCGAGGACCACCTTCTCCGCCGCACCGGCGAGGATCGTCACGAGCAACGCCTCCAGCCTGGAACTGCTGCTCCGCCTCGGTGCCGGTGACAAGGTGATCGGCACCGGTTTCCCGCCCGGCAGGGGCACCCTGCCCGCCGCCCTGGACGCGCAGGCCAGGAACGTGAAGGTACTCAGCCGGAGCGTGATCCCGAAGGAGAAACTGCTCGGCTCGGGTGCCGACCTGTACGTCGACACCTTCGCCTCCATGGGGAGCATGGGCGGCGGCATGGGGGACGCGCCGACGGCGGAGGAGTTCAAGGCGGCCGGGATCAAGCACATCTATCTGAAGTCCACCGCCTGCGCCGCGCAGAGCAAGGACCCGGTGACCGATCTCTCCGCGGTCGAGGCCGACATCACCTCCCTCGGCGCCGTCACCGGCACCCGCGCACGGGCCAAGGAGATCGTCGCCGGGATGAAGAAGAAGGTGGACGCCGTCCAGAAGGCGGTCGGCGGCATGGCCGGGAGCAAGCGGCCGACGTACTTCCTCTTCGACTACGACGCCGGCACCAAGCAGCCCACGGTCGTCTGCAACCGCCAGATCGCACACGCCGTGATCACCCTGGCCGGCGCCCGCAACGTCTTCGCCGACTGCGACGGCGACTACAAGCAGGTCGGCTGGGAGGACGTGATCGCCAAGAACCCCGACTGGATCCAGCTCGGGGTCCGCAACAGGGGCAACGCGGCGGCGAACGAGAAGGCGTTCGACGAGGCCGAGCACTGGCTCAGGTCCAACGCCGCCACCAAGGGCCTGAAGGCGGTGCGGGAGGGCCACTTCCTGCGCATCGGCTCCGAACCGACCACCATCGCGGGGGTCGAGAACGCCGACACGGTCGAGGCCATCGCCAAGACCCTCCACCCGGGCAAGGTCGGCTAGCCGTGCTGTCCGCACTCTCCCCGTCCCGGCGCCGGGCGTCGGCCGGGAACCGTGAGGCCCGCAGCCTGCCCGCCGCGCCGCTCGCCCTGGCACTCGGGATCGGGCTGCTCGTGGCGCTGACCGTGGCGGTGGGCCGGGGCTCGACCTCCATCCCGCCCGGCGAGGTCTGGAGCGTGGTGTGGCGACGGCTGTCCGGCGAGGCGCCACGCCCCGGCACGGACGACCTCATCGTGTGGCAACTACGGCTGCCCCGAGCCCTGTTGGCCGCACTTGTCGGCGCCGGCCTCGGACTCGTGGGTACGGCCATGCAGGCTCTGGTGCGCAATCCGCTCGCCGACCCGTACTTCCTGGGCATCTCCAACGGCGCCTCACTCGGCGCCGTCGCCGCGATCGTGCTCGGTGTCGGCGCGGGCGGGGCCCTGGGCCTCGGGCTGTCCGGTGCGGCCTTCGCCGGTGCACTGGCCACCTTCGCACTCGTGTGGGCCGTGGCCCGGCGTGGCGGAGGATTCGCCCCCCTGAGACTGGTGCTGGCCGGAATCGCGGTGGGCCAGTTCCTGTCCGGCTTCACCAGCTATCTCGTCCTGCAGACCGGGGACGAGCAGCAGACCCACAGCGTGCTGTTCTGGCTGATGGGCAGCCTCAGCGGGGCGAGTTGGCCGCTGCTGGCGGCTCCCGCGGCAGCCGTGCCCGTCACCCTGCTGTGGCTGCAGGCGCGCGCCCGGGCCCTCAACGCCCTGACCGTGGGCGACGAGACGGCGGCCGGACTCGGTGTGGACGCCACCCGGCTGCGCCGTGAACTCTTCACCATCACCAGCGTGTTGACCGGCGTACTGGTCGCGGTGTCGGGCGCGATCGCGTTCGTCGCCCTGATGGTGCCGCACGCCTGCCGGCTCGTCGTCGGCGGTGACCACCGCCGACTGCTGCCCGTGTCCGCCCTGTTCGGAGCCCTGCTGCTGGTCGTGGTGGACATCGTCTGCCGCACGGTCATGGGCACCCAGGAGCTCCCGGTCGGTGTGGTCACCTCGCTGATCGGGGCTCCGGCCCTGCTGTATCTGCTGGATCGGCGCCTCGGGAGCGGCAGTTGAGAATCGACATCGAGGACCTGCACGTCGCCTACGCCGGCCGCACGGTCGTGGCGGGGGCGCACCTGGTGGCGGCCGAGGGCGAGATCACGGGACTCGTCGGCCCGAACGGAAGCGGCAAGTCCACGCTCCTGCGCACCGTCTACCGGCATGTGAAGCCGACGGCCGGACGGGTCCTGCTCTCCGGCACGGATCTGCGCGAGCTGACCCCGGTCCGGTCGGCGCGGCACGTGGCCGCGCTACCGCAGGAGCGAGGGGGCGATTTCGAGCTGACCGTGCACGAGGTCGTCGCCATGGGCCGTACGCCCTACAAGCGGGCCTTCGCCGCGGAGGACACCGCCGACCGGGACATCGTCGCCCGTGCCCTGGCGGACGTCGGCATGTACGAGCAAGCAGGACGCCGGTTCACGGCCCTGTCCGGCGGAGAACGCCAACGCGTCCTGCTGGCCCGTGCGTTCGCGCAGAACCCGGACGTCCTCGTCCTGGACGAGCCGACCAACCACCTCGACATCCGCCACCAGGTGGAACTGCTCGCCCTGCTGCGGGCTCACCGCCGTACGACCCTGGTGTCGCTGCACGATCTGAACGCGGCCGCATCCGTCTGCGACCGCCTCCACGTGCTGCACGCCGGACAGGTGGTCGCCTCCGGTCCACCGCGCGACGTCCTCACGCCCACGCTGATGGCCGAGGTGTTCGGCGTCAGCGCGGCCGTCGTCGACCACCCGCTCACCGGTGACCCACTGATCGCCTTCGACCACCGGGCGTCGGCCGACGCGGAACCGTCCGCGGCGGCGCGGACACCAGTAGGGCGCACACGAATCGGCGGCTGACCCATGACACTTCGCAAGGATGAGGACCGCTGGCTGCTGGTCGCCGTGGCGGGCGTGCTGGCGTTCGTGGCGATGCTGGACATGAACATCGTCAACGTGGCCCTCGCGGACATCGCGGACAGCTTCCATGTCCCCGCCGCGACCGCTCAGTGGGCCGTACTTGCCTATCAACTCCCCGTTGTCGCCCTGCTGTTGCCTGCGGGGCGATGGCTGGACGGCGTGGGGCTGCGCTCCGCCGTGCTGTTCGCGACGGCCGGTTTCGGAGTGTGCAGTGTGCTCGCGGCCGCCGCGCCCTGGATGGCCTGGCTGATCGCGGCGCGTCTGGCGCAGGGCGTCTTCGGTGCGGTGCTGTTCGTGCTGATGCCGGTCCTGGCCGTCCGTTCCGTACGGCCGCACTCGCGCGGACGGGCGATGAGCGTGCCCGCGACGCTGGGTCCGCTCGGGGCAGTGGCCGGACCGGCCGTCGGTGGCCTGCTGCTGGACCACTGGGGCTGGCATGCCGTCTTCCTGGTCAAGGTCCCGTTCTGTGTGCTCGCCCTCGTCGTGACCCGGCGGGCGATGCCGGGCGACGGCCGGCTGCGGCTGCCCGACCGCCGGTCACTGGTGGATGCACTGCTGGTGGCCACCGGTGTGGCGGTGCTGCTGCTGGCGCTGACCTCGGCATCGGACGGTCCGTCCCGGCTGCCGCTCGTCATCGCGGCCGTCCCGCCGCTGTGGTGGTGGCTGCGAGGACCGGGCGGCCGCCCGGTGGCCGGGGTGCTGCGGACGGCCGGCCTGCTGCGGGCGCACGGGGCGGTGCTGGCCCTGGCGGCCGGGTTCGCCGCGATGCACTACGTCGTCGCCCTGTACCTCCAGCGCGACGACGGAGTCAGCGCCACGACGACCGGGCTGACCGTCCTCGCCTTCCCGCTCGGCATGGGGCTGGCCGGGCCGCTCGGCGGGCGGCTGGCCGACCGGTACGGGGCGCGGCCGGTCGCGGTCACGGGCGCCGTGCTCACCACGGTCGGCCTGCTGCTGCTCGTCCCGCTGGGAGACGACTGGTCGCCGTGGCAGGTGGCCTGGCGGCTCGCCCTGGCCGGCGTCGGAATGGGCCTCAACGGCGGCCCGACCCAGGCCCTGGTCATGGGCGCCGCCCCGCCGGACCGCACGGCGACCGTCGGATCCACCGCCCAACTCGCACGCAGCCTCGGCTTCACCCTCGGCCCCGCGCTCGCCACGGCCGTATGGGGACTCACCGGCCCAGGCAACGGCGTACACGCCGGGCTCGCCCTGGCCGCCACGGCCGCCTGTCTCGCCGTACCCCTGCTCGCCGTGCCCGGACGACGGCGTGCCCCGGCACCGGGCACGACCACGGGCACGGCACCCGCCGCTCGTCCTTGACCTACGAGCGGTCCGATCCACCGACGCGGCGCCCCGCCGTCCGTCCCTGACCCTGGAGTCGTCCCATGTGCGGAATCACCGGCTGGGTGTCCTTCCATCACGACGCCCGCACCCGCGCCCCGGTCATCGATGCCATGACCGCCACCCTCACACCCCGCGGCCCCGACGCGGGTGGCGTCTGGCTCGGTGAGCACGCCGCGATCGGGCACCGCCGCCTGGCCGTCATCGACCTGGCCGGCGGGGTGCAGCCGATGACCGACCGGCCCGACCGGCCGACGGCCGTGCTCAGTTACAGCGGCGAGGTCTACAACCACCACGCGCTGCGGGCCGAACTGCGCGGCAGAGGTCATCGCTTCGACACTCGCAGCGACACCGAGGTGGTGCTGCGGGCGTACGCCGAGTGGGGCGAGGACGTCGCCGACCACCTGGAGGGCATGTTCGCCCTCGCGGTCTGGGACGAGCGTGCCCAGCGGTTGGTGCTGGTGCGCGACCGGCTCGGCGTCAAGCCCTTGTTCTGGGCGGCCGTCGACGGCGGCCTGGCCTTCGCCTCCGAGCCCAAAGCCCTGTTCGCCCACCCCGAGATCAGGCCCAAGGTGGACGCCGACGGGCTGCGCGAGGCGTACAGCCTGCTGTTCAACACCGGGCCCACGGTGTGGTCCGGGGTGCGGGAGGTCGAACCGGGTGGCGTGCTCGTGCTGGACCGCGACGGCATCCGCGAGCGCCGCTACTGGCAGTTGGCGGCGGGAACGCACGACGACGACCAGGACGCGACGGTGGAGCGGATCCGCGAACTGGTGGGCGCCGCGGCCCGCAGCCAACTGGAGGCCGACGTCCCGCTGTGCAGCCTGCTGTCCGGCGGCATCGACTCCACCGTACTGACCGCCCTGCTCGCCGACGAACTCCGGCTGCGCGAAGGCCCGGACGCCCGCCTCCGCTCGTACGCCGTCGACTACAGCGACCAGGCCGAACGCTTCACCGGTGACGTGCTGCGCACCGGTCACGACACCCCGTACGCCACCGAGGCGGGCGCCTTCATCGGGACCGACCACAGCACGGTCGTACTCGACCCGAGAGCGCTCCTCGATCCCGAACACCGCAGGGCGGTGGTCGTGGCCCGCGACTCGCCGATCGGCGTCGGCGACATGGACACCTCGCTGTATCTGCTCTTCGGTCGGATACGGCGGCACTCCACCGTCGCCCTGTCCGGGGAGGCCGCCGACGAGGTCTTCGGCGGCTACCCCTGGTTCCACCACCCCAAGGCACTCGCCGCCCCGACCTTCCCCTGGCTGCTGGTGACGGGCGACGAGGCCGCCATGCCCCTGAACCCGGAACTCGGCTTGCGCATGGGCGAGTTCCGGGAGGACACGTACCGCGGCGCACTGGCCGCCGTACCGCACCTGGACGACGAGAACCCCGTCGAACACCGGCAGCGCGAGATGCAGCACCTGTCGCTGACCCGCTGGCTGCGTCAACTCCTGCACCGCAAGGACCGGTTGAGCATGGCGCAGGGCCTGGAGGTGCGCGTCCCCTACTGCGACCACCGCCTCGTCGAGTACGCCTTCACCACCCCCTGGGCGTGGAAGAGCTTCGACGGCCGGGAGAAGAGCCTGCTCCGGGCGGCGGGCACCGGGCTCGCCCCCGACTCCGTCCTGCACCGCCCCAAGAACCACTACCCGGCCACCCACCACCCCGCCTACAACCGCGGCCTGCAGAACATGGCCCGCGACGCGCTGGCCACCGAACAGGTGCGTGCCCTGGCCGACGAGACCCTCGTCAAGCCCTGTCTCGACACCCCGCCCGACCGACTGGAGTGGGGCCACCGTCTGCGCCTCGAACGCGTCGTCGACCTCGCCCTGTGGCTGGACCACTACCGGCCCGAACTCGCCCTCTGAGGAGCCTCGGCATGACCATCCAGGAAGAACCCCCACCGGCCGTGGCCCCGCAGACGCTCCCCGACCCGGTGCCACTGATCGGCTGCCCCTACAAGGCCGACCCGTACCCCCTGTACGAGCGTATGCGCGAGGCCGGACCGGTCCACCGCGTCCTCTTCCCCAGCGGCGTACGGGCCTGGCTCGTCACCGGGTACGACGCCGCGCACGCCGCCCTGAACGACGACCGCCTCGGCAAGAACCACGACCGGGGCAACGACCGCTGGCGCGCCCGCGCCTCGATCATGCCGGAGCCGCAGCACTCCCAGCTCCAGGTCCATCTCCTCCACCAGGACCCGCCGAAACACACCCGCATGCGGCACTACGTCACCGACGCGTTCACCCCGCGCCGCATCGAGCAACTCCGCCCCCGCCTCCAGCAACTGGCCGACGCGCTTGTCGACGCCCTGCCCGAACAGGGACCCGCCGATCTCGTCACCGGCTTCGCCGCCCCCTTCGCCTTCCAGGTCCTGGCCGAAGTCATCGGCCTTCCACCCGAACTGGCGGTCCGCTTCGACCGCGACTGGGGCAAGGTCGTCCAGCCGGTCGGCCCCACCGACCCGGGACGCCCGCGGTACGAGGCGCGGCTGCACGGCCTGCAGAGCTATATCGCCGAAGTCGTCGCCCACAAGCGGGAGTACGGGGACGACGACCTGCTCAGCCGTCTCGTGCTGGCCCGCGACCGCCGCGAACTCTCCCCGGAGGAACTGGACTCGATGGTCTTCCAGCTCCTCGTGGCCGGACAGGAACCGGTCACCAACCAGATCACCACGGCCCTGACGGCCCTGTTCCGGCACCCCGACCAGTCGGCCCGGCTACGGGACGAGCCGGACCTCCTGCCCCGCGCGGTCGAGGAACTCCTCCGCTACGACAGCGCCTTCGAGCTGACCACCTGGCGCTTCTTCGCCGAGGACAGCGACCTGCACGGAACCCGCGTCCCGGCCGGTGACTCGGTGATCGTCTCCCTGTGCGCGGCGAACCGCGACCCCCGCCGCTTCCCCGAGCCCGACACCCTCGACCTCGACCGCAGCCCCAACCCCCATCTCGCCTTCGGCCACGGAATCCACTTCTGCCCCGGCGCCGCCCTCGCCCGCGCCGAACTCCGGATCGCCCTGAGCACCCTGCTCACCCGTCTGCCCGGACTCCACCTGGCCATCAGGGACGAGGACATCCAGTGGACCCCGGCCGTCCTCGGCCGCGGCACCAGCCACCTGCCGGTCGCCTACGACCGACGTCGCTGACGCCGGCCCGGCGTCGACGCCAACCCACGTCCGAGATGCCCGCACCCCACCCGGAGACCAGCATGCCCCTGACGACCGTGCCGGACGAGACCCGCACCACGGCCATCAGCACCGCGATACTCGACCTGCTCCTGCCGCACCACCGCACGACCGACGACGCCCCCGCCCTCGCCTCCGCGGAGGCGTTCCCCCACCAACTGCGCCGGATCACCCGCTTCGTACATGACGGCGCCCCCGTCGTGTTCACCCTGCCCGGCTTTCCCTGCAAGTCCCCGAACCCGGCAAAGGTGCTCGGTCATCTCCCCGACCAGGCGGAACGCCTCTCCCTCGGATTCCTGAACACCCTGTGCACCGAGATCGAGCGGATCCACCCGCCCGGCGCCCGCGTGATCATCTGTTCCGACGGCCATGTCTTCGGAGACCTGATCAACGTCCCCGACCCACACATCGACGCCTATGCCGACGAACTGCGCCTGCTCCTGGCCGAGTCGGGGCTGGACAGACTCTCCGTCTTCGACCTGCGCGACGTACTCGGCGACCTCCCGTCCGACGCGAAGCGCGCCCATGTCCACGAGCGCTACGCCCCCACCCTGGACGCCCTGCGCGCCGAGATCCGCGCCGACGACCACGCCCTCGCGCTGTATCGGGGGATCACCCGCTTCCTGGTCGAGGACACCGCCGACCATCCGGGCACCCGCTCGGCGCTCCAACGCGCCTGCCGCCAACGGGCGTACGGCGTCATCCAGCGCAGCCGAGCCTGGGGCAACCTGCTCGCCGAACACCACCCCCACGCCGTACGCCTGTCGATCCACCCCCAGCCGGTCGGCGCCCCCAAGTTCGGCATCCGCCTCCTCGACGCACCCGACGCCTGGACCACTCCCTGGCACTCCAGCGCCCTCCTGCGCCCGGACGGCACTTGGACCCTGATGCCCCGGTCCCGGGCTGCCGGACTGGGACGCCTGGTGCGACGGGACGGCAGAGCCAGCCACTTCGAGGACTGGTCAAGAGGGTACGGAGGACTGCCCCTTGGAGCGCAGCAGGAGCACCCTGACGTCGTCCGTGCACTGGCCGGTGGGCCGGGCGCAATGGACGAGGCCGTCGATGAGGCCCTCCAGGCTGTCGTCGTCGGCGTGTGCGAGGTGACGGACCAGGCCGTTGGTGACCTGTGCGGGGTTGGTTCCGGGCCGTTCCACGAGGCCGTCGGTGTGGAGCGCGACGATGGAGCCCGTGGGCGGGGGAGTGGCGGTGAGGGGGTACCGGGCGTGTGTGTCGATGCCCAGGAGCGGCCCGGGTTCGAAGTCCAGGATGCGGGCCCGCTGTGGTGCGTGGCGCAGGAGGGGAGGTACGTGACCCGCATTGGCGAGGGTCAGTTCACTGCGGCGGAGGTCGACTTGGGCATACAGGCAGGCGACGAGCAGATCGGAGTCCAGGTCGACCAGTAGCCGGTTGGTGCGGGCCAGGACCTGACCAGGTGTGGCTCCGGCACTCGCGTGGGCGTGTATGGCGATGCGGACCTGCCCCATGAGGGCGGCTGCCGCGATGCTGTGGCCTTCGACATCGCCGATGACGGCAGCGGCGGTGGTGTCGTCCAGGCGCAGCAGATCGTAGAAGTCGCCGCCGACTTCCATTCCGTGGCCGGCCGGCAGAGAGCGGGCGGCTACCTCCAGGCCGGGCGTGCGTGCAGACTGCCCGGCAGGAGGGCCCGTTGGAGTTCGCCGACGAGGCGGTGCTGGGTGTCGTACAGATGGGCACGGTCCAGTGCCTGGGCCATGAGACCGGCCAGTGAGGTGAGGACGGCGCGCTCGTCGGCGGTGAAGGAGCGGGGCTGTTCGTAGGTGAGGATGCAGCAGCCCACGGGGCGTCCCGTGATGACAAGGGGCAGGAAGGCCCAGGCTTGTTTGCCGCTGATCCAAGGTGCCCTGGGGTAGCAGCGGGCCAGGTCGGCAGGGTTCGCGAAGAAGGCGGCGGTGCCGCCGGCCAGGACGTGGCCCGCGGGAGTGAGATCGGTGTCGAGCGGCAGGGCGTCGAGGCTTTCGATGATGTCGGCGGCGTAGCCGTGATGGCCGGTGATCTTCAGGCGGCCTGCCTCGGCGACGGACAGGACCAGACCCTGGGTGCCGAAGGCCGGCAGGATCTGCTCGACGGCCGGCGCCGTCACATCGCGCACGGTCACCGTCTCCGTGAGCGCGGCCGCCGGATGGACGAGTTGGTAGAGCCTGCTGGTGGGCGTTGCCGGAGGCCGCTGTGCGGCGGCGGGCGCACCGGGGGCGCGGGCTTCGTCGTCATGGCTGGTGATCCGGGCGCTGATGCCGCTGGTGTCCGGGTACATGTGGAAGGTCAGCCTCTGGTCCGGCGGGCGCGCCGCGGTGAACGAGACCGGCGCTCGGCTGACGACCGCCGTACGGTACTGGTCCTCGTACCCGGGGTCGTCCAGCCAGGGAAGGGACTGCCAGGGCCGCGTTCCCCGCAGCTGGTCCGGGCCACGGCCGAGCAGCCTGGCCGCTGTGCCGGTGACGAAGGTGACGCGGCCTTCCAGATCGAGGGCCAGAGCGCCTTCGGGGAGGCGGTCCAGTGAGTCGACGGCGGCGAGCCCGGTCTGCTCGGGGTGGTGTACGGAGTCGACGGGGACGACATGCGGTCGGTCGGGCAGCCCGGGTGGGTCGGCGACTCGTCCAGCAGACGGGCCAGGCGGTGGGCGCGGGCGGTGATGTGGGCGCGTTCGCGCGGTGTGGCCTCGTGCGGGTGGTCCTCGGGCCACATCAGCACGATGGCGCCCCAGCAGCGGCGTGCCCCGGTCAGTGGGGCCGCGGCGAGGGCGAAGGGGTGGGGCAGGACCGCGGCGGTGCGGGGATATCGGCGCGCCATCTCGTCCTGGCTCCCGACCCACACGAGCACGTTCTGCCGGATCGCGTCGGTGACCGGGAGGGGGGTGGTCAGCGAGAGCCGTTGCCATGGCGCGGTGAATTCGACCGGAAGCCCGCACAGTGCCACCAGGCGCAGCATCGCGGCGGCCTCTTCGATCAGGAACACACCACCGGTCGCGGCACCGGTGCGGCGGACGACGTCGGCCAGCGCCGTCGCCAGGGCGTCGTCGGGGGATCCGCCACCGCTCATACAAGGACGATATGCCCAAATGATCGACCGCATTCGGTCAGGACTGTCGAGTGTGCGACCCGCTGACGGACCGGCAGAACCGGGCGACCGGCCCCTCCCGAAAGCAGGGTCCCGGCCCCTTTCGAAAACAGGGTCCCGGCGCCTCCCGAAAACCGGATGACCCCACGGGGCGGCCCACGCTACGGTCTTTCTTGTTCAGGTGCGCAGGCAGCGGCTACTTCGCCTTTCAAGCGGGTAACGCGGGTTCGAATCCCGCCGCCGGTTCCGGCCGGTGTCGTCCAGTGGCCCAGGACGCCTACAGTGCCGCCGCCGACCTCGATCTCTGAACATCAGGGGCGCGTCACGTCTGCTGCGTGCCCCACTGATCCGGCCCGACCTCGCGCCATTCGATCAGCGGTGAATGGGCGACCTCGTCCGGGTCGATGTCCAGCCCGGCCCGGCGCAGGAACTCCGCGACATCCGGCACGCCGTACGCAAGCCCGAGGATCTCGCCGTCCACGCGCACCCTGCGGCCTCCGCTCGGTGAGGGCGGCGAGACCACGACGCGAAACTGCCTGGTCACATCACCAGCATCAGGCGATCGGTCCGGACGCGCATCCGGCGGGGCGTCGCCCGTGCTCACATCGCCACCAGGTCGGCCCACCGGGTGACCCCACCGCACTGGATGCGCATGCCGTGCCGAGCGGACAGTGCGTGGACGATCTGCTTGCCCCGGCCGTGCTCGTCCGGGTCGATTCCGTCGGGCGACTGCCCCGCCGCCAGTACGGGTCCCGCGTCGGTCACCTCCACGCGCAGGGTCCTGAGGCCGTCACGCCGGCCCCAGGACAGCCGCAGCTCCGCCGGCGGCAGAGCATGGACGAGCGCGTTGGTGAGCAGCTCCGTCACCACCAGGATCGTGTCCTCGACGATCTCCGGAGACACGTTCCAGGCGGCCAGGACCGCCCTCACATGCCGGCGAATGGCCGAGACGGCGCCGGCGACGGGCGGCAACGGAAAGACATGTTCGACTACCCCCCGAGGCCTGATTTCGAGCTGTGCCGCCATGTGCTCTCCTCCGGTGAGCGCTGCCGGCGGGTCGCCGGGGCTCAGTGCGCTTTCCCGCACGTTAGGCAGGCGCGCGGAGCCGGTCAATGAACAGTGGTCGGCATTGCCGAACGGCGGCTCTGACCTGGTGCTGAGCCGGTGACCTGCACGTAAGGCGGTCCCTCCACGGGCGTATTAGGCTCGTTTCATGGCCGGCCCAGTCCAGTCGATCGAACGGGCGGCGGCAATTCTGCGGCTGCTCGCTGGTGGGCCCCGTCGGCTCGGGCTCGGCGAGGTGGCGGCCTCGCTCGGGCTGGCGAAGGGCACCGCCCACGGCATTCTGCGCACGCTCCAGCACGTGGACTTCGTGGAGCAGGACGCGGCGACGGGAAAGTACCAGCTCGGGGCCGCGCTGCTACATCTCGGCACGAGTTACCTGGACGTCAACGAGCTGCGGTCGCGCTCCATCAACTGGGCCGACGCCCTGGCCGCCCGCAGCGGGGAGGCCGTCCGTCTGGGCACCCCCTTGGAGGGCAGGGTCCTGGTCGTCCACCACGTCTTCCGGCCGGACGACACGCTCCAGACCCTGGACGTGGGCGCACTGCTGCCGCTGCACGCCTCCTCGCTCGGCAAGGTTCTGCTGGCCTTCGGTACCGCCCCCCTGGAAGCGGTTCTCGAATTCGGGCTGGAGACCTACACACGGCACACGATCGTCGCCCCGGAGGAGCTCTCCCGGGCGCTCGCCGAGGTCCGGGAACTCGGGTGGGCCGCCGAGGTCCAGGAGATGAGCATGGGCGAGGCCGGCGTCGCCTCACCGATCCGAGGGCACGGAGGTCTTGTCGTGGGCGCCATCGGACTGTCCGGGCCGGTCGAGCGGATCTGCGACAGCCAGGGCCGTCCCCTCCCGAACCTGATCACCCTGCTCCGTGAGGCCGCACGGGCGATCTCCAGAGACCTGGGCGCAGCTCGCTGGTAGCCACCCGCCTCTTCGACACATCGGAAGGCAGAGCTGATCATGGTTGAACGGTATGTAATGTCCATCGATCAGGGCACCACCTCTACTCGATGCATTCTGTTCGACCAGCAGGGGCGGCTGGTGACGGTCGCGCAGCGCGAGCACCAGCAGCACTTCCCCAAGCCCGGATGGGTCGAGCACGACGCCCTGGAGATCTGGCGCAATCTGCAGCGCATCGTGCCCGAAGCACTGTCCGGCACCGGGGTGGGCGCGAAGGACGTCGCCTCGATCGGTATCGCCAACCAGCGGGAGACGACGGTGCTCTGGGACCGGCGCACCGGTGCCCCGCTGGACAAGGCCATCGTCTGGCAGGACATCCGCACGGCACCGCTCGTCGAGGAACTGGGTCAGCGCCCCGGCGAGGAGTTCTTCGTGGAGCGTTGCGGTCTGCCGCCCTCGACCTACTTCTCCGCACTGCGGCTCCGCTGGCTGTTCGATCACGTGGACGGGCTCGAACAGCGTGCCCGGGACGGCGAGGTGCTCTTCGGCACGATGGAGACCTGGCTCATCTGGAACCTCACCGGGGGAGCGGACGGCGGCCTGCACATCACCGACCCCACCAACGCCAGCCGCACGATGCTGATGAACATCCGCACGCTCACCTGGGACGAGGAACTGCTGGAGTTCTTCGGGGTGCCCCGCACGATGCTGCCCGAGATCCGGTCGTCCGCCGAACGGTACGGCGCTGCCCGCCTGGTGCTCCCGGGCGTCCCCATCACGGCAGCCCTCGGCGACCAGCAGGCCGCCCTGTTCGGCCAGACCTGCTTCTCCCCGGGAGAGGTGAAGTGCACCTACGGCACGGGGAGCTTTCTGCTGCTCAACACCGGTACCGATGTCGTGCGGTCCCGCAACGGGCTGCTCACGACCGTGGGTTACAAGATCGGGGACCAGGCCCCCGTCTACGCCTTGGAAGGTTCGATCGCCGTCACCGGCTCACTGGTCCAGTGGTTCCGGGACCGTCTGGGCCTGATCAGCAGCGCCCCGGAGATCGAGACCCTCGCGCGCACGGTCGAGGACAACGGCGGCTGCTACATCGTCCCCGCGTTCTCCGGTCTGTTCGCACCTCACTGGCGCAGCGACGCGCGCGGTGTCATCGTCGGACTCACCTCGTACATCACCAGGGGACACCTGGCCCGAGCCGTCCTTGAGGCGACCGGCTGGCAGACCCGCGAGGTCGTCGACGCCATGAACGCCGACTTCTCGGTCCCCCTCAAGCAACTCAAGGTCGACGGCGGGATGACGGCGGACAACCTGCTGATGCAGTTCGTCGCCGATGTGCTCGATGTGCCCGTGGTACGGCCCATGGTCGCCGAAACGGTCTCCCTCGGCGCCGCCTACGCCGCCGGGCTCGCCGCCGGTTACTGGTCGGACCTGGAGGTCCTGCGCCGCCACTGGCACCGGGCCGCCCAGTGGCTGCCGGACATGGACCCCGAGCGCAGGGAGCGGGAGTACGCGGACTGGAAGCGGGCCGTCGAGCGCTCGCTGGGCTGGGTCAGATCGTCGAAGTCGCCTTGACCGGGGAACTCCGGTCCGCCGGTGGCCCGTACACCTGGAGTCGCTTCCGTCCCACAGGTGTACGGGCTCGGCCGGCCGTCATGGGGCCGGCGCCCGGTGTCAGCGCTTGGTGTAGATGAAGCCGACCTTGTCGAGCTCGTCGCCCGAACGTCCGTGGAAGCCGGCGATCTGCCAGCCCGACGGTGCCGTACGGGTCACGCAGTCCGAGGTGGTCGTACCGCCCGCGAGGGTGCGGCCCAGGTTGGTGGTGAACCTGGCGTAGAAGATCCGGGTGTGACTGTCCTTCACGCCTTCGCAGAGGTAGGCGGTCGTCACATACTCGCCGCTGCCCAGCGTCAGCGACGATGCCGTGCCACCGGTTCCGCCGTGGGTGAGCGTGGTGCCGTTGCTCAGCGTGATGCCGACCTGGTCGACCCGGGACCCGTAGCGCAGCGCGACGGTGGTGGCGCGGGCGCCGGCGGGGACCTTGTCGATGTCCTGGTAGTAGTCGCCGTGCGGACCGCCGAACTGGTCGCTGAGCTGGAAGTCCGGGTTCTGCGACCAGGAGAAGCCGACCGTGATCGGGTCGTGGTCCGAGAGCATGAGCCCGTCGGAGGTCAGGAATTTGGCGTGCTCGTTGTTGTACGAGGTGGCGTTCAGCGTGACGAGCCTGCTGCTGCGGTACAGGACCTTGTCCACGACCTCGCAGGTGTTCGGCACGGTGGCGCCCGTCTGGTCGCAGACCAGCGCGTCACTGCCCTTGGCCGGAGGTGTGCCGCCGCGCATCAGCTGCACCCAGGCGTCGGTCAGTCCGTTGGCCGCGGCGAACTCGGCGATGGTGTCGCCGGTGCGGGTGTAGCGGGTGTTGGTGTCACCCATGACCACGACCGCGTTGCCCGCCGAGTGCGACTGGATGAACGACGTGATCTGGTTCAGGTTGTCCGCGCGCGAGGCGAGGTCGCCGTCGTTCGTGCCCGCGTTGGTGTGCAGGTTGTAGAAGTCGACGTACACACCCTCGGCGAGGCGTTCACGCATGAAGGAGAAGCCCTTCGGGGTGAGGCAGTCGCCGGAGTCGAGCTGGCAGGAGTTCCACTTCACGCGCTCGAAGTCGTCACCGTCCCAGGCGTAGTCGGAGACGGTGTTGAGCCCGCTGCCGATGCCCGCGCCGCCGCTGGTGGCGGTGCGGTAGGGGTGAGCGTCCGTGGAGTACAGGTACGCGTGGTAGTTGAAGTCCTCCTGGACGTTGACGATGTCGTACGGTGCGATGCGCCGGCCGATCTCCGTCGTGCTGGTGTCGCGCGGTGTCGAAGCGCTGGACAGGGATTCCGGAAGGCCGGCGACGTTGTACGTGAGCACGCTGAACGTGCCCGAGCCGGCAGCCGCGGCCGGCGTGGCTGCCGCCGTGAGCCCGCCGAGGGCGGCGACCGCGGCCGCCAGGCAGGCGACGAGTCTGCGCATGGGGGTGTCTCCTACGGGGGGTGGACCGATCGGGGTGTGAGCATGCCAAAACTTAGCGGCAAACGCTTTCTGCGCACCCTCTTCGCGCCCGTCCAATCGGGGAATTCCATGTGACGAGAAGTAGATCAACTACCGTTTGGAGACGGTTGGTTCACTTGTGAGCGGGTGGAAAGGGCTTGTAGAAGCTGCCACTTGCACCTGCGCTCGCCCTTGCAGAGGCAGGCGCTTGCCGCTACCGGCTCTGCCGGCGCTTCGGGAGGGCCGTCCGCCCCACCGTCGCCGCCAGTTTGCGCAGCCGCCGCCACTCCAGGGGCGGTGTGACCGCGGGGACGCCGGGCCGGGTGCGGGGGACCCGGACCCGCAGGGCGCCGGGTCGGATGCGGCAGTCGACCGGTGCGGGCAGCACCAGGGCCTCGCCGTCCACGCCGGCCTCGACATCCCCTTTGTCGCAGTCGACGACGACCTGCCGGGCGGTGACCGCGGTGAGCCCCTCGGCATTCCGTCCGCGCAGCAGTCCGGCAGCGTGGGCAGCGCTCTCCACCTTGACGCCGAGCACCCCGAGCACGCCCAGATCCATCCGCTCCCGATAGCCGAGGCCTGCCACGTCCTCCATGCGGTAGGGGTTGTTGCTGACCAGGACGGCCTGGGGCGTGTCGATGACGAGGTCGGGGCCGCCGGTGCCCGCGACGCGCGCCGTGAGCCGCGGCCCACGTTCATGGGTGAGCAGTTCGGGCAGCAGATCCAGGGTCGTGCGCACCTTGTCGTCCCGGTACGCGGGGCTCTGCACGACCGCGGCGTACGCCCCGAAGGACGCGTTGTTCACGAAGGGGTGCTCGCCCGCGAAGCCGAGGTCGACCCGGAGTTCGACCCCGTCGCGGAGCGCGTCCAGGCATGCCGAGGGGTCGCCGCGATCGAGCCCGAGGTCCATGGCGAAGTGGTTGCGGGTCCCGGCGCAGATCACCAGGAACGGCACGTCGTGCTCCGCGGCGACGGCCGCGACCCGCGCCTGCGTCCCGTCCCCGCCGGCGACTCCGAGCAGATCGGCGCCTTCCGCGAGGGCAGCACGGGCCAGCGCGACGACGTCTTCGGGCCCGTCCGCCCGGCCGGTGCCGAGCAGATGCACGCGGGCCCCGAGCTCCTCGGCCTTCGCCTTCAGCCCGAACCGCTCGACCTTCCCGCCCCCGGACCGCGGGTTCATGATCAGATACGGCTGTGCCGGAGGCGGCGTCTCGTACTCGACGACCCGTACGACGTGCGACCGCGTGCCGCTGAGCGCGACCTTCCCGGTCCACACGGCAAGTCCCCACAGGGCCAGCAGCAGGACGGGCAACCACAGCAGCCGCGCCACGGCGAAGAGCGCGATCGCGGCGGCGGGCGCGGCGACCGCGAGGACCCCCGCGGCGGCCCGGAGCCAACCCCGCCGGGTGAGCGTCCACCACAGCGCCGCCAGGCTCACGGCGATCGACAGGCCCCCGACCAGCACGAGGACCACCCCGGCCGAGGATGCGGTGCCGAGCGGTGCGATCACGGCCAGCCCGGCGAACGTCAACGACGCCCGCGCCGCCCACCGTTGCCGCGCGTGCGCCCGCACGTCGAGCCC
The DNA here is from genome assembly GCF_055558775.1 of Streptomyces sp. NPDC025638. Taxonomy (NCBI): domain Bacteria; kingdom Bacillati; phylum Actinomycetota; class Actinomycetes; order Kitasatosporales; family Streptomycetaceae; genus Streptomyces; species Streptomyces sp. NPDC025638. The sequence continues at coordinate 184,953 of NZ_JBVHLX010000003.1, read as the reverse complement.
CGAGCCCGTACGCGGACCGCTTCCAGGAGCCGCGCCCTTGTCCTTCAAGCCCTGCTCCGCCTTTCCAGTGAGCTCAGGAGCCGGCGTCCTCGTCGCCCTCGTCGCCCTCGTGCCGTGCCGCGCGCTCGAAGTCCTCCCAGGCCTGCCGCTGGATCTCCGCGCTGTCCGCGAGCAGATCCTCCAAGGGCGCTGCCTTGCCGGTCGGCGGAGCGAGTGCCCGGATGAGCGTGTCGTAGAGGTACGCGCAGGCGTCGGCCTCGGTGGCGAATCGCCGTATGACGCTGTCCTGGGAGCGTTCGCTCAGGCCGACGCACCAACTGTCCGCCGTACGACGCAGAAAGTAATGGGCATCGGGTCGGGCGGGTACGGCGGGGACACCGGCGATCTCGTAGAACGCCTCGGGAACGCCCGCCTCGCGGAGTCTTTCGACGAGTTCTGCTCTGTCCATCAGGTCGGTCGGTCCTGTCCGTGGTCGCCCGGGTGGTCTCCGGCGCTGTTGCCCGAGACCACCCAGGGTCTGCCGCGGTCAGGTTACCGGCAGCTCTTCCAGGTTCTTCAGCATGACGAGCTCGGGGATCGGCTTGTCCGTGAGGTACTGGAGCCCCTGGCCGGGCTGGCCGAACCAGGGCCTGATCGGGCCCGCGTGGACGGTGAACGACTTGAGGACCCGGTAGAGGTGATAGCCGTACGGGTGGGCGGGGTCGAAGGTGTCGAGGTTGCTCGGCGGAATCGCGCGCTTGGCGTACGGCGTGCCCGCGGGCGCGAGGAAGCGGCCGAAGCCGCTGCCGAAGAGGTCGAGCAACTGCCCCGCGCGGAGCGTCAGATCACGCTCGACCGGCTTGCCGTTCTGGAGGACGAAGCCGTTGTTGTCGGGGTACCACCAGCCGGACTTCTCCGTCTGCGGATCCGTCTGCCAGTAGCAGCCGAGGAACCAGTAGGCGTCCGTCCCGTCCGTGCGGTGATAGCCCTTCAGGATCTGGCCGAGGGCGCCCGTGCGGGGAAGGTCCGCCGGTCCCAGCCGCCAGTCGTGCATGAAGTACTTCTGGAGCGCCGGTGGCGCGGAGTTGGTCCCGCGGCCGCGGTTCTCGGTCGGGCAGTGAGCGATGCCGACCGCACCCTGGTGGGCGGCTTGAGCCGTGGCCGGTGCGATGCCGACCATCAGGAGCAGCCACGCGAGGGTGCTCCCCATGAGAGCGCGCAGTACGCGCATCCGGTATCCCTTCTCTCCCTGGCGCCGACCGGCGCCCGCGCTTCGATGCAGGGCCCAGTTCAGGGGCGGCATATGCGGGAGGACCGAAGAAAACGCAGCCTGTCACCCGAACCGGTGGGCACAATTCATCGAATGGCCGAAGGGCCGGACACCGTGCAGCCGGGCGGTGCTTGAGAAAGGCAGAGGGAGGCCACGCATGGAGGTCCGATCGGTCGTCGGGCGAGGCGTCCGCGTGGGCGCGCGGGTTGGGGCATGGCCCGCGGGAATCCTCGCCGGCGGGTGCCTGGTCGTCGCCTTCGTCTTCCTGGTCGGGGGCCGATCGGGGACCGTGCGCACGCTCGTCACCTGGGGTGTCGTAGCGGCGCTTGCGAGTATGGCGGCAGGCGTGGTGCTGGGCGCCGGCGCAGCGCTCATGTTGGCGGTCGCACCCCAGCGGCTGCTCGTGCGTCCCGTGCTGAGGGGCACGCTCGCGGGGCTCACCGCCGGTCTGCCGATCGCGGCACTTTCGGTCGCCTTCCTGACAGGGGACGGCTACTCCCTTGCGAGTTACCCCCCTTCGATTCATGTCCTTACGTGGACCGTGCCGCTGGTGATCGCTCTGGTGTTGGGCGCGCACAGCGGCGAGATCGCCGGGGCCAGGGCCGAAGGCCGTTCAGGTGGGCTCGGTCTCGGTGGTGGCGTCGGGGACGTAGGTGACGATTCGGCTGGGGCCGCCGGGCGTGCGGTGCGGGCCGAAGTCGTGCGCGGGGTCGTCATCGGGCCACCTGCCCGGCCTTGGCCTGGACGTAGGCGACGTAGCGGATGGTGAACACCATCGGGACGACGAAGCCCGCGATCTGGATGACCGTCGCGGTGGTGGAGTGGGCGTCTCCGGCATGTGCCACCAGGGCGAGGACGACGGCGGTCAGGACGAAGGCCGCGGTCCATACGGCGGTGATGACGACGTTGGTGCGGATGAACGGCTTGAGCTTCCAGACCTCGGGCGGGGTGGTGCGCTTGGCGATGCCCAGGGTGAACGGCCTGCCGATGGCCAGCGAGACGCCTGCGATCACCGCGAGGGTGCCCGAGGAGAGAGCTGCGGAGTAATCGTGCACACCGGAGTGGGGATCGGCGAAGGCGACGACGGCCAGTACGGCGAAGAAGACCGCCGAGCCCAACTCGATGATCAGCGCGTCGAATCCGGTGCCTGCCCTGACCTGCTGGGCGACGAGCGCCACGGCGACCAGCAGTGCGGCCAGTGCTGACCACTGCCAGTCCCCCGAGGGGAGTACGGCGAAGACGATCCACGGCAGGAACGTACGCAGGTAGGACATGATCTCTCCGTTTCGGGGTTTCTCGCCTGACATGTCAAAAGTAGAACGTCCAGCATCGACATGTCAATACTGGAATATGCGAGGTACAGTGGAGCTATGAGCCTCAGACACGCACTGCTCGGTCTCCTCTCGGAGCGCCCCGCCAGCGGTTACGACCTGCTGAAACGGTTCGAGACCTCGCTGGCCAACGTCTGGCCGGCCACACAGAGCCAGATCTACACGGAGCTGACCAAGCTGGCCGACGCCGGACTGATCACGGTGGCGGCCGAGGGGCCGCGCGGCCGCAAGGAATACGCCCTCACCGAGGACGGGCTGGCCGAACTGCGGCACTGGCTGACCGAGACGAAGCCCCAGCGCAACACCCGTAGTGATCTGCTGCTGCGGGTCTTCTTCCTCGGAGTGCTCAAGCCGGAGCAGGCGCGCGCGTATCTGACCGAGCTCACCGAGTTGTCCGAGCAGAGTTACGCGGAGCTCGACCAGCTGGCGCGGGACATCGACTGGGACGACGACAACCTCTCCGTCTACGGGCGGATCGCCCTGGAGTACGGCCTGCGCTTCAACGCCATGCGCCGGGAGTGGGCCCGGTGGGCCGCCGACCAGATTGCGTAGGGAGTAGGCTATGACGGTCGTTATATCCGGCGGAGTGCGAGGAGAATCCGCAGGTGAACCAGACCAGTCCGCAGACACGCGAACGGATCGTGGCCGGTGCGGCCGACATGATCAGTCGACGTGGCCTGAATGCGACCAGCATCCGTGAGATGGCCAAGCATGCCAAGGCTCCGCTCGGCTCGACCTACCACTACTTCCCGGACGGCAAGCAGCAACTCGCCACGGAAGCCGTCCGCTACGCCGGTGAGACCGTCGCCCGGATCCTGCGCAAGGAACTGCGGGCGGGCCCGGCCGCCGGTCTGCGGGCCTTCCTCGACCTGTGGCGCAAGGTGGTCGTCGACACCGAGTTCCGTGCCGGATGCCCTGTCCTGGCGGTCTCCATCGAGGAGCCGCCGGACGACGAGGTCCCCGCGGCCGTGGCGGCGGCCGCCGGGATCTTCGACGAGTGGGAGGGCCTGCTGGCAGGGTCCCTGCGCGAGCACGGCGCCGACCCCGACCAGGCCGCGCAGCTCGCCACCCTCGTCGTGGCGGCCGTGGAGGGGACGGTCGCCATGTGCCGCGCCAAGCGCAGCACCCAGCCGCTCGACCGCACCGCCGAGCAACTGCAGAAGCTGGTCCTCGCGGCGATCAAGGACTGAGCCGGTGTGCCTAGCCGCGGAGGCCTCCCTCGCCGACCGTCGCGCGGACCGCCCTGACCTTCTCCTCGGTGAACACGCCGCTGTCCAGGAGCGACAGAATGGACAGCACGCCGCCGCGGGAGCCCCAGCTGCCCTCCTCGATGACTTGGAAGTTGACCCACCAGGTCGGTGGCGGCTCCTCAAGACCGCAGGCCCGCGCCATCGCGGCCAGGACGCGCTCGATGACCTCGGCGCGGACCTCCTGACGCCAGTCGTCGTCCATGACGGCCACGTCGATCACCATGACGTCGAGGCTCTCCGCCGTGTCCGCCGGCAGTCGGCCGCCGATGGCCATCATGCCGGGCTCGCGCTCCACGAAGTGCACCTGGAACCCGCCCCGCGCGGCCGGGGCGAACTGGCCGACCTCCGGTACCAGCACGGCATCCGTCAGTGTCTCGGCCGGCGTGCGCCGCTGTTCGAGGTCCAGGCGTCCCTCGCGGGCAACCACGGTGATCACGGTCACGTCAGCTCCTATGACAGTCGTTATAGGAGCAGCGTACGCCGGGTTATGACGAGTGTTATAAGGGGTGCTCGGTGCTGTAAGGCGTCCTGGGTGCTGTCATGGGGGAGAGCCGGATGACATGCTTCCCGCGCCCTTCGACTTCGACCCAGACCAGTCCTGGACAGGAGCACCCGTGAGCTACGACGTCACCGGCGTCCGCGCCCAGTTCCCCGCCCTCGCCGCCGGCATCGCTCACTTCGACGGCCCCGGAGGCACACAGACCCCGCAGCCGGTCATCCAGGCCGTCTCCGACGCCCTCGCCCATCCCTTGTCCAACCGCGGCCACGAGGTGGTGGGGGAGACCAACGCCGAGGCGATCGTCGTGGAGAGCCGTCGTGCCATGGCGGACCTGCTGGCCGCCGACCCCGCAGGGATCGTCTTCGGCCGCAGCGCCACGCAGCTCACCTACGATTTCTCCCGCACCCTCGCCAAGAGCTGGGCCGCCGGCGAGGAGGTGGTCGTCACGCGGCTCGACCACGACTCCAACATCCGGCCCTGGATCCAGGCCGCGCAGCAGGCCGGTGCCACCGTCCGGTGGGCCGAGTTCGACCCCGCGACGGGCGAACTGGCCGCCGACGACATCCGCGCCGTGCTCTCCGGGCGCACCCGGCTGGTCGCCGTCACCGCCGCGTCCAACCTGATCGGCACCCGGCCCCCGATCGCAGAGATCTCCCGTTCGGTGCATGAGGCCGGCGCGCTGCTGTACGTCGACGGCGTCCACCACGCCGCCCACTCCCTGGTCGACATCGACCGGCTCGGCGCGGACTTCTACACCTGCTCGCCGTACAAGTTCCTCGGCCCCCATCACGGGGTCCTCGCCGCCCGTCCCGAACTGCTGGAATCCCTCTACCCGGACAAGCTGCTCCCGTCGACCGACACGGTCCCGGAGCGCTTCGAACTCGGCACCCTGCCCTATGAGTTCCTCGCCGGTACGCGCGCGGCGGTCGACTTCCTCGCCCGCCTCGACGCCACGGCGACGGGCACGCGCCGAGAGCGACTGGCCGCCGCGGCCGCGGCCCTCGAAGGACACGAGGACGTCTTGCGGACGCGGATGGACAAGGGCATGTCGGAACTGGAGGGGATCACGATCCACTCCCGCGCGGCCGACCGCACCCCGACCCTGCTCCTCACCTTCGATGGCCGCGACGCGACGGACGCCTACCGCTTCCTGGCGGCCCGCGGCGTCCACGCACCCGCCGGCTCCTTCTACGCGCTCGAAGCCTCCCGGCACCTCGGCCTGGGCGACACCGGCGGCCTGCGGGTGGGTCTCGCGCCGTACAACAACGCGGCGGACGTCGACCGGCTCCTGGAAGGTCTCGCCGACTTCCTGCGGTCCTGAGGCGCGTCAGGCTGCCCCGAGCCGGCTCCCCAGCCCCACGTTCCAGCGTCCCGCGCGACCGCTGAACTCGGTTGCGGTCAGGGGCGGTACGTCGAGACGCCAGAAGGCGGACTCCGGCGCTCCGAGCACATGCAGGGTCGCGGCACGGACGACCTCCGGCTCCACCACCGCCACGGTACGGCCGGAGAACTGTGCGGCCCCGTCCAGCCAGTGCGCAACGCGCAGGCACAGCTCGTGCACCGACTCCCCGCCGTGCGGCGCCGCCTGAGGATCCGTCAGCCAGCGAGCCATTCCGTCCGGCTCGGCGGTGCTGACTTCGTCCAGGGTGCGGCCTCGCCAGCGGCCCATGTCCAAGCCGTTCAGCGAAGGCGAGTCGGTGGCGTCGAGGCCGAGCGCCGAAGCCGTCTCCCGACAGCGGATGGTGGGCGAGGTGAGGGTGCGGTCGGCAGCCGGGAGGGCATTGGCGGCCGAGCGGGCACAGGCAGTGCCGGCCGAGTCGAGCGGGGAACCGTCGTCGAAACGGGCCTGGCGGAGGGCCGCGTTCATCGCCGGCGAGATCAACATCACCCGACTGGTCATCCATTGACTCCGTTGCTCAAGCACCGCTGCTCAGGTGCGCGTCCGGGGCCGACCTGTGCGCCCTTGGCCGTACCCCTGTGCGGCGATCGGGCCGTCGCCGGTGCGCCGGCCGCGACCGTCACTTCCAGGCCGTCTCCACGCAGGGCCCGGTCTCCGGCAAGTGCTTCTTCGCCCACTCGCCGAGCTCCTTGAGTGCGGGCTCCAGCGCGGCCCCGGACTCGGTCAGCCGGTAGGAGACCCGCAGCGGCGGTCCTTCGTCGACCTCGCGCACCACGAGTCCGGCGGCGCCGAGCTCGGCCAGCCGGTCGGAGAGCATGCGCTCGCTGATGCCGGGGACGGCCCGGCGCAGATCGGCGAAATGTGCCGGTTGTTCCACCAGTACGGCCACGATCGGGCCGCTCCAGCGCTTACCGAGCAGCTGGAAGACGCGAGTGATGCCGTCGTCCACTCGCTTGCATGCCGCCACCTCGTGGTTCTGATCCGCCGCCATGGGATCAGGGTATCGCCCTGCCGTGAGGGGATGAAAAAAAGTAAGTACCTGTGTTAGATATAGCCGAGTACGAAAACTTAGCCCGTGGGCTTCGCCTCGGGCTCGCTCTTCTGGAGACACGCATGGCCACCTTGCTGCACATCGACTCGTCCGTCTTCCCGAGCGGGGGCTCCGCCTCCCGTGCCGTCGCGGAGGCCTTCCGCAAGACCTGGCAGGAGCAGCACCCCGACGGCACGGTGATCTACCGCGACCTGGCCTCGAACCCGGTCCCGCACATCACCGCCGACGCCCACACCGCCGGATTCGCCGATCCCGCGGCGCACACCCCGGAGCAGGCGGCGGCCTTCGCCGAGCGTGAAGCTGATCGAGGAGCTGGAGCAGGCGGACGCGGTGCTGATCGGCGCACCGATGTACAACTTCACGATCCCGTCGACCCTCAAGGCATGGCTGGACAACGTGATCCTGATCGGCCGTACCGCCGGTGAGGCCCACTCCGCCAAGGGGACCCCCGTCACCGTCGTGGCCAGCCGCGGCGGCTCCTACGCGCCGGGCACCCCGCGTGAGCCCTTCGAGTACGTCCAGAACTATCTGACGGCGATCCTCGCCGACACCCTCGCCCTGGACCTGGACTTCATCGTCCCCGAACTCACCCTGGCCCCCCACAACCCGGCCATGGCCGAACTCGTGCCGCTCTTCGAGTCCTCCCGGGAGCGTGCCCTGCAGGACGCGGCAGCCAAGGCGAAGGCTCTTGCCGAGCGTCTTGCCGCGTAACAGCGGCTGACTCGGCGACTGCTCAGCCGCCGGTTGCTCGAACGGGGAGCGGGCGAGCACGAGGAACGCTGCGCTCGTCGCGTGCGCCCGCTCCCCGTTCGGCCGCTGTCTACTTACGCCGACGAGCGCTCATGAGTACCCGCAGCGCAGCCACCGGCGACGGGCTCGCCGAGCCGTGCAGCAAGCGTGGCCCCCGCGCGAGCACCGCTTGCGCGGTCAGCAGTTCCATGTCGACCAGGGCGGTCAACAGCACCCGGCAGGGGGCCGTGGTCAGGGCGGGCAGCTCCCGGGCGGCCGCCAACGATGCCTGTGCTGCCGCGACTTGGTGGTTCACCAGCTCGGCGAGGCCCGCCGGCACCCGGCCCGCGGCGAGGTCTTCGAGCGTGACGGCGTGGCGTGCCAGCGCCTGGGCGGAGATGCCGATCCGGCTCTCACGCAGGTCCTCGGCCAGATCGTTGACGAAGTCCAGCCGTTGACTTCCGTCGATGAGCGTCCGACACGCTGCCCGGAACGGGGCAATGTCGGTGTCCGGCCCGAGCAGCACGCCGACCAGCATGAAGGCCGGCAGTGAATAGGCATCCAGGTAGGCCTGGTAGTCGGCCTCCGAGGCGAAGCCGCCGAACTCCAACTCCGCGGTGGCGGTGCACAGATACGACTCCACCGCCTCGCGCAGCCGCGGATGGGCGGCCACGGAGTGCACGAGCGTGCGGACCAGAGGATCGTCACTCACCCCGGAGTCCAGCCCCTTGCGAACCTGCTGTTCCCACGCTGCCCAGGCCGCGAACCGCTGTGCCTCGGGACCGGAGTCCAGCAGGTTGTCACCGTGATCCATCACGGCCGTCGCCGCGACCACGTGCGGCAGCAACGGCCGCGGCAACAGCAGCCGGGCCGCCAGGTAGGCGGTACGGCGGGCGCGCGCCACGAGCGCGCGTTGAGCGTCGTAGTCGCTGCGCAACTGCGGGTCCCGTATCCCCGCCGCATCAAGACTCTCGTTCCATGCGCTCATGGGGATGATCGTAGGCCTACTTCCGCAGGGCCCATGTCTGGTACACGTGCAGCCACTCGTCGAGGGTGACCGGTCGCTCGTCGGGCGCGTCGGATTCCCATATGATCCAGCACCCGGCGTGCTCAAGTGCGGTGCGTACGACGGCCAGGAGCGGGACCAACTGCTCGGCGCTCGCCATTCCCCAGGGGCCGCCGTGGTGAAGGAGCCGCCACACGTCGTACTCGGTGCCCTCCATCCAGCCGGCGCGATACGCCGCCTCGGAGACCTCCGACATCGCCTCGGCGAGCGCGCGCTGCTGCGGGGTGAGGTCGGACATGCGGCCCAGTATCGGCTCTCAATGGGCGGCGCGGACCCGGCGTTGACGGTGTCGACGTGGCCAGTGGCACCCGGCCGCCCGCTTCCCTCCGGGCGGGCGGGTGCTTGGCATGGTCTGCGGTCGGGGCCGTCAGCCGCGCGGGCGTTCGAAGGTGAGGAGGAGGCCCTCGACGGCTCCGGGGCCTATGCGGCCCTTGACGTCGGCGGAGGTGATGGCCTTGAGGGCCCAGCCGTCCTCCGCGTGCTTGTTGAGGACCTTCTCCAGCTTGTCGCTGTCCAGGGCGTCGCCGATCAGCGACTCCCGGAACGTGACGACCTTGTACTCGTATGTGTAGGGGCTGCTCATGGTGCGGAGTCCTCCTGCGGGTCGGCCCGGTCGGGCCGGGGTGCGATGGCCGGGGTCAGCCAATCATCCCCGGGGACCGATGGGTACCTCGGGGCGGCTGTCGTGTCACCCGGGCCGCCTGGGTGTCGAGGACGCAGCGTGATCCGCGGCGAGGGTGGATGCGCACGACGACGGACCTCATGGTGGCGTGATGTGCTGGAGTGCGACGGCCGATCTCGTGGCCGGCACCGGTGTGGCGGCCGTCGGGGTGGCCTGTGTGGCACGCGTGCGCAGGCGCCGGGATCTTCCGCTCGCCGCCCTGCCGTTGCTGCTCGGGGCCCATCAGATCGTCGAGTCGATGGTCTGGGAAGCGGGCGGTGGCAGTGGACCCGCCACCGTCGTCTGGGCCGTCATGGCGCTGCCGCTGCTAGCCGTCTGGGTCCCGGTGGCCGTGGTGTGTGCCGCCCCGCCGGGGGCCCGGCGTCGGCTGACGCTCCCCCTCGCGGCAGGAGTACTGACGGGCGTGGTGCTCGCGTACGCCGTTGCCACCGGCCCGGTGACGGCCGAGATCCGCGGCCGCACGGTCGGCTACGCGGTCGACCTCTCCCATCCACAACTGCTCGTCGCGGGCTACCTGCTGGCCACCGTCGGCTCGTTGCTCCTGTCCGGTGACCGGCGGGTGGTGGTGCTGGGGATCGTGGTCGCCGTCGGCGCGCTTGTCTGCTGGACCCCGTGGCGCCTGGAGTTCGTCTCGACCTGGTGTGCGCTCGCGGCTGTGTGTTCGGCGGTCCTGCTCGGTTGGGCGGGTGCGCGCCCGGTCTCCTCGGAAGTGCGTACCTGAAGCGGCTGGTTGACCGCGCAGGTGGGCGATGATGGGACCCGAGGTCATGGCCGAGGAGCCCGAAGGGGGAGGGGCAGGGATGGCTGATCAGCCGGTGTTCGTCGTGGGGGAGGGGCTGGAGGCGCTGGAGGCGACCGCGTTCGCCGCGGAGGAGGAGTTCCAGGAGCTACTGGCCAGGCACCCGCGTGTCCTGGACTTCGGGACCCTCTCCGACGGGCAGCCCTTGCGGCTCGTGCTGGTCGCGCGCGAGATGGGGGTTCCGACCAGCGCGGAGAGCGGGTCGGTGTACCGGCTGGACCACCTCTTCGTCGACGCCGACGGGGTGCCTACGCTGGTGGAGGTCAAGCGGGCCACGGACACCCGCCTGCGCCGGGAAGTCGTGGGCCAGATGCTCGACTACGCCGCGAACGCCGCCCGGTACTGGCCCGCCGCGCTGTTGCAGCACTCTTTCGAGGAGACCTGCCGGGCCGACGGCCGCTCCATGGAGCAGGCGTACGGGGAACTGCTCGGTGAACGTTCCCCCGAGGACTTCTGGGCGACCGTGGAGGAACGTCTGGCCGCCGGGCAGATGCGACTGCTGTTCGTCGCCGACCGCATCCCGCTGGAGCTGCGGGCGATAGTCGAGTTCCTCAACCGGCAGATGCGCCAGACCGATGTGTACGCCGTTGAGTTGACGCAGTACCGGGGCGACGGAGAGCTGAAGGTTCTCGTACCGCGTGTGTACGGCGAAGTGGCGACGGCGGCGAAGACACCATCGGGCCACGGCGGCACGCAGCGTACGACACGGGCCGAGCTGCAGGCTGCGCTCGACACCCGGTGCACTCCGGAGGTGCGCCGCGTGGCCATGGCGCTGCTCGAACACGCGGAGGTGCGTGGGAAGTTGGTGGGTGGCGCTGGCCGCTGTCCGAGCATGAACGTGCACTACCGCATGGCCGGCGGCGGATGGGTGCCGATCGGCACGCTGTCCCTGTACGAGGACCCCGCGAGAGAGGAGTTCGCCTTCAGCCTGGGGTCGATCGTCATGCGCTTCGGCTTCGACGCGACAGCGGCGTTCGCCGACGCCCTGCCGAGCGCCGGTGGCCTGGACAAACGGCTGCACCAGCTACGGAACACGAACTTCAACGGGTGGCCGTCCGTGTCCCTGGCAGCCCTCGCCGCCGAATCGGGTGCGGTGACAGCGATCCTGACCGCCATCGAGCAACTCCTGGCCGGTCACGAGCCCCGGCCATGACCCCGTTGGCCGCCGACGGCACCACCACGTACATGGTGGCCCTGTACCTGAAGTCCGGAAGTGACCCGGCTGGTCGTGCTGCGCGGCAACAGTGCCTCGGGCAAGTCGTCCGTCGCGGCCGGATTGCGTGACAGACTCGGCCGCGGTCTGGCGATCGTCGGCCTTTCCGAGCGCCTCGGTGACTCCATGGCGCTTCACCTGGGGTAATACGTCGCGAACATGTCCACGACGTGAGCGAGCGATGACGGTCCTGCAGTGAGCATCGGCATCACTGTGTCGATCACTGGAGTCCACTGCCATGTCGTTGCCGCGTACCGGGGTTGTCATCGTGACCATGGGCACTCGCCCGCGGGAGCTGGAAGCCCTGCTCGCCTCCGTGGAGAAGCAGGATGTGCCTGCGACGAAGGCGGAGCTGATCGGCAACGCGACGCTCCTCACCGACGTCTCCTCCGCCGTGACCAAGGTTCCGCTGGAGGAGAATCTTGGCTGCCCTGGTGGCCGCAACGTAGGGCTGAGAATTCTTCGTGAATCGGGCGAAGTCGACGTGGTCGTCGAGCTGGACGACGACGGACTGCGGCCACGGAGCGTCACGGAGTCCATGTAAGTTTCCGAAGCTCGATCGCCGATTACCGAAAAGTCATATTCGGCGCGGTACGGCTCCGTCCTGCCAGCGGTAGAGGTCGCGCAGCAGGGAAATCTCGGCGCCGTGATGGATCAGCTCCCTGTTGACGTGCAGGACGATGCCCTCCATGGGAAACCGCTCGGGACCCACCGTGGGCGGATTCTCCAGGTCAGCGTCCGAGAGTTCGCGGACCCCCGCGTTCCATCTCCCATACATCTCATCGAGCTGTTTTAGTGCCTCGTCAGCGGTCCCCGCGTAGGCGAATGTCTGGGAGTCGACGTCCTGGCCGCCGAAGTGCCATCCGACCCGATAGCCCAGGCACGAGACGATGATGTGCGCCAGCCGCCAGGCAATCGTGGTCACCGGCGCCGGCACCGGATCAGGGGACGCGGAGTCCACCGTCCACTCTCCCGAACCTGCCGACATCGGTGCGGCGGACGTGCCACGTGGGCGGATGCTCCAGCAGCCGCGCACCGGCTCCCAGAAGTACTCCTCATCGGTAAGACCGTCCAGCCGCGGCCGCAGGTTTTTGTGCCAGTACCAGTCCAACTGCTCCGCGAGCCGCTCGCTTCTTGTCATTTCCGCACACTACATACAACGGTGATCTGGCTGCGACCCTCGCGGACGCCGTCGCCGGCCGTGGGCCGCGAGAGCGTACCGCACCGGGAGATGACGCTGGGGGCTGATGTGCCCTTCGGGCCGCTGCCGAGCCGGACTTCCTGGACGCGGAGTATGCCCACGATTCGCATGCGTCCCACAGCCAACTCCCTCGCCACACGTCACGTACGTGCTGAGCATGGAAAGTTGCACAGTGCAAGGGAGCAACAACCGCCACGCTGGCTGGACGTCACGTACACGAGAAAGGCCAGTCGGAAAGGTGGGTCAGGACAACCTCCGCCCGTCGTGCTGCGGGAACACGATCTGCCGGGTGGCGCGAACATCGGTCTGATCGACACGGTTGTGCGCTACGCCCTCGACGCCGGATATCACGTGGTCCTGGAAGGCTGGAGAAGGGGATCTGCGTGAGTGGTGCCGGCCGCTAGATCTGCTGCCCGGGGGGCGTCGAGTCCGTCGTCGGCGCCGACAGCACGCTCGCCGAGACCGTCGGCCGCATCATGCGGGACACGGGCCTGGCCAACCCTTCTGCCGTCGGTCGACACGATCTGTAATCGTGCGGTAGCGGACCGGAGTCGCTCGTCCGTCACGGGCCGTGCTGCTGTCGTCGGGGAGGGAATGACTGCACGGCCTGTCCGGTTGTACGGGCCGTGATCGTGAAGGGGGCGGTGTCCCCGGAGCGTGTACAGCTTCTCAGCTCCCACCCGGAACCCGGGAATGCGGCGACGAGAGCGGCTGTTACATCGGCAGCTGGCATGCCCGGGTCAAGATCGGGATGTGAGTGAAGGAGGAACTCATGGCACGCACCAACACGCGCCCCGTGGTCAGGCTGAAGTCGACGGCGGGGACCGGAGTCACCTATGTGACGCGCAAGAGCCGTCTCAACAACCCTGACCGGCTCGAACTGCGCAAGTTCGACCGAGTGGCGGGGGCGCACGTCCTGTTCCGCGAGGAGCGCTGAGCCCGGCCGCTGCCGCGGACGCAGTCGCCACGCACGCACGAGGAGGAAAACCCATGAGGCCCGGCATTCACCCCCAGTCCCGCCCGGTCGTCTTCCGCGACCGCGCCGCCGACATCACGTTCCTGACCCGCTCCACGGCGGACTCGACCCGGACGATCGAGTGGAAGGACGGCAACACCTACCCGCTGATCGACGTCGAGATCTCGTCGGCCAGCCACCCGTTCTACACCGGAAACACCCGCGTCGTGGACACCGCAGGCCGGGTGGAGCGGTTCGAGCGGCGATACGGCCGCACCGCCTCGGCCGGCCGCTGAGCGCCGACCGCGGTCCGGCTCCCGAAGGAGCCCGGAGGAGAGGAGCAGGCAGCCATGAAGGTGCGCAAGTCTCTGCGCTCGCTGAAGTCCAAGCCCGGCGCGCAGGTGGTACGCCGCCGGGGCGTGACCTTCGTCGTGAACAAGAAGAATCCGCGCTTCAAGGCGCGCCAAGGCTGACGCAAGGCGCGTAAGGACCGACGGGCCGGGGCTGAGCGGCCCCCGACCCGTCCCCTCCGATGGCCTCGGATCCCGAGAGCGGTCCGAGGCCATCGGCATGCCCGGGCCCCGCCTCACGTGACGCGGATCACGCCCGCCGAGTGCAGCGCCGTGGGCAGGCCAGTGCCTTTTCCCTGATGTAGGCAGCCGGCAAGAACGGGGACCGCAGGGATGGAGCAGACAAGGGCCGGTGAGTACGACGAGTTCGTGGCGGCCCGTTGGTCGGGGTTGTTCCATCTGGCCCGTCTGCTCACCGGAGGTGATCGGCATCGGGCCGAGGATCTGTTGCAGGAGTCATTGGTCAAGCTGTGGTTCGTCTGGCCGAAGATCGCCGACGAGGCGCCGGAGGCGTACGTACGCAAGGTGCTGGCCCGCGCCGCCGGACGCTCGGCCCGGCGTCGGTGGTGGGGCGAGCGCCCCGTGGAGGAACTGCCCGAGGTGGTGGCGACGGGCGACATGTCGGCGACCGTGGCCGAGCGTTCGCGGCTGGAGGCGGCACTCGCCCAGCTGAGTCCGCGGCAGCGGGCGGCCGTGGTCCTGCGCTATTACCAGGACCTGCCCGACCGGCAGGTTGCCGAGGTGCTGGGGTGCCCGGTGGGCACCGCGCGGTCCCATGCCTCGCGTGGAGTGGCCCGGCTGCGTCAGCTCCTGGCCGACGTCATCGAGCCGGTGAGGTGAGGAAGGAGCCATGGACCACTTCGAGCGACAGTTGGCGCAACTGATGCGCAGCGCCCAGGAGCACACCCCCTTCGAACCCGAGCAGCGGGAGCGGCTGCGGGCCGGTGTCCGGTCCCGCAGGCGTGTCCGCGCCGTGCAGAGGGCCGCCGGTTCCGCCCTGGCGGTCGCCGGACTCGGCATCGTCATCCTCCTGTGGCCCCACGCCCCGGTCAGGAACGAACCCAGCGGTCCCCACCCGCGGCCCGCGACCAGTCCTTCGGACCCCGCCACCACGTCACCCACGCCGGATGCCACTGAGAGCGAGACCCCCTCCTCGTCCGCGACCACGATCCCTCCGTACACCGGTGGCCCGCCGACGACCTCCGCGCCGCCTGCCACGGACGGGAGTTCGGACCCGAGCAACCCACCCGCGACCGAGTCGGCGGACACGGCCACCTCGGGGAGCACTGTCACCACACCCCCGCCCTCGGCGTCCTCGACGGCACGGGTCGACACGTCCAGCGAACCTTCGTCGGTGGTCAGTCCGAGCGGTTAGCACGCACGGTACACGCCCCGGAGCCCCCTCTTCCCCGCCTCACCTCCTTATCCAACTCAGCACCCCGGTGTGCCTTCGGCATGCCCTACGAACGATCACAAACAAGGAACAACGTGACGAATCCAAGGTCGGCCTCAGCGCTGGACATCGCCCCTCTGCCACCACGGTCACCACTGCCGACGCACCATGACGAACCCGTGCTGGACGTGGCGGTGCCGGTGTTCAACGAGGAGACGGACCTCGAGCCGAACGTACGGCGGCTCCACGGGCATCTGTGGGAGACGTTCCCCTACCCGTTCCGGATCACCGTCGCCGACAACGCCAGCACCGACGCAACCCCGCGGATCGCCGCGCGCCTCGCCGAGGAACTGCCTGAAGTCGAGTGGATACGACTGCCCGAGAAGGGGCGCGGCCGGGCGCTGCACGCGGCCTGGTCGGGTTCGCGGGCCCCTGTCGTCGCCTATGTCGACGTGGATCTGTCCACCGGTCTTGCGGCGCTGCTGCCCCTCGTCGCCCCGCTGATCTCGGGCCACTCCGACCTCGCCATCGGCACACGTCTGGCCCCCGGCTCACGGGTGGTCCGCGGACCCAAGCGGGAGGTCATCTCGCGCGGCTACAACGCCCTGTTGCGCTGCACGCTCGCCGTGGGGTTCTCGGACGCCCAGTGCGGGTTCAAGGCGATACGGCGCGACGTCGCCGAGCGGCTGCTGCCGCTTGTGCGCGACTCCGGCTGGTTCTTCGACACCGAGCTGCTGGTGATCGCGGAGCGGGCCGGGCTGCGCATCCACGAAGTGCCGGTCGACTGGATCGACGACCCGGACAGCCGGGTCGACATCCGCGCCACCGTGCTCGCCGATCTGCGCGGCATCGCCCGGGTCGCCGGGGCGTTGGCCCGTGGCACGCTCCCCTGGGCCGGGCTGACGCGGAGCAGAGCCGGTGAGTCACCCGGCGGGCAGGCCAGGCAACTGACGTGGTTCGCGGTGATAGGAGCGGTGAGCACGCTCGCGCATCTGCTGCTGTTCACGGTGCTGCGCCCGGCCGCCGGGCAGCAGGCCGCCAACGCCCTTGCCCTGCTGGCCTGTTCGATCGTCAACACGGCCGCCAACCGGCGCCTCACCTTCCGGCTGCGCGGGCGGGACGGCGCGCTGCGCCATCAGGCCAGAGGACTGGTGACCTTCGTCGTCGGCCTGACGCTGACCGCGGGCTCGCTCGCCGCCCTGCACCTCGCGGCGCCCACGGCCGGCCACGGCGCCGAACTCGCCGTGCTGGCCGCCGCCCATCTCGCCGCGGCGCTGCTGCGGTTCCTGCTCGTGCGGGCCTGGGTGTTCCGCGCCCGGCCCCGCCGACACCTGACAGGGCCCGCCGCTTCATGAACACCCGCACCGACCCGATGCCGAACTTCACACCAGCCGCTCTGCCTGGCCATGAACCCCCGTCGTTCCCGACTCCCGGCCCAAGCCACCGCATACGCGAGACCGCCCGGCATTACGCCCCCGCCCTGGCCCTGTACGGCGCCCTGAAGCTCCTCGGCTTCTGCACCTTCATGTACCTGCTGCACTCCGCAGGGGACTACCGCACGAAGCACCCACGCTTCGGCGGCGGAGCGCATGCGTGGGACGTCCTGGGCACCTGGGACGGCTGGTGGTACCAGCAGATCGCGATGCACGGATACCACCCGGAGCTGGTGCCGGTCCCCGGTGCCACCGGACTGATCACCCTTGAGGGCAATTCGGCGGCGTTCTTCCCGCTCTACCCCGCGTTGATGCGGCTCACCTCCGAGATCACCGGACTCGGGCCGTACGGCGCGGGCCTGGTGGTCTCCGTCGTCGCCTCGTTCGTCGCGGCCATGGGGATCTTCGCGGTCGCCGAGTTGCTCGGTGGCCCGCGAGCCGGGCTGGCCGCGGCCGGCCTGTGGGCCGTATGGCCCGGTTCCGGCGTGGAGTGGGCGGTCTACTCCGACTCCCTCTACGTGGCTCTCGCCGCCTGGGCCTGCTACGCCGTACTCACCCGCCGCTGGCTCACCGCAGGGATTCTCACCTGCGCGGCGGGACTCAACCGCCCGACGGCCGCCGCCCTGATCGCGGCGCTCGCCTTCGCCGCGGTCAGCGCACTGCGCCACCGCCGGGACGGAGTCCTGCGTCCGCTGGCCGCGATGGCCCTGGCACCGCTCGGCCTGCTCGGATATCTGGCCTGGGTCGGCCACCGAATGGGCGACTACGGCGGCTACTTCACGCTCCAGGCCGGTGCCTGGGCGCATGAGTTCGACTACGGTCGGCAGACCCTGGATGTGCTGACATCCGTCCCGGTGGGTCACTTCGACTACCTCTTCGCGTTCCCCTTCGAGGACGTCATCGGCGTCGGAACGGTACTGCTGGCCGTTGCGCTCATCCCCCTGCTCATCCGGCTGCGGCCCCCGGTGGTGCTGGTCGTCCACACCGTCCTCACCATCGCCCTGGTCCTGAGCAGCCAGCAGATCTTCGGCAACGTCTCGCGCTATCTGCTCCCGGCCTTCCCGCTGTTCATCCCCCTCGCCATGGCCCTGCGCCGCCTCAGCCTGCCCCTCCAGTGCACGCTGCTCGGCATCGCCGCTCTGGCCTCCGGCTCCTACGCGGGCTATGCCCTCTTCGAGCTCGGCGTGCCGTAGTCAGCCGGTGGTCCAGCCCGGCACCGTCGGCAGCACCCGCTCGGCGACGCGGAACAACGCCGCGTCGTCGGGCGGCACGTCGTCCTGGCGCCAGATGGTCACCTCGAAGGTGCCGCCGCCGTCCTTGGGGTTCCTGGCGACCATCAGGCAGCGGGCGATGCCCCCGGGTCCGGTATCGGCCTTGCTGCCGTTGAACGTGATGGCGATGGTCCGGTCCGAGTAGAGGACCGCCTGGTGTCCCAGGACCGTTTGCTTCTGCGCGCTCCGGCCCATGAGGTCGGCCGTCTCGGTGACCGAGAGGTCGTCGTAGGAAGCCGAAAGCTTCACAGAGTAGGTCGGCAGCGTCACGTCCGCCTCGGGCGTGGCGATCCTGGTGCCGCCGGCGAGCTTGAACTCGCTTTCACCGCCCGATGCGGTTTCCGCGTGCTCCGCCGGCGTTCCCAGCAGCTTGGGCAGGTCCGGACGGTTCAGCGCCGTGCACAGCTGCGCCCCGGACACACGCTTCGACGACTGCTTCTTCGTCGGAGTGCTTGAGGTATGGGTGCTCGAGCAGGCGGCCGGCTTGCTGTCACTGGCGCCGTGCCCGGAGACTTTGTCCAGCCCCCACATGCCGCCTATCAGGCCTCCCACCAGCACCACTGCCGCAGTTGCCTGAACCCCCGCACTCGGGCCCTTCTCGGATTCGACGCGATCGTCGGCCATGTCCCCCCACCTTGCTGTTCGCGCCCGATGCGCGCGCTGCGGAGCCTAATCGGTGATCGTCTTGTGGGGAAACAGAGTTATGACTGTGAAGATCAGGCTTGCGGCGCACCTGAGTCGGGCGCGCCCTGTGCCGGGGGCCGTGCCGTCGCCCCGGACGCCTCACGGACCACGACACACCGCACGAACAACGCATGACTGTGGCCGGATTAGCCGTCTGAGGGGTGTTCGAAGCCGGTGATACTCAGGGCTGGGCAATCCGCCCGATTTCCTACGTCCGGAGGCCGCTGATGCCCCAGACCCGTGTTCACACCGCCGCCGTGCTCGACGCCTGGCTGTCGGGTGCCGAGAGCGCGTACGGCCAGATCAACCCCGCCGGGCCGCTCTACGTCGGCGGCGCAGCCGCCGAGGCCGCGCTGACCGACCCGAGCGACTCCCTCTACGGCTTCTGTTCCAGCCCGAGCGGGTCGCGCGGCAGTTGGTGCTGCTGATCGCCTGGGGCGTCACCAGACCCTGGGGCGCCACCACGGAGTGAGGTCCGAAGAAAGGAGCGTGGGGAACCGCGTGCCGAGCACGGCCGGTCGCGCGGTTCCCCACGTGGGTTCGGGGCGTCTGGCAGGGCGCGGACGCGCGGCGGAATGCGGAATGCGGAATGCGGAATGGGGGCGGTGGACGGGTGAGCGGATCGGCGCCGGAACAGACGGAACAGGTGGAACAGACGGAACGGACGGAGCAGGCGGAACAGGCAGACGAGACGGGAGGGGGAAGAAAGAGCGACGAGACGGAGTGGTTCACCCAGCCCGTACGCGGCATCGCCCGTCCCTGGCGGGAGGACCTGGCCCGGCGGTTGACTGCCGTGGACGCGTTGGGTCCCGCGGAGCGGGACGTGGTGCTGGAGGCCGGCCACACCGCCCTGCTCAGGTCCCTGCACGCGAAGCTGTCCCGGCTGTTCCTGATCGAACTGCACGCACTGCGTATGGCGGCGGGCGCCGGGCCCGCCGACGGCGGTGCGACCGGGGCCGGTTCCGACACGGACACATGGGCCTCGTTCATCGAGCAGGCCTGCGAGGAGGGCTATCTCGACCGGCTGGCCGGCCGATACCCCACCCTCGGCTCGCGGATCGCGGCCGTGGCACGGCTGTCGGTGGCGGCGACAGTGGGCTTCGCCGAACGGGTCGCCGCGGACCGCGAGTTGCTGCGGCCGTTGCTGGGTGCGCCCGCGGGCGAGTTGCGAGGGGTCGCGTTCGGGGCGGGCGACAGTCACCGCGGCGGCCTGACCGTCAGCCGGGTGGACTTCGCAGGCGGCAGCGTCATGTACAAACCCCGTCCGTCCGAGGCCGATGTGGCACTGGGCGCGCTGTTGGACGAACTGTTCGAGGGCTTCCCCGGTGCCCCGGCGCCGCACGAGCGCATCCGGGTGCCGCGCACACTGGCGCGCGAGGGCTACGGCTGGGCCGAGTTCGTCCGCCACCGCTACTGCGCGGACGACGCCGAACTCACCGCGTTCTACCGCAACGTCGGTCACTGGCTCGCCGTCCTGCGCTTCACCGGCGGCACCGACATGCACGCCGAGAACATGATCGCCGAGGGCCCGGTGCCGGTGATCGTGGACGCCGAGACACTCTTCGACGCCCCCGCGCCCTTCCCGCCCAGCGGCCGGGGCGACGCCGTGGACGTGGCCGCAGCGGCCATCCGCCGTACGGTGCTGCGTACCGGACTGCTGCCCGTACGCGGCACCGGCTTCGCGCTCGGCGGGGTGGACATCTCCGGGGTCGGGGCGCTGCCCGGCCAGCAGCCGCTGATCCCGAATCCGGTGATCGCGGAAGGCGGCACCGCCGCGGCCCGCTTCGAGGTGGACCTGGTGGCCATGCCCGGCGCGGGCAACCACCCCAGCGCCACACCGGTGCTGAGCGCGTACTGGGACCGGATCCTGGCGGGTTTCCGCGAGATGACGGCGTATCTGCACCGGCCCGGGAACGACCCGCATCTCCTGCTGCGCCGCTTCGAGGGCGCCCAGGCGCGACGCATCCTGCGGCCCACACAGGCGTACGTCGACATCGGCCGGATGCTGTGGCACCCCGCCTCCTTGCACGACGAGCCGGCGGCCGTCGAGCGCGCCCGGGACATCCTGCTGCGCAACGCGGAGGTGCTGCCCGGCGCACCGACGGACCGCGCCGCCATCGACGGCGAGATCGCGGAACTCCTCGCCGGCGACGTACCGATGTTCACCTTCACCGTGGACGCGGCGGCCGTACGGACCACGGTCGAGGACTGGCGCACCGCCGACCTGGCGCTGGAGGAGTCGGTGATCCAGGACGCGCTGGTGGGCGCCTACCTAAATGAACGTTCTTTGCCCGCGCGAGTGCAGGAGGCCGCCCGCGACCCGCACGCCCGCGACCGGGAGTGTCGCCGCCGTGAGTTGGCCGCGCAGATGGTACGGCGGCTGTGCGACGGTGCGGTGCGCGGCGAGGACGGTACGGTCACCTGGATCAGCCCCGTGTTCACCCCGGCCGGATGGTCCATCCGAGTACTCCCCGCCGACCTCTACACCGGGCAGGGCGGAGTTGCCCTGACCCTCGCCGAGTACGTGACCGAGGTGCGGGCAGGCAGGGCGGACGAGGTGCCGGGAGTCGCCGAGACGTACGAGGGGGCACTGCGGGTGCTGCTCAGCACCGAGGACAAGACGCCGACGCCGTCACCCGGGGCGTTCAGCGGTGCCGCCTCCCAGGTGTGGACGTGGCTCGCGCTGCACCGGGTGCTCGGTGACGACTTGCTGCTGGAACGGGCCGCCGAGAGAGCGCTGCTGCTCGCCGAGGGGCGACTGGTCGAGGACGACATCGAGGTGGACCTCCTCAACGGGGCGGCCGGCGCAATCGTGCCCCTGCTCAACCTGGCCGCGGCGACCGGGCAGGACCGCTGGCTCGGCGCCGCCGCGCACATCGGCCGCCGGCTGGCCGGGCTGGCCACGGTCGACGCTAGCGGCGCCCGCTGGACGACCCGGCTCAACCCCGAGGGCATCGGCGGATTCGCCCACGGTGCCAGTGGCATCGGCTGGGCGCTGGCCCGGCTCGCCCTGAGCGACGCGGGTTCCGCGGCGGACCGGCGTGGCTGGACCCACCTCGCCGAACGGGCCGTCCACTACCAGGAGTGCCTCTACCGGCCCGAGCACGGCAACTGGCTCGACGTACGCGTCGGCGCCGAGGAGGACTTCTTCACCAGTTGGTGCCACGGCAGCGCGGGCGTCGGCATCGGCATGCTCGACCTCCACCGGCGCACCGGCGATCCCGCCCACCTCGACATGGCCCAGCGCGCGGCACGCGCCTGCGCCGCCGAGGGTTTCGGCTGGAGCCACACCCTGTGCCATGGCGACCTCGGCCTGTGGGAGTTCCTGACGTCGATGGACTTCGGCGACCCGGCCGACCTCGACGGCGAGATCCTCACGGGCCTCGAACAACGCGGCCCGGTGGGCGGCTTGGCCCGCGAGGCGTTCTCGCCCAGCCTCATGTCCGGACTCTCAGGAGTCCTCCACACCCTGCTCCGCATGCACCCCGCGGCCACCCTGCCCAACCCCCTGCTCCTGGACTGATGCCTGGGCGCGGTCAGGGCGGTGGGACTCGAACCGATGTCGGCCCAGCACGCGGTGTCAGTGGTGGCTGCTTTCATGGCCCCATGAACACCGAGCAAGCGGATCCGGCCGAACTCAAGGCTCTTCGTGCCGCGTTCGACGTGGACGACGACGGCGAGTCGGCACTGGGCTGGGAGAAGGTCCATGCGTTCGAAGCACGGCACGGCATCGTGCTGCCCGAGCCGCACCGGAGTTTTGTCGCCGAAGTGACCGACGGCTCCTACTCCGGGCCGCCGGACCATGGCCTGCTGGGGCTGGGCGAACTGCCCGACGACTGGGGCGGGGAGGCCGAGGAGCGTGACCTGAGCCGGCCGTTTCCGCTGGTGGAGGAGTGGCTGTGGGAGGACGCCGAGGACGAGCCGGACGACTCCGCCCTCGACGCCGTCATCAACCACGGCTCTCTGGTGCTCGGCACCGACGGCTGCGGCATGTACTGGCATCTCGTCGTCACCGGCCCGCACCGCGGCCACATATGGAACATCACGGACGTCGGAGCCGCCCCCTTCGGCGCCGAGTTCGGACACACCACCGCGGCCGGCGGGTTCGCCGGCTGGGTCGCCCACTGGGCGGAGTCCAAGCCGTGGTTCGACCAGGAGGCCGTGGCCTGATGAGCGACGAGAAGATCATCGACGTTGCCTACGGCGAGGGCTGGGACGCCTCCCACGCGGCCGTGCTCGGACCGATCGGCACCGCCGAGGCGGCCGGACGGGACGCGGCGGGGGAGCCGTACGCGGTGGTGCTCCGGCCGCGTGACGGTGCCGAAGTGATCGTCGCGCACCTGCACCACGCCCGCGACTACATAGGACTGTGGCTGTACGACACGCGGGGGCGCCGGTGCGTCGAGGTGGACCTGAGACGCCTGGCGCAGGACCGGCTCTTCCTGCTGTACCGCCGCGTCTGGGTCTACGAGAACGACGAGGCGCCGGAGTTCGCGCCGGACGCGGCACGCGTGACCCTCCATCTCCGGCCCGACGGGAAGGGACGACAGATCGTCGAGCCCAAGGGCGACCGGGGCGGCTCGCGCCACACCATCGCCGATCTTCCTGAAGCGCAGCGGTGGTTCTCGCCTCCGGCCTTCGGCAAGTGGCTGCACCTGCTTGCGGCGCTGTGCATCGAAGGCGCCGGCGACCACGAACTGCGGGAGAGCGCGGACCAGCCGGACGGCGAGCGTGCCGAGCCCAACTGGCATACGCCCGAGGGGCTGCGGCCGCGACACCTGGACGAGCTGTTCACCGCGGGGGCGCGATTCTCGGACCGCGACGAGGTGTACACCGTCCGCGAACCGACGGCGGCCGGCACGCTGCGGCTGCCCAGTGGCCGACTGGTGGCGCGCGACCCCACGTACGACACGTGTGAGCAGGACGTCGGCTTCACCGTGACCGTGCCCCCCGGCGACTATTCCGTGCAGATCGCCTCCGCCGGGTACGACACCGAATTCTGGGGCAAGTCGATGACCATCGACGAGGACACCGCCGTCCGCATCCTGGTCTCCGACCGGCCGACGGACGGCTGGGAGCCGGCCCTGCTCGACGGCCAGGACACGCGGCTGCTGCGGGAGGGCGAGTTCTACGGCTTCGGGGTGGACAGCGGGACCGGTGCGTTCGTCGATGCCGGCACGGCAGGCGAGCTCGGGCGGCGCTACGGCGACGGTATGGCCAACGGCACGCTGGAGTTGGCCACGGACGAGAACGGCGTCCACATCCTGGAGGACCCGGCCACCGGGACCAACCTCATCGCCTACCCGAGCGGCCGAGGCGACGGCTCGTACCCCGTGTGGATCGGCCGGGACGCGGACGGCGCCGTCACCTGCTTCGTGGCGGACATGCTGATCCTGAACGACGCCGAGCTGCTGTAGCCGGCGCTGCCCCACGCCTTGTATGTCCTCTCCTCGGCCCGTGCCCGACCGTCGGGTGGGACGGCGTTTCGCCCGCCTGCCCGGCCCGGCCGCGGTCTAGGCTCGGCGCGTGGGGCAGCCCGAGCAGCGCGCCGAGGGCGCGGGACCTTTCACCACCCGGGTCACCTGGCGACTCCCCGGCGGCGACACCGCCGTCTGGGAGTCACGGACCGCGCGTCGGCGCGGGGTGCTCGCCGTCCGCCCGCCCGGGGCGGCGGCCGTCCGGCACACCCGAGCGGACCCGGTGGCCATCGCCCGGCTGCGCAGGCTCAACACCCTTGCCGGGATCGCCTTCACGATCGGCGGGGCCTTCTTCGCGGCCGGCGCGGCGGTGGCCGAGTTCGGCTCCGGCGACGCCACGGTGTGCGCCTCGATCTACTTCGCGGGCGGCCTGTTCTTCAACACCGGCGGATACGTCTCGCTGCTCCAGGTGATCAACGCACCGCGCCATGTCGCCGGCGGCGAAGACCGGCTCATCACCCGCCGCTGGCGTTGGTGGAGCTACGAGCCGATGAGGGTGGACTGGCTGAGCACCTTCGTGCTCTTCCTAGGCACACTCGTCTTCGCGGTGAACCTGCTGGACTCTTTCCTGAAGGGGCTGAGCGTCCAGCAGGTCAACCGGCTGATCTGGGTGCCCGACGTGATCGGCTGTGCGCTCTTCCTGGCCTCCGGGCACCTGGCGTTCGTCGAGATCTGCCATGGCGGCCTCTGTGTCCGCCGGCGCAGCCTCGGCTGGTGGGTGGTCGCGGTGAACCAGCTCGGTTCCGTTCTCTTCATGATCTCGGCCCTGGCCGCCTTCACCCGTCCCGTCACCGGCTTGCTGGTCAACACCGCCATCGCGAACTGGGGCACACTCATGGGCGCCCTGTGCTTCTCGCTCGGTGGCCTGCTCCAGCTCTTCGAACACCCCTAGGGCAGCCACGGAGCGACTCGGCCGGCACCCCCTTACGGCAAGGACAGTGAGAAGCACCCCGCAGTCCTCGCCGCGAGGGCCGTCATAGCAGTGGTGGGGCGGGGGGAAGCGCGGGGTGCGACGGCATGGCCGGTCTCGCCACCGGCGTGCCGGACTCGAAGGAACCGATGGAGTGCCCCGTCTGCATCACTGCGTCGAGGTCGCGCCGTATGCTCGCGGCAGCGTCGCGGACCCGCGCGGGCACGTCACCGCGCTCGGCAATGAGCTGGTGATAGATGGGGGCGTCCTGAAACATGGGCAACATGGCCTTCCGATCGGCGGTTTCAACCGCTTTGCAACGGCTGCCGAGTGTACGGCCCCCCATCACCACCCGTGTCCACGGGATCGCCCCCTGAGATGCCGACGCCGACAACTCCGTCCTCGGCGAGTACCGGGCCTGCCATTCAGGACAGCGCCGAGCGCCGGTGCGGCGGTGGCATCGCGCGCAGCAGTTCCCACAGGGGGCGCGAGCCGGATGCCCATACGCCCAGCGTCCGGCGGTCGACGACATGCAGACGCTGCTGTTCGGCGAACGCGACCGCCGGTGCGGTGACTCTTCCGTTCGTCACGATCACCGCGACGTCCGCGCCGTGCACCTGCCGGGCCGTCCCGTTGAGCACTTGAAGATCCGGCGTGCCCACGGCCGCGCCCCGTACCCCGTTGTGGCGGTGCTTGCACTGGATCACCCAGCGTCGCCCGAACGGGTCCGTCGCCTTCACGTCCGCGCCCAGATCCCCACCGCCGCCGACCCGTTGCGCGTCGGCACAGCCGTCCCTGCGCATCAGGTCCCGTATCGCGTCCTCGAAGCGGGCATGATGCAGTGCATCCAGCTGCGGCAGCGCATACCTCAGGCCCTGTGCGCGAACAGCCTCCCATCGGGCCCGTTGTTGCCGGTTGTAGAACCAGCCGACGGCCGCGAGCACGGCGACCACCAGGCCGACGACCAGGACCCACCAGTGCGCCAGCAGCCAGTTGACCACCATCACCACCAGCCCGATGGCTGCGACGCCCGCCAAGAGAAGACCGATCAGCCGGGCGTCCCGCTGCTGCTGCCTGCTGGGCCGTCGAGTACGCCGCCGCACGGGCGACCGCCGCCGGGTCACCGCTCGCCCCTGGCGGAGCGGAACCGGATCGGACACCGCACGCACAACCGGACTCCAGACATGGCAGCCTCCCCCTGGTAGCACTGACAAACAGTCAGGGAATCATCACACAAGGTGATCGAGGAAGGCGGGAACAGGTCTCCTTACCTACAACTCCGCGCCTGTGCACGGAAGTTGGTGTGTAAAACTGTTGGTACCCGTTGAGAGGAGCGCGGTGTGACCCAGGACGGCGTGCGTGCCGAGGAGATAGACACCAGCAGGCCGCATCCTGCCCGGATCTACGACTACTTGTTGGGCGGCAAGGACAACTACGAGGTGGACCGCGAGGCCGGAGACGAACTCGCCGCCGCGGCGCCCGAGGTCCGGATCGGTGTGCGGGCCAACCGCGCCTTCATGCAAAGGGCTGTCCGGCACGTCGTCGGCAGCGGTGTCCGTCAGATCCTCGATGTCGGTACCGGGCTGCCCACCTCGCCGAACGTGCATGAGATCGCTCAGGAGGCGGCACCGGACGTGCGCGTCGCGTACGTCGACAACGATCCCATCGTGAGCGCGCACGGCAACGCGCTGTTGAGCCGCTCCGGCTCGACCAGCATCGTACTCGGCGACCTGCGCGACCCGCGGGCCATCGTGGATCACCCCGACGTCCGCCAGGTCATCGACTTCGACGAGCCGGTCGCCCTGCTCCTCGTCGCCGTCCTGCACTTCCTCACCGACGCGGAGCAGCCCGCGGAGGTGGTCGCCACCCTGCGTGACGCACTTCCGGCCGGCAGCTTCCTGGTGCTCTCGCATGCCACGGGCGACTTCGCCGATCGCAGTGGGGCGCAGGCCATCTACAACAGGGCCACGGCCACGCTGAATCTGCGGTCCCGCGCCGAGGTGGAGCGATTCTTCGACGGCTTCGAACTGATCGAACCGGGCCTGGCCCAGGTTCCGTTCTGGCGCCCGGACGCCCCGCCGCCGGCCAGATCCGCCGAGATCGGCTTCTACGGGGGCGTGGCGCGCAAGGCCGGCTGAACCGCCGAGGCCATCGCATCGGGACGGCTTGGGAAGCCGGGACGGGGATACTGTGCGCATGCATCTCGGGGTGGTCACGGCGATTCTCTACTGCCTGCAGTTCAGCCGGGAGTTGAGTGACGAAGAGGTCGAGCGCATCGCCCGCATGGTCCTGGAGCAGCCGATCTACGACCTCACCGTCGAGGAGCAGTACGCGGGCATCGAGGGCGCCCTGGCCGTGCACGCCTGGGAACAGGACCTGTCCTGGCAACCGCACGACGAGCCGGCCGTACGGGATTTCCTGCGGCGCCTGCTGGAGCGTCTGGACGCGCTGCGGCCCTGGCAGGAACCGCCGACACGCAGCCTCGGGTTCGACCGCTGGCAGGAGTACAAACGCGGGGCGCTCCTGGCTCATGTACGGCTGTACTCGCCGGCGCAGGACACTCTGCACGCCAGGCTGCGCACCGTACCCGAGGACGAGAACCGGCTGCGGGCTGTGGTGCTGCGGCTGCGCTCCGGGGACGAAGTCGCCGTGGTGGCCCCGCCGTTGCCGGACGGATACGACGCGGTGCTGATGGCCGTGCCACCGCATCGGCCCGCCGCGCAGGTGATCGAGGCGTTCGTGACCCACACGGGATATGAGCGCGGGCGGGTGTCCGAGGCGGTACGACGGCGGTGGGGACGGGGCAGGCAGCGGGAGGGAAAGCTGCCTCCCGGGCTGCGGCCACTGCGCGACTGAACCGGGCGCCCTTCAACGGACGCCGAGGTCACCGCTGCGGGGAGACGACCTGGTCGTGCACCGCGGCATACAGCTTCGACATGGCATCCCGGACCCGTTCGAGATCCTCGTCGTCCAGCGCGGCGAGGGCATTGGCCGCCGCCTCGCGCACCGGATGGGGCACTTCGTCCTCGGCCGCGAGCCGATAGGCGACGGTGCGGCGTGCGGCGCGCTCGTCGTCCGTGACGCCACCGACGTTCATCGGGAAGACGGCCGCCTGGTAGTTGGCCACGCCGACGAGGACGCCGTGCGCGATGCCGTCGGCGTAGCCGCGCGTCGTCGCCTCCTGCCGGGCGGCACGGAATCCGGCCATGGCCCGCCGCCGAACGAGCAACGCGCCGACGACGGAACCCGCCCCGGCGATCACCCCTACGACCAGTGCCACGATCCAGCCGCCGAGGAGAGCGCCGAGAAGTCCGCCCGATGCGGTCACCAGGCAGGCTATGCCGGCGGTCACCAGCACAAGGGCGCGTTCGGGTGTCAGGGTCTTCACGCCGTGCAGTCTGCCAGGCCGGTCAGCGCCGTATCGATGTCTCGTTCTCTTCCCTCCAACGGACATTCCTTGGGACGATGTCGATCTCGTACGGGAACAGGGGGCTGTGCCACTGCCCTACGTCCACCGCGTCACCAAGTACGACCCCACCGACCGTGACGAACACGGCCACTGCACCGGCGATGAGGACGTCGTCAGCGATCACGGCAAGGTGGAGTCGGCCTGTCTCGAGGCCGTCGAGGCATTCGCCACGGACGCCGGTGTCGACCGCTTGTCCCGGCCGGCCTGGCCGGCTTTCACGACGGAGCGGAGTTACCGCTCGCCATGGGGCTGGAGCTGGTGCGGGTCATGCTGCGCGACGGCGGGGCCCGGTGCCGGCAGGAAGTGGAGTGCGCTTTCGCGGTGCACGTCGGATGGGACCAGCACCCCTACGTTGGCAGCAACCGGCTCTGCGAGGAGGCGCTGGCGCGGACCCGCGCACTCGGGCTGCTCCCGGAACGCCTGACCGCTTCCCCGTACGACTATGGACACGGACGGGGAACAGCACGTCCAGCGACCGGGCGACGACGAGTTCTGGGCCGGCCTGCACTGGTCGGTCACCTCCGGACGCGCCGGGCTCCTGGAGGAGATCTGCGTCGAAGGCGCCTTCACGCCGGCACCGCCTCACCTCCGACACGATCGACTCGGTACGGGCCGGGACCGCTCCCCGCGCCCGGCTGGCCGTGTGGCCGGACCTGTCCTCCGACATCGAGTTGGCCGACCCGATCTCGGGTGCGGAAACCGCGGCGCTCCTGTCCGCGTACACGGACGAGCGTGTGCCCTGGTTCACCGCCGTCATGCCCGACGCGGACGGAGTGGTACGCGCCCGCTGGCGGACCGATCCGACGCCGGGGGACCGGAGTTGGGCCTTCCGCAAGACTCTTCGGCGAGGTGAGGAAGATCCGAGACTTCCGGATCACGGCAGACTCTGACAGGGCTTGGTCGACATGGGAGCGTGCGGACGACCGGTGGTCCGATATTCGCGAGCTGTTCGACCGCCGGCTCGGGATGATGCTTCCGTGAATCGTGCGCTGTGCGGGCTCGCCGTCAACCCGTCCCTCCCGGCCGGACTGGTCGACAGGCTGATCGAGATCGCGGACACCGAACTGGCCGAGGCTCTCGCGTACCGTCACGACCTCAGCCATGCCCAGGCGGTGGCCCTGGCCGGGCGCGTCGAGGAGGCAGCGGTGCAACTTGCCTACGAGGGCAGGCTGACCGTTGCCGACATCGATCCGGTGGCACAGCCGCGGGCCGCGCTCGCCCTGCTGGAAGAGAACGCGGGCAGGCCGGAGTGGGCCCGCCTGCTCGCCACGGACCCGGTCGTGGAGCACCGGGAGCGACTGGCTGCCTGTCCCGGCCTTCCGTCCGACGTCCTGGAGACACTCGCCGCCGACCCGGACGTACGAGTCGTCGCGGAACTCGCGCTGTGGACGACGCCGGACATGGCGGCCCGGCTCGCGCGGCACCCGCACGCCGAAGTCCGCAGCGCCGTGGCGGCCAATGAGTCGACGCCACCGGATGTCCTCGCGATGCTGGTTACGGGTGAGGGCATACCGCCGGCCCGGCGGTGCCTGGTCTGCGATCGCGAGGCGACGCCCTTCGTGCACGATCCGAACTGCCCACGGCCCGACTGCGATCTGCTGCCGGGCGTCGCGTGCGACGGTTCCCACGAGTCCACCCTTGACGCGCTGCGGGAGAGAGCGCTGCGCAACCCGGCCACACCGATCGACGTTCTCATCGGCCTTGCCGACCACTCCTCACCGGTACTGCGCTGGGAGTTGGCCGCCCGCCCCGACCTGCCGCCGCGGCTCTGCGCACGGCTTGCCGATGATCCCGCTCCCGGTGTCCGGGCCGACCTCGCGAAGAATCCCGTGATCGGTGAGGCAGTGATGCGCGCGCTGGCCACCGACCCCAGCCCGGACGTGCGATGCAGCGTCGCACTCAACCCGAACGTGCCCCTCGACCTGCTCACCGCCCTGGCCGGCACCGCAAAGATCGGCTCGACCCTGCTGCCCCGGATCGCCGCCGCTTCTCCGGCGGAGGTCATGGACCTGGCCAAGTCCCCGCATCCGGGCGTACGGATGCTCGTGGCCGAACGACGTGATCTGCCGGACGAGATCCGCGACGTACTTGCCGTCGATCCCGACGCGAAGGTGCTCAAGTCGATCGCGGGGCACCCGGGACTGTCCGAAGCCCAGTTGCGCTCCATGGTCGACCGGCACGGCGTCCGGGTCGCCGCCAAGGTGGCGGCCAACACGGACACGCCGCCGGCGCTGCTGGAGGAGCTGACACGGCATGAACCGCCGGTGCAGAAGGCGTTCCGCGCGGTGGCCCGGCACCGCAACGCCACACCCCTGGCGCTGCTGGCCTGCCTGGCGGACAGGCAGGGCCGGCCCATGGCCGCCCGGCATCCTGCCCTGCCGCCCGACGTCCTGATCGACCTGCTCGCCGACGAGGACTGGCAGGTGGTCGAAGCGGCGGCCGCGAACCCCGCGCTGCCGCTCGCGGTGATGTCCGAGCTGGTGCCCTGACCCTCAGACGACGCCCTCCTCCTCCGGCACGACGACCTGGTCGACCATGCGCTGGATCTGTTCCGTCGGCAGCGCGACCGCCATGGCCCAGTAGTAGATGCCGAGGCTGAAGACGGCCGTGACGGCGATGTCCCACCACAACGGGAACCACGGGTGCTTGAGGGGCCCGAAGTCGCTGAGGTAGACGATCAGCCCCATGCCGATGAGGTAGGCGGGCAGCCACTGGGCCGCGCTCAGGTCGAGCTGGGGCGTGATGGGGTTCATCTTGAACACCCGGTTGGCGATCAGGACGACGTAGCCGATCAGGATCGCGACGCCGAGCTTCCAGTCGGTGGCCCAACCGGACCACAGGATCAGCAGGTTGGCGACGATGAAGGCCAGCGGCGACATCCAGCTGCCGCCGGGCAGCCGGTAGGGACGGTGCGCGTCGGGCAGCCGCCTGCGGAACACACCGAAGGACAGCGGAGCACCGGCGTACATGAGCACACTGGCGCTGGTGATCAGTCCGACGAGGGAGCGCCAGCTGGGGAACGGCAGGAAGCAGATGCACCCGATGACGAACGCGGTGATCAGGCCGATCCAGGGGACTCCGCGCCGGTTGGTGGCCTCGAACGCGGAGGGCACATAGCCGTTGCGGCTGAGGCCGTAGGAGACCCGGGAGGATCCGGTGATGTAGATCAAACCGGTCCCGGCGGGGGAGACGACGGCGTCGAGGTAGAGGATCGTGGCCAGCCAGCCAAGACCGATGAGCGTGGCGACCTGGGCGAACGGACCGCTCAGGGCGGTGAACGCGGAGGTGGCCCAGTGGCTGCCGATCTGCGAGGCGGGCAGCGCGGCGAGGAACGTGACCTGGAGGAGGATGTAGATCACGATGCCGATGACGATCGATCCGATCACCGCCCGCGGGATGTCGTGCTTGGGATGGGCGCTCTCACCGGCGAGCTGGTCGGCCTGTTCGAAGCCCAGCAGCGCGAAGATGATGCCGCTGGTGGAGACGGCGGACAGGATGCCCTTGGCTCCGTAGGGGTCGAATCCGTCGGCCGCGGTGAAGTTGCTCGTGTGGAACTGGGCAATGGCCAACACGAAGATCGTCAGCAGCGGGACGCCGACCTTCCACCAGGTCGCCGCGCTGTTGGTGCGGGCGAGCAGACGGATGCTGAGGAAGTTGATGGCTGTGATGACTGCCATCAGTCCCACCGCGACGGCGATGCCGGGCGGGGTCAGGACATGCTCGCCGCCCTTGATCTTCTCCCAGCCGCCGGCCCAGGAGTAGTGCTGGGCGTAGGTGATCATCGCCAGCACCTCGATGGGTGCCACCGTGGCCGCCTGCAGCCAGGAGAACCAGCCGAAGGAGGCGCCCGCGGCTCCGCCGTAGGCGTAGTGGGGGAAGCGGGCGGTCCCGCCGGAGACCGGATACATCCCGCCGAGCTCGGCGTGCACCAGTGCCAGGATCAGGATCGCGAGGCCGCCGATGCCCCAGGAGATGATCGCCGCGGGCCCGGCCGCCGCCAGGGCTCCCTGTGCGCCGAACAGCCATCCGGAGCCGATGATCGACCCCTCCGAGGCCCAGATGAGGCCGATGAAGCCGATCTCGCGCCTCAGCCCCGGCCGATGGGTTCCCGCGGCAGGCGACTTTTCCGATACGGCCATGTGCCACACCCCCTCACAAGGGTGATGCCCCTCTCCATCGTGCCACCGTGCGCGGCACTCGGCCGTGGCCGTGAGCTGGAAAATCGACCGGCACGTGGGCTGCCGCGGACCTGGTCACCGTGGGGGAGACGCTCAACGTCAGCGTGGTGGGTCCGCGTCGGGGCAGCCCGTCAGCTGGCGTGACGACCATTGGAGGTGCAGGAGCTTGTAGGCGCGGCGGAAGATGTAGGCCGCCGTGGGCAGTTCGACGAAGACGGCAAGCCCGGCGGACGCCCAGACGTCGGGCGTACCGACGGCGAGTGACGCGTCGAACCACGCGTCGCACACGAGCAGCACCGCGGACGCCAGTGCCGGGATCACCACGGCGCGGTGCCGGCGAAAACCGAGGACGGCCGTGGCCGCGAAGGCGGTGAGCAGCAGCAGGTCGAAGCCGACCCAGGTCACCCGCCAGGAGTGGACCTGATAGTCGGAGGGGAGCGTCAGGCCGAGGATCACCGTCCAGGGAATCAGCCCCAGCGCGGACGCGGCCAGCAGCTTTATGGTGTGCCGACGGCGCCGCTCGAACTGTTCGTTCCGGCCGGGGTGGCGCGCAGCGGCGGAGCGTACCGGCGGGGCGGTCTCCATACGCGTACGTGGGGCGGCGGCCGCCGCCGGATTGCTGGTTGCCTGGCTCATCGCCGGACCGGTTCCTCGACCGATCCGCGCGTCCGTGCCGCGGGGTACCGGATCGCCGTGCGGCCGGCGGTCAGCCAGCCGAGAGTGGCCAGCAGCACTCCGGCCAGAGCGTTCGGGAGCTGCCGGCTCAGCAGCATCACGAGGGCCGCCGCGTCCAGGCCCACGACCAGCAGAACCAGTACGGCCCGGCGCCGTGCCGCCCGTGGATCCCCGGTCGCCCGTCGACGGCCGGGACGGGCGTGCAGCAGGCCCGGTGTGAGAACGCTCATCGCCGTCACCTCTCCCGGCGCTCTGGGGTGTGGTCCATGTCCGCCTCCAGCGAAAATCGCGGATGCACACGACAACCGAGGAAGCCCGCGCCGGTATTTCCGGATCCCGCCCGGAGGGCCGT
Source organism: Streptomyces sp. NPDC025638 (assembly GCF_055558775.1). Taxonomy (NCBI): domain Bacteria; kingdom Bacillati; phylum Actinomycetota; class Actinomycetes; order Kitasatosporales; family Streptomycetaceae; genus Streptomyces; species Streptomyces sp. NPDC025638. The sequence goes on along the minus strand of NZ_JBVHLX010000003.1, from coordinate 151,337 downwards.
CGTCGGCGCGTGACGTGGGACACACACTCCCCGAGCCCGTCTGCGCGGCCCTGAGTTCACCTTCTTACGATCAACGAAGCGGATGGAGACCGGCTCGGCTGTCGCTCGATTCCAAGCGGCGGTACGCGTCGGCCGTACGTGGATCAGGGAGCGTCGACAAGTCGATCCGGGCAGGCAGGAGTACGATATTCATCGGGTGATGAATTACTGCTCTCCGGAAAGGCAGGGCCGTGATGGAGCGGACCACGTGCTGTGTGGTGGGAGGTGGCCCCGCCGGCATGGTGCTCGCGCTGCTGCTGGCGCGGGCCGGCGTCGCGGTGACGGTGCTGGAGAAGCACGGCGACTTCCTGCGTGACTTCCGCGGCGACACCGTGCACCCCTCGACGCTGGCGTTGCTCGACGACCTGGGTCTGGCCGAGCGCTTCGCGCAGCTGCCGCAGCGCAGGGTGCGCACCGTCCAACTGCCCATCGGGGCCGGCCGGTCGGCGGTCACCGTCGCGGACCTCGCGGTGCTGCGCGGCCCGTACAACTACGTCGCGATGGTGCCCCAGTGGGACCTGCTGGACCTCCTCGCGGACGAGGCCCGGCGCGAACCGTCCTTCGACCTGCGGATGAACACCGAGGCGACCTCCTTCCTGGTCGAGGGCGGACGGGTGACCGGAGTGCGCTACCGCACCTCCGACGGCGCCACCGGCGAGCTGCGTGCCGTCCTCACGGTCGCCTGCGACGGCCGTGGATCGCTGGCCCGCTCCCGGCCGGAGCTGGGGCTGCGCCGGTTCGGCTGCCCGATGGACGCCTGGTGGTTCCGGCTGCCGCGGCACGAGGGCGATCCGAGCGGGCTCGTCGGCGGCGCGGGCGACCGCTTCCTGACCGCGATGATCGACCGCGGGGAGTACTGGCAGTGCGCCGCGCTCATTCCCAAGGGCACCGACGCGGAGCGCCGGGCCGCCGGTCTCGACCGATTCCGGGCCGACTTCGCCGCCGCGGTCCCCTGGGTCGCGAACCGTACGGACCACCTGCGCTCATGGGACGAGGTCAAGCTCCTCGACGTACGTCTGGACCGGCTGCGCCGCTGGCATCGCCCGGGACTGCTGTGCATCGGTGACGCCGCGCACGCGATGTCCCCGGTCTTCGGGATCGGGATCAACCTCGCCGTGGAGGACGCGGTGGCCGCCGCCCGGTACCTCGTCGAGCCGCTGCGCCGCGGGAGCGTGGGCCTGCACGACGTACGCGGTCTGCAGCGCCGCCGCCTGCCCACCACGGTCGTCACACAGGGGCTCCAGCGGATCGCCCATGCCCGTGTCATCGCTCCCGTCCTGCAGGGGCAGCCGCCTCTCGGCAGCGTGGAACGCGCCCAGCGCATGGCCGGTCTGCTCACCGGGTCACGGTTCGTACGCCGTCTGCCCGCGTACTTCATCGGGTACGGCGCGCTGCGTGAGCGCCCACCGGCCGTGGCCGTCCGATAGCCGCGGAGCGTCAGCCGCGAGGCGAGGCGTGGCGTTCACATACATGAACATTGCTCATGTGGGTGTACAGCTTCGGAGCTGCTGTGCAAGGCTCACGCCAACGTCCTTGCACCGTAGCCTCGTTGAGGGAAGGCGCCCATGAGTGTTTCCCGGCGTACTGTGCTGGCCTCGGCCGCCGGAGTCGCGACCGTGTGTGCCGCTACCGAGCAGACCGCGCAGGCGGCCGATCATCCGGCATCGTTGACCGCTGTGCGCGTCCTGCGGGACGCGGCCGACTATGCGGTCGGGAAACTCGCGGCAGTCGGGCCCGGAGTCAGTGCCTTCCCCGTCGGGACGAAGTTCGAGAAATGGGTGTACTCCCAGAACGGGGACTGGGTCGGCGGCTTCTGGCCGGGGACGCTCTGGATGGCGTACCTCCACAGCGGGGACGACGCGTTCCGCACACTGGCCCTCGATTCGGCGGGGCGGCTCGCTCCCCGCCGGTACGACACCACCACCCACGACCTCGGCTTCCTCTTCTCTCCCTCCTGGGTCACGGCCTGGCGTCTCACGGGTGACGACAAGTGGCGGACGGGCGCTGTACAGGCGGCCGACTCCCTGCTCCAGCGGTACAACCCGCGCGGGCACTTCATCCGGGCGTGGGGCGCGCTGAACGATCCGCACAACGCCGGCCGGATCATCATCGACACGATGATGAACCTCGACCTGCTGGCCTTCGCGAGCCGGCAGACAGGCGACGAGAAGTACCTTCGGGCCGCGGTGGACCACGCGAACACCGCTCAGCGGGTGTTCCCCCGCGCGGACGGGTCGACCCCGCACGCCTTCGACCTGGATCCGGACACGGGCGCGCCCGTCGGTCCCGCCACGGTGCAGGGCTACAGCTCCTCGTCCTGCTGGTCACGCGGGCAGGCGTGGGGGATCTACGGGTTCACGACGATCTACCGCCGGACCGGTGACCGGCAGTTCCTGGCAACCGCCGGCCGACTGGCGGACTTCGCGCTGGGCGCGTTGAGCGGTGACTGGATTCCGGTCTGGGACTACCGGGCACCCCAGCAGCCCCATGACATCAAGGACGCGTCGGCCGGCGCGATCATGGCCTGCGGACTGCTCGACCTGTCCGCCGCGACCGGCAGACACCACTACCGCGAGGCGGCACTGCGCCTGCTCGTCGCGCTCTCGCAGACCTGCCTGACCAGGAAGTCGTCCCGTGCCGAAGCGGTCGTGGCCCGCTGCACGCGCAACCGGCCGGCCGAGGACGGGATCGAGATATCGCTCCCCTACGCCGACTACTACCTGCTGGAGGGCATCCTCCGCGTCCTCGAGCCGCAGGAGGTCGACCGGGCCATCGACCTGTCGACGGTACCCGCGTGAGCCGACCTGCGGCGGAGCCGCCGAGGCCGCCGCGCGTACATCGCAACATTCCGGATGAACAGCGAGTTTTCCGTCGGCCCGGATAGGGTCGGAACACTGTGAACTACTACGAGCTGGGCAGCCACCGACGACGCGTGACGACATCGTCCCCCGAGGCCCAGACCTGGTTCGACCGCGGACTGGTGTGGACGTACGCCTTCAACCACGAGGAGGCCGTCCGCTGCTTCGAACGCGCCGCCGAGGCCGATCCCGACTGCGCCATGGCCCACTGGGGCATGGCCTACGCCCTGGGCCCCAACTACAACAAACCCTGGGAGTTCTTCGACGAGCACGACCTGGCGCGGACCGTCGAACGCACCCACGCCGCCGTCGAGCGCGCGCACGCCACGGCGGCGTCCGCCACCCCGGTGGAGCGCGCCCTGATCGACGCGCTGCGCGCCCGCTACCCGCGGGCTGTGGCCGAGGACCTTGAGGGCCTGTCGGTGTGGAGTGCGGCCTATGCCGAGAGCATGCGGGCCGTCCACCAACTGGCGCCCGACGACCTCGACGTGGCGACCCTGTACGCGGACGCCTTGATGAACCTCACCCCCTGGCAGCTGTGGGACATCCGCACCGGCCTCCCGGCCGCAGAGGCACGCACGCCGGAGGCCAGGGACGTGCTCCGGCGGGCGATGGCGACGGAGGCGGGCACATCGCACCCCGGCCTGCTGCACATGTACATCCACCTGATGGAGATGTCCCCGACGCCCGAGGCGGCCCTGACGGCCGCCGACCGGCTGCGGGGCCTGGTGCCCGACGCCGGACACCTGCAGCACATGCCGTCCCATCTGGAAGTGCTGTGCGGCGACTACCGGAGGGTGGTTTCCGACAATGCTGCGGCGATCGCCGCCGACGAGAAGTACCACGCGCGCGAAGGCGCCTTGAACTTCTACACCCTGTATCGCTGCCACAACTACCACTTCCGGATCTACGGCGCGATGTTCCTCGGCCGCCTCCAGGACGCGCTCGACTCGGCGGAGCGGCTCGACGCCGCAGTGCCGGTGGAACTGCTGCGTGTGGAGAGCCCGCCCATGGCCGACTGGCTGGAGGGGTTCCTCGCGATGCGGGTGCACGTCCTGATCCGCTTCGGACGGTGGGACGACGTGCTGCGCCTGCCCATGCCCGCCGACCCGCGGCTGTACTGCGTCAGCACCGCGATGCTGCACTACGCGCGCGGCGTCGCGCTCTCCGCCACCGGCAGGATCGCCGAAGCGGAGGAGGAGCGTGCGCTCTTCCGGGAGGCGGTGACCCGGGTCCCGCAGACACGCATGCTGTTCAACAACACGTGCGCGGACATCCTGGCCATCGCCTCGGCGATGCTCGACGGCGAACTGGACTACCGCAAGGGCGACTACGACGCCGCCTTCGCCGCGCTGCGCCGCTCGATCGAACTGGACGACAACCTCCCCTACGACGAACCGTGGGGGTGGATGCAGCCGACCCGGCACGCCTACGGCGCGCTGCTGCTGGAGCGGGGCCTGATCGCGGAGGCCGAGGCGGTCTACCGCGCCGACCTGGGCCTGGACGACACGCTTCCCCGGCCGCAGCAACACCCCAACAACGTCTGGTCGTTGCACGGGTACCACGAGTGTCTCCAGCGACTCGGCCGGACCGGTGAGGCACGGATCGTGGCTCAGCAGCTGAAGTTCGCGGCAGCGACGGCGGACGTGCCGATCACGGCGTCCTGCTTCTGCCGTCTGGACGCGGGGCCGCACGACGACGCCTCGGGCGACGGCTGCTGCACACCACGGGCGTGAGGTGAGTTCCCGCGGTGGCCGGCGCCGCCGCCGTACCGCGGAACTCAGTGCAGCCGCTCGGCCTCGTCGTACTCGGCCGCCTTGAACGTGGGCCAGTACGTGATCTGGGGCTTGGACCGCTCGATCATCGCCAGCAGCGCCTGTCCGTGCAGGACGCGCACCGCGACCTCCGCGCCGTCGCGGCCCGCGAGGTTGTCGACCACGTAGAGGTAGTAGTGCTCGGGGTCGGCCTTCGCGGCTGTCACCTGCCGCTGTTCCAGCGGCAGCGCCTCGCTGCGCGCCGAGCGGCTGAAGGCCTTCACCTCGATCATCCGCGGCGGACTCTCGACGTCGTACGGGAGGCCCGAGGTACGGACGTCCTTGGGATCACGCCCGGCGGCCCGCTCCAGGGCCATCACATGCGTGATGGCAGCCTGTTCCGTCTCCCTGTTGCCCACGGCACCCCCTCGTTGCGGCTACCCATGATGCCGTGAAGCTCCTCGGCTCGGGAAGCGATTCCGATTCGCCGCTGCATTGGCATGGACCTGACGGCCAGGGGTGGCTAGGCTCTGCTGCGCCACGAATGAGAGCGCTCTCGGGAATCGGCTGTTCCATCCCCCACTCCTGGAACGACGAAGGGCAACTCCCATGAGACGCACGAGAATCGCGCACGTCGGCCTGGCTGTTCTGCTGCTGCTCGGCGGCCTGGGCGCAGCAGGTACGTTCCCCGCCTCGGCGAGCGGCTCCGAGGCCGCGCCCGCAGTGTCCGCCGCACCCGCTTCCGACGGCGTGCTGTCCGCCATGCAGCGTGCTTTCGGCCTGTCCCGCGACCAGGCCGAGGCGCGGCTCGCGGCCGAGCGGACCGCCGCAGCGCTCGCTCCCAAGGCACGCCGCGCGGCCGGTGCCGCCTATGCGGGCTCCTGGTTCGACGACTCGCGCGGTCGTCTGACGGTGGCGCTCACACCGGACGCGTCGGCCGCCACCCGCCGCACGATCCGGGCCGCCGGGGCCGGCATCCGCACGGTCGAGCACAGCCTGCGGCAGCTGAACGCGGTGAAGGCGCGCATCGACCGGCTGTCCGCCCCTTCCGGGGTGAGCAGCTGGCGCGTCGATCCGATGACCAACACCGTCGTCGTCGACGTCGTCCGCGACCGCCGTGCTGACAACGATGTCCAACGCTTTGTGTCCCGGGCTCGCGAGTCGGGTCCCGTGGCCGTCGAGACCGTCTCCGCGGCGCCGCAGACCTTCGCCGCGGGCACGGTCGGCGGCGACCCGTACTACACGGGCAATGTCCGCTGCTCCATCGGTTTCTCGGTGTACGGCGGCTTCGTCACCGCCGGTCACTGCGGTCGGCCCGGCGCCGGGGTCAGCGGCTGGGACGGCTCGTACATCGGTACCTTCCAGGGCTCCTCGTTCCCGGGCGACGACTATGCCTGGGTCAGCGTGGGCAGCGGGTGGTGGACGGTGCCGGTCGTGCTGGGCTGGGGCACCGTGCCCGACCAGCTCGTGCGCGGCTCGGCCGAAGCTCCCGTTGGCTCCTCGATCTGCCGTTCGGGATCGACGTCGCACTGGCACTGCGGGACGGTGCTGGCCAAGAACGAGACCGTCAACTACAGCCAGGGCACGGTGTATCAGCTGACCAAGACGAGTGTCTGCGCCGAACCCGGCGACTCCGGAGGGTCGTTCATCAGCGGAGACCAGGCGCAGGGCGTCACCTCGGGCGGTTGGGGCAACTGCTCCGGCGGCGGTGAGACCTGGTTCCAGCCGGTCAACGAGATCCTCAACCGCTACGGGCTGACCCTGCACACTTACTGACCGCCCGCCCGCGGTCGCGTCCCTGGGGTTCCGCGCGAGGTCCGGCGGAACCCCACCGGCCGCCGTGCCGTACACACCAGGGAGCAGACATCATGGCGAGACTCCTGTCCCCCCGATCGTCCTCGACCCCCGGGCCGCGCCGGACCTGGAGCCGACTACTGGCCACCGCCGCGGTGTTGATGCTGACCGTCACCGCCCTGCTGGCCTCCGGCGCTCACCCCTCCCGTGCCGCCGAGGCCGCCTGGACCCCCAAACCCGCGCCGATGTCCACCCCGTGGACGGACCAGGTCTCCGTGGACCACCCCCTGCCGGACTATCCGCGCCCGCAGCTCACCCGCCCCGACTGGGCCGATCTGAACGGCATTTGGGACTTCGCGGTCACCTCCCGAGATGCCGCTCAGCCCGCGACGTTCGGCGAGCGGATCCGTGTGCCGTTCGCGCCGGAGTCCGCGCTCTCCGGCATCCAGCGCAAGGTCACCGGGAACGACAAGCTCTGGTACAAGCGCACCTTCACCGTGCCCGCCGGCTGGCGCGGGCGTCGCGTCCAGCTCAACTTCGGTGCCTCCGATTGGGAGACGACCGTCTGGATCAACGGCCGGCAGGCGGGCGCCGCACACCGCGGCGGCTACGACTCCTTCTCGTACGACATCACGCCCCTGCTGAACGACGGCACCAATACCATCGTCGTGTCGGTGTACGACCCGACGGAGACCGGCGGCCAGGCCATCGGCAAGCAGCGCGTCCAGGACGTCACACCGCACCCCGGCCACAGCATCGTCTACACCGCCTCGTCGGGCATCTGGCAGACCGTCTGGCTCGAACCGACCGCCGCGGCGCACATCACGCGGCTCGACATGGTCCCGCACCTGGAGGACGGCACACTGCACGTGACGGTGCGCGGCGCCGCGGCCCAGGGCGTGCCCGTCAAGGTCACGGTCTCCAGCGGGGGCACCCCCGTCGGCAGCGCCACCGGCACGGTCGGCACCGAATTCTCCGTGCCCGTCCCGAACACTCACCTGTGGACGCCCGACGACCCCTTCCTCTACGACATCACCGCGCTGCTGACCGGGAGCGCCGGCGCCGATCGGGTCGGCGGTTACGCCGGTATGCGCTCGATCGCGGTGAAGGACGTGAACGGGGTGCGCCGGCCCGTGCTCAACGGCCGGTTCGTCTTCCAGACGGGCACCCTGGACCAGGGCTACTGGCCGGACGGCATCTACACCGCGCCCACCGACGACGCCCTCAGGTTCGACCTCCAGAAGCACAAGGACCTCGGCTTCAACATGGTGCGCAAGCACATCAAGGTGGAGCCGCAGCGCTGGTTCTACTGGGCGGACCGGCTCGGGCTGCTGGTGTGGCAGGACATGCCGTCCATGGACAGCGCCAGGACGCCGGACGGCGCGGCCCGCACCCAGTGGGAGAGCGAGTACCGGGCCGTCATCGACCAGCACCGCAGCTCGCCCGCGCTGATCCAGTGGGTCGACCAGAACGAGGGCTGGGGCCAGTACGACCAGGCGCGCATCGCGGACATGGTCAAGGCGTACGACCCCTCGCGCCTCGTCGACAACATGAGCGGGGTCAACTGCTGCGGTGCCCAGGACGGCGGCAACGGCGACGTGATCGACAACCACAACTACGTCGGACCCGGAAACACCCCGACGGAGCCGGTACGTGCCTCGGTGCTGGGCGAGTACGGCGGCCTCGGCTACCGGGTCCCCGGCCACGAGTGGTACCCGGGTGGCGGCTTCAGCTATGAGGACCAGCCCAGCCCGGCGGCTCTCGACGACCGGTTCGTCGGTCTGCTGGACGGCATCCGGGAGAACTCCATGCCCGCGGGTGGTCTGTCGGCCTCCGTCTACACGCAGATCACCGATGTGGAGAACGAGGCGAACGGGCTGATGACCTACGACCGCCAGGTCGTCAAGGTCGACGAGGCCCGCGTCCGGGCGGCCAACCAGGCGCTGATCGCCGCGTCCCGTACGCTCGGGCCGACGGTGAAGCTGCCGCTGGAGCAGTATGTGTCGATCCGAGTCACCACACCCGGCTACACCGACCGCTACATCCGTCACTACGACGGGCTCGGCTACACCGAGGTGGTGACCGCGGAAAGCGGCGCCCTGCTGAAGCAGGACGCCACCTGGAAGGTGAGGCCGGGTCTCGCGAACAAGCTCTGCTACTCCTTCGAGTCCCGCAATTACCCGGGTGAATACCTCCGCCACCGCGACTTCCGGGTACGGCGCGAGGCGGGCGACGACTCCGCGCTCTACAAGGCCGACGCGACATGGTGCCCCGTCCAGGGCAGCGGAGGCATCCGGTTCTCGGCGTCCGGCTACCCGGGCCAGTATCTGCGGCACATGAACGCCGAGCTGTGGCTGGCACAGCGGGGCGGCTCGCACGCCTGGGACAGCCCGGGCAGCTTCACCGAGGACACCACCTGGGCCGTCGAGGGCCCCTGGGCACCCTGAACACGGGAGTTGCCTTCCGTGACTACCAGTAATGACGTCGGCCGGCCACCGCGTGCCCCATGGAGCCCAGGATCCAGAAAATGGCACCGAGCACCACGAGAATGACTCCGATGGTCCACAGAATCGAGATTCCGGTGACGAGGCCGACGACGAGCAGGACAAGACCGAGGATAAGCATGACCGCCTCCTCTGCTGACTTCTGAGGTGTCTCGGACTTCGGGTACCCCCAGGAACGTTCGACTATCTGCTCGGCACCCGAAATTCCCACCATGCTCAGCCCTGTGCGACGAGCCCTTGGCCGGCGGACTCGTCGGCGGCTCCCCGTGCCACCAGCAGAAGGGCGTCGACGAGGTCGTCCGCCGGGCTGCCGGTGGCCAGGCGCCGCAGTTGCAGGCCCATCACCACGGCGACGGTGGTGGCCGCGAGGCGTTCCGCGTCCGGGACGCCCAGGGCGGTGAGGATCTGGGCGGCGAGCCGGTCGTAGGCCCGGAACGCCTCCGAAGCCGCCTCGCGCAGCCGTTCGTCGCGCCCGGCGTGGATGTACAGCTCGAAGGGTGCGAGATGCGCGGTGTCCAGGGCCGTACCGCAGGCCACCTGGCCGGCCAGGGACGCCGCGTCGTCTATGTCGAGGTTCTCGGTCTGGCACTGGTCGGCCAGCTCGGTGAAGTGCCGGGCCTCCTCGCGCACGAAGTACAGCAGGCTCTCGCGCAGCAGATCGTGCTGCGTCTCGAAGTGGTACGTGACGGAGCCGAGCGAGACGCCGGCCTCCTTGGCGATCCTTCTGTTGGTGACCGCCGCGACCCCACCGTCGCCGATGATCTGCAGGACGGCGGTGATGATGCGCTGACGTGTCGGGGTGGTGAGGGCGGCCTTGGGCATGCCGCCCATTGTTCCACCCGTGGTGTGCGCCGGATGACGTACGAGGTCACAGCGGTGCGGGCGGACTGACGGCGCCTCAGCTCCACCACTGCCGCGGGGCGTTGGCGGGGGCCGCCGGTGGACAGGAGTCCCCGCCCTCCCTATTGTTCGTTCGAACGAACAGGACCGGAGGGTAGTCGTGCACATCGCTGGGACAACCGTTCTGCTGACCGGAGTCACGGGCGGCATCGGAGGGGCGCTGGCCGCCGAACTGTCGGCCCGGGGCGCGGATCTCGTTCTCACCGGCCGCCGCCGTGAGGCGCTGGACCCGCTGGCCGAGCGCTTCGGTGCCCGGACGATCCTTGCGGACCTCGCCGATCCGGACGATGTGCAACGCCTCGCCGCGGAGGCTGCGGGCACGCAGATCCTCATCGCCAACGCGGCCCTGCCCTCCAGCGGCGACGTACTGGACTACACGCCGGAGCAGATCGACCGGTCGATCGCCGTCAATCTGCGCGCGCCCGCGATGCTCGCGCGCCTGCTCGCCGAGGACATGGTGGCGGCGGGGCGCGGGCACATCTGCTTCGTCGGATCACTGTCGGGAATGGCGGCCACCAAGTCGTCGTCGATGTACACGGCGACGAAGTTCGGGCTGCGCGGCTTCTCCCTGTCCTTCCGCCAGGATCTGCACGGCACGGGCGTGGGTGTCTCGATCGTCCAGCCCGGCTTCGTACGCGAACTGGGCATGTTCGCGAACACGGGCTCCTCGACGCCGGGCGGCGTACGCACCGTTGCGCCGGAGCGGGTCGTCAAGGGCGTGATGCGCGCGATCGAGCGTGACGTCGCCGAGATCAACGTCGCCCCGCTGGAGCTGAAGTTCCTCACCAAGATCGCTTCGCAGTTCCCGGGGTTCGCGGAGCGGATACAGCGACTGGCGGCGCCGGAACGGACGATGAAGGTGATCGTGGAGGCGCAACGGGCCAGCCGCTGAGCCGCACGCCTGCCCTCACGCGTGGTCGGCGCAGCACGGGGTGGGGTTGGGTACTTCGAAGGGGGCCAGTGTGCCGCCTGCTGCCGGGACGAGGGCGAGGGTCAGGTGGCCGTCTTGCCACTCGGGGCGTACGTGGTCGCGGGTGAGGACGGGTGTGGTGGGCTCGGGTCCGTCCGCCGTCGGTGCGCCGACCACGACGAGCCGGTCGATGGCGGTCAGGGCGAGCAGGTCGGCCACGGTGACCGTGCCGGTGAGGTGATCGACTCCCGGGAAGAGCACCGCTCGCCCGCCTCGGCGGTGGGTGTGTTCCTCTGCCGCCAGCATTGCCGCGTGGGCGGCGGGTTCGGCGCCGTACGAGCGGCCGGCCAGGACCGCGCCGATGTCGGGGTCTGCCGGCGCGACGACATGTGACCACGTGATGGCGGCGGTCCGGGCGTCCGGGAGCGCGAAGGAGACGGCCGTACCCCGACGCTCGTCGGTGCGGATCAGGTGCGTGCAGGCGATGGTGCCCTGCGGGAGGCCGAGCCGAGCCGCCAGGTCGAGGATCAGGTGGTCGGCCTCCCGCAGGCTCGCCGTCCCGGCGTCCACCCCGATGACGGAGTGGACGCCGGGCGCGCCGTGTGGTGCGCTCATGCGGGCAGGACCCACATGGGGTTGGAGTAGAACCACAGGTCCTTCCACGGGTCGGCGTCCCCGACCACGTCCATGGCCGGTCCCGCCGGGTCCACGGAGGCACCGCGCAGGCCGACGGCCGTACGGTTGCCGTCGGTGCCGCGCAGCCGGACATAGCACGGCTTGTCGACCTGGCCCAGGGAGTAGGTCAGCCGGACGCGGCCGCTGGACTTGTTGACCTCGAACGACTTCACGACCTTGGTGTCCGGCGTCGCCAGGGCGTCCCGGTCGGAGACCGGACCCGTGACGTCACCCTGGATGACGTCGACACGGGCCAGGGCCGGCACGAACTGCGCCCAGTTCGGCCCGTTGGCGAGGCTGATCTCGACGACCAGGTCGACCCGGCTGCCCCGGCGCACCGTCAGCGCGCCGCCGAGGGTGACCCCACGGGCGCCGGAGCGCAGCTGGGCGTCCAACCCGCTGATCAGGCCGCCGTGGTCGACCCAGACACGGCCGGCACGGATGCCGTCCATGACCGCCTTGTACGAGAAGGACGCGGCGCCGACGTGGGTGCGGGAGTACTGGCCCGGCCAGAAGTCGGTGTCGCCGAGGTTGAGGCCGCCGCCGTAGACCGGGTCGTTGTAGCGGCCGTTGCCGGCGAAGTCGCTGTTCGGGCCGCGCACCGCGCTGTCGGCGTACACATTGTGGGAGTCCGAGTTGGCGGTGATCCACCACGGCTTGCCCTCGGCCAGCAGGCTGTCCCACAGACCGCCGACGGTGGCGGTCATCCAGTCGAAGCCGCCCCAGGTGCGGTAGCTCTCCAGCGGGTAGCCGGCGAAGGAGTCGGCGCCGGGGCTGTTGTCGTAGATGCCGCGCGCGGAACCCGCGCCGTTGGGGGCGGGAAAGCCGCCCGCCTGGTGGCCGGGGGCGCCCTCCATGCCGACGGCGATGGTCGGCTGGGCGTCGCGCCAGGCGCGGATCTCGTGCGGGGAGTCGATGCCCTTGCGGGCGGGGTGGTTGGCCAGGAACAGTACGTCCTTCACCCGGCGGCGCTGCACCTGCTCGGCGAGGAAGTTGACGCCCGCGATGGCGAGCGCCTCGTTGGCCGGGGTGCTGGCAGACGCCTTCTTCACCGAGCCGTCGAAGGAGCTCTCGAACTCCTTCAGCACCGCCACCTCGTTCTTGCCGGGGTGGACGAAGACCGTGCCGTGCTCGGCGGCCGGGATGTTCCACTCCAGGCCCTGGAAGACCAGCGTGTCGTCGATCCGGTCGCGGGCCTCGACGATGTCCGGATTGACCTTCTCCACACCGATCTTGGCGTGCGTGTCGCTGCCGTGGTCGGTGATCACCATCCAGTCCAGGCCGTGCGCGTTCGCCTGTCGCACCTGGTCGATGACCCGGTACTTGGCGTCGGAGCTGTACTGCGTGTGGATGTGGTGGTCACCGGCCAGCCACAGATACCCACCGGAGCGCTCGTCGTGGTGCGTAGCGGACGCGGGCACCGCTGCCGTGGCCTGACCCGCGCCTCCGAGGACGGTGCCGGCGGCGAGGCCCGCGCCCAGCAGCCCGGTGCGGCGCAGCATCGAGCGTCGCGAGAGCTGACTGGGAGTCAGTTCCTCGTCGGGGACCGACATGTCGAGGGCGGGCGGAAGGGAGGAGGCGTCGCCGCTCCCGTGGTGGTGGTGGTGATGGTGGTGGTGACCGTCGTCGTGTCTGTGGCCGTGGCTCATGCTCAACTCCCGCGGGCGGCAGGGACGTACACGCTTGGGACGTGCAGATTCTGAGAAGGCCGCATGAACGACGGAGAACCGGGTGATGGTGTGACGCGGAACGGTTGATGTGCGACGAGGGGACGTCGCCTTGCCCGACTGATCGGCCGAAAACCGTCCGTGTCAGGTGGAGCGAGGCATGATGTTCACCGCGCGGTAGTCGTAGCCGTCCTGTTTGAAGCCGGGGGCTTCCCACTTGAGGTCGACCTGTTGGCCGGGTGACAGCGTGCGGAAACCGGTCATCTGGATGTCGGAGAAGTGGCCCCAGCAACCGCCGGGAGTCACGGCGGAGTCGAGTACGCCCCACCCTTCCTCTTCGTGCCACTCGCGTACGGTCGCAGTCACCATGCCCGTAGCCTACGGGGCCCGCGCGGTGCCGCCGGGCCCCCTCGACTGCCGGAGCACTGCAAGGGAAAGGCCGGCTCCACGCCCTGGGCGTCGAGCCGGCCTCTGCTGCGTTCGGCTGGTCAGTCCGTGCCCGACTCCATCGCGGCGCGGTCCAGGAGTTCGTCGTCGTCGGCCTCGCCGCGGGAGGCGATGGCCTCGGCGCCGCCCTCCGGCATGCTGCCGATCAGCCCGGTCGCGGCCGCCTGGGCGGCACCGATGGCGGGATTGGCGGTGCCGATCAGGCCGAGCCCGGCGTACTGCTCCAGCTTGGCGCGCGAGTCGGCGATGTCGAGGTTGCGCATGGTGAGCTGGCCGATGCGGTCCACGGGGCCGAACGCCGAGTCCTCGGTGCGCTCCATCGACAGCTTGTCCGGGTGGTAGCTGAACGCCGGGCCCGTGGTGTCGAGGATCGAGTAGTCCTCGCCGCGCCGCAGCCGCAGTGTCACCTCACCGGTGACGGCCGCGCCGACCCAGCGCTGCAGCGACTCACGGATCATGAGCGCCTGCGGGTCCAGCCAGCGGCCCTCGTACATCAGCCGGCCGAGGCGCCGCCCCTCGCTGTGGTACTGGGCGAGGGTGTCCTCGTTGTGGATCGCGTTGACCAGGCGCTCGTACGCGGCGTGCAGCAGGGCCATGCCGGGCGCCTCGTAGATGCCGCGGCTCTTGGCCTCGATGATCCGGTTCTCGATCTGGTCCGACATGCCCAGGCCGTGGCGGCCGCCGATGGCGTTCGCCTCCATCACCAGGTCGACGGGGGAGCCGAACTCCTTGCCGTTGATCGTCACCGGGCGGCCCTGTTCGAAGCCGATCGTCACGTCCTCGGGGAGGATCTCGACCGCGGGGTCCCAGAACCGTACGCCCATGATCGGCTCCACGGTCTCCACGCCGTTGTCCAGGTGCTCCAGGGTCTTGGCCTCGTGCGTGGCGCCCCAGATGTTGGCGTCGGTGGAGTACGCCTTCTCCGTGCTGTCGCGGTAGGGCAGCCCGTGGGCGAGCAGCCACTCCGACATTTCCTTGCGGCCGCCCAGCTCGGTCACGAAGGCCGCGTCCAGCCAGGGCTTGTAGATCCGCAGATGCGGGTTGGCGAGCAGGCCGTAACGGTAGAACCGCTCGATGTCGTTGCCCTTGAAGGTCGACCCGTCGCCCCAGATCTGTACGTCGTCCTCAAGCATCGCCCGGACCAGGAGCGTGCCCGTGACGGCACGGCCGAGCGGGGTGGTGTTGAAGTAGGCGCGCCCGCCCGTGCGGATGTGGAACGCCCCGCAGGTGAGCGCGGCCAGGCCCTCTTCGACCAGTGCGGCGCGGCAGTCGACCAGGCGTGCGATCTCGGCGCCGTAGGTCTTCGCACGGCCGGGCACCGAGGCGATGTCGGGCTCGTCGTACTGGCCGATGTCGGCGGTGTAGGTGCACGGGACGGCGCCCTTGTCGCGCATCCACGCGACGGCGACCGAGGTGTCGAGGCCGCCCGAGAAGGCGATGCCGACGCGCTCGCCGACGGGAAGGGAGGTGAGGACCTTGGACATGGGAAGAGTATGCATGGAAACGCATGAACATGCAAAGGGGTGTGTGCGACGCCTCGGCGTGGCGCTGCGAGCGGCCAGGTGGTGCGGTCCATCAGGTGCCGTGGCGGCTGCCGCGCTCGGGCACGGCGGCCGCCCTGTGCCGGTCTCAGCCCTGCCCTGCCAGGGCTTCGCCGAGGATTTCCTCCGTGGTCTTCAGGGCCGCGACGCGGTCCTCGGTGACCAGGCCGATGCGTGTGCGTCGATCGAGCAGGTCGGCGGCGTCGAGTGCGCCCTCGTGCCGTACGGCCCAGAGCAACTCGGCCCGGGTGACGGGGTGGTTGGGCAGCACGAGGTCCCGCAGGTGCGGGGTCTGTGCGGCCAGGGCCTGGACGGCCGCCGCCTCGGTGCCGTAGCGCCGGACCAGGCGCCGCGGCGCGGGCAGGGTGGCGAGCCGGGCGGGAGCGGCGGCGCCGACGAGCGGGAGCGTGGCGGTGGGGGAGGGCCCGGCGTGCAGACGGCCGGCGGAGGCGGCGGCGTCGACGGCGTCCTCGGCCATGCGCCGGTAAGTGGTGAGTTTGCCGCCGACCACGGTGACGACGCCGTCCGGTGACGTCAGTACCGCGTGCCGCCGGGAGATGTCGGCGGTGCGGGACTCCTCGCCCGAGCCTGCCGGCGTGGTGTCCAGCAGGGGTCGCAGTCCGGCGAAGGCGCCCACGACGTCGGCACGGTGGACCGGGACGTCCAGGACGGAACCGAGGACGTCGAGCAGGAAGCCGATGTCGGTCTCCGGGACCTCCGGCACATCGGGGACGGGGCCGTCGACGGGTTCGTCGGTGAGGCCGACGTACACCCGGCCGTCGCCCTGCGGCAGGACGAGGACGAAGCGGTTGGTCTCGCCGGGGATCGGTATGTGCATCCCGGCCGGCAGCGCGCCCAGGCGCTCGGCGCGCAGCACCAGGTGGGTGCCCCGCGAGGGCCGGATCCGGATGCCGTCGACCAGTTCGCCCGCCCACACGCCCGATGCGTTGATCACGGCACGGGCGCGGATCTCGCCCTCCTCGCCGGTGAGTTCGTCGCGGACACGGGCCCCCGCTCCGGTCAGCTCCAGTGCCCTGACCCGGGTCAGGATCCGGGCGCCCTTGGCGGCCGCGGTGCGGGCGAGGGCGGTCACCAGGCGGGCGTCGTCGGTGAGCCTGCCGTCCCAGGACAGCAGGCCTCCGCGCAGGCCGTCGGTGCGCAGGGCGGGGGCCAGGTTGCGGGTCTCCACCGCGGACAGCCGACGTGGCCCCGGCAGGGTGGCGCGGGCCGTGCGGGCCGCCAGGCGCAGGCCGTCACCGGCCCGGAACCCGGCCCAGGCCAGGGCCGCCTGACCGCGTGAGACCAGCGGGGTCAGGGGGAGGACGAACGGCTGGGCACAGACCAGGTGGGGTGCGGTCCGCTCCATCAGCACACCCCGCTCGACGGCGCTCTCGTGGGCCACGTCGAGCTGTCCCGAGGCCAGATAGCGCAGGCCTCCGTGGATCAGCTTCGAGCTCCAGCGCGAGGTGCCGAAGGCCAGGTCGTGGGCGTCTACGGCGGCGACCGTCAGTCCGCGGGCGGCGGCGTCGAGGGCGGCGCCGGCGCCGGTGGCGCCGAGCCCGACGACCAGGACGTCCACGGCCGGTCCGCCCACGGTCCGGGCCAGGTCGCGGGTACGGCGTGCGGCGGACAGCGACGAACCGGGGACGGGCGCGGCGAGGTGGGCCGGGCTGCTGGTGGGGCTCATGGGGTGAGGGTCCTCTCCAGGATGGTCCGCAGCTCAGTGAGGAAGGCGGCGGTGGTCAGGTCCGGGTCGTCCTCGTCGGTCATGGTCCGCAGCGACAGGGTGAAGGACTGGACGATCAGAAGAAGGGACCGTGCCTGTCTGCCGGGGTGGCAGGCGCGCACCGATCCGTCGGCGTGTCCGTCGCGCAGGCCGGTGGCCAGAAGCTCCAGGAGGGCGTTCTGGCTCGCGCCGCGGCGGTCCAGTACATAGGGCAGGAGCAGTTCGGGGTCGACGTCGACGATCTTGCGGAAGAGCGGGTGGTCGCGGAACGCCCGCACCCCGCCCACGAGTCCCTCGACGATCAGATCGCGCGCCGATCGGTCCGGGCTGGGCTCGGGCATGGCGCGGGTGGCCACGTCGACCCACTCGCGCGTCATGAGGTCGCCGACGAGTGTGCGTACGTCCGGCCAGCGCCGGTACAGCGTCATGCGCGAGACGCCCGCACGGCGGGCCACGTCGGTCAGGGTGGTGCGGCGGACGCCGACGGCCAGGACGCAGTCGCGCACCGCGTCGAGCACCGGATCGCTGTCCGCATGGTTGTGACGAATAGGCGTCATGTGTAACAGTGTAACGCCCTTGCGGCGGCGCCCGGCAGACGGGCACGACGCGGAAACGACCGATGAGGACAAACCGCCATGGACATGCTGTGGAGTGGCTGGGGTGACCCGGCCAAGGCGGCACCGCTGCCCGAGACGGTGATCGGGCTGCTGCGCGATCTGCTGGGCGTCAAGCCTCGTAGCGCACCCCCGCTGCGGCTGGAGGAGATCGCCGTCCCCGGCACCCCTCTCGACTCCGCCGTACTCGAAGGACTGTCCGCGGCCGTCGGCGGCGAGGCACATGTCCGTACGGACGCGGAGACCCGTGTCCGGCACACCCGCGGCAAGTCCACGCCCGACCTCCTGCGGATCCGCGTCGGAGACGTCACCGACACCCCGGCTGCCGTAGTCCTCCCGGCCGCACACGACGAGGTGCTGGCCGTCCTGCGCGTGTGTGCCCGATACGGCCTCGGCGCCGTCCCGTTCGGCGGCGGCACGTCCGTCGTCGGCGGTCTGGCCCCCGAGCGGCGAGGACCGTTCGTCGCCCTGGACCTACGCCGCATGGACGGACTGGTCGACGTCGACCCGGTCTCCCGCACGGCGACCCTGCAGCCGGGCCTGCGCGCCCCCGAGGCCGAACGTCTGCTGGCCGAACACGGCTTCACGCTCGGCCACTTCCCGCAGTCCTACGAGTGGGCCACCATCGGCGGATTCGCCGCGGCCCGCTCCAGCGGTCAGGCCTCCGCCGGATACGGCCGCTTCGACGAGATGGTGCTGGGCCTCACCCTCGCCACTCCCGAGGGCACCCTCGACGTCGGCCGCGCTCCGCGCTCCGCCGCGGGCCCCGACCTGCGCCAGCTGATCCTCGGCTCCGAGGGCGCGTTCGGCGTGATCACCTCGGTCACCGTGCGCGTACGGCCGCAGCCGCGCGCCCGCCACTACGAAGGCTGGCGCTTCGCCTCCTTCGAGGAGGGCGGCGCCGCACTGCGCCGGCTCGCCCAGGACGGACCGCGCCCCACGGTGCTGCGCCTGTCCGACGAGACCGAGACACTGATCGGTCTCGCGCAGCCCGACGCGATCGGAGCGGACGGTCTGCAGCAGAGCGTCGGCTGCCTTGCGATCGTCGGGTTCGAGGGCACCGAGGAGGACACCGCCCACCGCAAGGAGTCGGCCGCCGCCGTCCTGCGCGAGTGCGGCGGCACGTATGTGGGAACGGAGCCGGGAGAGCGCTGGGCCCACGGCCGGTACTCGGCGCCCTACCTGCGGGACGCGCTGCTGGACGCGGGCGCGTTCGCCGAGACGCTGGAGACGGCCGCCTTCTGGTCGCGGATCCCCGAGCTGTACAACGCGGTCCGCACGGCACTGACCACCGCCCTCACGGAGGCCGGCACACCGCCCCTGGTCATGTGCCACATCTCCCACGTCTACGAGAACGGCGCCTCGCTGTACTTCACCGTCGTCAGCGCACAGGGCGACGACCCCGTCGCCCACTGGACCCCGGCCAAGGAAGCGGCCAACGAGGCGATCCTCGCCGCCGGCGGCACGATCAGCCACCACCACGGCGTGGGCACCGACCACCGCGACTGGTACGTCCGGGAGGTCGGCACCCTGGGCATCGAAGCCCTGCGGGCCGTCAAGCGCAGACTGGACCCCGACCAGCTGCTCAACCCGGGCGTCCTCCTGCCCACCGACTGACCCGACCCGCCGACCGACCCAGCCCCTCGTCCGTTCAGCCCCAGCACACCGGCTCCCGAATCACCGCCTCCGGAGGCTCACCCATGCGACAGTTCACCGCCGTCGTCAACCCCACCGCGGGCGGATCCAGCGCGGCGGCCGCGCTGATCCAGGTGGCACGCGTGCTGCGCGAGGCCGGGGCGGAACTGGAGACGGAGTACAGCCGCAGCCTGGCCCACGCCCAGGACATCGCCCGCGCCGCGGGGGAGCGGGGCCGGGTGGTGCTCGCCGTCGGCGGTGACGGCATCACCGGCGGCATCGGCGGCGCGCTCAGCGGCACCGACACCGTGTTCGGCATCGTCCCGGCCGGACGGGGCAACGACTTCGCGCGGGCGCTGGAGCTGCCCTCCGACCCCGACGCCCTGGCCCGGATCCTGCTCGACCGGGAGCCGCGCCCGGTCGACACCATCGAGGTGCGCTCGGCCGTCCACGACGGGACAGTCGTCCTCGGCAGTGTGTACGCGGGCGTCGACGCGCTGGCCAACCGCCACGCCAACCACGCGCGACTGCTCAAGGGCGCCGCCTCCTACTACGCGGGGGGCCTGCGGGCCGTGACCACGTGGCGCCCGGCGGACTACCGGATCACCGTGGACGGAGAGGAGCACGCCCTGCGCGGCTACACCGTCGTGGCCGCCAACTCCGCCTACTACGGCTCCGGCCGCATGATCGCGCCCGGAGCCCGCGTGGACGACGGCCTGCTGGAGGTCGTGATGATCCGCGAGGCCCCGCGCCACCTCTTCTTCACCCTGATGAACGAGCTCAAGTCCGGCGCACACGTCGCGCGCCCGGAGGTCCGCATCCTGAGGGGCCGCGAAATCCGCATCGAGGCCGACCGCCCGGTGCCGTACGGCGCCGACGGCGAGGTGGAGGCGGTGCTCCCCGTCACGGTGAAGGTGCTGCCCGGCGCGCTGAAGGTGCTGCACTGACGACCGACCGAGGGCGCTGTACCGACGACTCGACGGCGCGTCACAGATGTCAGCTCATCGCTGCCCCGCATCCGCTGCCCGGCGTGCCGCGAAGTCGGCGAACCAGGACAGCATCCCGAAGTGCGTGACCGCCCCTTCGCTGCCGACATCGGCGACGCGAGCGCCCTGCAGGATCCGTTTGACCGGCACCTCCAGTTTCTTGCCGGTCACCGTGCGCGGCACGGCGGGCACCGGCACGATCGCGTCGGGTACGTGCCGCGGGGACAGTTCCCTTCTGATCGCTGTCGTGATCCGCTGCCGCAGGCCGTCGTCGAGTGCCGCGCCGTCGGCCGTCGCCACGAACAGCGGCATGTAGTAGTCACCGTCGTCCAGTTCGACACCGACGACCAGACTGTCCACGATGCCCGGCACCTGTTCCACAACGGAGTAGATGTCGGCCGACCCCATCCGTACCCCCATGCGGTTGAGCGTGGAGTCCGAGCGCCCCGACACCACGAGCGACAGGTCCTTGTCGATGGTGATCCAGTCGCCGTGACGCCAGACGCCGGGGTAGGTGTCGAAGTAGCTCGCCCGGTAGCGGACGTCGTCGGGGTCGTCGACGAACCGAAGGGGCATGGACGGCAGGGGGGCTGTCACCACCAGTTCACCCTGTTCACCGGTCAGGGGCCGGCCCGTGTCGTCCCACGAGGCCAGGGCCACGCCCAGGCCGGGACCCGAAATGCGTCCCGCACGGACGGGGAGCAGGGGTGAGCCGCCCACGAGTGCCGAACAGACGTCGGTTCCGCCGCAGATCGACTGGAGCCGGATGCCGGGGGCGAGCCGGTCGTACACCCAGTGCCAGGTGCTCCGCGCCATCGCGGACCCGGTCTGTACGACGGAACGCAGCGCACCGAGGTCGAGGTCGGCGGCCGGATGCAGGCCCGACCGTTCCACGGCCGCGAGGTAGGCCGCGCCCACGCCGACCACGGTGGCCCGGGTGCGCTCCGCGACACGCCATACGCCGGCCGCGTCGGGGTGGGTGGGGCTGCCGTCGTACAGGACGACCGTGCTGCCGTGGAGCAGCCCGCCGACGAGGAAGTTCCACACCATCCAGCTCGTGGAGGTGACGAAGAGGTAGCGGTCCTCGGGGCGCAGGTCGACGCCCAGCCCCAGCGCCTTCAGGAGTTCCACGACGATGCCGCCGTGCCCCTGCACGATGCCTTTGGGGATGCCGGTGGTGCCCGACGACCACAGGATCCACACAGGATGGTCGAAGGGTACGTCGGCGAAGACCGGCGCTGCCTCGGTGGCCGGCAGCGCCGACCACACGCGGACGGCGACGCCGGAGCGCGTCGGCCGGTCCAGGGACGTACCGGAGAACAGGTGGTCGATGAGCAGCAGGTGACGGACTGTCGGCAGACCGTCCAGCAGCTCGGCGACCGTGGTCCGTCTGTCGTGCTCCTTGCCCCCGTAACGGTATCCGTCCACGGCGATGAGGACGGTCGGCCGGACCTGCCCGAGGCGGGCGAGCACGCTGGGCGTGCCGAAGTCGGGGGAGCACGCCGTCCATACGGCACCCACCGCGGTGGTGGCCAGCAGGGCCACCACCGCCTGCGGCAGGTTGGTGAGATATCCGGCGACGCAGTCGCCGGGCCCGACGCCCATGTCGCGCAGGGCGGCCGCGACGTCGGCGACGTCACGGCGCAGTTGCTCCCACGACGTCTCGACCGGGTCGCCGTCCTCGGTCACGCTCACCAGCGCCGGACGCGCGTCGGTGGCCTGCGCGAGGCAGCGTTCCGCGAAGTTCAGTCGTGCGCCGGTGAACCAGCGGGCTCCCGGCATGGTGGCGTCGGCCAGTACCTCGTCGTACCCGGACACCGAGTCCAGCCCGTAGAACTCCCAGACGGCCGACCAGAATCCCGTCAGGTCGGTGGCGCTCCACCGCCACAGCGCGGCGTAGCCGGGGAAGTTCAGCCCCCTGCTCTCCTCCAGCCATTCCATGAACACCGCGACGTTGGAGTCCTCCAGTTCACGGCGGCCGGGCGACCAGAGCAGCTCGGTCTCCGTGCTCATGCGTGCCGTCCGGCGGCCGGCACGGGGAGCGGGGTGCCGGCCGGTGCCCGAGGCGCCGTACGGCCGGACTCCAACTCGTGCAGGAGGTCCTCCGCGAGGGGCCAGTCGCAGTGTCCGGATGCCGGGTTGAGGTGCCCGACGGGGCCGAGGGACACGAGGCGGCTGCCCCAGTCGCGCGCGAGTTCCGCGACGCGCTCGGCGGCGGCGAGCGGGTCGTTCGCGCTGGCCGCCACCACGCTGGGGAACGGCAGCGGTCGGCGGGGTACGGGCGTCCAGCCGTTCTCCGCCAGTTCGGCGGGGGTGGGGTAGCCGTCCGGGAGGGGGGTGTCGAAGTCCGGCGGCGTCGCGAACAGGGCGCCACGGACGTCCGCGTGATGTCGCCGGGCCCAGTGCACCGTGGTCATCACGCCCGCACTGTGGGCGACGAGGACGACGGGCCCGGTCACAGGGGCGAGCGTGGCGGCCAGGTTGGCGACCTGGGCGTCGCGGCTGAGCCGGTCCTGCGCCACCGGGGGAGTGACGCGGACGCTCCGGCCGGCTGCGGCGAGCCGAGTGGCCAGCAGCGTCTGCCAGTGTTCTGCGACGTGGTCGCGCAGGCCGGGGACGATCACCACGGTGGGTGTCATGGGGTGGGTCATGAGGAGACCTCCGATGGTGTCCGTGTCTCGGCACGTGCGGCGACACCGTTGATACGGAGCAGGTCGCGTGCGTACCAGTGGCGCCCGATGAGGAAGGCGACGGTGGCCGCGACCGCGGTGAGCGGCACGACGCGCAGGGCGCCGAGGAGTCCGATGCGGTCGGCGAGGGCGCCGGTGACGGCGGGTCCGGGTGCCAGTCCGAGCAGGCTGTTGGCGAGCGTGAGGGTGGCGAAGGCGGTCGCGGCGACGGACGCGGGGGTCAGATTGGCGACCATGGCGGCCGCCGGTCCGGCCGTGCCGGCCGACAGCAGGGCCCCGGCGGCCAGAGCGGCCAACTGGGCCGGGCCGGTGGGCAGTCGGAAGGCGAGCGACAGCAGAACGAGTGAGCTCAGGCTGCAGACGACGGCCACGGCCCACTTGCGGATGGGGGCGGTCGCGCTGATGCGGTCGGAGGCGATGCCACCGGCGATCATCCCGATGCCGATGATCAGCGCGAAGACGCCCGCGACCGCGCCCGCCCGTGCGGGGGCCATGTGGTAGTAGCGGTCGAAGAAGCTGGGCAGCCAGGCCAGGAGCGTGGCGGCCACGAACAGTTGAAGGCCGCTGCCGATGTATGCGCTGATGACGGAGACGGAGGAGAACAGGCGGGGCAGATGACCGCGCAGGGGTTCATGGGTGGTCGGGCCGTCGGCGTCGTTCGCCGGCTGTCCTTGCGGCTTGAGTCTGCTCTCCTTGACGACTGCTCCGTACACCGCGGCGAGCACCAGCCCGAACAGGCCCATCACCGCGAACGCCCAGCGCCATCCGGCGACTTGGGCCACGGCCCCGCCGAGGGCGACGCCGAGCACGGAGCCGAAGGCGCCGCCGGCGATGAACGCGCCGGAGAGAGTGGCCCGCATGGTGAGCGGAAAGATGCTGAGGACCACGGCGATGCCCACACTGCCGTACGCGGCCTCACCGATGCCGACGAAGAGGCGGCCGACGAACATCTCGCCGTAGTTCGCGGAGATCGCGCAGCCCAGGGTGGCCAGGCTCCACAGCACGGCGGCGATGAGCAGGCTGCGGACCCGCCCCCACCGGTCGGCCACCAGGGACATGGGGAAGGTGAGCACGCCGACCGTCAGGGCCACCACACCGCTGAGCGATCCCAGTGCGGCGTCCGACAGCAGCCATTGCGCCTTCAGCATCGGGAAGACGGCGTTGAGCACCTGGCGGGACATGTAGTCGGACAGGAGCAGGCCGAAACCGAGTCCGAAGACGGTCCAGGCATAGCCCCGGGACACGGGCCAGACCGGTGCGGACGGGCCCGTGGCGGGCGCAGTGGTGTGAAACTCCATTGTCATCACCTCGACTGCTTGATTGAGGGGCAGGTCAGAACGGTCTGTCGCCCACGATCCCGGCGCGCTCCATCTTGCGGACGGCGGGCCAGTAGTCCTGGACGGCGTAGTGCTGGGTGGAGCGGTTGTCCCAGATGGCGACGCTGTTCGGCCGCCAGCGGAAGCGCACCTGGTACTCGGGGATCGCCGCCTGGCTGATCAGATACGTGAGCAGATGGCTCGCGCCCGGTGCGTAGTCCTGCCCGAAGCGGACGTTGCGTGGCGTGTGGTAGTTGACGAAGTGGGTGGCGAACGCGTTGACGAAGAGGATCTTCTCGGCGGTCTCCGGGTGGGTGCGGACGACGGGGTGCTCGGCGTCGGGGAACCGCTCCTTGAGCGCGTGGCGCTGCTCCTCGGGCAGTACGGCACCGAAGGAGGCCTCGATGCTGTGCCGGGCGCGCAACCCCTCGATCTGCGTCTTGATGTGCTCGGGCAGCCGCCGGTAGGCCTCGGCCATGTTGACCCAGATCGTGTCGCCGCCCACCGGGGGAGACTCGATGCAGCGGAGCACGGCGCCCATGGAGGGGTTGGTGCGCCAGGTGCCGTCGGTGTGCAGGGCGTTCTCGTAGTGCTCGGCCGGGCTGTCCAGGTCCTTGTAGATGCGCACCAGTCCGGGGTGGTCGGGGTCGCTGCCGGCGACGGGGTGGTCCTCCAGCGGACCGAACCGCTCGGCGAAGGCGACCTGGTCGGCACGCGTGATGTCCTGGTCCCGCAGGAACAGGACCTTGTACTGCAGCAGCAGGCTTCTGATCTGTGCGAACAGGTCGTCGTCGCGGGCGGCGTCGGCCAGGTTCACGCCGCTGAGCTCGGCTCCGATGGTGCAGGTGAGCGGCTCGACCTCGATCGAGGTGCGCAGTGCGGCCGGGCGGACGAGCGCCGGGGCCCGCCCTTGGGACGGCGAGAGGGTGTCTGGCATGGGTGATCACTCCCTGGGTTTCACAGGACGAAGACGGACGAGCCCGTGGTCCGGCCGGCCTCCAGGTCGCGATGGGCCTGTACGGCGTCCGAGATGTCGTAGCGCTGGTTGATCTCGATGGCGATGCGGCCGGCGGCGACGTGGCCGAACAGCTCCCCGGCCAGGGCGTCGCGCTCGGCCTGGTCGGCGATGTAGTCGGCGAGCGCGGGGCGTGTGACGAACAGCGAGCCGTGGACGGCGAGTTGCATGGCGTCGATCGGTGGCACGGGGCCGGACGCGGTGCCGAAGCACACCAGGAGGCCACGGCGGGTCAGCGACGCCAGCGAACCGGCGAAGGTGTCCTTGCCGATGCTGTCGAGGACGACCGGGACGCCCGCGCCGTCGGTCAGCTCGCGGACCCGGGCGGGTACGTCCTCGTGCCGGTAGCGGATGACATGCTCGCATCCGTGCGCCAGGGCGATCTCCGCCTTCTCCTCGCTGGAGACCGTCCCGATCACACGGATGCCGAGCAGCGCGGCCCACTGCGAGACGATCAGCCCCACACCGCCGGCCGCGGCATGCAGCAGCACGGTGTCCCCGGGCCGCAACGGGTGGATCCTGCGCAGCAGATAGGCCGCCGTCAGGCCGCGCATGGTCATCGCGGCCGCCGTCTCGCAACCGATCTCGGGGGGCAGCCTGATCAGGTGCGAGGCGTCCATGACCCGCTCGGTGCTGTAGGCGCCGAGCGGGCTTCCGGTGTACGTCACCCGGTCTCCCGCGGCGACGTGCGTGACGCCCTCGCCGACCGCCTCCACCACGCCCGCGGCCTCGACACCGATGCCGTCGGGCAGGCGTACCGGGTAGAGCCCGGTCCGGAAGTAGGTGTCGGCGAAATTGAGCCCCACCGCCTCGTGCCGGATGCGTACCTGGCCCGGGCCCGGATCTCCGACGGTCACCTCCTCCCAGGTCAGGACGTCGGGTCCACCGGTTTCGTAGAAGCGGACGGCGTTGGCCACGAAGAGCTCCGAAGGGTCGTACGGGTGAGGGGGGCGGGCCGGTCAGGCGGAGACGTCGCGCAGCATGAAGCCGCGCCGGCCGGGACGGCGGTTGGGCACCATGCCGAGCCGGGCGAGGGTCTCGTCGGAATCCGCGTAGTACTCGCCGAGCTTGTAGATCCGCTTGGCGTCGGCCCCGGTGGCGATCTCGCGGCCGAGCGCCTCGGAGATCTTGACCATCTGCTCGACCTGCGCCACCGACGACATGCGCTCCCCCTTGCCGCGCCAGAGGTTGTCCTCGTTGCCGACGCGGACGTGCTGGCCCAGGGCGATGGCGACCGCGTTCATCGGGGCCACGGCACGCATGGAGCTCTCGATGGTGAGGACGGCGCCGTCCGGGACGCGGCGGATGAACTCGACCAGGTCGGCGGGGTGCCGTCCGGCGAAACCACCGCCGATTGCGACGTAGTTGAGGATCAGCGGCCCGGTGTAGATGCCGGCGCGGACGAGTCGCTCGACGGTCTCCAGCTGGGCCAGGTGCGCCAGCTGGAAGTGCGGCTGGATGCCGTTTGCGTGCAGCCGCTTGAGGTGTTCGAGATAGAACTCCGGACCGGCCTCGACGACCATGTCGCGGTATGCCCGGTAGTAGTCCGGCTTCGCGATCGAAGTGCCCTCCAGATCGTCGTCGGTCATGATCTCGACGATGTTCATCTGGCTGGTGTTGATGGCGATCGTGACCTGGTCCGGGGCCGGGTCGAGCTCGGCCAGCAGATGGCGGGTGTCGTAGGCGAGCCACTTCGCGTCGCCGCCCTCGCCCTCCGGAGCGAAGGAAATGGAGCCCCCGATCTGCAGGACCATGTCCGGCACCGCCTCGCGCAGCCGGCCCAGCAGCTCGTTGAACATCGACATCCGCTTGGCGCCCCGGCCGTCGAGCTCGCGCACATGGATGTGCAGCACCGTGGCCCCGGCGTTGTAGCAGTCGACAGCGGCCTGTACATGCTCGTCCATCGTGACCGGAATGTCGTCCGCGTCCCCGGGCAGCCACTCCGGGCCGTACGGGGCGGCCTGGATCACCAGCTTTTCCTGGTTCTCGGGGAACAGCGAGTCGTCGTGGAAGTGCACGATGCATCTCCTTGTCGATATGTCGAGTGGGGTGATCGCGTGCCGAGGGCATCGGCGGATGCGACGACCGGGACGCGGGTGGCAGCTGCCTGCGCCGGTTGTGAGAGGGACGGGCGTGACGCACCCGGGTGGGAATTGCGGTCGGCTCGGAGAAGCACGCCCAAGGGGAGTGACGGAGCGTGCCCTCCGGACCGACCGGCTGTGCGGTGGTGTCACCGTAGGGCGGTCACTTCCGGCCCGCTTGCCCTGGAGGGACAGGTGACTTGTCATTTCGGGACACGAGGCCCGCACGCGTCACCCGCGGCCGGCCGGAGCCTCCGGGCCGGTGGGCGTCGGCTCCCCTGTCAGTCCCGGGATGCGGCTCGTGCCTTGCGCCACTCCCGCGGGCCGGTCCCGAACTGCTCACGGAACCACCGCGAGAACGCGCTCAGCGAGGAGAAGCCCAGCAGGGTCGAGACCTCGGTCAGCGACCGGTTGGGATTCGCCACGAACTGTTCGGCGAGCGCCGTACGCGTGGAGTTGAGCAGTGACGAGAACGTCTGACCCGATCGGGCAAGTTGCCGGTGCACGGTACGCCTGTCCACGCCGAGGCTGCGCGCGACCTGTTCGATGGAGCACCGCCCGGTCGGCAGGAGCGCCTCGATCAGATCGCGTACCCGATCCGCCTCTCCGGCCTGGCGCGCAGCCGCGATCGGCTCGAAGAACTGCCGGGTGTAGCTGCGCAGTTGCGCATCCGCCATGGCATTGGGGGCATCCAGGTCCTCGGCGTACAGGACGATGCCGTTGAAGTCCCGGTCGAACTCCGTCAGCGGCCCGAAGAGACGGCGGTGCGTCCCGGTGTCCTTCGGCGCCGGGTGGGCGAAGCACACCGACACCGGCCGCCAGTGGCTGCCCAGGAATCCGCACAGGATGCGGTGGAAGGCGCCCACGGCGAGCTCCACCGCCTGCCGGACCGGTGCCGTCTCACCCAGCCGGATGTCCACCTTGAGCGTGGCGACCCCGTTCGCCTCGGACAGGCGGGTGCTGAGGGCCTCGTTGTAGGTGTGCTGGTGGCGGATGAGCAGGTCCAGGGCGCTGCGGACGTCGGGTTCCTCCCGTACGAGCAGACTGATGGGGCCCAGATTGGAGAAGCGGCGCCGGTCCGCCAGCAGGAGGCCGAAGTCGTCGCGGCCGCAGGCCCGGGCCGTGAGCTCAAGGAGGCGGACCACGGCCGCGCCGGAGATCCACCGGTCCTGCACGGCCAGGTCGGCCGTGTCCAGGCCGACGCCCCGCATGAGCGCGCGGGGATCGAGCCCGAAGGACCGGCTCAGCTCCACATACCCGTTCAGCGCGGCGGTGCGGGACAGGGGCCTCATGCGCACTCTCCAGGGACGGGTCCCCAAAAGTTAAGTTTCCCGTCCCCTCAGGTCAAGCATGGTGCGCAAACGATCCATACCATCCCTGCAAAGCGCGCCCGGTCGGCACACGGGCCGCACGTCCATCGCCCACACGCCCGCCGGCCGTACCGGCGCGTCAGACAGGGAGGCGGCACATGGCCCAGCCTGCGGACCCGCGGATCGGCCCGGTCCAGCCCTTCACCGGCCCCGCTCTGTGGTACGGCCCCGACCTCGCGGGCCGCGAGGACTGGGTCGTACGGCTCACCGCGCACCACCGCGACGAGCTGCACACCGCCCTGCGCACAGCCCGTGCTCGGGGTACCACCCTGCTGAGGATGACCAGGGACGACTTCCCTCTGCCCGACCTCAGCGCCGAGCTGGAGCACGCAGCCGCGCAGCTGCGCGCCGGCCGCGGCTTCGTCCTGATCCGCGGCCTGCCGGTGGACGGGCTCGGCGACACGGACGCGAGCACCGTGCTGCGCGGTGTCGGCCAGTACCTGGGGCGGCCGGTGCCGCAGACCGCCGACGGACGCACGCTGTGCCACATCCGGGAGGCGGACCGCAGGGAGGACTCCCTCCGCCCGCCCGCGTACCGGACCCGGGCAGGGCTGCCGCTCCACTCGGACGATTCGGACCTGCTCGGCCTGCTGTGCCTGCGGCCGGCCCGCTCCGGCGGACGCACGGTCCTGGCCAGTGCGGCAGCCGTGCACAACACGATGCTCGCCGCCCGGCCCGACTTCACCCGGCGCCTCTACGACACCTACTTCTTCGCCCAGTTCGAGGAGGAGGACGTCCCGGGCGAACGGTCCTATCTGGGCGCCCCGCTCATCACCCGGCACGGCACCCGGCCCAGCATGCGGTACGACCGGGAGGGCCTGGAGGCGGGAGAGGCCCTCCTCCAGGACGGGCGCAGGACGGGCCCGCCCGACGAGGACCGGGAGCTGTTCGACCTCGTGGACGCGACGGCCGCCTCCCCGGCCGTCCGGCTGGACCTGGACCTGCGAGCGGGTGACCTGCTCCTGGTGGACAACCACGTCGTCCTCCACGGCCGTACCCCCTTCGAGGACCACGCCGAGCCCGGGAACAAACGCCACCTGCTGCGCCTGTGGCTGGCCCGGCAGGAGGCACCTCCGGCGCCCGACGGACCCGCCGAACGCCGCGGCGCCCCGCACACGCGTGCCGGCATCCCGCCGCGCGACGTCATTCGCCCCCGGACGCTGCGCCCGGCGCACACTTCGCTGAGGAGGTCGGGAAAGCCGCGGCCGACACCGGGGCGATCTGCCTGATCACGGGATCCGACGCCGGCTCGATACCGGTGGCTCCCAATGCCCCGGCGTCACTCGTACCAGACACCGCCGATGGGTCCGCGCTTGGTGACCGCTTGTGTCCCGGGCGGGAGTTGGGCGGTGGTCAGGTCGCCGCGGATGTGCTGGTACAGGGTCGGGGTGGGCAGTCCGGCGGTCTGGATCCACCCCCTGCCGTGCACGTGGCCGGCGGCGATCAGTTCCTCCTCCTGTCCGGGGGGTGCGAGCTTGCGGCTGTACGTCTGGCTGATCGTCTGATTGTCGTCCGCGAAGGCGAATCGTGCCGCGTACGCCCATCGGTCCTCGTTGAGCCAGACGTACAGGACGACCGGCTTGTCCAGTAGCGAGCGGAACCAGTCCGCCGACCGCTGGGCCAGTTCGTCGACGCTGCCGGTGGCCTCCAGCGCCCAGCTCGACGGGCGGTCGGTCAGTGTGTAGAGCTGGTTGTGCAGTCGGTCACCGCGAACCCGGTCGCCGTAGCAGTGCACACCGATGTCGATGAGATGCATCGGCGCCGCGGGGTCGGTGAAGGTCAGGTAGGCCACCAACGAGTCCCAGTCGTCCGGACGTCCGACCTGTCCGGCGACATGGGCCGTGACCAAGGGGGCGGTTCGTTCCTGCAGCGCTGTCACGAAGGCCCGCTCGGTGGCGGTGAAGTCGTAGTAGTCGTCCTCGTTCGGCTCGTCGATCGCGAACCAGGGGTGCTCCGGCATGGCCGGGAGCCTACGGTCGGCGTTCTTGGCGCGGCCAGCCGATTTCTCCGCCGGGTGCGGGCGGACCGCTGCGCATTCATGACCGCGCGGGTTGGTCGGCGATCATCAGCGTGATGTCGGCAGGGCGGAAGCCCAGGCGCGCGTAGATACGGGCGACGGCGTCCTCCGCATACGCGAGGAAGACGGTGTGCACCCCGTGGTCGCGGGCGTGGGTGGCCAGAGCCGTCGTGACGGCTGCGGCCAAGCCCTGGCGGCGTGCGGTGGGGAGGGTGCCGACGCCGCCGATCTCAGTGGTGCCGCCTGCGGGGTGGTAGTGACCCGCGGCGAGCGGGGTGCCGTCCGGCGCGAGGGCGGCGACGAGTTGCTTGTGCCCGGCGCGGATGCCGGGGCGGATGGTCTCGACGCTGCCGTCCGCGATCATCTTCCCGGCCTCCTCTTGCAGTTCCGTCGGCCCTGCGCAACCCGCCGCCATGTTCTTGGCGAAGGCCAGGCGGGGCAGGGCGAGGACTGCGGGCAGGGCCGGATCGTCCGCCGTCAGCGCACGGATCGTGACGCCGGACGGCAGGGGCTGCGCGGGCAGCCGGTGGTGTGGGTCGAGGGCCATCAACGGGCGTTCCGCAACGGGGAGACCGGCGGCCTCGATGCGGGCGCGGAGCGTGGGGGCCGCCTCGGCCAGCCACTCGAAGGCCTCCGGTACCCCGAGTTCGCGCTGCCGGGCGCGCACCCGGGCGATGTCGGCCGCGGTGACGCTCCCGGAGCCCTCCGCGGTGGGTTGAGCGTGGTTCGGACCGCCGTAATAGGGGGCTCCCGGGGTCTTTCGTACGAACAGCCGTAGCGGGCCGAAGTCTTCGGCGTCGGCGAAGAGCAGGGGCACGGTGGCGTAGTACCGCTCGACACGGGCGCACAGTGAGTCGCTCATCTCATGCATCCCGCCTCACGTCTGCCGCAGCGGCGCATACGTCTCCGCCGCCACCCCGAACGTCCAGGCGACGCCCTCCCGGGCCGTCCGGGTTCCCGGCGGGACCCGCAGCCAGTAGGTGCGCCGGGTGCCGTCCGGCTCCGGCGTGGAGTTGATGACCTCCACCATCACCACCGCCTCGTCGCCGTCCAGGTCGATCCGCCAGAGCGTGCCCGTCTCGTCCTGGTGCACGGGGCGTGCTCCGGAGTCCTCCAGGTAGCGGTCGTAGCCGTAGTACTCCAGCATCACCCGGCGCAGCTCGGCGTTCTCCTCGGCGCGGATCCGCTCCGGCGTCAGGGTACGGAGCTCCGCGAGGAAGGCGGCAGGAACGGGCATGCCGCGCCAGGCGTACAGGGCGAAACCGTCGGGATAGGCGAGGGCCGGGCCGTCCCCACGGTCCAGGCGGCCCGCTTCGTCGCGGTGCAGGGCGGTGGGGCGTTCGCATACGACCGCCACCTTGGCGAACGGCCACCACCAGCCGGCGTTCCGGCACACTTCGCCCAGACCGTCGAGCGGAGCCCGGTCGGTGGGGAAGGCGGCGAGCCAGGGCGCGTCGTGCTGGCCCAGTACGGCGTCCAGCAGGAGCAGCCGGATCTCCGCCTCTTGGCGGGAGCGGGCCGCCCGGTCCGCCCGGTCCGGCATTCCGGCTTCCTCGGACGCGTCGGGACCCGCAGCCCCGCCCGCGCCGCCCGGGGCTGTGCCGGTGAGCTCTTCCAGCACGCCTTGGTGGATGCGCTCCACGAGCGCCTGTGTGTTCTCCCACAGCAGCCCGCCGGTAACCGCCCAGTGCGCCGACCAGCCCACCGCCCCCAACTCGGCGTGGAGTCGGCCGCGTTCGACCGCCCAGGGAGCCGTGCGCACCGCCTCCCGGACGCTGGGTCCGGTGTCCTCCATGCCGCGTATCAGGGTGATCGCCTCGCGGGGCGAGCCGGCCCACACCACGCGCTCCGGCTCCGGGAGCCCGGCCCGTCGATAGGCCAGGCGGACACCCCGCTCGGCGCGCTCCCGGTCGGCGGGAGCCGTCTTTGCGGCACACGCGCGCCAGAGCGCGGTCTCCTCGAACACCCCGGCTCGCGTGCCGAGTTCCGCCGCGCTGTCCACGCTGCTCATCGTCTGCTCCGTCACCTTCCGCCGTACCTCGCTCAGTCCGCCACGATCCGCACGGACCCCGGCACGTACTCCCGCTGCCGGATCACCCGGTACCACCCCTTGGGCAGGGCGATCGCCGCGTGCTCCTCGTGGACCACCCGGCCGCCCTGGGGCAGGTGCAGCAACATCGGTCCGAACGGCCCCGGCTCCCGCATCAGTTCACCCGGTCCGACGACCGCGTGCGCATGACCGGTGACCTCGCCGAGCGCCAGCACGAGCCGGCCCCGCCCGTCGCGCGGTTCCCTCGGTGCCGCGGCGACATGCGACGGCACCGCCTCCTTCGCCACGGGCACGATCAGCACGTCTCCCTGCCGGTACACGGCACGCCTCCCCTCCGGCCGGGGCACCGCGCACCGGCCTCATGCCACAGACAGTAGAAGCCGCCACTGACAACGGGCCGGACCAAGGCCCCCCGCACCCCGTTGTCAGTTCCTCTTGGTAGAACTGCGGCATCACGGAACGGACGACCCACTTCTCCACAGGAGCAGCCGCATGACCATCGGTGACCACCTCGACGAGCTGTACCGGCTGCCTGCCCACACCTTCCCCGGCCCGGACGCCCGCACGGACGACCTGCCCGAGGCGGAGTCCGTCGCCTGGCGCATCACCAGCGACGTGTACGACGCGGACGAGGACTGGACGGAGGCCTTCGCCCGGTTCTGCGCCGCCGTCGACACCACGCGCGTGCGGGCTCTGATAGTCGGTGCCTGGCAGGAGGCGTACGACACCGACCCGGCCGACGTGATCGAGGCGCTGCTGGCCGCGCGGGACCGATTCCCCGCCCTGCGGGCGCTGTTCCTGGGCGACATGGTCATGGAGGAGTGCGAGATCTCCTGGATCAACCAGACGGATGTCACCCCGCTCCTGGCCGGATTCCCGGACCTGGAGGAGTTCGGTGTGCGCGGCGGATCAGGGCTGCGCTTCCCCGCCCTGCGCCACACCGGGCTGCGCCGGCTCACCATGGAGAGCGGAGGCCTGCCCGCCGAGGTCGTCCGGGGCGTGGGCGCCAGCGACCTGCCCGCGCTGGAGCAGCTCGACCTGTGGCTGGGCACCCCCGACTACGGCGGTGACAGCGAGGCCACCGACCTGGAGCCGATCCTGTCCGGCGCCCGGCTGCCGCGTCTGCGTCATCTGGCGCTGCGCAACAGCGAGATGCAGGACGCCGTCGCCGCCGCGGTCGCCGCCGCACCGGTCGTCGCCCGGCTGGAGGTGCTGGACCTGTCCATGGGCGTCCTGTCGGACGAGGGCGGCGCCGCCCTGCTCGCCGGTCAGCCGCTCACCCACCTCAAGCGGCTCGACCTCCACCACCACTACCTCAGCGAGCCGCTGCTGGAGCGGATACGTCAGACCCTGGAGCTCGCGGGCGTCGATGTGGACCTCGACCGCGACGACGCCGACGAGGACCAGGACGACGACGGCACGGTGTGGCGGTACGTGGCCGTGGGCGAGTGAGCCCGAGCCCCATGAGCCACTACCCCTCGTACCTCAAGCGGTTCCACGGTCTGCCCGTACACCTCTTCGACGTGGATGGTGACGGCCGTGGCCGGCCCCGTCCCGAACCCGCCTCGGTCGCGTGGAAGCTGAGCGCCGACCGTCAGCATGCCTTCGAACCGCTGTGGCAGCGGTTCCTCGACGAGGTCCGCGCCGAGGAGGTCACCGCGCTCGTCATCGGCGCCTGGTGGCAGTCGTGGGACGAACACGGCATCGACCCCGTGCTCGACCTGCTCACGGCCGAGGCACATCGGTTCCCGCGGCTGCGCGCCCTGTTCCTCGCGGACGTCGAGTCCGAGGAGACCGAGATCTCCTGGATCCGCCAGGGTCACCTTTCCCGCGTCCTGCGCGCCTGGCCCGAACTGGAGGAGATCGGGGTACGGGGCGGGGAGGGGCTGGTGATCGAGCCCGTGCGCCACGACCGGCTGCGCACCCTGCGCATCGAGTCCGGGGGGATGCCCGCGCAGCCCGTTCGCGCCCTGGCCGCCTGCACGTTCCCGGCCCTGCGCCACCTGGAGTTGTGGCTGGGCACCCCCGACTTCGGCGGCGACTGCGAGGCCGAGGACGTCACCGCGCTCCTCACCGCGCTGGGCCACTGCCCCGAACTGCGGCACCTGGGGGTGAAGAACAGCGACATCCAGGACGCCGTGGCCGCCGCGGTGGCCACGGCACCTGTCGTCGCGGGCCTCACCTCGCTCGACCTCAGCATGGGCACCCTCGGGGACGAGGGCGCGGGCGCGCTCCTGTCGGGTCAGCCCCTGACCCATCTGCGCGCTCTCGACCTGCGGTACAACTTCCTGAGCGACGAACTGGCCCAGCGCCTGCGCGAAACGCTGGAGCCGCACGGAGTCGACCTCGCACTCACTCCGGCGCCCCGCAGCTCGTACAACCCCGAGGCACGCTATGTCGCCGTCGGCGAATGACCCGGGACCGCGCTTCGTGGTCGTGGGCAACCCCGAGAACCGCCGTGTCACCCTCTTCGCGGACGCGGTGCGCGCGGCCGGACTCGCCGCCCCGCGCATCGTCGCCTGGACCGACGTGCTGCGCGCGGGCGGAGCCGAGTTCGGGGCTGAGTTCGGGGCCGAGGAGATCGTCCGGATCGACTCGCCCGGTGAGAACGCCGAGGTCGACCGGCTGCTGCGCGGTGCCCAGGACCCCACCCGGGTCGAGGGTTCGGCACGCTGGTACGCCGGGTTCATGACCGCGCTGCGCGGGCTGCGTGGCGGCATCAGGCTCGACGAGCCGGCCGACCTTCCCGTCCTCTTCGACAAGCGGCGCTGCCACGCCGTGCTGGACGCGGCCGGCGTGCCGGTGCCCGACTCGCCCACCTCGGGTCCGGAAGCCGCACCGGTGCGCGGCTGGGACGACGTACGGGCGCTGATGCGGGAACACCGCATGCCCCGCCTGTTCGTCAAACCCGCGCACGGTTCGTCCGCTTCGGGCGTGCTCGCCGTGGAGTCGGGCGGCGGCGGCCGGATCAGGGCGACCACATCCGTGGAACGCGCGCCGGACGGCCGCCTCTACAACTCCCTCAAGGTGCGCCGCTACGAACGCGAGGCGGACATCGCGGCCGTCGTCGACGCGCTCGCCCCGGACGGGCTGCATCTGGAGCGCTGGCTGCCGAAGGCCTCCCAGGAGGGGCGCGCGGCCGACTTGCGGATCGTCGTCGTGGCCGGCCGCGCCACCCACGCGGTCGTCCGCACCAGCCGCTCACCCCTGACCAATCTCCACCTCGGGGGCCGCCGGGGCGATCTCGACGCGGCCCGGCAGGCCGTCGAGTCGGCGGGCGCGCGCTGGACCGATCTGCTCGACGTGTGCGAGCGGGCCGCGGCCTGCTTCCCGCGCACGCTCTGCGTCGGCGTCGATCTGCTGCCCGCCGTGGGCTGGCGCCGAGCCGCGGTGGGCGAGGTGAACGCGTTCGGCGACCTGCTGCCGCGCCTCACCGGCCTGCCCGGCAGCGGCGCCGAGGGCCTCGACACCTACGCCACCCAGGTGGCCGCCGCGCTGCGCCGCTTCGCTCCGGACCGGCCGGCCGCCTCTTCGCACCACCAGTACAGAGAAGGAAACCCGCATGCCCTCGCCCGCTCCGACGCCTGAGCCGCTCCCGCCCCGGAGCACCCCCACCGCGCCTCAAGCGCCGGGTGAGCCACATGAGTCGTATGTTCCGCATACGCCGGACATGAACGAGATCGTCGGCAGCCACGACATCCTCCTCGTCACCCTCGACACCCTCCGCCACGACGTCGCCGCCGAACTGGCCGCGGCGGGCCGCCTCCCGAACCTGGCCCGTCACCTCCCCGGCGGCCGCTGGGAGAAGCGCCACGCCCCGGGCAGCTTCACCTACGCCTCCCACCAGGCGATCTTCGCGGGCTTCCTGCCCACCCCGGCCGCCCCCGGCCCGCATCCGCGCCTGTTCGCCGCGAGCTTCGCGGGCAGCGAGACCACCGCCGCGGGCACCTTCGTCTACGACACCCCGGACCTCGTCTCCGGCCTCGCCAAGGTGGGCTATCACACCGTGTGCATCGGAGGCGTGGGCTTCTTCAACAAGCTCGGCCCGCTGGGCTCGGTGCTGCCCGGCCTGTTCCACGAGTCCCACTGGGCCCCGGAGTTCGGCGTCACCGACCCCCACTCCTTCGAGAACCAGGTGGCGTGCGCCGACCGCGTCGTACGCGAACTGCCCACGGAACAACGGCTGTTCCTCTTCGTCAACGTGTCCGCCCTGCACCAGCCGAACTGGTTCCACCTGCCCGGCGCGACCCGCGAGGCCGGGGACACCCGCGCCACGCACGCCGCCGCCCTGGAGTACGTGGACCGGCACGTCGGACGGCTCTTCGCCGCCGCGAGCAGCAGACGCCGCTGCTTCGCCGTCGTCTGTTCCGACCACGGCACCGCCTACGGCGACGACGGATACACCGGCCACCGCCTCGGCCACGAGTCCGTCTGGACCGTGCCCTACGCCCACTTCTTCCTGGACCCCGCATCCCGCCCGACGGAGGCCGCCCGATGATCACCGCCGAGCAGACGACGGCGACCAGCCCCTACCAGAGCTACGTGTACGCCTACCCCCACAAGACCGCCTACCGCCGGCTCCACGACCGCCCCCTGCTGAACACCCTCTGGGCGGCCGAGCCCAAGGACACCCTCTCCCTCTACCTCCACATCCCCTTCTGCGAAGTCCGCTGCGGTTTCTGCAACCTCTTCACCCGCATCGGCGCCCCCGACGGCCTGACCGGCACCTACCTGGACGCGCTGGAGCGCCAGGCGGGGGCCGTACGCGAAGCGCTCGGGGACACGGACGAGGTCCGCTTCGCCACGGCGGCCTTCGGCGGCGGCACCCCGACCTTCCTCACCGCAACCGAGCTCGAACGGCTGTGTGACATCGCCGAACACCGCATGGGCGCCGACCTGAGCGCCGTCCCGCTGTCGGTCGAGGCTTCCCCGGCCACCGCCACCGCCGACCGGCTCACGGTCCTCGCCGACCGCGGCACCACACGGCTGAGCCTGGGCGTGCAGAGCTTCGTCGACTCCGAGGCCCGTGCCGCCGTACGCCCACAGCGCCGCGCCGACGTGGAGTCGGCCCTCGCCCGCATCCGCGACGCAGGCATTCCCGTCCTCAACATCGACCTCATCTACGGCATCGACGGCCAGACGGAACGGACCTGGCTGCACTCCCTGGACGCGGCCCTCGCCTGGCGTCCCGAGGAGCTCTACCTCTACCCCCTCTACGTCCGCCCCCTGACCGGCCTGGGCCGACGCGGCAGCGGCCCCGACCCCGCCTGGGACGAACAGCGGCTGCGCCTGTACCGCGCCGGCCGCGACCACCTCCTCGCGCACGGCTACACCCAGCAGTCCATGCGCATGTTCCGCCGCACCGACGCCCCGCTCCAGGGCGCTGACGACTACGCCTGCCAGACCGACGGGATGATCGGCCTCGGCTGCGGCGCCCGCTCCTACACATCAGGTCTGCACTACTCCTTCGACTACGCCGTGGACATGCACGAGATACGCGCGATCATCGACGACTACGTGTCCCGCCCGGCCGCCGACTTCGCGCACGCCGAGTACGGCCGTCCCATCGACACCGACGAGGCCCGCCGCCGGCACCTCCTGCAGTCCCTGCTCCAGGCCGAGGGCCTGCGCCTCGACGACTACCGTGCCCGCTTCGGCACCACCCCCGCCGACCACTTCGGCCCCGAACTCGCCCGCTTCGCCGACCGGGGCTGGCTGACCGACGACCGCGCCGCCCTCAGGCTCACCCCCGAGGGGCTCGCCCACTCCGACGCGATCGGCCCCGACCTGTTCTCCCCGGCGGTCCGGGCCGCCATGGCCGCCTACGAGAGGAAGTGACCGGCCCGCCATGGACCTCACCCTCCTCTACCGTGGCCCCCTCGCCTCCTGCGACTACGACTGCCCCTACTGCCCCTTCGCCAAGCGGCGCGACACCGGCGCCCAACTGCGCGCGGACCGCGCCTCCTTGGAGCGCTTCGCCGCCTGGGCCCGGCAGCAGACCGGCGACCGCCTGTCCATCCTGTTCACTCCGTGGGGAGAGGGCCTGGTCCGCTCCTGGTACCGGCGCACCCTCGCCGACCTGTCCCACCTGCCGCACATCCGGCGCGTGGCGATCCAGACCAACCTCAGCTGCCGTACCGACTGGCTCGCCGAGGCCGACCGCGACACGCTGGCCCTGTGGTGCACCTACCACCCCGGACAGACGCCGTACGACCGCTTCCTCACCAAATGCCGCGAACTGACCGAGCGCGGCATCCGCTTCAGCGTCGGCATCGTCGGCCTGCCCGACCATCTCGACACGGCCCGGCGCCTGCGCGCCGACCTGCCCGAGCACGTCTACC
The DNA here is from genome assembly GCF_055558775.1 of Streptomyces sp. NPDC025638. NCBI lineage: Bacteria > Bacillati > Actinomycetota > Actinomycetes > Kitasatosporales > Streptomycetaceae > Streptomyces > Streptomyces sp. NPDC025638. The sequence goes on along the minus strand of NZ_JBVHLX010000003.1, from coordinate 112,407 downwards.
TGTGGGTCAACGCCGCCGAGGGGCACACCTACACCGACGCGGAGGCCGACCGGTGGACGGCCCTGGACCCGCTCTTCCCGTACAGCCGGCACCCGCACACCAGCGCGGGACTGCCCTGCCGCACCGGCGACTCCGTGATCTCCGTCGACGGCGAAGGCACCGTCCGCCGCTGCCACTTCGTGCCCACCCCGCTCGGCAACCTCTACGACGGCTCCTACCGCACCGCCCTGCGCCCCCGCGCCTGCCCACTCGCCGTCTGCGACTGCCACATCGGCTATGTGCACCTGGAGACACTGCCGCTGTACGACGTCTTCGCGGGCGGCGTCCTGGAGCGCGTCCCGGCCACGCTCCCCGCGACCCCGATCCTCCACCTGTCAAACCTGACGGGGAGTTGATCCACGCCCGCACCGTCGGACCGCCCGCCGGGAGAGGAAGATCACGCCTGGTGGGTGCGGTCTTGGCCATGCTCCCGACACGCGGTACCGTCGGTTCGATATCGACGACGGCGAGACGGAAGCCGGTGGGAATCCGGCACGGTCGCGCCACTGTATGCGAAGGGCCCCTGGGGCGTTTCGTGAGTCAGACCCGTGGCCGTCGTCCAGTGCACCACCGAGATGGGACGCGAACTCCCAGAGGAGGCCCTGCCATGGCGCAGACCGTCGCCCAGCCGACAGCCACCACCCCCGTCGTTCCCGCCACGCTGCCGCTGAAGGCGATAGCACCCTGGGCGGTCTTCTTCGGCATCCTGATGCTGGTCCTGCTGTACTTCGTCGGCGCCGAGCAGGGCGCCACCTCCGTGTTCAACGGCACGGACGTCCACGAGTGGGTGCACGACGCCCGCCATCTGCTCGGCTTCCCCTGCCACTGACGCGAGGGGCGCCGCACAACCATGAACTCCACAACCGTAAGAAACCTCCTCGTGCGGGGCATGCTCGCCGGCCTGGCCGCCGGCGTGCTCGCCCTCGTCGTCGCCTACTTCCTCGGTGAGCCGAGTGTCGACAACGCGATCAGCTTCGAGGAGGCGCACTCGCACGAGCACGAGATGGAGGTCGTCTCCCGCTCCCTGCAGTCCACCGCCGGACTCGCCACCGGCGTCCTGGTCTACGGGGTCGCCTTCGGCGGCATCGCGGCGCTCGCGTTCTGCTTCGCGCTCGGCCGTGTCGGCCGGTTCAGCCCCCGGGCGACCGCGCTGTTGCTGTCCGGCTGCGCACTGCTCGCCGTGTACGTCGTGCCGTTCCTCAAGTACCCCGCCAATCCGCCCTCCGTGGGCGACCCCGACACCATCAGCAAGCGCACCACCCTGTACTTCCTGATGACGGCGCTCAGCGTCCTCCTCGCGATCGCCGCCACCATCCTGGGCAAGCGGTTCGCGCCCTCGCTGGGCACCTGGTACGCGACGGTCGCCGCGATGGCGGCCTTCACCGTCGCCATCGGGCTCGCGTTCGCGTTCCTGCCCGTCATCAACGAGGTACCGAAGGACTTCCCGGCGACCCTGCTGTGGCGGTTCCGGCTCTCCGCGCTGGCCATTCAGACGGTGCTGTGGGTCGGATTCGGCCTCGTCTTCGGCGAGTTGGCCGAGCGGATGCTCAATCCCAAGCCCGCGACAGCCGCGACCCCGCGGACGGTTCCAGCCGCGCACTGATCCCTTCAGGACACAAGAGGGCCCTTCGGCACCATCCGGGGGCCCTCTCGCGACGTCGTGCGGCACGGAGCTGGTAGAAGCGGATCCCGCCTGCCTGCGCCGGCTCAGCGGTCCGGCTGAGGGCGGACGGTCAGGATTACGACGGGGACTTTTCCGTCGCCCCCGGCTGGAAGGCGGGCGGCTTCGCGGCTTGGGGTGTGACCGGGCCCCGTGAGGTCGTCTGCCCCTGCGGCAGTCCCAGGGAGCTGCTGCTGACCATCGCCTCCGCCGAGTGGGGAGGCGTCCGCAGCAGTTGGACCCCGCTCGAAGACCGCCCGCGGGTGGGTACGTACGGCCTGAACGTACCCACCCGGGTGAGCGTCGGCAGAGGTGGCCACCTCGACGTCTTCGTCTGCTCGGCCGATCCCACCCATGGCCACGAGCCCAGCCTCCAGTAGGGAGTTGGGGGCCGCCGTTCGGCAGGTCGACCGTTCACGGCTATTGACTCCGCGTGCAACAGTGGCGATCCTCGTCGGCATATCTTGCGCGGGTCATGTCAAGTTGGGTGGGTCTGCTGGCCACGGCCCGGCTCGTCGGCCGCGCTTCCCCCGACCGAGGGACGTGGTGTGTGACCGTGACCGGACGCCCGTACCGCAGACGCAAAGACGTCACCGTGGTCTCGCTGCTCCTCCTCGTACTGGCCGCAGTCCTTGGCCCCACCCCGAGTTCGGCGGCGGGCAACGACTGGTGGGTTCCGACCGCACGACCCACGCCGGACTCCCAGATCAATGTCACCGGCGAGCCGTTCACCGGCACCGACGCCACGGGCGACGTGCGCGGGTTCGTCGACGCCCACGACCACCTGTTCGCCAACGAGGCCTTCGGCGGGCGGCTCATCTGCGGCAAGACGTTCTCCGAGGCCGGGATCGCCGACGCGCTCAAGGACTGTCCCGAGCACTACCCCGACGGCTCCCTCGCGATCTTCGACTTCATCACCAAGGGCGGTGACGGCAGACACGACCCGGTCGGCTGGCCCACGTTCAAGGACTGGCCGGCGCACGACTCGCTGACGCACCAGCAGAACTACTACGCCTGGGTGGAACGGGCCTGGCGCGGCGGCCAGCGGGTGCTCGTCAACGACCTCGTCACCAACGGTGTCATCTGCTCGGTCTACTTCTTCAAGGACCGCAGCTGCGACGAGATGACGTCGATCCGACTGCAGGCGAGGATGACGTACGACCTGCAGGCCTACATCGACAAGATGTACGGCGGCCCGGGCAAGGGCTGGTTCAGGATCGTCACCGACAGCGCGCAGGCCCGCGACGTCATCAAGCAGGGCAAGCTGGCGGTCATCCTGGGAGTGGAGACCTCCGAACCCTTCGGCTGCAAGCAGATCCTGGACATCGCGCAGTGCAGCAAGGCGGACGTCGACTCCGGCCTGGACGAGCTGTACTCGCTGGGCGTGCGCAGCATGTTCCTGTGCCACAAGTTCGACAACGCGCTGTGCGGTGTCCGCTTCGACTCCGGCAGCCTCGGAACGGCTATCAACGTCGGGCAGTTCCTGTCCACCGGCACCTTCTGGAAGACCGAGAAGTGCACCGGCCCCCAGCACGACAACCCCATCGGCTCGGCCGCGGCGCCCGGGGCCGAGGCGAAACTCCCGGCGGGCGTGAGTGTCCCCTCGTACGCCTCGGACGCGCAGTGCAACGTCCGCGGGCTCACCGACCTCGGTGAGTACGCCGTACGCGGCATGATGAAACGCAAGATGATGCTGGAGATCGACCACATGAGCGTCAAGGCCGTCGGCCGCGCGCTCGACATCTTCGAGTCGGAGGCGTACCCCGGCGTCATCTCCTCGCACAGCTGGATGGACCTGAACTGGACCGAACGGGTCTACGGCCTCGGCGGATTCATCGCCCAGTACATGCACGGCTCGGAGGGCTTCGTGGCCGAGGCGAACCGTACGAAGGCGTTGCGGGACAAGTACGACGTCGGCTACGGCTACGGCACCGACATGAACGGCGTCGGCGGCTGGCCGGGGCCCCGCGGCGCGGATGCCACCGACAAGGTCGTGTACCCCTTCCGCAGTGTCGACGGCGGATCCGTCATCGACCGGCAGACCACCGGCCGGCGCACCTGGGACCTGAACACGGACGGAGCCGCGCACTACGGACTCGTCCCGGACTGGATCGAGGACATCCGGCTCGTCGGCGGCCAGGACGTGGTGAAGGACCTCTTCCGCGGTGCCCAGTCCTACCTCGACACCTGGGGAGCCACCGAGCGGCACCAGGCCGGGGTCAATCTGGCCAAGGGGGCCGAGGCCACGGCCAGTTCGACGGAGTGGAACCCGTTCACGAGCTATGCGCCGAGCCGGGCCGTGGACGGGTCCCGGGACACCCGCTGGGCCAGCGACTGGAGCGACGACCAGTGGCTGCGTATCGACCTGGGCTCCACCAACCGGGTCGGACGCGTCACGCTCGACTGGGAGCGCGCGTACGGGAAGTCGTACCGTATCGAGCTCTCCACCGACGGCGCGCACTGGCAGACCGCCTGGTCCACCACCTCCGGCGACGGCGGCCTGGACACCGCGCTGTTCACTGGCACACCCGCCCGCTACGTCCGCGTCCAGGGCGTGGAACGCGGGACCGGCTGGGGCTACTCGCTCCACGAGGTCGGCGTCTACAGTTCCTGACCGCGGCGTGCCCGGTCTGCCTGCCCGCAGTGGGCAGGCAGACCGGGCACGCCTGTGACGGACCATGTCCGATCTGCGTGGAAAACGCTTGGACTGTGCGGGCCCCGTTGCGGGACACTGCGATTCCTGGCCCGCCCCGTACTGATACTTCGGCGTTTCCACGAATTTGCGTGGGGGCGCCCTCGTCGTGCCCACAAGTCGAAGGACGACCGACCGAGGGCACTTCAGGAACGACCGCTCCGCACGGCTGCCGAGGCAAGGCAGCTCACGGAAGCAGCACGTGGCAGGCCGCCCTACGACACCTACAGGGTTGGGATGGGATCGCCCGAATCACGTGAGGCTCCGCCGCGCAAGGGCTCGGTGCTGCTCGCACTGCGTTACTACGGAAGGGAGTTGGCCCGGCTCCGGCGATGGACGGTGCCCGCCATGCTGCTGCCCGCGCTGGGCAACATCGGCATCAACTACCTGGCGCCACTGGTCGTTGCCAAGCTCGTCGGACGCATCGCCGACGACAGCGACATCGCGATGGGCTCGACACTGACCTACGTCCTCGTCTTCGCCGGAGTGCTGCTGCTCTCGGAGACGCTGTGGCGTATCGGCCTGCACTGCCTCAACCGCTGTGACGCGCTGGGCATCGAGCACATGTACGTCATCGGTATGGACGAGCTGTTCGCCAAGGACGCCGCGTTCTTCCATGACAACTTCGCCGGCTCGCTGACCAAGCGGGTCCTGAGTTTTGCCTCCCGCTTCGAGGAGTTCGTCGACACACTGACGTTCCAGATCGTGGGCAGCCTCGTGCCACTGCTGTTCGGATCGGTGGTGCTGTGGCGTTACGAGCCGATGCTGGTCGTCGGCCTTCTGGTGATGATCGCGCTGACGGGGGCGTGCGTCGTACCCCTGATCCGGCGCCGCCAGGCGCTCGTCGACCAGCGCGAGGCGGCGATCGCCCGGGTGTCTGGCCATGTCGCCGACAGCCTGATGAACATGGACACGGTCCGGGCCTTCGCCGCGGAAGAACGCGAGGCCGCCGAACACCGCTCCCGTGTCGCCGAGTCGAGGCGGCTCACACTGCGGTCATGGGACTACGGCAACCTGCGCATCGACACGCTGGTCGCACCGATGTCCGTGCTGACCAATGCGCTGGGTCTGCTGCTCGCGATCGCGTTCGGCGGAGGCAGCCACGGCGTGGAGGCGGTCGTCGTCGCCTTCACGTACTACACCAACGCGACACGCATCATGTTCGAGTTCAACCAGATCTACCGCCGACTGGAGAGCTCGATGACGGAGGCCGCGCAGTTCACCGAACTGCTGCTGGTGCCGCCGACCGTGCTCGACTCGGCGACGCCGGAGCCGCTGCTGCGCGAGGCCGCCGACGTCCGCTTCGAGAAGGTGACCTTCGCCCATGGCGGCGCGCAGCCCCTCTTCGACGGGCTCGACCTGGACGTGCCGAGCGGGGCGAAGATCGGACTCGTCGGCCGGTCGGGTGGGGGCAAGACCACGCTCACCCGGCTGTTGCTGCGGATGACCGACATCGACGGCGGCCGCATCCTGATCGGCGGTCAGGACATCGGCAGACTGCGCCAGGCCGACCTGCGCAGCCTGATCGCGTATGTACCGCAGGACCCGGCGATGTTCCACCGGACCCTGCGGGACAACATCGCGTTCGCTCGGCCGGACGCCACCGACGCCGAGATCCGGCGCGCGGCGGAGGCGGCGCACGTCACGGAGTTCGCCGATGCGCTGCCCGACGGCTTCGAGACCATGGTGGGGGAGCGCGGCGTCAAACTGTCCGGCGGGCAGCGCCAACGGGTCGCCCTGGCCAGGGCGATTCTGCGGGACGCGCCGATCCTGCTGCTCGACGAGGCGACCAGCGCCCTGGACTCCGAGAGCGAGATCCTGATCCAGGAGGCGCTGTGGCGGCTCATGGACGGGCGGACGGCGCTCGTGGTGGCACACCGCCTGAGCACGGTCGCCACCATGGACCGGCTGATCGTCCTGGACCGCGGACGGATCGTCGAGCAGGGCACACACCAGGAACTGCTCGCGACGGACGGCACCTACGCGAAGCTGTGGCAGCACCAGTCGGGGGGCTTCCTCGACGACAGTCCGGCACGGGCCGGCCTGCACTGAACACACGTCACGGACGCTCGTGTCACATCGTGCCGAGGAGGTCCGTCAAGGAGGTGTACCCACCGGCAACGGCATAGGAGATCACGATGGACGCTCGCCTGAATGTGTTCGGCAACCCGGTCGCGGCAAAGTTCCTGAGGCACATCAATGCGGCCGGAAAGGTGGTCGGCGACTCGACACTGCCGGCCGCGACCCAGGAACTGGTGAAGATCCGCGCCAGCCAGATCAACGGCTGCGGCTTCTGCACCGACATGCACACCAAGGACGCCGCCCACGCCGGGGAGACCTCGACGCGCCTCAACCTGATCGCCGCCTGGCGCGAGGCGAAGGTGTTCACCGAGGCGGAGCGTGCTGCCCTGGAGCTTACGGAGCAGGGCACCCGCATCGCGGACGCGGCCGGTGGCGTCACGGCCGAGGCCTGGGCCGACGCCGCCAAGCACTACGACGAGGACCAGCTCGCCGCCCTGGTGTCCCTCATCGCCGTCATCAACACCTACAACCGTGTGAACGTCATCGTCCAGCAGCCGGCCGGCGACTACCAGCCCGGCCAGTTCGGATAACTCGGACAAGGCCAGTTCGGATAACTCGGATATCGAGTTGTACCCGCCCCGGGCCGCTCCCACCGGCCCGGGGCGCCCTTTGACCTACGGGGCGGGGGTGCCCAGCTCGCGCAGGATGTCGAAGGCGCGCAGCAGTGGTGCCGGGCCCGAGTCCTCGATGCCCGACGCGCGGCGCGCACGGCGGGTCCGTAGTACCGCGCGCACCGCCGACAGGGCCCCGCACGCGATCACGGCTGCCCTGAGGTCGGCGTCGGGCGTGTCCGGCGGCAGGCGGCGCAGCACCAGAGTGGTCAGGCGCTCTTCGAAGTCCGAGAAGGCCTGTACGAGCCGTGTCGTGACGACGTTCTCGATGTCCTCCAGCGGGTGGCTGAGGGCGGTCAGCGTGGACGCGGCGAACGGCTTCGCGGCCGCCAGCAGGGCGTTGCACACCGCGTCCAGTGGATCCTCGCCGGCCGGCCGCTCGGCCAACGCGTTCTCGACGTAGGCGAACAGTTCGACGCCGTCCGGCAGCAGCAGCGCTTCCTTGCTGTCGAAGTAGCGGAAGAACGTCCGCACGGAGACGTTCGCGTACGCGGCGATGTCCGCGACGGTGGTGCCTTCGAAGCCGCGCTCCCTGAACAGGCGCGCACCGCCTTCGAGCAGCAGGCGCCGCGTCTCCTCCTTCTTGCGTTCGCGCAGTCCCGCGGGGGCGTTCTCACTCGGCATGTCAGGAAGCCTCCGACATGGTGTCCCGGCTGTCAATTGACACTCGTGTCATGAACGGTCCGGTGGAGTGCGCACGGGGTCGACGACGTAGAAGTGTCCACGATGCCAATTGTCATGCATGCCACTTTGTCTCTAGAGTTCGTGTCACTCGTGACACTTTCATTGGGAGACCACTGTGGCCCGACCCCAGCAACCGTCCCTGGATGCGGCTGAACCGGACGCCGACCGGCACCGGCAGAGCACCGCGGTTCCCGCTGCCCGATCCGGGCTCGGTCGTCTCGGGGCTCTCTGTGCCCGGCGCCCGGTGACGGTGATCGCCCTCTGGCTGCTCGTCCTGGCCGCCGCCCTCGCCGGACGCCATATCGCCTCGCCCACCTTCAGTGACCAGGTCAGCCTGCCCGGCACCGCCTCCCACACCGGTGCCGACCTGCTCGCCACCTCGATGCCCGGAGCCGGCCGGCCCAACGGCAAAGTGGTCTTCCACACCGACTCCGGCACCGTGGCCGGGCAGCGGTCCGCACTGGACCGGACGCTGGCAGACCTGCGCGACCTCCCGCACGTCACCTCGGTCTCCGCACCGGTGACCAGCAGCGACGGACGCACCGCCTACACCACGGTCTCCTTCGACCAGCAGCTCAAGGACCTCGGCCACGCCTACACCGCCCAACTGGACACCGCCACCGAGCCGGCCCGTGCGGCGGGGCTCGGTGTCGCGTACGGCGGTGACCTCGAACAGGTCGTCCGAACCCCCGCCAACGACAAGCTGAGCGAGATCGTCGGCATAGTCACTGCTCTTGCGATCCTGCTGCTCGCCTTCGGCAGCGTCCTCGCCGCGCTGTTGCCACTGGCGACCGCGCTGATCAGCGTCGGTGTGGGTCTGGGCATCGTCGGCATCGTCGCCGCCACCCTGTCCTTCGCGACGTCCGCCACCACACTGGCCACCATGATCGGACTGGGCGTGGGCATCGACTACGCCCTGTTCCTGACCACCCGCTTCCGACAGGACCTCATCGACGGCCACGGCCCGGTCGAGGCCGCCGCCCGCACCGCACGCACCAGCGGACGAGCCGTCCTCGTGGCGGCCGTGACCGTCGTCGTCGCGATGCTCAGCCTCTACGCGTGCGGGCTGAGCTTCATCGGCAAACTCGGCCTGGCGGCCACCATCGCCGTGCTCGTCACCGCTGCCGCCGCCCTCACCCTGGTGCCGGCGGCACTGGGCCTGGTCGGCCGGCACATCGACCGGGTGCGCCTGCGTCGCCGCCCGGTCGCCGAGAGCGCGGGCGAACGCGACGGCTGGCACCGCTACGCGGAACTGGTCGCCCGGCGGCCCTGGACGTTCCTGGCCGTCGGCCTCGCCGTGCTCACCGTTTGCGCGGCACCGCTGGTGTCGATGCGCCTCGGACACGTCGACGCCGGCGCGGACCGGCCGGGCAGCAGCACCCGTACCGCGTACGACTGGATCGCGCACGCGCCCGGTCGGGGCTTCGGGCCGGGTGCGAACGGCCAGGTCGTCACCGTCGTCGACCTTCGCCACGCGGGTACGTCGGCCGACCGCGTCGCCGACGACGTCACACGGGCCCTGAAGGACACGCAGGGAGTGGCGTCGTTCACCTCCGTCCAGCCGAGCGGCGACGGCAGGCTCCTCGTCACCACCCTCACCCCGACCACGGGTCCCCAGGACGCCGCCACCGGCCACCTGCTCGACACCCTGTCCGGACAGACACTGCCGAAAGCCCTCGACGGTACCGGCGCCCACGCCTATCTGACCGGCACCGTGGCGGGCCAGGCCGACTTCCGCGGCACTGTCGGCGAACGGCTGCCGATCGTCATCGGCATCGTCCTGGTCCTCGCCTTCCTGCTGCTCATGGCGGTCTTCCGCAGCGTGGTCATCCCGCTCAAGGCCGTCGTCCTGAACCTGTTCACGACCGCCGCGTCCTACGGCGTCCTGGTCGCCGTCTTCCAGTGGGGCTGGGGCGACCGTCTGCTGGGCCTGTCCGAGCCGGTGCCCATCGAGTCGTACGTGCCGATGATGATGTTCGCCATCGTCTTCGGGCTCTCCATGGACTACGAGATCTTCCTGCTCTCCCGGATCGCCGAGACCTGGCAGCGCACGCAGGACAACCGGCTCGCGGTCGGCGAGGGGCTGTCCGCTACGGCGCGTGTGATCTCCAGCGCGGCCTTCATCATGACGGCGGTGTTCCTGTCCTTCACCGCCTCGCCGACCGTGGTTGTGAAGATGCTCGCCCTGGGGCTGGCGATCAGCGTCATCCTCGATGCGACCGTGGTCCGCCTGATCCTGGTGCCGTCCGCCATGTTCCTGATGGGGCGGGCCAATTGGTGGATGCCCCGCCGCCTCGACCGCGTCCTCCCACGCCTGCAAGCCTGACCTTGCGGCTGTCGCCGCGGCACTGCCCGCCCGACGTCCCGACCCTCCCCGACCGATCCGGAGTACGTGACCTTGAACCGTCGTAGGAAGACCATCACCGCTCTCGCGGGCGCCGCGGCCGTGGCCGTAGCCGTCTGCGCCACAAATCTGGTCGTCGAGCACCGGGCCGAACAACGGGTCGCCGAGGTGGCATCGTGCCGTCTGAAGGCCCGAGGGCCGGTGCACGCCGACCTCACCACCCCGCTCGCCGGGCTTCGCGCCCTCGGCGGTGACGTCGGTGACGTCGACGTGCGCGCCGAAGGGGTGCGGCGCCGGAACGTCGTGATGGACGTCGCCGTCTCTCTGAAGGACGTCACGACGGACGGCGCCAGCGACGGCGGCACCGCCAACGCCACCATCGGCTACGACCAACTCGGCCGCCAGATGGGCTCGTTGGGCGACGGACTGACACCGGGCGGCCGGGACGGCGACCTCACGCTCAGTGGAAGCGTCGGCAGCCTGGGCCTGCCCGTCACCGTCGTGGCGAAGCTGTCGACACGGACGAACGCGGTCACCATCACCCCCACGACCGTGACGGTCCTCGGGCGCAGCGTCCCGGTCGACGATCTGACCGCCCTGCCGGCCGCCGCCCGCCTGAAGGACGAGCTGAAGCCACGCACCGTCGCCGTCACCGGACTGCCCCGGGGCGTCGCCCTGACATCGGCGCACGCCGGGGAAGACGGCCTGGTCCTGGACTTCTCGATAGCACGCCAGGCCGCTCCGCACACGGGCAACCGCTCCGGGAGCGGCTGCGCGGCGGCGTGACCCACCCGGCTGCGGGTCGGCCAGGTCGGCCGGGAGATCGTTTGAATGAGTCAGGATTAATGATGTTATCCGAACACTTGACCGACTCCAGAAAAGAGATACGTTCTAAGTAGTGCTATGTCCGTTTCTCGAAGGCGCCCCTCATGTACCGCGCAGTTTCCCCCGACCCCCTGGCGGCGGGGGTGGAATCGTTCGTGGCCGGACCCTGGGCGCTGCCCTGGTCCTCGACGGCTTGCCCCCGGGCGCGGTCGGCCATACGTGAGGTGCTCCCTCGATGGGGCCTCGCCGGACTCGTCCCCACCACCGAGCTGCTGGTCAGCGAGCTGGTGTGCAATGCGCTGCGGCATGCCGTCGGCCCGCTGAGCCTCACGCTAGAGCGCGTGTCAGCGGTGCGCTGCGTGGTCACCGACGGTTCTTCGACGCTTCCCCGCCCGACCGACGCCGACGTCGAGGACGAGAGCGGCCGCGGACTGGCGCTCGTGGACACGCTGGCCGCATGCTGGGGCTGCGAGCCGGGGCCGGTGGGCAAGAGCGTGTGGTTCGAGCTCTCCGCGGACGCGGACCCACCTCGGGTGGGCGGAGGAGACGCCCTGGACTGCCCGCAGGCGGCTGGGGCTGTAAGGGCGGGCTGACATGACGGCCGCGGCGGAGGCGGAGGAGCCGATGGCGCTGGCCGCGGCACGACTGCGGTCGGCAGGGATGCGGGTGACCGCTCCGCGGATGGCGATGCTCATGGCCGTTGACGAGTCGTCCGGCCACCTCGACGCCGAGACCCTGCGCGAGCGCGCCCAGCGGGTCACGGGCCGGTTGTCCCTGCAAGCCACCTACAACGTGCTGCGCGCCCTCACGGACGCCGGTCTGGTCCGCTGCACTCAGATCGCCGGTCACCCCGCGCGTTACGAGACCGAACGCCACGACAATCACCACCACTTCGTGTGCCGCCACTGCGGCCACATCCGCGACGTGGAGTGCGCCAAAGGCGCGGCCCCTTGCATGGTCCCGCAACTGCCGGAGGAGTACGACACACAAGAGGCCGCGGTGACGTTCTGGGGCCTGTGCCCCGGCTGCCGGGACTAGACACCAGCATCGCCGTCCACACCCCTCGGTGAGCTTCTCAGGCGTCTCGTCGCTGGGATGTGGACCGCCCCCGCTCCAGATACGCCCCGGTGATCGCCAGGGCCGCCGCCATGATGCTCAGTTGTGGATTCACCTCGGGGCAGCCGGGGAGTACGGCCGCGTCCGTGATCAACACCCCTTGGATGCCGCGCAGTTGTCCGCTCGCGTTCGCCGGGAAGCGCTGTGGGTCCGCTCCCGCTGCCACCGTGCCTGTGGGGTGGTAGGCCGAGAGGTGGAGCCGGCGGGCGCTTGTGTTGGTGAGGACGGTGTCCAGTTCTGGGAGGGTGCGTACCCGGGGCGTCGTGGGGATGCCGGTGAGTACCTCCTCGGCGCCCGCGGCGAACAGGAGCTCGCCCATGGCCCGTACCGCTCGCAGCAGACGGCCGGCGTCGCGGTCGTCGAGGTCGTAGCGGAGCAGGGTGCGGTCGTGGCCGAGGACACGGCCCGACGGCCGGTCGGCGATCATCGCGCCCAGGGTGGCGAGCCGGTCGGCGCTCTCCAGTTCGCGGCGCAGTTCGGCGCCCAGTCCGGGCAGCACGAACGAGCCCATGCCGGGCGGGGTGGCGGTGGCCTCGATGAGGACCCCCGCGCCGTGATGCTCCTCCACGCCGACGCTCTGCAGCACGCCCTCCCAGGCGGTGACCGGTTCGGCGAAGCGCCCGGCGACGCTCGTGGCCGGGTGCACGCTCAGGTTGCGGCCGAGCCGGGGGTGTCCGCCGAGACCTGAACGGCGCAGGAGCGGCGGTGACTGCAGCGCGCCCGCGGCGACGACGACCAACGGGGCGAGGATCTCGAAGGCGTCATCGTCGCGGCGTACGCGCACGCCTGCCGCACGCGGCCCCCCGGGCCGGTCCCGGTCGACGAGGATGCGCTCCACCCGCGCACCGGTCACGATGCGGGCACCGGCGGCGCAGGCGTCGGGCAGCACGGACAGCTGCACGCTCTGCTTGGCACCGGTCGGACAGCCCACGACACACTGGCAAGACCCCTTGCACCCGGGCGCGTTGCGACGCAGGGGCGCGGCACGCCAGCCGAGCGTATGTGCCCCGGTGAGTGCGATGCGGCCGTTGTTGCCGAGGACGTCCACAGGTTGAGTGGCCACGCGCAGAGAACGCTCGACCTCGTCGAGGCGGCCGCCGAAGTCATCGGCGAGAGCGAAGCCGAAGTCCTTGCTCCAGCGGGCGAGGACATGGTCCGGAGTGCGGTAGCAGGTACCGGAGTTGACGACAGTCGTACCACCGACCGCTCGGCCGACCGGCAGTAGTAGCGGAGGGCGGCCTACAGCGATGGTCGCGCCGCCGTCCCGGTAGAGCTCCGTGAACCGCTCCAGAGGCGTGCGCTGTCCGAACCACTCGGTGGAGTAGTGCTCGCCCTCTTCCAGGACGACGACATCGAGCCCGGCCCGGGCCAGGGTCCGCGCGGCCATGGCTCCGCCCGCGCCCGAACCGATCACGACGGCGTCGGCGGTGGAGCGCGTGGGCCATGCGTGTGCGGACGTGCAGTCGAGCGGGGGGTCCCGGCGGGTGAGGCCAGGGGTGGTGGGGCCGGAGGTGGTGAGGCCGTCGTGGAGCATCCGCTCCGTGCCGGCCGCCAGGAGGACGGGCACCTTGAGCACATCGAGGAGCGGGCGGAGCGAGGGCCGTGCGTCGAGTCCCCGGAGTACGGACTCGCGCTCGTGAGGCGTGAGCCCAGCCAGTCCGCGCCCGGTCCGTGCCAGCGCGTAGACGTCCAGGCCGCGCACAGCCGCCCGCAGACCGGCCCGGGCAGGAAGCGGCATCGAGGCGAGGACCGTCTCCAGCCTCGCGGGGACGCGTGCGGTCCAGTCCGTAGTGCCCTCGTCGGCGATCAGGGCGGCCACCAGGCCGTCGAGGCTCATCGGGTGCCCACCTCCGCGTGGGCCGTGCCGTCGAGCGTCCACTCGGCCTCGGTGCGCCAGCCGCCGAGCCACCACCGCTCCAACAGGATCTGTGCGTCGGCGCACTCGCTGTTGCGGCAGACCGCGTGGGTGCCGTCCGGGTCGGTGTACTCCAGCGCGAGCGTACGGTCCTCGGGCTGGGTGACGTCGACGCGGATCCGGCGCAGGCCGGCGCGGCCGGTGGTGGTCCAGGTGGGCAGGCCGATGGCGGTACGGAACCGTCCCAGACCCGCCCAGCCGAGCGCGGGGCGCTCCGGGCGGCGCGGCCAGGTGCGGTCGCCTCGGCGCAGGCGGAGGAAGACCAGGGGCGGCAGCCGGCGCAGGCCGGGGCGCATGGAGACGGCGGCCACGATCTCCAGGACGTCCCCGCCACCGAGGTCCGCGTGCAACCAGGCCCAGCGGCGGGCATTGCCGTGACCGTAGATCCGAGCGGAGGCGCCCGGGGCCGAGGAGAGCTTCAGTGTCGTGTCGTCATGGGTGAACGTCCCGTCGTACGAGGCCCGGGCGGCGGGGAGGATCTGCGCGGCGGGGAGTAGTTGCCGGCGCCAGGACCATCGAGGGAAGGTGAACAGCGGTGCGTCCATGGGGTGTTCGGCGAGGTCCCAGCGCAGGGTGCCGTCCTCCGTCGAGCCGGTCAGACGTCCGGGCGCCGCCGCAACCCCGTCCGTGCTGAATCCCGCATCGTCGGCCGTCCACGGGGCGGGACCGAAGCGGGCGTGCCGCACGGGCCCGTCCTTGGGGAACACCGCGGCCCAGCCGTGCGCGTACGGCTCGGACCCGTCGGCTGGCGCGGTGAGTTCGTGGTGGAGCCACAGCCCGCTGCCGGTCGTCGGGTCGGTGACGGTGGTGTACCAGACCTCGGTACGGCCCGGCTCGCCCTTCCAGCGGGGCGCGAGGAACGCGCCGGGATCCTCCCGTCGTGGGAAGCGGAAACTCGCGAGGAACGGAACGAGCTGCGTGGCCAGGGGAAATCGGAGCGTCCCGGTGCCGACCCGCGCGCCGTCCTCGTACAGCGTGTACGGCAGTACGGTCATCGAGGCCACGGGCCTGCGCGGCGTCACGGACTTCCAGCCGTCGAGTGTCAGTCGGCGGCCTTCGGCGGTGAACGCGATGCGGTAGCGGATACGGCGCCGAGCCAGCGGTGATATCTCCAACTCACCCTCGGCGCCCGCGTCGTCGGCCCAGCCGGCGATCCGTACGCGGCCGGTGGCGCGGGCCTCGGTCGTCCCCGTCAGCCGCATGACACGACCCGCCGAGACCTTCAGGTCCAGGCGGACGCGGCGGGTGCGGTCCTCGGCGTCGAGTCGCAGCATGCCGAGCATCGTCTCGGTGAAGACGGTGCCGCGCGCGGGGGTGTTGCCACTCGTGTCCGTGTCCGTAACCGTGGCCGTGTCCGTATCCGTGTCCGAGGGGACGTCCGTGCTCATGCGAGGCCTTCCAACATGATGCGCTCGGTCGCGGTCAGGTACTCCTCGGCCGCCCGCCGTGCGCCCGCGTCGTCACCGGCGTCGATCGCGTCGACCACCGGCTCCAGACGCGCGTGGGCGACCGCGGCGTCCGTGAACGGGCCGATGAGTGCGGCGCGTACCGGCAGATAGGCATTGAAGAGGGTGTTCGTCAGCAGGACGTAGACCCGGTTGCCGGTGGCGCGGGCCAGGGCCCGGTGCACCTCGATGTCCGCGAGCTGTACGGCGTCGGCGTCCTTCGCCTCCCGGACCGTCGCCAACAGCGCGCGCAATTCTGCGCGTTGCCGGACGGTCGCGCGGGCGGCGGCGCGCTCGGCGATCAACGCGCCGATGCTGCGCCGTACTTCGAAGATCTCCCCGATCCAGTCGGAGCTGTGCCGCACGAGCATCGGCAGCAGATCCGCTCCGCCGAGGCGCAGATAGTCCCGCACGCGGGTGCCGACGCCGTGCCGGGTCTCCAGCAGTCCTGCCTGCACGAGGCGGCCGAAGGCGTGCTTGAGGGTGGTGCGGGTGACGCCGTAGCCGTCCGCGAGCGTCCGTTCCGGTGGCAGATAGCTTCCGGCCGGATGCTGCCCGTCGAGGATCTCCTCGCGCAGCCGGTTCTCCAGGACGTCGACGATGGTTTCGCGGGGCAGTGCCTCCACGCCGTCCTCCCAAGTGGCTCAGTGGATGAGCCACTGAACCAATCCGGGGCGGTGAAGTCAATGGCGTTACCGCGGTGTTGACGTATCCGCAATGACGGTCGTGGTCGTCGGCAAGCTTTGTCCTGCGAGTGGAAGAAGTCGACAGGAATCCATGCACAAGTTGTTCCCAGGTTCGGCAGCCACTGCTACGTTCCCTTCGGAAGCCCGATACTGGTGGCCGAATCCTGGCGGGAGGGGCTTGTGAGACGCATGACGGCACGACCGGCGAACGCGCACCAGTCCCGTCTGCTGAGGCTGCTGCGTGACGGCGGACCCAACTCCCGTGCTCAGCTGGGCGACCGGGTCGAGCTGTCCCGGTCCAAGCTGGCCGTGGAGGTGGACCGACTGCTGGAGACGGGCCTGGTGGTGGCGGACGGGCTGGCCGCCTCGCGTGGCGGTCGCCGCTCCCACAATGTCCGGCTCAACCCCGACCTCAGGTTCCTCGGTGTCGACATCGGTGCGACATCGGTCGACGTCGCCGTCACCAATGCCGAACTGGAGATCCTCGGCCATCTGAACCAGTCGATGGACGTCCGCGAGGGGCCCGTCGCGGTCTTCGAGCAAGTGCTTGACATGGCAGGGAAGTTGAGGGCCACCGGAATCGCCGGGGGCTTCGACGGCGCCGGCATCGGTGTCCCCGGCCCCGTCCGCTTCCCCGAGGGCGTGCCGGTCGCCCCGCCGATCATGCCGGGCTGGGACGGCTTTCCCGTGCGGGAGGCGCTCAGCCAGGAACTCGGCTGTCCGGTCATGGTCGACAACGACGTGAATCTCATGGCGATGGGGGAGCAGCACGCCGGGGTCGCCCGCACCGTGGCCGACTTCCTCTGCGTCAAGATCGGTACCGGCATCGGCTGCGGCATCGTCGTCGGCGGCCATGTCCACCGCGGTACGACCGGCAGCGCGGGCGACATCGGCCACATCCAGGCCGTGCCCGACGGCCGCCCGTGCGCCTGTGGCAACCGGGGCTGCCTGGAAGCCCACTTCAGCGGCGCCGCCCTGGCCCGTGACGCGGTGGAGGCGGCCCGACAGGGCCTGTCCGCCGAACTCGCGGCCCGGCTGGAGACGAACGCCACCCTCACCGCCCTCGACGTCGCGGCCGCGGCCGCCGCGGGTGACGCCACCGCGCTCGACCTGATCCGTGACGGCGGCACCCGCGTCGGCCAGGTCATCGCCGGACTCGTCTCCTTCTTCAACCCCGGTCTGGTGGTGATCGGCGGTGGGGTGACCGGCCTCGGCCACAACCTGCTCGCCGCGATCCGCACCCAGGTCTACCGTCAGTCACTGCCCCTGGCGACCGGCAACCTGCCCATCGTCCTGGGGGAGTTGGGCCCCACCGCCGGTGTGATCGGCGGGGCCCGGCTGATCAGCGACCACCTCTTCTCACCCGCGTAGCGAACACCGTCCACTCGTCCGCGCCCACCTCATCGCGCCCACTGACTCGTGTAGATCGCACCAGCCGGGGTGCAGGCCCACCACGCCCTGAGACCGGCCCGCGTGTTCGCCGAGGGGAACCCACATGGCACCAGAACCACCCCTGCTCAGCATGTCCCGAATCACCAAGTCGTTCCCCGGCGTCCGCGCCCTGGACGGCGTCGACCTCGACGTCCAGGCCGGTGAAGTGCACTGTCTGCTAGGCCAGAACGGCGCCGGGAAGTCCACCCTGATCAAGGTCCTGGCCGGCGCCCACCAGCCGGACGGCGGCACCATCCGCTGGCGCGGTGAGTCCGTCACGCTGCGCTCGCCGATCGCCGCGATGCGCCTCGGCATCGCCACCATCTACCAGGAACTCGACCTGGTCGAGCACCTGACCGTGGCGGAGAACGTCCATCTCGGTCATGAGCCGACGGCGGCCGGGTTCGTGGTGCGGGGGAAGGCGGCCAGGGCCTCGACGCGTCGGCTGCTCACGCGACTTGGGCACCCGGAGATGGATCCGGGCCGCCTGGTGGGGGAGTTGTCGGCGGCCCAGCAGCAGATCGTTTCCATGGCCCGGGCCCTGTCCCACGACGTGCGCCTCATCGTGATGGACGAGCCGTCCGCCGCGCTCGACCCCGACGAGGTCGACAACCTCTTCCGCATCGTCGGCGACCTGACCGGCGACGGCGTCGCCGTCGTCTACATCTCGCACCGCCTGGAGGAGATCCGCCGCATCGGCGACCGGGTGACCGTGCTCAAGGACGGGCGGGCAGTCGCGGGGGGACTGCCCGCCAGGACGACCCCGACCCGTGACGTCGTCGCGCTGATGACCGGCCGCAACGTCGAGTACGTCTTCCCCGAGCGGCCCCCCGCGGCGTCCGTCGCGGCTCCGGCCCTCCAGGTGCGGGGGCTGGCCCGCGACGGCGAGTTCGCTCCGCTCGACCTCGATGTGCGGCCCGGCGAGATCGTCGGCTTCGCCGGACTGGTCGGCTCCGGACGCTCCGAGATCCTGGAGACGATCTACGGGGCACGCAGGCCCACGGCGGGCCAAGTGCTCGTGGACGAGAGGCCGTTGAAGCCCGGCAGCGTCCGCGCCGCGGTGCGCGCCGGACTCGGTCTCGCCCCCGAGGAGCGCAAGGCGCAAGCCCTGCTGATGCTGGAGTCCGTCACCCGGAACGTCTCGGTCTCCACCCTCTCCCGCTTCTCGCGGGCCGGCTGGGTCGACCGGGGCGCGGAGCGGGGCGCCGCGCGGGCCGCGACCCGGGAGCTGTCGCTGCGGCCCGACAACCCGGACGTTCCCGTACGCACCCTCTCCGGCGGCAACCAGCAAAAGGCCGTCCTCGCCCGCTGGTTGCTGCGCGGCTGCCGTGTGCTGCTGCTCGACGAACCCACCCGTGGCGTCGACGTCGGCGCCCGCGCCGAACTCTATGCGGTGGTCCGCCGCCTCGCCGACGAAGGTCTCGCCGTTCTCCTCGTCTCCAGCGAGGTGCCCGAGGTCCTCGGCCTCGCCGACCGCGTCCTGGTGCTCCGCGAGGGCCGGGTCGTACACACGGCGCCCGCCCAGGCGCTCGACGAACACCGTGTCCTCGACCTCGTCATGGAAGGAAGCCCGGCGTCATGACGCAGCCCGTCTCCCCGCCCCGGGACGCCGCCGACAAGATCCCGTCCACCGGCCAACTCCCCTCCTGGCGCGGGCTGCTGGCCCGCGCCGACCTCCGTACGCTCTCGCTGCTCGGCGTGCTCGCGGTACTCGTCGTCATCGGCGGCGTCACCAAGCCCGACGAGTTCCTCGACACCCGCAACCTCCAACTCGTGCTCACCCAGGCATCGGTGATCGGCGTCGTCACCGTCGGCATGACCTTCGTCATCACGTCCGGCGGCATCGACCTGTCCGTCGGCGCCATCGTCGCGCTCGCCTCCGTGTGGGCGACCACGGTCGCCACGCAGGAGTACGGCTTCGCGGGGATCCTCTTCACCGCGGTGGCCGTCGGACTCGGCTGCGGCCTGGTCAACGGTCTGCTCATCGCCTACGGCGGGATGGTCCCCTTCATCGCCACCCTCGCCATGCTCGCCTCGGCGCGCGGACTCGCCCTGCAGATCACCGACGGCCGCACCCAGATAGTCACCGTCGACGGCGTCCTCAAGCTCGGTGAACGCGACTCCTACGTGCTGGGCGTCCCGCCCCTCGTCCTGGTATTCGCGATCGTGACGATCGTCGGCTGGCTGCTGCTCAACCGCACCACCTTCGGCCGCCGCACCGTCGCCGTCGGCGGAAACGCCGAGGCCGCCCGGCTCGCCGGCATCGACGTCCGGCGCCAGCGCCTGTACCTCTACCTCCTGTCCGGGCTGTGCTGCGGCATCGCCGCCTTCCTGCTGATCGTCCTGTCCGGCTCGGGCCAGAACACCAACGGCAATCTCTACGAACTCGACGCCATCGCGGCCGCGATCATCGGCGGCACCCTGCTCAGCGGGGGGCGCGGCACCATCACCGGCTCCGTGCTCGGTGTCCTGATCTTCACCACGATCACCAACCTCTTCGCCCTGAACAACCTCCAGAGCGACGTCCAGCAGATCGCCAAGGGCGCGATCATCGTCGCCGCCGTCCTGGTCCAGCGCCGCACCGCGAGCACGACCTGAGGAAAGGGTTCACTGCCATGCCAGAGCACACGAGCCGCGTCACCGACCGCCTCACCAGTCGCAGAGGTCTTCTCTTCGGGACCGCCGCGGTGTCCGCCGGCACCTTCCTGACGGCTTGCACCAGCAACGAGACCAAGAACGAGAACGCCGCCGCAGACAGCCGGCCGGCCGCCGACGACAAGCCCGGCAAGCACGTCACCATCGGCTTCGCCGGACCGCAGGCCGACCACGGCTGGCTCAACGCCATCAACGACAACGCCAAGAGCCGGGCGAAGAAGTATTCCGACGTCTCCCTGGAGATCACCGAGGGCTCCAACGACACCGCCCAGCAGATCGGACAGATCGAGACCCTCATCAACAAGAAGGTCGACGTCCTGGTCGTGCTGCCGGCCGACGGCAAGGCCCTCACCCAGGTCGGGCTGAAGGCGATGCGCGCCGGTATCCCGGTGGTCAACCTCGACCGGATCTTCAACTCGGCGCAGGCCTACCGCTGCTGGATCGGCGGCGACAACTACGGCATGGGCCTCAACGCCGGTCACTACATAGGCGAGAAGCTCAAGGGCAAGTCGAACGCCCGCGTGATCGAACTGGCGGGCCTGGACAACCTGGAGCTGACCAAGCAGCGCACCCAGGGCTTCGACGCCGCCCTGAAGAACTATCCCAACATCCGCAAGGTGGCCCGCCAGGCGGCCGAGTTCACGGTCGAGTCCGGACAGGCCAAGATGGCCCAACTCCTGCAAGCTCAGCCGAAGTTCGACGCGCTGTGGAACCACGACGACGATCAGGGCGTGGGTGCGCTGCGCGCCATCGAGCAGGCCGGGCGGGACAACTTCGTGATGGTCGGCGGCGCGGGGGCGCTGTCCGCTTTCCAGGCCATCAAGCAGGACAACGGCGTACTGAAGGCCACCGTCCTCTACCCGCCGACCATGGCCGCCTCCGCCATCGACCTCGCCCGCGCCCTCGGCCAGGGCAAGGGTGTCGGCGGCCTCGCCGAGTTCGAGATCCCCGCGTCGATCACGCTCTACTCGGCCGTCGTCGACAAGGACAACGTCGACCAGTACATGACCACCGGCTTCCGATGACGCGCCCCGCCCGCACCCCCCAGCTCCACGACGAAGAGGAGGACGAGCGCATGGAACAACCACACCGGTCACCGAAACCGGAACCGGAGACGGACACCGCGCCGTCGGCGACCGGCCAGCCAACGGGGTCCGGGACCGGGCCCTCGGCTCGGGCCGGGGGGCCGGTGACGGCCGGAGGGGCGAGGGGGATGGCCGAGGTTCCCTCCGTGGCCGGTGGCGTGGTGGCTGGGGACGGGACGGAGCCCACGAGGGAGCCGGTAATGCCGGTTGTTGCTGGAGTGGCGGGAGCCCCAGAGGAGTCGGAGGTCAAAGCGGCGGCGACTCGGCAGCCGACAGACGTCGGGGCCGGGCCTTCGGCTCGGGCCGGAGGGAGTGGGGCGATGCCCGGGGCGCCGTCCGTGGCGGGTGGGGTTGTGGCTGCGGGCGCGACTGAGCCGCGCAAGGCCTCGGCAACGCCGGTTGCCAGTGCCGCCGCTGCGGCAAAACCGGAGGCGGCCGAGCCGCCCAGAGCCCCGGCAACGTCGGCTGCTGCGGGCTCCGTTGTCGGAGGAGTGGGCGCGGCAAGCCAGACCCCGGCGGTCGTCGGCGGTACCCGGTCGGCCGGTGCAGGCGTCGTCGCGCCCCCGTTGCGCGTCGGCATGGTCGGTTACGCCTTCATGGGCGCCGCCCATGCGCAGGGGTGGCGCACCGCCGGTCGTGTCTTCGATCTGCCCCGGCAGCCGGTTCTCGCGGTGATCTGCGGTCGCGACGGTGCGGCAGCGCGGGCGGCTGCCGACCGGCAGGGATGGGCGGCGGTCGAGACCGACTGGCGTGCGCTGGTCGCCCGGGACGACGTCGATCTCGTCGACATCTGCACCCCCGGCGACAGCCACGCCGAGATCGCGATCGCCGCGCTGGCCGCGGGCAAGCACGTCCTGTGCGAAAAGCCCCTCGCGAACACCGTCGAGGAGGCCGAGACCATGAACAGGGCGGCCGAAGAGGCGTACAGGCGCGGGCAAGTGGCGATGGTGGGCTTCAACTACCGCCGTGTGCCCGCGACCGCGCTCGCCAGGCGGATGGTCGCCGACGGCCGGCTCGGCGCCCTGCGTCATGTGCGGGTGTCGTACCTCCAGGACTGGCTGGTGGACCCGGACTTCCCGCTGACCTGGCGGCTGCGCAGGGAACTGGCCGGCTCCGGCTCGCTCGGCGACCTCGGTGCGCACATCGTCGACCTCGCCCAGTACCTGGCCGGGGACCGGCTGGCCGGAGTTTCCGCCCTGACGCACACCTTCGTGCACGAGCGCCCACTGCCCGGCGGGCCCACCAGCGGCCTGAGCGCGGTGTCGGCGCGGGCCACCGGCACGGTCACCGTGGACGACGCCGCCCTCTTCACGGGCCGCTTCGCCTCCGGTGCCGTCGCCTCCTTCGAGGCCACCCGCTGTGCCACCGGCCGCAAGAACGCCCTGCGCATCGAACTCAACGGTGAACACGGCTCGTTGGCCTTCGACCTGGAGAGGCTCAACGAACTCTGGTTCCACGACGCCACCGCACCCGGTACCGAAGCCGGATTCCGCCGCATCCTCGTCACCGAGCCCGACCACCCCTACCTGGACGCCTGGTGGCCCCCGGGCCACGGCCTCGGCTACGAACACACCTTCGTCCATCAGGTCCGCGACCTCGTCCACGCCATTGCCGACGGCCGCGGCCCCGAGCCCTCCTTCGCGGACGGGCTGCAGGTGCAGCGCGTCCTCGCGGCGGTCGAGGAGAGCGCCGAGAAGAACTCCGTCTACACCCCGATCTCGAACTGAGGAGCCCCGCCATGCCGCGCCCGTTCACCCTCTTCACCGGTCAGTGGGCCGACCTGCCTCTGGAAGAGGTCTGCCGACTCGCCCGCGACTTCGGCTACGACGGTCTCGAACTCGCCTGTTGGGGCGACCACTTCGAGGTCGACAAGGCTCTCACCGACCCCGGGTATGTGAAGTCGCGCCACCAACTCCTGGACCAGTACGGCCTGAAGTGCTGGGCTATCTCCAACCACCTCGTCGGGCAGGCCGTCTGCGACGCCATCATCGACGAGCGCCACCAGGCGATCCTGCCGGACGAGGTGTGGGTCGACGGTGACCCGGAGGGGGTGCGGCAGCGCGCGGCGAACCGCATCAAGGACACCGCCCGCGCCGCGGCAGCCTTCGGCGTCGACACCGTCATCGGCTTCACCGGCTCCGCGATCTGGCACCTGGTCGCGATGTTCCCGCCCGCCCCCGAGGCGATGATCGAGCGAGGCTACGAGGACTTCGCCGAGCGCTGGAACCCCGTCCTCGACGTCTTCGACGCGGAGGGCGTACGGTTCGCGCACGAGGTCCACCCCAGCGAGATCGCGTACGACTACTGGACCACACACCGCGCCCTGGAGGCCGTCGACCACCGCCCGGCTTTCGGGCTGAACTTCGACCCCTCCCACTTCGTGTGGCAGGACCTCGACCCGGTCGGCTTCCTGTGGGACTTCCGGGACCGCGTCTACCACGTGGACTGCAAGGAGGCCCGCAAGCGCCTCGACGGCCGCAACGGCCGCCTGGGCTCCCATCTGCCCTGGGGCGACCCGCGCCGGGGCTGGGACTTCGTCTCCGCCGGACACGGCGACGTGCCCTGGGAGGACGTCTTCCGGATGCTGCGGTCCATCGACTACCGCGGTCCGATCTCCGTGGAGTGGGAGGACGCCGGCATGGACCGGCTCCAGGGCGCCCCCGAGGCCCTCTCCCGCCTCAAGGCCTACGACTTCGAGCCGCCGTCGGCCTTCTTCGACGCGGCCTTCTCCAACTGACCTTCGTCTCACCGGCCCCTGACCGGAGGCATTCGGGCACGGGAACGACCGCACGCCGTGCACTGCCAGAAGGGAGCCCCCGATGAACCGATCGCCCGGTGGTGCACGGGAAGGACCGGACGTCTCCCTCAGCGACCTCCGTGACGACCTCGACACCCACCTCGATCCGGCCGCCCGCGCCTGGTTCCACCACGCCCTGGACGAGGCCGCCGCCCACCCTGGCACGCACGGCCCCATCTCCGTATGGGAACTGCGCCTGGCGGAAGCGGGCCGGCGCTGCGGCAGCCGGTACGCCGACGCCGTCCGCGTCCTGATCCTCCACACGGCCCGCGCCGACACGGCCGCCCTCACCCGCGTCTACCGGCAGGGCACCGCCGACGAACGCCGCGCCGTCCTGCTCGCCCTGCCCCACCTCGTGCCCGGACCCGACGCCGTTGCGATCGTCGAGGACGCCCTGCGCACCGACGACACCCGGCTCCTCGTCGCCGCCCTCGGCCCCTACGCGGCCCGCCACCTCGACGCCCACGGCTGGCGGCAGGCCGTACTGAAGTGCCTGTTCACCGGGGTCCCCGTCGACACCGTGGCCGGCCTCGACGAGCGGGCCCGCGGGGATGCCGAACTCGCCCGGATGCTCGCCGACTTCGCCGCCGAGCGCACCGCCGCCGACCGCCCCGTGCCCCGCGATCTGCACCGTGTCCTGGCCCTGGCCGCCACCCGGGCCGCCCTCGACGACCTGCCCGGCATCGGGCAACTCCTGGACGACGAGGGCTAGAAGCTCCACCACCTGGACCACCACGGTCAGGGGCCGACCGCTCGGAGCACGGCGGCTGCCATGCCGCGCTCGCCGCGTTCGTTGGGGTGGACGGCGGCTGCCGGGCTGCTCGGTCTGAGGGGTTCGATCCAGCGAGTGGCCGCCGTGGAACAGGCGTCGTGGCCGATGGACGGGGTGAACGTGTCGACGTAGGTCGCCCCGGCGGCTTCGGCGCGTTCCCGGAGCATGGCGTTGAGCTGCCGTTCCGTCTCGCGAAGGAAGGCCACGTCGCCGGGCGCGAGGGGCATGTCCGAGCCGCAGCCGGTGCCCTTGGCGGGCAGGATCGCCGGGTAGCCGACGAGGTAGACGCGGGCCTTGGGCGCCCGGTGCTTGACGTCGTTCAGGGCGCGGGCCAGTTGGTCACCCGCGGTGCGGATCTTCCGGGTGACTTCGGCGCCGTCGCCGGGGGCGTATCGCTCCTTGCAGCGTGCCTGGCCGTTGATGTTCGTGACTTTGGCCGCCGCTTTGTAGTGCGCCCCGGTGGTGACGCACTTGGCCACCATGATGCTGAAGCCGATGTCGTTTCCGCCGATCCCTAGGGTGACCAGGGCGGTCGCGGCCGTCAGCGCGGAGAACTGCGCGGGGTTGGTGCCGTCGTTCGTGGACTGGGGCGTGGTGAGGTTGCCGATCGTGGCGGCGCTACAGCTGGCGTCGTGGAAGTCGGCCGCCCTGATGCCGAGTTGCTTCGCCACGAGTGCGGGGTAGTTGCGGGAGGAGCGTTCGCAGCCGGCGGGCTTTCCCGTCTGGTCGGGAATCCGGGGGCCGGAGGTGAAGGAGTCACCGAGCGCGACGTACGACCCTTTGGACGGACGCCCGCCGTCGCCGCCCCCGTTGGTCGGGCTCCGTCCGATGCCGACGGCCGTGACCAGTACGCCGCATGCCAGGGCCCCGGCCAGGCCGGTTCGTGCCAACGGTCCCATGGTGGTGTCCTGTCTTCGTCGACCGGCCCCACGAATGGCTCGTACGGCTCGTATGCGAGGGGCGGGGGGGGGGGTGCCTCATGCGCGTCGTACGAGTCCGGTGTCGTGGGCGACGATCACGGCCTGGACCTGGTCACGAGCAGTGCCATCCGGGTCACCTGCCCCGGACGCGTGGCGTACTCCAGAATATCGCGTCGGCGTCTGCGCCGAGACTTGAGCCGTGCCCGTCCGGGCCCGTGCGGACGGCGGCGCCCCTGCGGGCGTACTCCTCGCGTATGCGGGTGTACGTCGTCAGGCCAGGCGCCGGGCGCCGGGTCCCGGGCGTGCGGTGACGTCCTTCGGGGTCAGGGCGGCATGGTCGTCGGTGCACTCGACGACCACCCGCACCGGTGCCCCGCATTCGGTGTGCCGCAGGTCCAGCACGGGGCCCTGGGGATCGGGGGCGTATGTCTCGCCCCATTGGCGCAGGGCGACGAGGACCGGCCAGAGGTCCCACCCCTTGCGGGTCAGCCGGTACTCGTTGCGGGAGCGGCTGCCCGGCTCCTGGTAGGGAACGGCGCTGAGGATGCCGGCCGCGGTCAGCTTCCTGAGCCGGTCGCTCAGGACCGCTTCCGACAGACCGATGTGGCGCCGGAAGTCGTCGAACCGTCGTACGCCGTTGGCGGCGTCGCGCACGATCAGCAGTGTCCACTTCTCCCCGACCACGTCGAGCGTCCGCTGGACGGTGCAGTTCTCGGTACTGACCTCAAGCCACTCCATCCAGCCATGGTAGAGGTCTGACTTCGGCATTGACAGTCAGGTGACCGGACAGCTAGCTTCGATCGACGAAGTCAGCTGGGAGGCGCCGAAGACATGGGACGTATACGGACGTACGAGTGGGAAGACCCCGCGGTCACGGCGACCGCCGTCGGGCGCACGTCCGGCCTGGACTTCCTGCGTGAGATGCAGACGGGCCGTCTTCCCGGGCCGCCCATCCTGGCCACCGTGGACTTCACGCTGGACGAGGTGGACGAGGGCCGGGTGGTCTTCTCCCTGTTGCCGGGCGAGGAGCACTACAACCCGATCGGCAGCGTGCACGGCGGCGTTTACGCCACCCTCCTCGACTCGGCGGCGGGCTGCGCCGTCCACTCGACGCTTCCGCCGGGCATGGGCTACACCTCGCTCGACCTGACGGTGAAGTTCCTGAGGCGGATCACGGTGGACACGGGCCGGGTGCGGGCCATCGGCACGGTGGTGAACCGGAGCCGTCGGACGGCGCTCGCCGAGGCAAGGCTGGTCGACGCAGAGGACCGCCTGCTGGCCCACGCCACCAGCAGCTGCATGCTGCTCCCGGTGCCTTCCGCGGAGGCCGACGCCGGGTGATCGTGGGCCTTTGAGCCCGAGCTCAGCGGGATCGCCAGAGCCGGGCGATCCCGGCGACCAGCGACGACGCCTCCACGGTCGCCGTCGTACCGGCTGCCACGCACCAACTCGTCACGGGCCGCAGCACGGACTCGCCGGCGTGCGCGAGCGCGGACACCGGTGTCCCCACCCAACGGCTCAGATCGCCCGGCAATTTGGGGTCGAGTTCGATGGTCACCCTGACGTAACGGGTGTGCAGGTGGGTGACTTTGGCGGGTCGGGATGCGGCTGGGTAGGGTCCGCGCTGCAGCGCGGCTCGGTAGGTGTCCTTGCGCTGATTCACACCTTGTCCTGACGCTTGATGAGCTCGTCCGCGAGTTCCATGTAGGCCGAGCCCTTGACCTGGATCGGGCTGCCGAACGACTGGGCGTACAGGTCGAGCCGCGGAATGTGGGTGGACAACACGTCGAAGCCACGCTCGGTGAGTGCCTCGCGGGCGTCGGCGTCGGGACCGGTACGGGTGGCGTCCGGACGGTTGGTGCGGTTCAGCAGGACGGCGGCGCGGGCCGGCTGGGCGCGCAAGGACTGCATGTCGCCCATCTCGCCGCCGATGGGTGCCATGCGATCCAGCTCGATGGGGGCCGGGGTCACCGGCACGATCCACTCACTCGCGTACCTCATGATGCTCCGGGTGATGTGGGCGTGGTCCTCCATCTGCGGGGCGTCGAACACCACGGCCCGCCGGTTGCCGAGGAAGTCGTTCACGCGCCGGTGCACATCACCCACCGGAAGGGCGATCACCGGAAACGGAAACCCGCCCGCCAGTTCGCTCCAGCGCAGCGCGGACGAGGCGGGGTCACTGTCCACCAGCAGTGGTGGCATGCCAGACTCGTGCAGCGCGTGGGCCAGCCAGACCGCGCTGGTCGTCTTTCCCACACCCGGTTTCAGGTTCACAAAGGCATAGCTGAACAACACAAGGGTGGACGCTAACGGCCACGGGCGGCGGGCCGCTGTCGGCGCGAGGCACAGCGACGCCCCGTTCACTCTGGGGCGCCGGTGACTCGGTCGAATGGACTACCGGTCAGCGGCGGCCGACGGCCACGCGGCCCCCGGTCACTCGGGCCGCGGCCGGTGAGCCGCCAGTTGCTTGCGCATCTCGGCGTAGGTTTCGGAGTCGATCTCGCCGGCGGCGAAGCGGTGGTCGAGGACCTCTTCCGGTGTCTCCCGCGGTGCCGGCCCTCGGTCCGTGTCGTCCCGGCGGGACATGGGGTGCTGGGTGAGGCGGGCAACCGCCCACACCACCAGACCGATCAGTGCGATCCACAGCAGCGGCATGAAGGCCATCCAGGCCCAGCCACTACCGCCGTCCCAGTACATCACTGCAGGTCACCTCCTTCGGGAGGCTTCTTCTGATCTCTACTGTCCGGCCACCCCGGGGACACTGCCAAGGGCCGTTCGGCCCCGCCCCCGGACCTCTCGGCACCTCTGCGCCCGCCGGGGGCCGGATCAGTGCATCGCGGGCTTGTGTTCGCTGATCCAGCGGGCGGCGAGCAGCCCGGAGCCGGCGGTGAGGACAGCGGCGGCGATGACGGTCGCGTTGAGCCCGAAGGCGTCCGCGAGGAGGCCGGCCACCAGGGCGCCGACGGCATAGCCGATGTCGCGCCAGAAGCGGTAGGTCCCGAGTGCGTTGGCGCGCCAGGCGGGGTGGGCATGGTCGGAGACCGCGGCGATCAGGGCCGGGTAGACCATGGCGGTGCCAAGACCGAGGACGGCGGCGGACAGGACACCGGCCAGCAGCGGGCGGTCGAGCAGTGCCAGGGCGAGGACGAATCCGCCGGCCTGGACGAGCATGCCCGTGACGATGAGGGGCTTGCGGCCGATGCGGTCGGCGAGGTGGCCGGTGGGGATCTGGCCGATGCCCCACAGGATGGGGTAGAGGCCCTTGATCAGACCGATGGCGGCGAAGCCGAGGCCGTGTTCGGTGAAGAGCAGGGGGAAGACGCCCCAGGTCAGACCGTCGTTCAGATTGTTGACCAGGCCGGCCTGGCTGGCGCCGCGCAGGGAGCGGTTGCGCCAGGAGGTGCGGGCGAAGACGGCGGCCAGTGTGGTGTCCTCACCCGTCGGCAGGGGCTTGGCGTGCTGGGCGAGTTCGAGAGCGACGTGCGCGGCGGTGTCACGGACGATCACGGACAGACCGAGCCCGGCGGCGACGAAGACGACGCCGATGAGTTCGGGGGCGGGGCGCAGGCCATAGGCGGTGGCGAGGTAGCCGGTGAGCAGTGCGGTGACCCCGACGGCGGTGTAGCCGGCGGCCTCGTTGACGCCGGTGGCCAGTCCGCGCCGTGCGGGGCCGACGAGGTCGATCTTCATGTTGACGGTCATCGACCAGGTCAGACCCTGGTTGACACCGAGCAGGACATTCGCGGCGACGATCCAGCCCCAGGACGGTGCCCAGGCAAGCGCGAACGGCACGGGCACCCCGATCAGCCAGCCGGTGACCAGGAGCTGTTTGCGGCGGAAGCGGGCGGTCAGCGCCCCGGCGGCGAGGTTGGTCAGCGCCTTGGTGACACCGAAGGCGATGATGAAGGAGAAGACGGCCAGGTCGCTGGTCAGCTGGAAGACATCGGCGCCGATCAGCGGGACCGTGGTGCGTTCCAGGCCGACCAGGCCGCCGACACAGACGTTGACGACGACGAGCAGGGTGAACTGCGGCCAGTTCTCCCGCAGGCCCAGCCGTATCGGCGGGTCGGGAGTGGTAGTGGTGGCCGGGTGGTGGGGCGTACTCACGACTGAACGCCCTCCGTGCCCTCGGTGAGCCGCTGACCATGGGCGGCGGCGTAGTCGGCGGGCCCGCCGTCGAGGACCGCCACATCGGAGTGGCCCGCGCGTTCCAGCAGACTGGCTGCGGTCATGGCCCGCTCGCCGTGGCCGCAGGCCACGACCGCGCCCTCGGGGGCGTCGACGGCGCGGGTGCCGAGGCTCGCGAGCTCGATGTGCACGGCGCCCGGGACATGCCCGGCCGAGAACTCGGAGCTCTGACGGACATCGACATAGGGCCGGTCCGCGGTGCGGTCGGCCGTGATGAACGCGGTGGTGGCCTGCGGGTTGCCGGCCGCGAGCCAGGCCCGCATGCCTCCGGCCAGGCGTCCGGACAGCCGCTCGTAGCCGATCTTGTACGCCTGCCAGACGATCTCGGCGGGCTCCTGGTCCTCGGCGGTGACGAACGCGATCGGGGCGGCCTCGGACAGCAGCCAGCCCAGCCAGGTGGCGAACTGGTCGCGCAGCGGGATCGAGAGCGCACCGGGGATGTGTCCGGCGGCGAAGTCCGCGGCCGGGCGGACGTCGACCACCTGACCGCCCTGGGCGAGCAGGCCGGCCACCTGCCCGGCGGTCAGGTCGGGCAGCGCCGGAGTGCCGGTCAGGATGCCCGGGCCCTTGCGGTTGGCCTCGGCGAGCCGGTCGAAGTACGCCGGATAGCTGCCCAGGCCGCCCAGCAGCCGTCGTACGAAGGTGTCCTCGTCCGGGGCGGTCAGGAGCGGGTTGCTCTGCTTCTGCGCGCCGATGGTGGAGGTGCGCTCGCTGCCCGGCGGCGCCGAGCAGAAGGAGCCGGCTCCGTGGGTGGGCCACACCCGGGTCTCGTCGGGCAGTGCGGCCAGCCGCCGCAGTGAGCGGTACTGGGCGCGGGCCAGTTCCTCGGTGCGGTCGGCTCCGAGGAGGTCGGTGCGGGCGGCGGAGTTCACGATCATCGAGCCGCCGGTGAACACCCCCAGCTCGTGGTCGCCGTCCAGCAGCAGGAACGACAGGTGCTCGTCGGTGTGGCCGGGCGTGGCCAGGGCGCGCAGGGTCAGCCCGCCGAGGTCCGTCTCGTCGCCGTCGGCCAGCGGCGTGTGGGGGAAGACCCGCCGGCCGGCGGCCGACGCCAGCACGCGCGCGCCGTCGTCGTGCGCCAGCTGGACGGCGCCGGAGAGGAAGTCCGCGTGCAGATGTGTGTCGGCCGTGAACGCGACGGTCAGGCCGCGCCGGTCCGCGGCCTTCCGCAGGGTGCGCAGGTCACGGGCGGCGTCCACGGCCAGGGCGCGCCCGTCGCCGAGGTCGACGAGGTAGGCGCTGTTGCCGAGTCCGGCGTCGACCAGGGCTATCAGGTGGTCGTCGGCAAACCCCATCAGGTCCTCCAAGGTTCGGATGCGAGGCGGCGTGTGGTCACAGCACCCTCCTTCATCTACACTATTCCATGGATTTATGGAGGATGACATGGCGGGAAGCAACTCGACCGGCACGAAGGCGCAGCTGTACGACGCGTTCGCAGCCAGCGGCAAGGCGCTGGCCAGCGGAAAGCGCCTGGAACTGCTTGACCTGCTCGCCCAGGGCGAGCGTACGGTCGACGCACTCGCCAAGGCGGCGGGACTGAACCTGACGACGGCCTCGGCACATCTGCAGACGCTCAAGCAGGCCGGGTTCGTCGTCACCCGCCGCGAGGGCGTCCGCATCCACTACCGGCTCGCGGGCGACGACGTCGCCCAACTGTTCGCGCTGCTGCGCAAGGTCGCCGAACGCCACCAGGCCACCGTGTCCGGCGCCCGGGACGCCTACCTCGGCGAGGACGGCGCGGCGGAGGTCACCCACGAAGAGCTGCGCGCCCGCGCGGCCGCCGGAGACGTACTGGTGCTGGACGTGCGGCCGAAGGAGGAGTACCGGGCGGGGCACATCCCCGGCGCACACTCCATTCCGGTCGACGAACTGGCCGACCGGATCAACGAGTTGCCCGAGGACACCGACATCGTCGTGTACTGCCGGGGCGAGTACTGCGTACTCGCCTACGACGCGGTACGGCTGCTGACCGACCGCGGCCGGCGGGCGATCCGCCTGAACGACGGCATGCTGGAGTGGCGTCTGGCCGAACTGCCCGTCGAGGCGACGGACTTGGCATGACGAGTACGCAATCGGCCGGCCCCTCCTCCATATCGGACGTCGTTCCGGCCCAGCGGCGCATCCTGCGCGTGCTGGTCGCCACTCAGGTCCTCAGCGGTGCCGGGCTCGCCGCCGGTGTCACCGTCGGTGCCCTGCTCGCGCAGGACATGCTCGGGACCACCAGCCTCGCCGGGCTGCCCAGTGCCCTGTTCACCGCCGGTTCCGCGCTCGCCGCCGTCGCCGTCGGCCGTATCTCCCAGGCCCGCGGCCGCCGCCCCGGCCTGGCCACCGGATACCTCACCGGAGCCATCGGCAGCGGCGGCGTCATCACCGCCGCCGTCCTCGACAATTCCGTTCTGCTGTTCCTCGCGCTGTTCGTCTACGGCGCCGGCACCGCCACCAACCTCCAGGCCCGCTACGCCGGAGCGGACCTCGCCGACCCCGCCCACCGCGCCCGCGCCGTCTCCTCCGTCCTGGTCGCGACCACGCTCGGGGGCGTCGTCGGCCCCAACCTCGCCTCACCCACCGGCGACCTTGCACACGTCCTCGGCATACCCCGCCTGGCCGGACCCTTCCTTCTCGCCGGCGCCGCCTATGCGCTGGCAGCCCTCGTCCTGGCCGTGTGGCTGCGCCCCGACCCGCTCCTGCTCGCCCGCACCCTCGACCAGCAACGGGCCACGGCGACCGACGACACACAACGAGCCGCGTCGACGGCCGAACGGCGCCGCCCCGGAGTCGTACTGGGCGCACTGATCATGGTCCTGAGCCAGGTGGTGATGGTCGCGATCATGACGATGACGCCCGTCCATATGCGCGACCACGGACACGGCACCGCCGCCTCCGGACTCGTCATCGCCATCCACGTCGGTGCGATGTACCTCCCCTCACCGCTCACCGGCCGGCTCGTCGACCGCTACGGCCGCATCCCGGTCGCCGCCGGATCCGGCATCACGCTCCTCGCCGCCGGCATCCTTGCCGCCGCCGCGCCCGGCGACTCCGTCGCGCTGCTGGCCCTCGCGCTGGCCCTGCTCGGACTCGGCTGGAACCTCGGCCTGATCTCCGGCACCGCGATCATCACCGACGCCGTGCCGCTCGCCGCCCGCGCCAGGACGCAGGGCCTGGTCGATGTCTCGATCGCCATCGCCGGCACCACCGGCGGCCTCGCCTCCGGCATCATCGTCGACGCCGCGAGCTACCCCGTCCTCGCACTCACCGGCGGCATCCTCGCACTGGCCGTCCTGCCCGCCATCGCGGCCTCCGCGAGCAGCCGATGACCCTCCACCCCGTCCCCGCCCCCGCACCCGCACCCGCACCCGACCTCACCGTCGACGGCACCGGCCTGCTCTGCGTCACCCTGCTGCTCAAGCTCCGCGCCGCCATCGACGACGTACGGCCCGGCACCGTCGTACACGTCATCGCCACCGACCCGGCCGCTCCCCTCGACCTGCCCGCCTGGTGCCATATGACCGGCCACGACCACCTCGGCCCCGTTCCGGGCGACCGCCCGGTGTACGCCCTCCGGCCGGCCGCCGACGCACGCCTCACCCGCCCCGACGCCCCCTGGCACACAGCCGACCACTGACCTGTGCCGAGCCGCGCGATGCCGGCCGACAGCACCCCGCGGGCGGCCCTGCCCGGGACGGTGCAATCTGGAAGATGTGGATGTGCGGCAAGGCATGGCCGGCCTGCGGCAGCCGTGGCAGTCGAGCCATGCGCTGCTGGTGATCCCGACCGCGCTCATCCTGGTGATCACGATGGTGGACCAGCTGGTCCCGGCCGACATCCATCTCGGCCCGCTCCTGGTCATCGCCCCCGCGATCACCGTTTCCTTCGCGGGGCCCTGGGTGACCGGGCTGATCGGGTTCCTGGCCGTGACGGCGCAGGCGTACATCGGCTGGCACTTCGGCGTGCTGTTCTCACGCAACGTCCTGGTGCAGATCCTTGCCCTGGCGGTGCTGTCGGCGCTGACGGTGTTCTACTGCGTCGTACGTGAGCGACGACTGCGCCAGCTGGCACAGGTGCGCGCGGTCGCCGAGGCCGCGCAGCACGTCCTGCTGTGGCCGCTGCCCGAGCGGATCGGTCCGCTGACGATCGCCTGCCTGTACCTGGCCGCCGAGGACGAGGCCCAGATCGGCGGTGATCTGTACGCCGCGACCTCGACCGACATCGGCGTGCGGGTCGTGATCGGTGACGTACGGGGCAAAGGCCTGTCCGCCATCGGCGAGGCCGCCCTCATCATCGGGGCCTTCCGTGAGGCCGCCCACGAGCACACCTCCCTGCCCGAGCTGGCCGCCGCGCTGGAGCGGAGCGTGGCCCGGAATCTGCCCGACCTCGTGCCCGAGGAGGAGACGGGGGAGCGGTTCGCCACCGTGCTGCTGGTGGAGATGCCGAACGAGGGCCGTCTCACGCGGATCCTCAGCTGCGGTCACCCTCCGCCCCTGCTGCTGAGTCCCGCCGGGACCGTCACCGTTCCGGTGCACCCGGCGCCCCCGCTGGGCATCGGCGCGCCGACACCCACCGAGTACACCCTCGACGTGTTCTCCTTCGAGCCCGAGGACACCCTCCTGCTCTACACCGACGGTGTCATCGAGGCCCGCGATCCCGGCGGCGTCTTCTACCCGCTCGCGGAACGGGCCGCGCAGTGGGCCGGCAGCGCTCCCGAAGAGCTCCTGCACCACGTCCGCCGCGACCTCCTCGCCCACGTCGGCGGACGCCTGGAGGACGACGCCGCGATCATCGCGCTCTGCCGCACGCCCGAAGCCCACCGCCACCGACGGGGCACCCACATGGGCAGGTCCGCTCACGGCACCGGAAACGCCGTGCCCCTTCAGACGCACACCCTGCCGGACTGAGGCGTCAACCGGCAACACGCGTTGGTCACTTGGAGACATCGGGTACACCCGCAAGGCGATGGACTCCATGATGGAGCCATGCGGGACGATGTGGATCCGGTCGTGGGCGACCGAGCCGATCCGGGGAGCCGACGCGCCGGCGGCGTGACCGTCGGAGCGGACCTGGTCGACTTCCGCGGCGGCCGCTTCCACGGAGACGTCGTCGCGAAGAAGGTGGAGCACCACCACCACCACACGGCACCGGTCACCGACGCTCTGCAGTCGCTCCCCGCGGCCGCCCGGGGATTCGTCGGGCGCCACGACGAATTGCACGCGCTGCTCCAGAGCCTGGACCCCGCGGCTTCGAGCCACGGCACCGTGGTCATCTCCGCAGTCGCCGGACTCGGTGGCGTCGGCAAGACGGCACTTGCCGTACGGGCCGCGCACATCGCGAAGGACCGGGGACTGTTCCCGGCGGGAGTTGTCTTCCTCGACCTCCATGGATACGACGAGACTCCCGTCACGCCGGGAGAGGCGCTGGAGCAACTGCTCACGGCCTTCGGCGTCCCGGGCGAGCACATGCCCGCAAGCGCCGACGCACGTGCCGGTCTGTACCGTTCCGTCCTGACGGAGATCGCAGAGGACCGGGGCGCCCTGCTGATCGTCGCGGACAACGCCTCGCGCCCGTCGCAGGTACGGCCCCTGCTGCCCGGGCATCCGCGGCACCGGGTCCTGGTCACCTCCCGCGACACCCTCTCCCAGCTCGGCGCCCAACTGCTCCATCTCGGCGTGCTGCCCGCACAGGTCGCGGTGGAGGCCCTGAACACGGCTCTGCGGACGGCAGATCCCCATGACTCCCGTGTCGACCGGGAGGAGAACGAGGCACAGCGGTTGAGCGCCTTGTGCGGACACCTGCCCCTCGCGCTGCACATCGCCGCCGCCCTCCTCGTCAACGACCCGGGCAAACCGGTGGCCGAACTCGCGGACGAACTCGCCGACGCGGCGACCCGCATCGACCAGCTCGATGACGGAGAACGGGCCATCAGGGCGGCCTTCGACATGTCGTACCGGCGACTGGACGACGGATCCGCGCGCCTGTTCCGGCTGCTCGCCCTGGCCCCGGGCCCCGAGGTCGGCATGGAAGCCCTCACGGCACTCGGCGGCCGCACACCCGCACCGCGTGCCCTCGACACCCTGGTCAGAGCCCACTTGATCGAACCCGGCCTCAGCCGCGGCCGCTGGCGCATGCACGACCTCGTACGTGTCTACGGAATGGCGAAGACACAGGAGAACGCCGAGTTCAAAGACGAGGGGCAGGCAGCACGTGCGCGGCTGCTCGGCCAGTACCACGAGCGAGTCCTCGACAGCCACGCCTACCTCAAACCGATGTCCGGGCACACTCGGGACGGAGGCTTCCGCGACCGGGAACAGGCACTGCGGTGGCTCGACACGGAACGCATCGGACTCGTCGCCGCCGCCCAGTGGGCCGCCGATCCCGCACATGCCGAGCCCGGAGTGCGCTTCGCTCTGAGCCTGTGCCACTACCTGGGCTGGCGAAATCACTTCGCCGACGCCGCAGTTGTGTACCGGCACGTGCTGGACGGCGCACGCCTGCTGCAAGATCCGTACTACGAGGGAATGGCCCACGACAACCTCGGCATCGCCCTGCGTCACCTGCGGCTCCTCGATGAGGCCATAGCGGCGCACCGGCGCGCCCTGGAGCTGTTCGCGGACCTGGACTCCCCTCTCGGACAGGGCAGAGCCTGGTACAACCTGGGCAGCGCGCTGCAAGAAGCCCACCACCATGACCAGGCGCTGGAGGCGTTCGAGGAAGCCGACGGGCTCTTGAACGAGTCGGGAGCGCAGTACACCGCGGCCCTGGCCCAGAACGGGCGGGCCACCGTCCACCTCAAGACCGGGCATTTCAACAAGGCACTTGACTGTCTGAACCCTGCCCGCGATCTGTTCCGGTCCATCGGGGACCTGTACCTCGAAGCCGTCACCACCAACAACCTCGGGCGTGCCCGGAGGGGACTCGGGCATCTGGACGAGTCACGTCTGGACCATGCCCGCGCCATGGAACTCTTCCAGGCCGTGGGCCACGACCAACGCGCGGCCATCGCCCGGAACGACCACGCACTCACCCTCCGCGCCATGGGCCGGCTGCAACAGGCTCTCGTGGAGCATGCCGAGGCACTGCGGGCCGTGCGTGAACAGCGAGCGCAGTACCGTGAGGCGATCATCCTCAACGACCTCGGGGTGACCCTCCGCCGGGCGGGGCGCCACAAGGAAGCCGCCGAGTGCCATCGGAGCGCCTTGACGCTGCACCGCGATGTCTTCTCGGATCCCCATGGGCAAGCCCAGTCACTCGACCTGTATGCCGTCGCGGCACTGGCCCTGGGCCGGTCCGACGACGCGCTGCGTGCCTGGGGGGATGCGGTCCGTCTGTACCGGGAGGCCGACGCGGAGGACGCGGCGCAGGCTGCCCTACGACGCATCGAGGGCGCCGGCCGGGATGCGCGCGGCCCCCGGAGCCAGGAAGCCGCACATGGTTGAGCTGGCCCGGTCGGCAACCGTCGTGTACCTCCAACCCGTGACACTGTGCAATCTCGACTGCTCGTACTGCTACCTTCCCCAACGCGCGGTGCACAGACGCATGTCCGTGGATGTGGCCGATACCGTGGCGCGAGCGGTGGAGTCCTGGTCCGACCTCCACCCCGTGCGTGTGGTGTGGCACGGGGGAGAGCCACTCGCACTCGGTCTCCGGGGATTCGCGGAACTGCTCCGTCGCTTCACCGAGCGCCGGCACCGCGGCGGACATGCCGTTCAGACCAACGCCACGCTCATCGACGAGGCCTGGTGCGAGCTGTTCCTCCGGCACCGGATCAAGGTGACGGTCAGCCTGGACGGCCCACGACGCCTGAACCGTGCCCGCCTCACGCGCGGCGGAGGGGAGAGCTTCGACGCCGCTCTTCGCGGCATCGCCCTGCTGCGCGGACATCGGATCCCGTTCGGGGCCATCGCGGTGGTCGAGGAGCCGGATCCGCAGCTCGCCATCGAGCTGTACGACTGGTTCGCGCAGTTGGGGTGCCAGGTGCTCGGCATCAACATCGTGGAACGCAAGGGCACACGCTTCACGGCCTCGGTCGACGACGACCGTGTCACCGCCTTCTGGGCCGCCCTGGCAGCCCGGTGGAGAGACGACGACCGGCGGCTGCGGATAAGGGAGTTCGACCACGCCGCCCGCTATGTGGCCGCGGTGCGCACGGATGAGCTGGCACGACGAACCGCGGCAGCCTACGACCCCATGCCGATGGTCGGTTGGGACGGCGATGTGACGGTACTGGGTCCGGACCTGACAGGGTGTGACTCCCCACGCCTCGGGGCGCTGAGCGTGGGCAACGTCCGCGAGACCGATCTCGCGGAACTGGTACGGCGAGCCTCGCAGGTGACATGGGTGGCAGAGGCGCTGCGCGGCTTCGCCGAATGCCGCCGTGCCTGCGATCACTTCGCCTACTGCCTCGGCGGCCAGCCGTCGAACAAATACTTCGAGACCGGCCGATTCGACGTCACGGAAACCGTGTACTGCCGCAACAGCAAGAAGCGACTCATGGAGGGGCTGATCCACAGTGACCGACAAGCCTGAGGCCGACGAGGATCTTCCCACCCGCGCCGACGTCCTGGTCTCCGCCGACATCGCCGATTGGGGCGATGGAACGGACTATTCCTCCTACCGTCGGCGCCCGCGTCGGCGACCGGCCGATGCCCATGAGGCTGCGAAAGCTCCAGAGGCGGTTCCTGAAGCCGACGCGGACAACACGGCCGAACGAGAAGGAAACGATGACGAGGAGGCGGCTACCGAGACGCCTCCCGGCACCTGACCAGTTCGACACGCACCGTATGCGCGCCTCAGGGGTCAGCGAGCGGCGAGCAGTTCCAGCGTGTCGATCACGCGGTTCGAGAAACCCCACTCGTTGTCGTACCAGGCGACCACCTTGACATGGCGGCCGTCGACGCGGGTGAGGGCCGAGTCGAAGATCGAAGAGGCCGGGTTGCCCGTGATGTCGGAGGATACGAGGGCGTCGTCCGAGTACTCCAGGACGCCGGCGAGCGGCCCCTCCGCCGCGGCGCGGTACGCCGCCAGCACGTCGTCGCGCGTCACGTCGCGGGCCACGGTCGTGTTGAGCTCGACGATCGAGCCCACCGGAACCGGTACACGGATCGAGTCGCCCGACAGCTTGCCGTCGAGGTTCGGCAGCACGAGGCCGATCGCCTTGGCGGCGCCCGTCGTGGTCGGCACGATGTTCACGGCGGCGGCGCGGGCGCGACGGGCGTCGCGGTGCGGACCGTCCTGCAGGTTCTGCTCCTGCGTGTAGGCGTGCACCGTCGTCATGAAGCCGTGCTCGATGCCCGCGAGTTGGTCGAGCACCGCGGCCAGCGGCGCGAGCGCGTTGGTCGTGCACGAGGCGTTGGAGACGATCGTGTGCAGGTCCGGGTCGTACGCGTCGGTGTTGACCCCATAAGCGAGCGTGACATCGGCGCCGTCCGACGGCGCACTGACGAGCACCTTCTTCGCACCCGCGTCGAGGTGGGCGCGGGCGGCCTTGGCCGACGTGAAGCGACCGGTCGCCTCCAGCACGATGTCCACACCGAGTTCGGCCCACGGCAGCTGCGCCGGTTCGCGCTCGGCGAGCACCGTGATGCGACGGCCGTCCACGACGAGGACGTTGCCGTCCACGGACACCGGGCGACCGAGCCGGCCGGCCGTCGTGTCGTAGGCGAGCAGCCGCGCGAGGGTGGCGGGCTCCGTGAGGTCGTTGACGGCGACGACCTCCAGGCCGCTGTCGCGCTCCAGCAGCGCGCGCAGCACATTGCGTCCGATGCGGCCGAATCCATTGATGGCGATGCGAGTCATAAGTGGCGTCCCTTCGGTTCGACACCAGCGTCGTGTGCCCCAATTGCCGGTGACAGCGGCGCGATCGCCATGGTTCAAAAGGATCGCGCCACGCGGCGCCACGCGGCGGTGTGCTGCGCGGCGCGCCACGTGCTGCGCTACTCGCCGCGGGTGAAGGTGCGCCGGTACTCGCTCGGGGTGGTGCCGAGGATGCGCTGGAAGTGCAGCCG
The DNA here is from genome assembly GCF_055558775.1 of Streptomyces sp. NPDC025638. Taxonomy (NCBI): domain Bacteria; kingdom Bacillati; phylum Actinomycetota; class Actinomycetes; order Kitasatosporales; family Streptomycetaceae; genus Streptomyces; species Streptomyces sp. NPDC025638. Next base: position 72,465 of record NZ_JBVHLX010000003.1, on the reverse strand, counting down.
CAGATTCGCACCAGTGCCCAGTCCGACATCGGTGGCGATCTGCTCGACGCCGCGCTCCGAGCGCTCCAGCAGCTCACGGGCCATGTCGATGCGGGCGCGCATGACCCACTGCATCGGCGTGTATCCGGTGTCCTCGGCGAAGCGGCGCGAGAAGGTACGAGGCGAGACGGCCGCGTGCCGGGCGAGCACCGTGAGGGTGAGGGGCTCGTCCAGCCGGTGCAGCGCCCACTCGCGGGTGGCGGCGAACCGCTCGCCCAGCGGCTCCGGCACGCTGCGCGGCACATACTGCGCCTGACCGCCGCTGCGGTAGGGGGCCGCGACCAGCCGCCGGGCCGCGTGGTTCGACGCGGCCACCCCGCGGTCACCGCGCAGAATGTGCAGGCACAGGTCGATGCCCGAGGCGGCCCCGGCCGACGTCAGCACACTGCCCTCGTCGACGAACAGCACGTTCTCGTCCACCCGGACCAGCGGATGCTTCGCCGCGAGTGCCCGCGCGTAGTGCCAGTGCGTGGTGGCCCGCTTGCCGTCGAGCAGACCCGTGGCGGCCAGCGCGAAGGCACCCGTCGAGATGGCGGCGAGCCGCGCGCCCCGGTCGTGGGCGGTGATCAGTGCGTCGACCACGGCCTGCGGCGGATCGTCCCGGTCCGGAAACCGGTAGCCGGGAATGAAGACGATGTCCGCCCACGCGAGTGCGTCGAGGCCGTGGGCTACGTGGTACGACAGGCCGTCACCGCCGGTCACGAGGCCGGGCGCGGCGCCGCACACCCGCACCTCGTACGGCATGCTCGCACGGGTCGTGAACACCTGCGCGGGAATGCCGACATCGAGCGGCTTCGCCCCTTCGAGCACGAGGACGGCGACGCGACGAAGCCGGGAGACTGGCACGGGAACAGGGTATGCGGGGCGACACACGCGATGCGTGCCGGTCGGTGGCGGGAGGATGCGTGGCGGGCGGGGCATGGTGGGTGTGTGATCGTGCTCGCTGTCGTCTGCGCTGTGATGGGGGCCGCCAGCAATGCGGTGGGAACGGCGTTCCAGCGGAAGGCCGCCTCATCGGTGTCCCGGGGCGGCGGCTTTCGTCTGCTGGCCGCTCTCGTACGGCGCCCTGCCTGGGTGATCGGCATCGCCGGCGTCATGGGCGCCGCCCTGTTCCAGGCCCTGGCCCTGGTGAACGGGCCCATGGCCCTGGTCCAGCCGCTCTTCATCCTGGAGCTGCCGTTCGCCCTGCTGGTGGCCGCCCCGCTGATGCACCGCGGGCTGCCCGCGAAAGGCTGGTGGGCGGTCGGGGCAGTGGTCACCGGACTGGCCGTGGTCCTGGCCGCGGCAGCGCCGGCGGGTACCGGGAACCAGGCGGCCATGGTGCGCTGGGTGCCGGTCCTGGCGCTGCTGCTGGGAGCGATGGCGGCGGCCGTCGTCCTGGCCCGACCGGCACGCTCGCCGCTCTTTCGCGCGGCCACCCTCGCCACGGCCGCCGCGATCGGCAACGCCCTGACCGCCGCACTCATGAAGTCGGCCACGGGGCGGCTTGCCGACGCCGGTGTTCCCGCGTTCCTCGCCACCTGGCAGACGTACGGCTTCGCCCTCGTCGGCATCTGTGCGGTCCTGCTCCTGGAGAACTCCCTGCAAGCCGGTTCACTGGCCGCCTCACAGCCCGCGCTGACCATCGGAGACGCGACGACGAGCCTCGTCCTGGGCGTGATCCTGTTCAGTGAGCACATCCGAACGGGCTGGTGGATCCTGCCGGAGGCGGCGGGCGCCCTGCTGATCGTGTGGGGCGTCGGCCGGCTCACCCGCGTGGTACCTCACCTCATCGAGCTCGCTCACTAGGGGGTGTACGGCGGACACGGCCGCAGGACGTCGGCACCGGAGACGGGCGTCTGCCGTCGGGGCGAGCAGGAGCCGTGGTCAGACGGCGGTGGCCGGGCGTGGGATGCCGTGGAAGACCTGGCGGGTGTGCCAGTCGCGGTGGGCCGCCGCGACGGGCCGGACGCCGGATTGAGGACCGATGAGTGGTCGGCCCGCGAGGGCTATGACGTGGTCGCGGGCGGCGGCGCTGTGGCCGACGAAGCGCTGCGAGACCAGGATGCGATGACCGTCGCCGACGCCGAGGACACCCTTGTCGAAGAGCTTGTGGTGCAGCGAGCACAGACACAGACCGTTGTCGACGTCGTCCGGACCGCCGAACGCCCACCATCGCACGTGCGCGGCCTCCAGCCCGACCGGCACCGCGCCGATCCTGCCGTCGTAACCGCAGAAGGCGCATCGGTACTCGTACGCGGTCAGCACCAGCTCCCGCATCCGCCGGTCCCGCTGCCGCCTCGCCATGGAGAGCTGTTCGGCCTCCGCCGGCTCCAGCCGCAGTCCGACGGCTTCACACAGCTCGGTGTGGAGCGAGGACGGGAAGTGCAGGTCGAGCAGCAAACGAGCCATCCTGCCGAGCAGCGGCGGTTCGCGTCGCAACGCCGCTCTCAGCTCCGGCGCGAGCCGTCCGGTGGCACCCGTCTCCCGGAGATCCCGCACCCCGGTTCCGGGACTGCCCGGCCCGCGGTCGGTACGCACTTCCCAGACGCCGTCACTGACCAGGTGGTGGAAGGGGTAGGCAGGCGTTGTCTTGTTGGGCGGCCCGTACTCGGTCAACAGCCGCTGCAGATCCTCCTCCACGGCGCTGTACCGCAGCCCGCTGTCGGAGTCCTCCTGAAACCGGCCGAGGGCGTACAGGAGCAGCAGCGGCTTGTGGGGAGCGCGCGTGCCGCTCCTGGTCCACTGCCTCAACTTCGCGGTGCGCTCGAGCCAGTCCATGGCTGATGATCGTAGTGAGTCGTACCGGCCACCACTGAGCCGGTGACGGGCAGGGCGCCAGGGGCCGGTCAGTGCCTCAGCCGTCATCGGGCTGCCGGCCCGGTACCACCCACCGCACCCACCCACCGCGTTCCCGGGTTTGGCGCAGCCCGTCCGCATAGGTGACGACGGCGGGAGCCAGGTGGGCGTCGCCGATGTCCTCACCGCGCCGGGTGGAGCGTACGACCGCCGCTCGCTCGGTACGGCTCCGCTCCTCTGCGCCGGGCCAGACCCTGCCTGTGCGACGGGCCATCATGGGGCCGTAGAACACGGCCAGTACGAGGAACACCACGGGGGCGATCGGCCAGGCGCCGACTCGATGAGTGCGAGTGCACCGGCGGGTCGGAGCGGAGTCCTGCCCCCGTCGGCACAGGACGAGCCGCCGCTCCTCTCACAAGGCCGTACTGCGTAGCTGTGGCGGCACTGCCCACCACTGGTCCGGGCGGTCCACCACCACTGCGTCCGGGCCGGTTTCGAGGAACCGGGCGAGGCGGAGAAGGTACGCCGCGATGCCCGCAGCGCCCTGCATCCACGTCGTGCCCGGCGCCAGGAGCGGTGGGTCCTTGCGGTGTTCCAGGAAGCGCCAGCGCGCGCCCGCCTCGTCCCTGATCGCCCGCTCCACCAACGCGTCGCCCATCGTGCGCGCCGCCTGAAGGAGGGTTTCGGCTCGTGGCGTGTCCGCGCAGTCCTGTGCCGCGTCCAGCAGTACGTCCCCTACGCCCGCCGTTCCGCAGCAGCGGCCGTCGTTGTCCCAGAAGCCCGGCCGCAGGCGTTCCGGGACTCCCGAGTCGAGGATCGAGGTCAGGCAGCGCTGCCGGAGTTCGCCGACGTCGAGGCCCGCCACCTCGGTCACGCCCGCGTGCGACAGCGCCGAGAACAGATGGGAGGTGCCCGCCGGACCGTGGCACCAGGTGTACGTCACCGGCTCCACCTCCCGTTTCGACGGCGGGATCGTGTGCGGGACGATGAAGCCGCCGTCCTCCAACGAGCCTACGGACAGCACGTGTTGGGCTCCCCGCACCGCGGCCTCGACGAAGTCCTCCCGATGCAGTGCCGCACCGGCCACGGCCAGCGCGGCGGCCACTCCGGAGGTGCCGTGCGAGTAGTTCGGTGCCCGCGACACCGTGCCCGGCGTCATCCCCCAGTCCAGGCCCGCTTGTGTCCGGTCCGCCGTGCGCAGCAGGGCCTCGCCGCCTGTTGTCGCGATGGCCTCCGCGAACTCACCGCCCGCCCAGACGGCGGTCATCACCACACCGGCGGTCCCCATGATGATGTCGTTGAGGGGCGCGTCGGAACCCGGTTCGAATTCGAGGGTGGTCTTCCAGCCTTCGGGGGTGGCCAGGCCGGCCAGGCGCCGCAGCGCGATCGACTCCCTGCCCGGGGCGAGCAGCCTCAGCGCCATGGTGTCGCCTGCCAGGCCGTCGTACAGCGATGGTTCCGTTCTGCCCCGGGCCTCCTGCGACAGCCTGGTCACGATCCCCGTCGCCAGTGTCCCCTCGCTGTCGCTCCATGCCCGGTACTGCTCGATCTCCGCCAACACCGGGGCGAGACCGGCAATCCCCGCGTACAGCGAGTCCCGATCCTTCGGTGGTGCCGGGTCCTGGCCTTCCTCCGGCGCCGAATCGGGCACCGTCTCCGGCAGCCAGGGGCCCTTGTCATCGAGGACCTGCTTCAGCACCCATGACCAGGCGGCCTCTCCCAGCTCCCGGTACGCGTCGCTCGTCACCACCCGGACACGCTACAGCGGCCCGCTCCCGAAGGGCACCTGCACAAGGGCTGGCGAGATCCCGTTGAAGGGTGTCACGAACGCCTCTGGGGGCGAGCAGTACCCAGGCCTAGCGTGGCGAGCGCAGCCGGCCGGCGTCGGCTCGACCACGACCTCGGAGACAACTCGCCCCGACTTGAAAGACATACACATGCACGTTCAGATCGTTCTGTTCGACGGGTTCGACCCGCTCGACGTGATCGCCCCCTACGAAGTCCTCCACGCCGGCGGGAGCGCCTCCGGCGGCGCGGTGACGGTGGAACTGGTCTCCGCCGAGGGCCCCCGGGAGGTGGTCAGCGGTACCGGAGGTCTGGCGCTGCGCGCCGCCTCCGCCCTGGATCCGGACCGCCCCGGTCTGGTCCTGGTCCCCGGCGCCTCGGGCCGCGTCGGCGAGCCGGGTGAGACGCCCGACCAGGACGCCGGCGCGGAGGCGCGGTGGCGGCAGGACGAGTTCATCCCCGTGCTGCTGGGCCGCACGCTGACCACCGAACTGCCCCGACTGCTCAAGGCGGCCATCGACAATCCGCGGATCACCATGACGGCGGTCTGCGGCGGCTCCCTGGTGCTGGCGATGGCCGGTCTGATCGAGGGACGCAACGCCACGACCCACCACATGGGCCTGGACATGCTGGATGCCACCGGCGTCCACGCCGTACGCGCCCGGGTGGTCGACGACGGTGACCTGGTCACCGGAGCCGGCGTCACCTCGGGCCTGGACCTGGGCCTGTATCTGCTGGAGCGCGAGGTCGGTCCGCGGATCGCCCACGCAGTCGAGGAGCTGTTCGCCCATGACCGACGCGGCACCGTCTGGCGCGCCCACGGCCCCGTCCCCACCGCCTTCTGATGTCCGCCACCCGCACCGAGACCGTGAGGAACCACCACCGCATGACCGTCGAAGGCACCTGGGACCTGACCATCGCCACCCCCATCGGGCGGATCAAGCCCGTCATCGAACTGCGCCGTGAAGCCGGGCGGCTGACCGGGATCGCTCACGGGGCCGGCGAGCAGATCCCCCTCGTGGACGTCGGCGTCGAAGGCCGGACGCTCACCTGGAAACAGTCCGTCACCCGGCCGATGCGCCTGAACCTGACCTTCACCGTGACCGTCGTCGGTGACACCCTCACGGGGACCTCGAAGGCCGGCCGCCTCCCCGCCTCCAAGGTCACCGGCCACCGCCGGACCGCGTCCGAGGCACCGGACCCCCGTTGACGGGGCCGGTCCGGTCGTGCGGCGGCGCCTGTGGCCATCACATTCGTTCTGGCCGCCGCCACGATGGCCGCCGTGTCCCATACAGATGTCTATGGTGAGGTGTGATCGCCAGTGACACCGTCCGCCGTCGGCAGGGCCACCGGCCCGGGTACAAGGCCGCGGCGGGTGTCTTCGCCGTCGGCATGATGGGGACCACCCTGCCGACGCCGCTGTACGGGTTGTACCGGCAGCAGATCGGGTTCTCCGAGCTCACCGTCACCGTGGTGTTCGCCGTCTACGCGGTGGGTGTCATCACCGCTCTGCTGATCGCCGGTGGCTTCTCCGACGTGCTGGGGCGGCGTCCGGTGCTGCTGGGCGCGCTCGCCCTGGCCGCGCTCAGCGCGCTGTGCTTCCTGTTCGAGGGCGGACTGCCGCTGCTGTACGTGGGCCGGGTGCTGTCGGGCTTCTCGGCGGGGCTGCTCAGCGGAACGGGCACCGCGACCGTCCTCGATCTGGCACCGGCCGGGCGGCGTGCACGTGCCGCACTGGCGGCGACCGCGGCCAATATGGGGGGCCTGGGACTCGGACCTCTGGTCTCCGGCTTCCTGGCCCAGTACGCGCCCTGGCCGCTCAAGCTGCCCTTCGTCGTGCATCTGGTGCTCGTGGCGGTCGCCGTCGCGGTCACCTGCCGCCTGCCCGAGACCGTGCACCACGCCGGGCCCCGGCCCCCGGTGCGGCCGCAGGGCATGACCGTCCCACCCGAGGTGCGCGGAGTGTTCGCGCCCTGCGCCCTGGCGGCGTTCGCGGGCTTTTCCCTGCTCGGCCTGTTCACGGCGGTGGCCCCGGCCTTCCTCGCCCAGACGCTCGGCGAACACAACCTGGCGGTGGTCGGTGTCGTCGTCTTCTGTGTGTTCGGCGCCTCGACCTGTGGCCAGGTGCTCATGGGTCGCGTCGGGGCGCGCAGGGCTCTGCCGTGGGGGTGCCTGGTGCTCGTCACGGGCCTCCTCGTCATCGCGGTCTCGTTGCTCGTGACGTCCTTCCCGGTGTTGCTGCTGGGCGCGGTGACGGGCGGCGTGGGGCAGGGCATGGCGTTCCGCGCGGGACTGACGGCGGTGAGTTCTGCGGCGCCCGAGGCACAGCGGGGCGCCACCATCTCGGCGTTCTTCGTCGTCGCGTATGTGGGGATCTCCCTGCCGGTCGTCGGGGTGGGTGCCCTGACGCAGGCGCTGGGGGTGCGCAATGCCGGTCTGGTGTTCACGGGGTGCGCGGTCCTGCTGGTCGCGGCAGTGGGCCTCCGGGTGAGGCGCCACCCACCCCGAGACCTGTGAGGCGGGTGTGTGCGACGCTGGAGTTCTGATCATCACAGCGACTCCGTGACCGGGAGTGGTGGGTGCAGATGAGCTCCGGCTTCGCCGACGGTCCGCGGCCCGCGCCGGCTGCTCCCGGCAACGGGCCCGCCGTCTCCCGGCAGGAGTTCGACGCACTGTTCGAGGCGGTCCGTACGTGGGGGCGCTGGGCCACGGCCGACCGTGGTGCCTGGAACCGGGTCACCGCGGACCACGTGCGCCGGGCCGCGGCCCGCGTGCGGTCCGGGACGGTCGTGCCTCTGGGGCTGCCCTGGAACACCCGGACCGGCCCCGACAACCGCCGTCCCGCCGAGCACCGTATGACCGATCTCGGTGATGTGGAGCCGCCCGAACCCTCCACCCACAAGGACTTCATCGGCGCGGACTACCACGGCAAGGCGGTCACCCATCTGGACGCCCTGTGCCACATCGCCTACCGGGGGCGGCTCCACGACGGCCGGACGGCGAACGAGGTCGTCGACGCCGCCGGTGCCCGCTTCGGCGCGGTGTCCGCGCTGGGGCCTCTCGTCACCACGGGTGTGCTGATCGACCTCCCCGCAGTCGCCGGGCTCCGCTGGCTGGAACCGGGACAGGCGGTCCATGCGCGGGACATCCTCGCGGCGGAGAAGGTGCTGGGCGTGACGATCGGCGAGGGCGACGCGCTGCTGCTGCGCTCCGGTCATGTCCGCCGCCGGAAGGAACTCGGCGCCTGGGATCCCGGCACGGCGAGCGCCGGCCTTCATGTGGACGCCGTACCGCTGCTGGCCGAGCGTGGTGTCGCGCTGCTCGGCGCGGACGGTGACAGCGATGTGCGGCCCTCGCCCGTGGACGGCGTCCACTCCCCGGTGCACGCCCTGGCCGTGGCGGCGATGGGGGTGCCGCTGCTGGACAACCTCGACCTGGAGGCGCTGTCCGCCGCGACGGCCGAGGCGCGGCGGTACGAGTTCCTGTTCGTCCTGTCACCGCTGAACGTGCCGGGCGGGACGGGCTCGCCCGTCAATCCGGTCGCGGTTCTGTGACCGGTCGCGGTGCGGTGATCAGCGGTCTCGTCGGTCTCGTCGGTCACGGCATGCGTCGACGGACCGTCCCGACCGGTCACCGAGTGTGAGCGATCTTGCCTATCGTGACTGACGCCCCTTATCGCCGTATTCTCGTCAATACCGGGTTTTTCAGGGCGATCCGATAGCGCGTGCGTGAGCGAGGCAGAGCGTGGTGCGGTCCGGCGGGAAACCGACGCCCACGGGACGTGCGCCAGGCGGCACAGGGCCCGTACGTACCCGTGAACGGTTCCTGCAGGGTGAGACGGTCGAGGAAGGCGTACGGACGCCGATCCTGGGCTCCTGGCAGCGCTGCCGGACCCTGGGCCTCTCGCCGGACCAGGCCGGCCTCCCCTTCCGCGAGGATCTCGACACGGACGGCAGACTCGTCCACGCGGCCGTCCCGGTGCTCGACCGGCTGCAGTCCAGATTCACCGGCAGCGCGATGAACATCTCCATCGCCGATGCGCACGGAGCCGTCCTCCTGCGCCGCTTCGGCGATGCCTCGCTGGCCCGTACTTTCCCCGCGATCCAGCGCGTCCCGGGATTCGTGTTCGCCGAGCAGTACGCCGGGACCAATGGCATCGGGCTCGCGCTGGCGGAACGTCAACTCGTCCGGGTCTGCGGGGCCGAGCACTTCGCCGAGCGTGCTCAGGGCAGCGCCTGCCGTGCGCTGCCCGTCCGCGATCCGCTCAGCGGACGCATCGAAGGCGTCCTGTGCTTCGGCTATCCGCGGGACGCCGAGCATCCGGCCCTCGCCACCGTGATCCGCGAGGCGGCCGAGGCCATCGAACGGCGGCTGCTGGGCCAGAGTTCCGTGCGCGAGCGTGCGCTCCTGCGGGCGTACCTGGACGCGAGGACCGATGCCGCCGCGGATCCTCACCACCGCATAGGCGTGGACGAACTGGCCCCCGAGCTGCACCCCCGTGACCGGGCAGCCCTCCTGGAGAGGGCCGCCGAGCTGATCTCCTGCGCCCAGCGGGCAGCGGCGCACATACGCCTGTCCGACGGCCGGCAGATCACGCTGGTGAGCCGGCCGACGACAAGCGCCTCGGGGGTGGAGGGCGTCGCCATCGAAGCCGTTCTCACCGGCCCCGAACCCCGGCCACCCGTCACCATCCCGCATCAGTCGGACGAGGTCGTCGACGGCTCGGGGCACGCACCCCTCCCCGCCGGCCCGCCGCCCGGACAGGCTCCCGCGGTCCCGGTCCCGGTCCCGGTCCCGGTACCGGACCGCGACCGCGTCTTCGCCGCCCCGATGCGCACGTTCGTCGGCAGCGGCTCGATGACGGACCTTCAGCCCGGCTCCCGGCCGCCGACGAGGGGGCTCGTCCTGGTGGGGGAGCCGTACGTGGGGGAGTACGCCCTCGCCGCACGGCGCCGACTGGAACTGCTGTCCGAGGCCAGCGCCCGCATCGGCACGACCCTGGACGTGCGCCGGACGGCCGAGGAACTCGCCGAGACGGCGATCCCGCGACTGGCCGACTTCGTCACCATCGACCTGCCCGAGGCCGTACTGCGCGGCGAGGCGTCCGCCGACCCGGAGAGCGATCTGCGGCGCACGGTGGTCCGCGGCATCCGCAACGACCTGCCCTTCAGCCCGGTCGGCACGCGGATGGACTTCGGCCCGACCACGCCGCAGCTGCGGTGCCTGACCAGCCGGCAGGCGGTACTGGAACCGGACCTGAAAGTCGCCGCGGGCTGGCTGGCCCAGGACCCCGAGCTGGGCGAGCGGCTGCTGGCCTTTGTGCACTCCCTCATCACCGTTCCCCTCGTGGCCCGCGGTGTCGTCCTGGGAGTCGCCGGTTTCTACCGCTCGCAGGACCCGGACCCCTTCGGCGACGACGACCGGTCACTGGCCCAGGAACTCGCCGCGCGCGCCGCCCTGTCCATGGACAACGCCCGGCGTTACACGCATGAGCGCGCGATGGTCCTGGCGCTGCAGCGCAGCCTGCTCCCGCACTGTCTGCCCGATCAGGACGCCGTCGACGTCGCCCACCGCTACATGCCCGCGGAATCCGATGTGGGCGGGGACTGGTACGACGTCATCCCCCTCTCCGGCAACCGTGTCGGCCTCTTCGTCGGGGACGTCATCGGCCACGGCATGCTCTCCGCCGCCACCATGGGCCGCCTGCGCACTGCCGCGCGGAGCTTCGCCGAACTCGACTTCCCCCCGGACGAAGTCCTCGCCCATCTCGACAACGTCGTGGGCCGCCTCGACCGGGAGGACCCCGAGACCGAGGACTTCGGCATCATCGGAGCGACCTGTCTGTACGCGGTCTACGACCCGACGTCACAGCAGTGCGCCATGGCCCGCGCCGGTCACCCCCCGCCCGCGCTCGTCCACCCCGACGGCACCGTGTCGTTTCCCGACCTGCCCGCCGGTCCCCCTCTCGGCCTCGGCGGCCTGCCCTTCGAGACCGCCGAGTTCCACCTGCCGGAGGACAGCCGACTGGTCCTGTACACCGACGGACTGATCGAGGACCGCGACCGCGATGTCGACGAAGTGCTCCGCAGTCTGTGCGGCGCCCTGGCGCACCCCGAGCACTCGCCCGAGGAGACCTGTCAGGCCGTTCTGGATCTTGTGGCGCCCGACCACCCCTACGACGACATCGCCCTGCTCGTCGCCCGCACCCACGCCGTGGCCGTCGACCGCATCGCCACCTGGGACCTGGCCTCGGACCCGGCTCTCGTCGGGGAAGTCCGGGCAGGCGCCGTACGGCAGTTGGCCGACTGGGGACTCGACGAGACCACCTTCGCCGCCGAACTGATCCTCAGTGAGCTGGTGACGAACGCCGTCCGCCACGGTGCGGGGCCCATCCGGGTACGGCTGCTGCACGGCCGCAACCTGATCTGCGAGGTCTCCGACACCAGCAACACCGCCCCGCATCTGCGCCGGGCCGCCACCACCGACGAGGGCGGTCGCGGCCTGTTCCTCGTCGCGCAGCTGTCCCAGAGCTGGGGGACGCGCTACACCTCGCAGGGCAAGGTCATCTGGGCCGAATGCGCGCTGGCCGCGGCCTGACGGTCCGTCCATCCGCCGGGATCGCGAGGCGATGCGGAATGTTCGGAATTCTTGGATTTGCTCCGCTAATAGCCCTTATGCATCAGAGACGTGTGTTTTCGAAGACGAATATGCAATCCGAGACGAACCCATGGACGACCCCATCAGGCCGATCTCCGGAGTCGGAGCCGAACCCCTGGTCCGCGTCCGCGGGCTCGGCAAGCGCTTCGGCGGAACCCTCGCGCTGGCCGGGATCGACCTCGACGTTCCCGTCGGCAGTGTGCTCGCGCTCCGCGGCCCCAACGGCGCGGGAAAATCCACACTCATCAAGGTGCTCGCGGGTGTCCATCACGCCGACACCGGACGGATCACCGTCGCCGGGCACCCGATCGGCACCCGGGAGGCGTCCCGCGACATGTCCTTCATCCACCAGGATCTCGGCCTGGTGGAGTGGATGACGGTCGCCGAGAACATCGCACTGACCGCCGGTTATCCACGCCGCGCCGGACTGATCTCCTGGCGGCGCACCACAGAGCGCTGCACCGACGCCCTGCGGCTCGTCGCGGGACATCTCGACCCCGACGCCCCCATCGCCCAACTGGCCCCCGCCGAACGCTCGTTGGTTGCCATCGCGCGAGCCCTCGCGGCCCGGGCGAAGCTCATCGTCCTCGACGAGCCGACCGCCCGTCTCCCCGCGGTGGACTGCGCCCGGCTCTTCGGCGTCCTGCACGCCCTGCGCGACCGGGGACACGGCATCCTCTACGTCACCCACCGGCTCGACGAGGTGTACGAGGTGGCCGACACCTTCGCGGCCTTGCGCGACGGGCGCCTCGTCAGCCACGGCTCCCTCGCGGGCCACAGCCCCGCCCGCCTGGTGCGCGACATCGTCGGCGAGGAACCGTCCGGCTTCCGCCCGGCCAGGACCCGTACCGACGCTCCTCCGGCCGGGGCGGGGAGGCCCGCCGTACCCACCGTCCTGGCCCTCGACCGCGTACGCACCCCCGGCGCGGGACCGGTCAGCCTGGAACTCGCCGCCGGGGAAGTCCTGGGACTCGTCGGCCTGACGGGCGCGGGACACGCGGACCTGGGCCGAGCCCTCGCCGGTGCCCGCCCCCTGCTCGACGGCCGGGTGCTGCTCGGCGACCGCCCGTACCACCCGCGCAACGTCGGGGATGCCGTCGCCCTCGGCGTCGGACTCGTCTCCGCCGACCGGCAACGCGAGGGCTGCGCCGCCGAACTGACGGTGCGGGAGAACCTGCTGGCCAACCCACGCGTCGGCGGCCTGCCCGCGCTGCGCTGGATCAGCCCCCGCCGGGAACGCGCCGTCGCCACCGTCCTGATCGACCGCTACTCGGTGCGCCCCCACGACACCGAGGCCCCCATCGCCACCCTGTCGGGCGGCAATCAGCAGAAGGTCATGATCGGCCGGTGGCTGCGTTCGGGACTGCGCCTGCTCATCCTCGAGGAGCCCACCGCAAGCGTGGACATCGGTGCCAAGACCGCGGTGTACCGCCTGCTCGACCAGGCGCTGGACGCCGGCCTCGGAGCCCTGCTCATCTCCACCGACTTCGAGGAAGTCACCCATGTGTGCGACCGCGCCGTGGTCTTCGTCCGCGGGTCCGTGACGGCCGAGCTGAGTGGCGCGGGCCTGACGGTCTCCGGGCTCATCCGGGCGGCCTCCGCCCTGCCCGCCCGCGGAACCGCGACCGGCCCGTGACCGCCGCCCCCTCCCCGCCCCGACCGCGACGGCACCGCCCGGGCGGCCACCTCGTCTCCGCCTACGGCCTGCTCGCGCTCACGGGCCTGCTCTTCCTGGCCTTCTCCCTCGCCCTGCCCCACACCTTTCCCACCCGGGAAACCGTCGACTCGATCCTGTCCACCCAGTCGATCCCCGCCATCCTCGCGCTCGCCGCCATGGTCCCCATCGTGACCCGGGCGTTCGACCTCTCCATCGGCTACGTCCTCGGACTCGCGCACGTCATGGTCCTGCAGCTCATCGTCAACGCACACTGGCCCTGGCCCCTCGCCTGCCTCGCCGTGCTCGTCGGAGCGGGCGTCGTGGGTGTCCTCAACGGCGTCATCGTCGAGTTCGGGCGGATCGACTCCTTCATCGCCACCCTCGGAACCGGCAGCATGCTGTACGCCGTGACCGGATGGGTCACCGGCGGCGGACGTATCGTCCCCGGCGTCCAAGGACTCCCGGCCGCCTTCACCGACCTCTACGACTCCACGTTCCTCGGCCTGCCCGTCCCCGCCTTCTATGCGCTGGCCCTCGCAGCCGTCCTCTGGCTGGTGCTGGAGCGGCTGCCGCTCGGCCGCAGCCTGTACGTCATCGGATCGAATCCGCGGACCGCCGACCTCGTCGGCATCCCGACCCGCACCTACACCGTCTACGCCTTCACCGCCTCGGGGCTGATCACCGGCTTCGCCGGCATCCTGCTCGCGGCCCAGCTGCGGGTCGGCAACCCGAGTGTCGGCCTCGACTATCTGCTGCCCGCCTTCGCCGGCGCCCTCCTCGGCTCCACCGCGGTGAGACCCGGGCGCCCCAATGCCCTGGGCACGCTCGTCGCCGTCGCCGTCCTGGCCGTCGGCCTTTCCTCGCGTAGGAGAACATCCCGATCGCGGACGCGAGCAGCCGCACACCCCGGGAGGTCTCCTCGCTCCTGTCCCGCTTCCAGAGCAAGTGGACCCACTCCGTCGCCATCAACGACCTGTACTTCGCCGACGCCGCCCCCGCCTTCCGCGCCGCCGGCAAGAAGGGCTCCGGCCCGCCCTTCAACATCGGCGCGGGCGACGGCGACCCGTCCGCCTTCCAGCGCATCGAAAGCGGGCAGTACCAGACCGCCACGGTCCCCGAGCCGCTGTCCCTGCAGGGCTGGCAGATCATCGACGAGTTCAACCGCGCCTACTCCGGCCGGCACGCCAGCGGTTATGTCGCCCCCGTCCACCTGGCCACGGCCGCCAACAGCGACAGCGCCACGACGTGGGACCCGTCTGGCTACCGGGAGGGCTACCGACGGATCTGGGGCCGGTGACCGCGTCCGTCGGTGTGCCGGAACGCCGGTCGCCCGAGCGCCCGAGGTACGGCGGCGCTGAGCGGCCGTTCGAGAGGAACCGCTCCCGGTCGACGACCGCCCGGTCGATCTCGCCCTCCGCTACCAACCTCCCCGAACCGTCGACGGCCCGTACCCGGAACGTGAGGCGCCGGCCCGCGGCGGCCGGAGGTTCGGCGAAGACATCCACGCACTCGCCGACCCGTGTGGCCCGCACGTGCTCGACACGCAGCGCCGTACCCACCGTTGTCCGACCTGTCCCGACGAACGGCGCGGCGGCCCGCAGCGTCGCCGCCTCCATCCACGCGGTCAGCCGCGGAGTGGCCAGTACGGGCACGTCCCCCTGCCCACGGCCACCGCGGTGTCGGCCTCGGTCACCTCATGGCGCATCGCGTCACGCCAACTCGCCATGGCGGCGGCATCCAGCCGCTGGGACTACCGTGGTGGTCCGTGAAAACCTGGTTGCCCCTGGACGCCGTACCCCGCCTCGTCGGCGCGGTGGTCTTCGGAGCCGTCGTGGGCGCGGCCGTCGGAGTGCCGATCGATCCGGTGCTGGGGGTCCTCGCGGGCATCGCCGCAACGGGGCTGATCTTCGTCCTGGCAGGCTGGCTGGTGCTGTGGCCGATGGACGCGACCGCCACCCACCGCAATGCCCGGCGTGAGGACTTCCGGCCCCTCGCCGAGGAATCCGTGATCGTTGCGGTGGCCTTGTGCGGACTGATCGCCATCGTGCTGATGCTCGTGCGCAGCCGGTCCGAGACCGGCCACGCCGCTGCCGCGACCGCGCTCGGCGGCGTCTTCATGGCATGGGCCGCGCTGCACCTGATGTACGCCACGCGTTATGCCGCCGTGTACTACGAGACGGCAGGCGGGATCGACTTCAACTCGGACCGCCCACCGGCGTACCGGGACTTCTTCTACTTCAGCTACAACCTCGGCATGACGTACCAGGTGTCCGACAACAACGTGTCGAGTTCGGCCATCCGTGCGATCGTGCTGCGGCACACCCTGATCTCGTACGTCTTCGGCACCAGCATCCTCGCCACCGCCATCAACCTCGTGGTGGGCATCGTCAGCGGCTGAGGCCGTACGCGCGCGGACTCCCCCGAGTCGCAGCAGGATGGAGAACGAGCAGCATGAAGTGAGGGACATTTCGTTCCGATGACGACAGGTTTCCTTCGCACCCGTGAGGAGGCGGGCTCGTGCTCGAGTTGCAGCCCGTGATCGTTCCGCCTGCCCAAGCCGCCCTGTTCCTCGTGGCCACCATCACGCCCGGCCGCGAGGAGACCGTCCGGGACCTGCTGGAGGATGTCTCGGGCCTGTGCCGCTCGGTCGCCTTCCGCGCGCCCGACGACGAACTCAGCTGCGTCGTCGGCATCGGATCGGGGGCCTGGGACCGGCTGTTCAGCGGGCCGCGCCCACGGGAGCTGCACCCGTTCGTGGAACTGGCCGGTGAGCGCCACCGGGCCCCGGCAACGCCGGGAGACCTGCTGTTCCATGTGCGCGGCCGTCGTACGGACCTCTGTTTCGAACTGGCCCGGCTGATCGCGGAGCGGCTGAACGGTGCCGTCACGGTGGTCGACGAAGTGCATGGCTTCAAGTACTTCGACGAGCGCGACCTGCTCGGCTTCGTCGACGGCAGCGAGAACCCCGGCGGCCGGGTCGCGGCCGATGCCGCGCTCATCGGCGACGAGGACCCCGACTTCAGGGGTGGCAGTTATGTGATCGTGCAGAAGTACCTGCATGACATGACGGCGTGGAACGCCCTGTCGACGGAGGCACAGGACAAGGTCATCGGACGGACCAAGCTGACCAACGTCGAACTCCCCGACGACATCAAGCCTGCCGACTCGCACGTGGCGCTCAACACCATCACCGACGAGGACGGCAACGAGCGCAAGATCATTCGCGAGAACATGCCGTTCGGCAGCATCGGGGAGGGTGAGTTCGGCACGTACTTCATCGGCTATGCCCGTACGCCCGACGTGACCGAAGAGATGCTCAGGCACATGTTCCTCGGCGACGGCGGAGCCAAGCACGACCGCATCCTCGACTATTCGACCGCGGTCACCGGATGCCTGTTCCACGTGCCCACGGTCACCTTCCTCGACGACCTTCCCGCGGCTCCCGTCACGGAAGCTGCGGAGGTGGTCGGGTGACCTGCGCCGAATCGCGTCACCGTGGGCTCTGTGGAATCGTGGGTGGTCGGAACGCAGGATGCTTTCTGATGCGCCGTATCCGTGGGAGGTGGCCATGTCCTCGAAGCGACGCCGGAAGAAGAAGTCCCGTCGTAAGCACGCCGCGAACCACGGGCGCCGTCCGCAGTGCTAGTGAAGCAGTGGCGGTGACAGGGTAGGGGTGGGCCGGGTGCACACCCGTCGGCGTGCACCCGTGTGGGGTGGGCGTGCACCCGTGTGGGTGGGCGTCAGGCGCCGTTGCGGCGGAATGCGCGTTCGAAGGACGCGAAGGCCGCCTCCTGGCGCCACTCGACTGCTGCCTTGGGGCTGGACGCGAGCAGGTCACGGCAGCGCCGGCTGGGCACGGGAGTGCCGAGCACGTCCCCCTGGCAGGCGGCGACGGGGCGGTAGCCGATGGCCGTCGGGTTGCCCCGCCACAGGCCGGCGCCGCGCAGGAAGGCGTACTGGACGGAGGCGCGGGCCAGGTCCTTGAGCTGGGGGTAGGACAGCGCGTAGGTGTCGTGGGCGTACTGGTATTCGTGGCTGATGTCGATGCGGGAGACGCCGGGGTCGTCGGTGGCCAGGACGACGGGGACGCCGTAGGCGCGATACGTCTGGAAGGGGTGCTCGGCGCCCTTGATGCCGAGGATCTGCGCGTTGCTGGAGAAGGGCACCTCGACGGCCACCTGGCGAGCGGCCATGGTGCGGGCGAGCGCCTGCCAGTCGTTCTCGTGGACGAAGTCGACGCCGTGCCCGATGCGCTCGGCGTGGGCGACGTTCACGGCCTCGTCGATGTGGAACGTGAGGTCTTCCGGTTTGACCAGGCCGGGCCGCAACTCACCGGCGTGCAGGGTGACATGGGCGTGCGGGTACTGGGTGCGGAGATAGGCGATCATGCGCATCTGGAGGCTGTAGTCGCGCAGCGCGATCTCCCCGTCCTCGGGCTGGACCAGGTTGATGGCGACGAACCGTCCGTCGCGCTCGGCCAGGCGCATGCCCAGGGCGATCTGGGTGAAGACCCGCTCGGGCGCGGTGCCGCGCGAGACCTGCGAGATCCACCGCACCGTCAGACGGCAGCCGGGCCTCGGGCGATCGGTGCCGCAGCGCTCCTCGGCGCGGAACTCGGCGTCGGCGTCGTCGGCCTCCTTGCGCGCGTCGGCGACCACCTTGTCGAGCTTGCCGGCCGCGACGAGCTTGCTGTGCAGGCGGGCGAGGTCGCTGTCCCAGCCGACCTCGGCGGCGAGCCGGCGGGCGCCGTCGGAGGCGGGGGTGACCATGGTCTCCAGGTAGAACTGGTTCTGATCCACGATGCCCTCGGCGACCTGGGCGAGCTGCTTGCCCCGATGGCTCCCGGTGACCGCGCCGAACTTGCCGAACGTGGCGAAGAAGTGGTCGTGGCCGCTCTGGTCGGGCGGGAAGTCCTGCATGGACCACGCCCTGATCACTGCCTGACGGAAGGCGGGGTCGGTGCGGGTGTCTGCGGCAGGGCGGGTGCCCGGTCCACAGGGCGGCTGCACGGCGGTCATCGTGGCTGTGTCGATGCACAGGCCCTCCTCGGCGGCGAGCTGGAGGAGGTACTCGGTCGCCACCGCGCCGGAGAGGTGGTTGTGCAGGTCCGCGCCCTTGGGCAGGTGCCGGAAGAAGTCCCGCTGCAGGCCGGGGTTGCCGTCGATGGAACGCAGGTAGGCGTCGGTACGGAACTCGCCGACCGTCACCGGCCGCGGCGGAGGCGGAAGGTCGACGCGTGCGGTGGTGGGCCGGGCGGCAGCGGGAGCGGCCGACAGCGGGGCAAGGAGCGCGGCCAGGGCGACCGTGCCCAGCCCGACGGGGAGAAGGGCCCGGTGCCGGTTCATGGTGGGGGGCGTTGGAGGGATCACCCCGGCATCATGACCAGCGCGGCGGCCGGATTCCGGTAGGACCAGGGGTGTTTGGGCCACAGTCACCCGGTAGGGGCGGCGCACGGAGGCGCATTGCCGGCCCGGCGTAGAGGGGAGACGCAGGTCACATCCGCTCGTGTCGCAACTGGGGGAGCTGTTCGGTCCAAGGGGTGTAGCCATCGACGACGACGCAGGAGTGAACCATGGAAGCTCGTCTGAACGTCATGGCCGACCCCGCCGCGGCCAAGGCCTTCAAGCACATCATCGCCGCGAGCAAGTCCCTCGCAAAGTCGACGCTGCCGGCCTCGACGCGTGAACTGGTCTCGCTCCGAGTCAGCCAGATCAACGGCTGCGCCGGATGCATCGACATGCACACCAAGGGGGGCCGCGCACGCGGGGGAGACGGCAGTGCGTCTCCACCTGGTCGCGGCCTGGCGGGAGGCCACGGTGTTCACCGAGGCCGAACGCGCCGCCCTGGAGCCGGCCGAGCAGGGCACCCGCATCGCCGACGCGGCCGGTGGTGTCACCGACGAGGCCTGGGAGAACGCCGCCAAGCACTACGACGAGGACCAGCTCGCCGCCCTGGTGACCCAGATCGCCCTCATCAACGCCTTCAACCGCGGCAACGTCATCACCCAGCAGCCCGCCGGTGACTACCAGGTCGGCCAGGTGCACTGACCGGCACACCATGGCCGCCGGTGTCGTCCGGCACCGGCGGTCATCTGTGCGGCTGCGTCCTCGCCGTCATCAGGGCCGCCGCGTCGTGGAGCAGCCGCGCGTGCAGCTCGAACAGCGCGACCAGGTCGACGGCGTCGCCCTTGATCTCCCGGTGCACGAACAGGCCGTCGGCGCCGGCGATGGCGTAGACGGTGAGGGTCTGCACGTCGTCCTGGTCCAGGTCCGGGAACAGGGTCGCGAGCACTTCGGCAATCCTCTGGTGGGCGATGCCCCGCACCTGGAGGAACACGGCCCGGCCACGCGGCTCGGTGGGCCGCCGCTCCAGGGCGAGCATCAGGCCGAGGCGCAGGAAGTCCCGGGCGTCGACCAGTGACTTGGCCACGTTCGCCGCCATGGCAGTGGCCCGCTCCAGCGGCGTGCCCGTCTCTTCGCCGGGCAGTTCCACGGCCGTCAGCCAGGTCTCGAAGCTCCGCTCGATGACTGCGGCGATCAGGTCGTCCTTGTCCTTGAAGTGCCAGTAGATCGAGCTCGCCGGCAGGCCGCACTTGGCGCTGACCGCCGCGATCGAGGTGCCCTCGTAGCCGCGCTCGCCCGCGATCTCGACGGCGGCGTCGAGGATACGGCGGCGGGACTCCACACCGTTGGCGCGCTGCTTCCGCCCCGTATGCCCCCTGGTCATGTGCGCGCCTCTCCGATCCGTGCGGTGCCCTTGACCGTCGTAGGACGGCCACCTGCTGATCAAGCGCCCAGCCTAGTTGGAGCAGCCGCTACAGCAGGAGCGGGGCTCGGCTCAGCCGGCGATGGGGTCGACGAGATCGAGGTCGGGCAGTTCGAGCGAGCAGAGTCGCGCGGCCTCGTCGGCGGGGATGCCGAACTGCCGTAGCAGACCGCAGGCGACCAGGTCCGCGGACTTGGCGTCGTCGCGGTCGGGCTGTGTGCAGCAGCGAGCCCAGTGCGAGTGCGGCGCCTGCCGTCACCGCCAGTGCGAGGTAGGAGGTCACCGGGGTGAGCGTCGACGCCGAGTCCGGGACGGTGACGGTCACCGTGACGCTCCGTGCCCCGGCAGCGGCCGGCGTCATGGCCGAGGTGGAGCGCGGGGTCGGCCATTTCGCGGTGCCCTGCCGCATCGTCACCCGGCACCGAGGTGACGACTGACGTACCGCAATGCGCGGTCGACAACTCACGACGGAGCCCTGCGAATCGGGCAGTGCGCCGATAACGTCGTAAACGTTGGTAGGTTGCCTCTCCGTTCTCCAGAAGTGGGCCACCTGGCCCTAGTCGCCGACGGTTCTGGGACTGTTCGGCCCTATCCGGCCCCGGCACCCCTCCGACGATCATGAGGCGGCGGCCGGGAAGGCCCGGTACCCACCCGCACTGTGGCACTTCCCGGTCGCCTTCACATGACACGAGGAGGGCACCGTCCGGTGGGCGAGATGCAGGAACAGCAATTGGAGACGTTGCGGCCGGCGGCCGCGCCGGTCTCCACGGCCGGAGTCATATCCGGGGACACGGAGCAGACGGCCGGCCGGCGGTCGACGTGGGCGGAGTGGCTGACGACCACCGACCACAAGAAGATCGGGACGATGTACCTGGTGACCGCCTTCGTGTTCTTCATCGTCGGCGGTGTGATGGCACTGCTGATGCGCGCCGAACTGGCCCGCCCCGGCCTGCAGGTGATGACGAACGAGCAGTTCAACCAGGCGTTCACCATGCACGGCTCGATCATGCTGCTGATGTTCGCGATGCCGCTGTTCACCGGCTTCGCGAACTGGATCATGCCGCTCCAGATCGGCGCCCCGGACGTTGCCTTCCCGCGCCTGAACATGCTCGCCTACTGGCTCTTCCTGTTCGGCTCGTCGATCGCGGCGTTCGGCTTCCTCACCCCGGGCGGAGCGGCCGACTTCGGGTGGTTCCTGTACGCGCCGCTGTCGGACGCCGTGCACTCGCCGGGCCTCGGCGCGGATCTGTGGATCATGGGCGTCGCGCTGTCCGGGTTCGGATCGATCGCCGGTGCGGTCAACTTCATCACGACGATCATCTGCATGCGCGCACCCGGCATGACGATGTTCCGTATGCCGATCTTCGTGTGGAACGTGCTGCTGACCGCGCTGCTGATCCTGATCGTGTTCCCGGTGCTGGCCGCGGCGCTGTTCGCGCTGGAGTGCGACCGCAAGTTCGGCAGTCACATCTTCGACGCGGCCAATGGCGGGGCACTGCTGTGGCAACACCTCTTCTGGTTCTTCGGCCATCCAGAGGTGTACATCCTGGCGTTGCCGTTCTTCGGCATCGTCTCCGAGGTCATCCCGGTCTTCTCCCGCAAGCCGATGTTCGGCTACCTGGGACTGATCGCCGCGACGATCGCGATCGCGGGTCTCTCGGTGACGGTGTGGGCCCACCACATGTATGTCACCGGCGGTGTGCTGCTGCCGTTCTTCTCCTTCATGACCTTCCTGATAGCCGTGCCGACCGGGGTGAAGTTCTTCAACTGGATCGGCACCATGTGGAAGGGCTCGCTGTCCTTCGAGACACCGATGCTGTGGACCACCGGCTTCCTGATCACATTCCTCTTCGGCGGCCTGACGGGCGTGATCCTGGCGTCACCGCCACTGGACTTCCACCTCTCCGACTCGTACTTCGTCGTCGCCCACTTCCACTACACGGTCTTCGGTACGGTCGTGTACGCGATGTTCGCCGGCTTCCACTTCTGGTGGCCGAAGATGACGGGCAAGATGCTCGACGAACGCCTCGGCAAGATCACCTTCTGGACGCTCACCGTAGGATTCCACGGCACGTTCCTGGTCCAGCACTGGCTGGGGGCCGAGGGCATGCCGCGCCGTTACGCGGACTATCTCGCGGCCGACGGGTTCACCGCCCTGAACACGATCTCCACGATCAGCTCGTTCGTGCTGGGCCTGTCGATCCTGCCGTTCTTCTACAACGTCTGGAAGACCGCCAAGTACGGCAAGCCGGTCGACGTCGACGACCCGTGGGGCTACGGCCGCTCGCTGGAGTGGGCGACCTCCTGCCCGCCGCCGCGCCACAACTTCGTCCGGCTTCCGCAGATTCGCAGCGAGTCCCCGGCGTTCGACCTGAACCACCCGGAGATCGCCGCTTTCGAGGCGGCGAGGTAGGCCATGCCACAAGCCGTCCTCGCCATGGGAGTCGCAGTCACCACCGCGTCCGGCTGTGTCTGGTACGTACCGGCACTCGCCGACCTGCGCGCCGGCGCCGACCGGCCCGTCTCCCGGCGCAGTGCCGCCGCGGCCTGCCTCATCGGCTGGGGCACAGCAGGGTGCGTCGCGGTGCTGTTTCTCGTCGCCGAGGGATGGTGGATTCCGTCCGTCGTGGCCGCGCTGGGCATCGCGGTCACGGCGGTCCTGCGGATACGCGCGGCCGTGCAACGGCGCCGGGAGCGGCACGAGGTCGCGCGCCAGTGGACGGAGCTGCGTCACGATCAGCCCCCGCCCGACCCCGGTCGTGCCCGAAAGGCCGTTGCCGTCCTCATCGGCTGCGGGCTGACGGCGGCTTCGGTCCCCGTCTGCCGCTGGGCGGTCGCGAGCCCCGGGGCCGGCACGGGCTGGTGGGCGCTGGCCGCCGTGCCGTCCACGATCGGTCTGTCCCTCGTCATCGCGGTCACGTACATGCACGTGGTCCGGCGTCCTTCGGGGACTTCACCCACCCTCGTCGGGAGGGACCGCCGACCACCGCGCCGATGACGTCACGGCTCTCACGGGTGCCGGCTGCTCCGCGTCTCACTGGCGGCTGATGGTCCGGGTCATGCCGGCGACGACCGTCGTGGCAAGGATCCAGCCGGCAATCACGAGGGCGTAGGACAGTGTCCGGTACCAGCCGTCCGGAGCGAAGGCGCCCTCCTGCCCGAAGGAGATCACGGGGAGCAACAGGTCGAGGGTGAAGAACACCGGGTTGAAGTGCGGTGCCTCGGACGCCTTGAGAGGACGGGGATGGTGCAGGGCGTAGGCGACCGACCCGACCGTCAGCAGGGACAGCAGCCACGCGCCCGCGAGGAGGGGGCGGTAACCGTAGCCGACGGTTGCTTCCTGGAGGTGGCCCAGGCGCGGGCGTACCAGGGCAGGGTGCCACGGTGCCTGCGTAACTCGGCGAGTTGGACGACACGAGCACCGTGGTCGTCGCCGACGCGGCGGTAAGCGGCCGTCAACTGCTCGTAGGCATGGGGGAGATAGCCATCGCCGTCCCTGCGCAGCATGGGCGGGCGGCGCTCGGCGGGTTCGTGCGGGGACAGGGTGCTGTAGCCGAGGTTGTTGAGGAGCACCTCGCCCGGTACGACCTCCGCAGTCGGTATCCGTAGAGGTCGGGAGCCGCTTCGAAGTAGCAGTGCTCAGCCGGACGGGCTGGTCGATCACCCCGATGCGAGATTCGGTGTCCCGGTGACGCGGACGCCGCGGATTCTGAGCGCGGCGATCTGCCCGTCCTCCTGCGGCGTACTCACCAGCAGTGCCTTCAGCACCGACGCACGGATGGTCCGCTGGGGCCCCCAGTCCGCTCCGGCGCCGGGATCCTCGCCCTCCGCCGCTCGGAAGCCCACTGTTTCGCCGCGGGAATACGCCCTCCGCACCTGTTCCTCGGCCGGCGCCAAGTCGTCGAAGTCCATCAGCGGGGACTTTGACTTGACGCGTCGCCCTTGTCAACTGGTTTCTGATGTAAAGGAATTGAGCACGCGGACCAGCGACGGCACCCGCGCAACCGAAGGAGCCGCGCAGGGCCCGGACGTGTGTGTGTCGCCGGGCCGACGCCGCGGGCCGGCCTGCCCGGGGACCCCCGGTGGGTACAGGCCCCCGCCCGCACCGCTCGCCGGACAGGTCGACCCGCGCGACAATGAGCAGGTGTCGTGGTGCCCGGTGCGACCCACGCTGCGCGGGCTTCGGCAGGCCCAGCCGCCGCGTGTCCAAGGGAGCGGTCATCGATGGACATGAAGTTCGAGGTCGTGGTGATTCCGGTCGCCGACGTCGACCGGGCCAAGGGCTTCTATCAAGCGCTCGGATGGCGTCTCGACGCCGATTTCCCCGGCGAGGACGGCTTCCGGGTCGTGCAGTTCACCCCGCCCGGCTCGCAGGCGTCGGTCATCTTCGGCCAGGGCGTCACCGCGGCGGAACCGGGTTCCCTGCAGAACCTTTATCTCGTCGTCACCGACATCGACGCGGCCCGCGCCGAACTCGTCGACCGCGGGGCGGATGTGTCCGAGGTGTTCCACGACGCCGGCGGGATCTTCCATCACAGCGGATCCGAGAAGCGCGTAGCCGGCCGCGCACCGGCACCGGGCGACTACGGCTCGTTCGCCACGTTCAGTGACCCCGACGGCAACACCTGGTTCCTGCAGGAGGTCAAGACCAAGGCACCCGGACGTTGACCGTGCCCACGACAGAGGTCCCGCAGTGTACGGGCCGGGGAGCGGAACCGCCTGCGGAGGACGCCGGAGGAGCTACATGAGTGCAGCCGTGGACCCCGACCGGACCGAATGGGACGTGATCGTTCTGGGCGCCGCCGCCGCCGGGGAGAACGCCGCCCAGTACGCCACGCAGTTCTCGGGCCTGGACGCGGTGCTGGTCGAGGCGGAACTCGTCGGCGGTGAGTGCTCGTACTGGGCGTGCATGCCCAGCAAGGCGCTGCTGCGGCCCGGCGAGATGCTGGAGAACTCCCGGCACGTGCCGGGGGTGGCCTCCCTGATCGCCCGACGCGGGCTGGACGTGTCCGCGGTCCTTGCCCGCCGGGACCGGGTCGTCAACGGACTCGACGACAGCTCGCAGGTCCAGTGGGCCCTGAACACCGGCATCGACGTGATCCGCGGCTACGGACGGCTCGACGGTGAGCGCACCCTGCGGGTCACCGCTGCCGGTGGCGACGAGCGCACCCTGACCGCACGGCACGCCGTGGTGATCGACACCGGCTCGTGCACGGCGGTGCCGCCCCTTCCCGGTCTGGCCGACGCCCGGGCCTGGACCTCGCGCGACGTCACCAATCTGCACGAGGTGCCGCGCAGCGTGGTGATCCTGGGCGGCGGTGTGGTCGCCTGCGAGTCCGCCACCTGGCTGCAGTCCCTCGGCGTCGAGGTGACCGTCGTCTACCGCGGTACGGGTCTGATCCGACGCGTCGAGCCCTTCGCCGGCCGGATGGTCGCGGACCGGCTGCGGGAGGCCGGGGTGAAGCTGGTCCCCGGCCGGTCGGTGAGCTCGGTGTCCCGGAAGAACCCGCGGGACACGGGAGTCGGCATGGTGCACGGCGGACCGGTCACCGTGGTGCTCGACGACAACGGCGAGATCACGGCGGACGAACTGGTGCTCGCCACCGGACGCACCCCCAACACCCAGGACATCGGGCTGTCCACCGTCGGTCTGCCCGACGGCGGCTTCCTCACCGTCGACGACGAACAGGCCGTACAGGGCGTGGACGGTCAGTGGCTCTATGCCATCGGTGACATCTGTGGGCGCGCGCTGCTCACGCACATGGGCAAGTACCAGGCGCGGATCGCCGGTGAGGTGATCGCGGCGCGCGCCGAGGGACGCATGCACGCCGACCCGCTGACCACCGCGGACGGTCACCGCGGCAATCCGCAAGTGACGTTCACCGAACCGGAGGTGGGCTCGGCGGGCCTGACCGAGCAGCAGGCCCGTGCGGCGGGCCTCGACGTCGAGACCGTCGAGTACGACATGGCCGGCCTCGCCGGCACGTACGTGATGCGCGAGGACTATGTCGGCCGCGCCAAACTGGTCGTCGACCGGGCCACGGACACCATCGTGGGGGCGACCTTCGTGGGGTCCGGCATCGCGGACCTCGTGCACTCCGCGACGGTGGCCATCGTGGCGCGCGTACCGCTGTCCGTGCTGTGGCACGTCGTCCCGAGCTATCCCACGGCCGCCGAGGTCTGGCTGCGCCTGCTGGAGGGACTGCGCGCCCAACGCCACGCCGCGTCGTGACGGCCGGCCCACGGCAACCGGGCATCACTGTGGTGTCCGCCCTCGGCGAGGACGGACACCACGGTCAGTACCGCTAGGCGGCGGGGAGTTCCTTGGTGATGCGGTCGAGCATGAACGCCGAGGAGTCGTGGGCGCGTTCCTCCCACGCGAAGACGCACGCGGTGGCGACGCCGTCGAAGCCCAGCTCGCGCAGCGTGCCGAGGAACGCGTCCCAGTCGACCTCGCCCTGGCCGATGTCCAGGTGCCGGCCTGCCGGCCGCGACGGTGTTCAGGACGTGCTCGGCGTGGGTGGGCCTTTAGGAGGTGACGAGGACGGCGTCCACGTCGGGCGAGGCGATCAGATCGGCCCCGGTGGGAAGGGCGGTGGCGCCGACCCGGGCGGCGACCTCGGTGGCCCGGGCCGCGTCGATGTCGGTCACGGCGGTGACGGTCGGCCCGGTGACGACCTCGGTCAGGCGTCGTATGTGGTCCTGGCCGATCATTCCGGCGCCGATGACGCCTACACGTACGGTCATGGTCGTATTCCTTCGAACGAGGTCAGGAGAAGCGCGCCCGGAGTTCGGCTTCGAGGGTTTCGAGGGTGCGGCCCTTGGTCTCGGGGACGGAGAGCTTGACGAAGGTGAACGAGAGCAGGCCCGCCACCACGAAGAGGAAGAACGTGTTGGAGACCCCGATGCCGGAGACCAGGGACGGGAAGACCATGACGGCGAGCGCGGAGACCTCGCTCAGTTCGGCCTCGGCCCGCTGCTGGGACCGGACCTGCTTCAGGACCTCTTGCCGTGCTCGGCGGAGATGATCCGGGCCAATTGCTCCTCGTGCTCGACGAGCAGCTGCCGGAAGGCGAACATGACCCGCGTGCGCCGGGTCAGCGAGGACTCCGACCAGGTCTGTCAGGACGTTCCGACAAGGCGCCCCGAGAGGGGGGCGCCGACAGACAGGGGCGGGCGTCGAGGTCAGTCGAGGTGGTCGGCGACCAGTACGGCGAACTCGTCGGGTGTGGCGAGGCGGATGCCGAGGTCTTCGGCCTTGGCCCGCTTGGAACCGGCGTTTTCGCCGGCGACCACCAGACCGGTCTTCTTGGAGACGCTGGAGGACGAACGGCCGCCCGCCCGCTCGATGAGTTCATTCATCTGGTTGCGGCTCAGCCGCTCCAGCGGCCCGGTCATCGCGCCGGTGACCACGACTGTCATCCCGGCGAGCGGGCCGGCGGCGGGAGCGTCGGTCGTGGCGCCGGTCTCCGTGTCGGCTTCGGCGCTCGGCGGGGGAGTGGCGCCGGGTTCGGTCATGTTCACCCCGGCCGCGGCGAGCTTGTCGATCAGCGGGGCGAGTTCGGCCAGTTCGGCGACGATGGACGGCGCCTTCTCGGTGCCGATGCCCTCGACCTGTTGCAGCGCGTCGGCGTCGACGGTGCGGATGTTGTCCATGGTGGCGAAGTGCCGGGCGATGCGTCGCGACATGGACCGGCCCGTGCCGCGGACGCCGAGTGCGCACAGTACCCGGGACAGCGGCCGCGTCCTGGCCGTGGCCAGGGCGGCCAGCAGGTTGTCGGTGCTCGTCTCGCCCATGCGGTCCAGCGCGAGGAGCTGGTCGCGGGTGAGCGTGAACAGGTCGGCGAGATCGCCGACCAGACCGGCCTCGACGAGCTGCACGATGCGGGTGGTGCCAAGGCCTTCGATGTCGAGCTGGTCGCGGCCCACGGCGTAGGAGAGGGCGGCGACGAGGTGACAGTTGCGGCCCTGTTCGCAGCGCCAGCGTTCCTGGCTGGTGTCGATCCCCGATCCGCAGCGCGGACACGCCTCGGGGAACGCGATCGGCTGCTCGGCGCCGGTGCGCAGCTGGGCGACAGGGGCTTCGACGCGGGGGATCACGTCGCCGGCGCGGTGGACCATGACGTGGTCGCCCAGGCGCAGATCACGGCGCGTGATGTCGGCCGGGTTGTGGAGCGTCGCGTAGGTGATGGTGGAGCCGTCGATCTCCACCGGTTCCAGGACGGCGCGCGGGGCGATGATGCCGGTGCGGCCCACGTTCCACTCCACCTCCAGCAGCCGGGTGATCTTCTCGACGGCGGGCAGCTTGTAGGCGATCGCCCAGCGTGGGGCCCGCGAACCGTTTCCGGCGGCCTCCTGATCGGCGGCCAGATCGGCCTTGATGACGATGCCGTCGATACCGAAGGGCAGTTGGGCGCGCAGGGCGGCGATCTCCTGTACGCGGACCAGCACCTCGTCGGTGGTGGTGGCCGTGGTGCCGGGTACCGCGGTGCCGGCGGTGGTGTGCACACCGAGCGTGGCGGCCAGCGCCATCAGCTCACTGTGAGCGAGGCCGTCCAGCCGTGTGGCGAAAGCGGGGTCGGTGTCGGGCAGCGGCAGCAGGCCGTAGCCGAAGAACGTCATCGCCACCGCGTAGGCGCGGTCCTTGGCGCGCAGCGTGCCTGCCGCCGCGTTGCGGGCGTTGGCGAACGGCTGCCCGCCGTGCGCGGTGCGCGCCGTGTTGGCCTCCTCGAACTGCGCACCGGTCATGAGGACTTCGCCCCGCACCTCCACGCTGACCGGTTCGGACAAGGTGGCGGGCAGCCCCTCGATGGTGCCTATCGCGTGCGAGACGTCTTCGCCGGCCGTCCCGTCGCCACGGGTGATCAGCCGGGTCAGCCGGCCCTGGGTGTAGCGGGCCGCGACGGCAAGTCCGTCGAGCTTCGGCTCGACGCTGAATCGTTCCGCCTCATGGCCGATCCGGCGCGCCAGTGAGGCGGCCCACGCGGCGAACTGCTCCGGCGAGAACACGTTGTCCAGGCTCAGCATCGCCACCGTGTGGAGCACATCGCCCTCGGCCGCACCACCGGCGACCTTCCCGGTCGGTGAATCGGGCAGCACCTGGTCGGGATGCTCGGACTCCCACGCGGCGATGCCCCGTACGAGCTTGTCGTAGGCGTCGTCGTCCAGAGGCGAGGTGCCGCCCGCGTAGTAGGCGGCAGCGGCCTTCACCGCGTCCTCGACCGCCTGCGCGTAGGCGGCGGCATCAGCGATCTGCGCAATCGGTGTCGTCATGCCGGTCATCCTGCCTGCCACCACTGACAATGCCCCCGGAACTCACCACGTTCCTCTTCCCCACCACTTGGGAGGCAGTGGGTCCGCCGGGGCCGAGGTCGGCTGATCCGGGTGCAGTCCGAGCCGTCGTAGGGCATCCGCGCGGATGCGGACGGCGATCGTGCCGTACCAGTGCCCGTCGGGCCGCTTTCCGCACATGTGGTCGATCCGCACGTCCGGCCCGGGAAAGGGCCACCAGTCGATGCCCCGGTCCCGCAGTCAATCGGCCACGAGCCGCGTCGGGCGTGGGCAGCCGGTGACGTTCTCGTAGCTGGACAAGGTGACCCACTCGGAGGTGTCTTCGGACATGTGTGCATCATGCTGCACGGCCATGGCGGGGGACAGTGAATTACCCGGACCCGCCAGGCAGCGCGAGGGAACCGATCAGTCGTCGGGGATGCCGGTGCCGCTCAGGGCGGGGACGGTGTTCTCCGGGTGGGTGAGTGAGCGGGCCGCGAGACGGAACTGGTCGAGTCTGTCGATGATCGTGCGGCCGACGGGGGTGTGGCCCCAGATGCTGATGCCCTGGTGGGTGGTGGGCTGCCAGGTGCTCTCGTCGACGACGATCGGGTTCCAGCCGACTTCCCACTCGAAGCCCGAAGGGGTGCGGGCGTAGTAGGAGAGTTCCTTGTCATTGGTGTGCCGGCCCACGGACAGGGCCATGTCGAAGCCGAGTTCGTGCACCCGCTGATAGCTGCGGGCGAGGTCGTCGAGCGTGGCGACCTGGACGTTGAGGTGCTGGACCCGGGTGCGGACGGGATCGATGGGCAGGCCGCGGACGGCCGCGACGGCGATGGAGTGGTGGCGCTCGTTGACGCGCAGGAAGCGGATCTTGAGCTTGACGCCGCTGATGGTCTCGTCGATGTAGTCGGTGAGGCGGGCGTCGAAGACCGTGTTGAAGTAGCCGCGCAGCTGCGTCGGTCTGGTGGATGTGATCGCGACGTGGCCCATGCCGGAGTCGCCCGTGACGAAACCGGAGGCCGTCATGCGCAGCGGTTCCGATGACAACCGGGGCGTGGTGTAGATCTCCTGGGTGATGCCCTTGGGGCCGGGGAATCGCAGCAGGCGTTCGACGCCGCGCAGGGCGGCCTCCTCGGCGGTGCCCTCGACGCAGGGGACGCCGTGGGCGCGGACCCGGGCTTCGATCTGCTCGAAGGCGGTGTGGTCGTCCACGTGCCAGCCGGTCGTCACGACGTCCTCGGCCGGGCCACGCCGGAGCAGGAAACGGCACTCATGCTCGTCCAGGCGGAAGCGCATGACACCGGAGTCGAACTCGTCGTGGTGCATGCCGATGGCGTCGGTGCCGAAGCGGCGCCAGTCGGAGAAGTGATGGGTCTCGATGACGAGGTAGCCGAGATGGACCGCGCCGAAGACCGAGGGCGTACCTGGTGGGTTCATCGCCGGCCCGCCAGGAAGTCGGCGCAGAGCCGGTTGAAGAGCTCCGCGCGTTCGAACTGCACCCAGTGACCGGTGTTGGCGACCAGGTACAGGTCGCAGTTGGGCATGCGCTCGGCCAGGGTGCGGCCGCCTCCGGGCCGGTTGACCTTGTCCGCGGCGCCCCACAGCACCAGCGTGGGGACGGGCAGCCGGGACAGGCGGTCGTCGCGGGTGAAATCCATCTTCCACAGGGTGCGCAGGGCGTTCGGGCCGGACGGACGGCGCAGCGGCGGGGCGGCGACGACCTCCGGGTCGATGCTGTCCCGGTAACGCGCGTCGATGACGCTGTCCGGTACGTCGGCGGCGTTGAAGACGAGGTAGTTGCGGATGAACCTCTCCAGCTTCAGCCGCGAAGGGCCGTCCCCGGAGTAGTAGTTGAGCAGGCTGGTGAGACCCGGGGTGGGCAGGGCGCGGGTGGTGCCGACGCCGCCGGGGCCCATGAGGACCATGCGGTCGACCCGGTCGGGGGTGTCCAGGGCGAGACGCAGGGCGCAGGAGCCACCGTAGGAGTTGCCCACCAAGTGAGCCTTGTCCAGGCCGAGTTGATCCATTACGCCGCGAATTCCGTCGGCGAGGTGGCCGAACGGGTCGGTGCCGCCGACCCCCTTGGTGCTGCGGCCGTAGCCCGGCAGGTCGGGGACGATGACCCGGTACTCCTTGGCCAACGAGGCGATGTTGCGGGCGTAGTTGGAGACGCCGGAGGCTCCCGGGCCGCCGCCGTGCAGCAGCAGGAGGGGCGGGCCGTCGCCGGTCTCCGCGACGAAGATCTTCTTGCCCGCTGCGTCGAGCAGCGACTCCCGCATCGGCGGAAGTTCGGTGTGCGTGGTCACGGTGGTCCTCACGAGGTGATCGAGGTGGTCGGGCGCGGTGCCGGGTCGAACCCAGCCGGGGGCGGGGGTAGTTGGGCGCCGGTGGACGCTGCCGCGTAGACGTAGGCGTCCGGTCGCAGGGCGAGGGTGGTCACCCGCCGCTCGTTCATCCAGGGCAGCAGGACGCCGTCGCTGTCGACGACCGTGCCCTCGGCAGGCCGGGAGCCGACGGGGGTGACGGTGAGCGCATCGACACCGAGGCGCTCCCACGCGGGCTGCGCCACGGCGAAGCCGCCGTGCAGGAGCAGCCACCGGCCGCCGAGCACATCGTCCAGGCGGACGCGGTTGCCATCGGGTCCGGTCACCCGGGGCTGCGGTATCTGGTGCCCGGACGCCTTGGTGCGCGGCCGCGCCTGCAGGCCCTGGGCGTACTGCGCAACGGGTATCCAGCTCGACTCCTGCAGCCAGTTGCCGAAGCCGGGGAGGCGGTCGAGGGTCCGCAGGGCGGTGTTGCGGATCCGGGTGACCGGGATCCGTCGTTCGGTGATCATCCGCCCGACGAACACCGCCCGCCTGGTGACTTCCTTGACGTGCGGCTTCCGTTCGGCCTCGTAACTGTCGAGCACCGCCTCGGGCAGCTCGCCCCGCAGCACCGCGTCGAGCTTCCAGCACAGGTTGGCCACGTCCCGTACCCCGGCGGCCATGCCCTGCCCGATCCACGGCGGCATCGCGTGGGCGGCGTCGCCGGCGAGGAAGACCCGGCCCACCCGGAAGCGGGCGGCGAAGCGGACGTGGTGGCTGTAGACGGTGGCGCGCAGCACCTCGATGTTGTCCCGCCCGATGCCGTACCGGGACACCAGCTCGTACACCGCATCATCGGTGACCAGGTAGTTTTCGTCGTCGCCCGGCAGGATCGGGAACTCCCAGCGGTGGTGACCGAGCGGGGTCGGGCAGTCCACGGCCGGCCGGGCCGGATCGCAGCGGAAGCGCAGCTTGTCGTGGTCGGGCCAGGGCTTGAGCATCTCGGTGTCGACGACCACCCAGCGGTCCTCGTACGTCCGCCCCTCGTAGCCCACGTTCAGCTGGGCGCGGGTGAGGCTGGAGCCGCCGTCGGCCGCGATGACGTAGGCCGCACGCAGCCGCCGTACGGAGTCGTCGGCGTCGATCACGGTGAGCTCGACGCCGTCAGCGTCCTGGCGCATCCGCAGGCACTCGTGCCGCAGCAGCACCTCCACATCGGGGTAGCGGTCGACCCCGTCACGCAGGACCTGCTCCAGCGCCGGCTGGTAGATGAACATCTGCGGCGGGTGCCCATGGCCGCGCGGGACGGGGCGCACCCGGACGAACGGGCGGCCGCTCGCGCCGACGAAGTCCAGGGGGCACTCGGCCAGCATGTCCTGCTTCAGCCGCTCGGCCAGGCCGATGCGCTGCCAGATCCGTACGACCTCTTCGTCGGTGGAGATGGCCCGCGCGCGAGAGAAGACCTCCGCGTCGCGCTCCACCACCACGACCCTGAGGCCCATGGCTCCCAGCAGGTTGGCCGCGGTCACTCCCGTCGGCCCGTAACCGATCACCGCAACGTCATACGCGCTGTTCCCGGCTCTGTCCCTCGCGTTGATCCGGCTCACCGAGCCACCTCACTGTCGTCCCTGTCGGCTCTTGCTGTAGTGATCATTCCAATTGGAACGGTCGCTACGTTAAGCTCGGTGCCGGAGACGGTCAAGAGCAGGTACGACGGGAGGGCCAACCGATGACCAGGCCGCAGACGACGCGCAAGAAGCGCGCCAACGGCGTGGAGTCACGGCAGCGGATCCTCGACGCCGCCGTGGAGATCGCCGGAGAACGTGGCTACGAGGGCACCTCGATCGCGGCGGTCAGCGCCAAGTGCGGCCTGCCCGCCAGCTCGATCTACTGGCACTTCAAGGACAAGGACGACCTGATCGCCGCGGTCATCGAGCGGAGCTTCGACACCTGGCTGACGGCCGTCGTACTGCCGGGTGAGGAGACCGGCACGCCGCTGGAGCGGGCCACCGTCATGGCGGCGAACGTGGCGAGGTCACTGGTCGACGCCCCGGACTTTCTGCGCCTCGGACTGATGCTCGCCCTGGAGCGGCGCCCCGTCGAACCCCGGGGCCGGACCGTGTTTCTCCAGGTCCGCACCATCGCCCGCGAGAAGATCATCGAGATGATCCGGACCCTCGCCCCGGACCTGGACGAGAACGACGCACACACCCTCGCGGACTACGCGGTCGCCGGGGCCGACGGTCTTTTCATCAAGCGGGAGATCAGCGGCGGCGACGCGTTCGACCTCGTGGCGATGTTCGAACTCCATGCGCGCCTGATCTACGAGGCGGCCCTGCGCATGACCGTGCGGAGCGAAGAATGAGCCTGACGGCCCGACAACGCGAAGACGCTGCCGCACTGTTGCGCCGGGCCGAGCACCGTGCGGCACCGATCGAGCCGCTGTCGGCCCTGCTGCCCGGCCTCGACCTGGCCGACGCCTACGCCGTCCAGCGGCACAACATCGCCCGCCGCCAGGCCGACGGAGCCACCGTCGTCGGTCACAAGATCGGCCTCACCTCGACCGCGATGCAGCAACTCCCCGGCGTCACCGAGCCCGACTTCGGCCATCTGCTGGACGACATGGTCCACCGGGACGGCGCGCCTGTCTTCGCACGCCATTACTGCCGGCCCCGCATCGAACCGGAGATCTGCTTTTGGCTCTCCCGCCCCCTGCGCGGCCCGGGCGTCACCGGTGACGACGTAGTGGCCGCCACCGACGCGGTCGCCCCGGCCCTGGAGATCGTCGACAGCCGCATTCGCGACTGGAACATCACCCTGGTGGACACGGTCGCCGACAACGCGAGTTCCGGAGGCCTTGTCCATGGCCCCTGGACACCCGTCGGCGAGGCACCCGACCTCACCTGCGTCACCGTCCGACTGGCGCGTACGGCGGCTCTGGGGCTGTCCCGTGTTCTGCGCGGGGGTGGCTGAGCGGCTCCGCCACCGTACCGAGCAGAAGCCCTGCCGGCACCCGTATGCCATGCCCCGGCCCTCTCCTCGTGGCGCGCCGGGAAAGAGTGGCGCAGCGTGGAGGGTAGGACCACAGAAGAGGTGAGACACATGGACACCGATGCCTCGAAGCCTCGAGTCGTCGTGGGCGTCGACGGGTCGCCGTCCTCGAACGACGCGCTGCGGTGGGCCGTCCGCTACGCCGGCCTCATCGGCGCCGACGTCGACGTCGTGTCCGCGTGGGACCTGCCGGGCGGGCGCGTGTGGATGGCCCCGGCCATCGACGCCACCCTCGACGAGGAGAACGCCCGGCGAGGGTTTGCCCAGGAGCTGAGGGACGTGCTCGGTGACGAGGCCGCCGACGCCGTCAGGAGCCACCTGGTGCAGGGCAACCCCGTCGACGTGCTGCTCAGGGCGGCCGAGGGCGCAGAGGTCCTGGTCGTCGGCAGCCATGGGCGGGGCGGCTTCGCACGGGCCCTGCTCGGCTCCGTCAGCCAGCATGTCGCACAGCACGCCAACTGCCCTGTCGTGATCATCCGCGAGGGAGTCTCGTGACGCACGGGCAGAGCGTTCCGTCCGTGCGGCGGTGTGCTGCCCATGGCACGTTGGATACAGCGGCACTGTGCGGAAAGGGCGGCGGTCATGCGAGCACACCTCGGCGATCTACTCGTCATCGAAAGTCCGACGACCGGCGCCGCCAGACGTGACGGCGAGATCGTCGGACTCCACCACGAGGACGGAACACCTCCCTACGACGTGCGCTGGTCGGGCACCGATGAGGTGACGCTCGTGTTTCCCGGGCCCGACGCTCATATCCGGCACATCGAGTACGAGTCCGGTCGCGTCCAGCCGGGGCGCGGACCCAACCCCGGTGACATCGGACGACGCGTGGCCGCCGAACGCAGGCGGCAGGGGATGAGCCGGACCGAAACGGCCCGCCGCGCCGCGATGGCGCCCGACTATCTGGCCTACCTGGAGGAACACCCGGCCGACCCGACCCTGGCCACCCTGATCCGCCTGGCCGCCGCGCTGGGCACCAGCGTCGAAGCCCTGCGCGGGGGCGGCATGGATCTACCTCCCGGCCGGGGCATGGCGCTGCTGCACCCTCAGTTGCTGCAGCTCAGCCCCGACGAATGCCGCGCCCGGCTTTCCACCCACGGCATCGGACGGATCGCGGTGACGACACCCGACGGCCCGGCGGTCGTCCCGGTCAACTACGTGGTCGTCGACGACGTGATCGTCTTTCGCACGGCGCCCGACTCGGTGCCCGCGGCGGCCGTGGGGAAGGAGGTCGCCTTCGAGGTCGACCATGTGGACGACGCCCTGAGCCGGGGCTGGAGCGTGCTCGCCGTCGGCCCGGCCCAGGTGGTCACGGACCCCGGCACCGTACGGCGGCTCAGCGAGAGCGCCTGCACCGACTCATGGGCCGGCGGCCGGCGTGACATGTGGGTGTCGATCCAGCCGGCGCGGCTCACAGGCCGTCGTATCGGTACCGCCGGTATGTGAGCCGCCGCGCTTCACAGCTTGCGCAGCCAGTCGTCGGCCAGGCCGTGCAGGGCCTGTTCGGCGGGCTGGAGCCGGGTGTCGTCGAGTCGGTAGGTCAGCTGGTCGACGACGTCCACGACACCGTCGACGCGGCGTGTCATGCCGACCGCGATGGGGATGTCGCTGCGCCGTTCCATCCGGCCGCTGAGGGTGACCACACCGTTGAGGGCGGTGGCCTCGATGGTGTGCGGGGCGAGCCAGAGCGTGTTGACGAAGACCTCCTGGCGCACGTCGCGCTGGATCGCACTGTCGCTGCGCAGGAAGACCTGCAGCAGGTCGCGGCGGGTGACGATACCGACGAGCCGGTCCTCCTCGTCGACGACGGGCAGCCGCTCGATGCGGTGCTCGGTCATCAGCCGTGCCGCCTCGGGAACGGTCGCGTCGGCCCGCACGGTGATCGCGGGGGCGGACATCGTCCCGCCGGCCGTGCGCGCCCGGCTCTTGGCGGCGCGTTCCCGTACGGAGTGGCTGAGGCGGTGTGCCAGGGCGGCGAAGGTGCCGTGGGACTCGGTCGGATGCGTCTGGTGGAGCATGAGATCGGTCTCGGAGATGACGCCGACGACCTTGTGGTCGTCGTCGATCACCGGGAGCCCGCTGATGCGGTGCTCGCCGAGCAGCCGGACGACTTCCTTGAAGGGCGTGCCGTGGACCGCCGTGACGACGTCGACGGTCATGAGGGCGCCGATCTTCGTGGCCTTCATGGCTGAGCCTCCTGTCTGCCGTCAGCCAACGGAGCCTGTACCCACGCGTCCTGGATGACGGTCGTCGCGAACTCCCCGCGAGGGGCTTCGTCTTCAGCCTCCGGCGTCGGCCGTCGAGCGCACATGGGCTGAGCGGGCACGGCGCCGGGCCGAGCGGCCCTCAGGACGCCTCCGCTCGGCCGTCGAGCCCAGGACGTGGGCCGGATGGTCCCGGGTGAGGCCCTGGCGGCCCCTGGCCGCCCGGTGACGGTGAGGTGAGGCTGGTAGTGCGAACCTGACCCAACACCTGGAGTTGTCATGATGCTTCCGCCCGTGGTCGTAGGGGTGGACGGATCCCCCGAAAGCCTTGCCGCCGCACAATGGGCGGCCCGCGAGTCCGTACGCAGCGACCGTTCGCTGCGTCTGGTCCATGCCTGGAACCGCCACCCGCGCCCGCGGGACGGCGAGATCGAGAACGCCGCACGGAGGCATCTCGCACGCCGTGTCCTGCGTGAGGCGGAGGACGGGGTGCGTGCCGCGTGTCCCGAGGTCCGGCTGTACGACGAACTGGTCGAGGGTCCGCCGGTCGAGCGGCTGCGGGAGGCGGCCGAGGGGGCCGAGCTGCTGGTGCTGGGGTCGCGGGGGCTGAGCGGTTTCACCGGGTTCCTGGTGGGTTCGGTGGCGGCGGGGGTGGTCGCCCGGGCAACGCGGCCGGTGGTACTGGTGCGGGCCGGCGAGGACACCGCTGACGAGCATCTGCCGGCCCCGGACGGCAGCGCCTCGACGACGACCGGTCACCGGGACGTGGTGCTGGGTATCGACCTGAGCGAGCCGTGCGACGAGGTCATCGAGTTCGCCTTCGAGGCGGCCCGGCTGCGGCGGGCCCGGCTGCGGGCGGTGCACGCCTGGCAGCCGCCGGGGCCGCTGGGCCGGGGCGAGGGCGACATCGGGCTGGTCGACGATCCGCAGCGGGCCGAGGAGTGGCTCGGCTTCCTCAAGGCGGTGCTGGAGGTGTGGCGCGACAAGTATCCCGAGGTGGAGGTCCTGGAGACGGTGGTGGAGGACAAGCCCGCCAACGCGCTGCTGCGCGCGGCGACCGGGGCGAGCCTCCTGGTCGTGGGACATCACCTCGCGCAGCGGCGGATCGGCCCGCGCACCGGGCCCACGACCCACTCCGCCATCCAGCACGTCTACTGCCCCGTGGCCGTCGTGCCCTACTGGTGAAGGCGCGCGAGGACCACACCACGGAACCGGTGAGGAGGTGGAGGTCATGACGAGGCCGGTGGTGGCCGGAGTGGACGGTTCACGGGAGAGCCTCGCCGCGGCCGACTGGGCGGCCAGGGAGGCGCTGCGCCGAGGGCTGCCGCTGCGACTGGTGCACGCCTGGGAAGGGCTGCCCGAGGACGACCGCGATGCGGGCCTGCCCGAGGTGCGGGCACCGCAGTACCACGCACGACGCGTGCTGCGCGCGGCACTGGACCGGCTGAACGAGCGCTACCCACAGCTCTACATGGCCGCCGAACCGGTACGCAGGCAGCCCGGTCCCGCGCTGATCGCCGAGGCGGAGGACGCCGAGCTGCTGGTGATCGGCAGCCAGGGCCTCGCCGGCGTCGGCGGGCTCCTGTCCGGCTCGGTCGCCATGGCCACCGTGGCCCACGCCGAGCGACCCGTCGTCCTCGTGCGGGCCGGTGAGACGCCGGCGGACGAGCATCTGCCGGACGGCTCGTGCAGGGCGTCCACGCGTACGCCGTACCGTGACGTCGTCGCGGCGGTGGACGGGCCGTGCGACGACCTCCTGGACTTCGCCTTCCGTGCCGCCGAACTCCGGTGGGCGTCGCTGGAGGCCGTGCACGCCTGGCATGTGCCGCTCGGCCGGATCGGCCCGGGCAACGGGGAACGTGACCGCATCCGGGAGGAGGCGGCACGCGAGCTCACGGCACTGCTCGCGCCGTGGCGCGCGAAGTACCCCTCCGTGCGGGTCCGGGAGACGCTCCACGAGGGCCGCGCCGTCCATGTGGTCGCGCGGGCCGCCGAAAGTGCCGGGCTGCTGGTGGTGGGCCGGCGCAGGCGCCGTGTCGCCGTCGGGTCGCACACCGGGCCCGTGGCCCACGCACTCATCCGCCATGTGCACCGGCCGGTCGCGCTCGTGCCGCACGACTGACGAGGCAACCGGGCCGGTGCGATGGCGTACATAAGGGTACATAGCTGGAGAAGGGCGTTACAGGTCATGTCCGTCGGCTGCACACACTCCCGTTACGCGTCCGGCTATCTGGTCCGGGCGGCCGTCTCCGCGCCTTCGGTGTACAACACCCAGCCGTGGGCCTTCGTCATGGACGACGACGGCAAGGGCCTCGAACTGCACGCGGACCCGGCGCGACGCCTCCTGGTCCGCGATCCCCACGGCCGTGAAATGGTCGTCAGTTGCGGCGCGGCGCTCTTCAACGTCCGACTGGCCATGCGGCACCTGGGGTTCAACCCGGTCGTCGAGACCTTCCCCTGCCCCGCCGACCCCACATACCTCGCCCGGGTGATGTGGGGCGCGTATGTCCGTCCGGGCCTAGACGAGCAGGATCTGTTCGAAGCACTGCGCCTGAGGCACAGCGCACGCGGACCGTTCCTGCCGGACCCGCTGCCCGCCACGCTCGCCGATGAGCTGGGCCGAGAGGCCAGGCGGGAGGGCGCCACGCTGCACTGGATCGACGACAGCGCAGGCCGGCGGGAGCTGTCCCAGATGGTCCGGGCCGCCGAGGACGTCCACAGGACGGATCCGGCGCATGCCGCCGAGCAGGCCGGGTGGACCTGGCGACTCGCCCGGGCGCGCCGTGACGGCATTCCGGTCGGTACGGATGTGCACCACCCGGACTGCGTCCCGTTCGCCGGACGGGACTACGCCGACCTCACCCGGATGTTCCCCACACCTCCGCGGCGCTGGACCGGACGCTCGGGACGGGTGGCCGTGCTCAGCACGGACCGCGACGACCGCTCGGCCTGGCTGCGGGCCGGCCAGGCACTCGAACGGGTCCTGCTGCATGCCGCCGCCCAGGACGTGATGGCGGCCTTCCACACCCAGCCATTGGAGATCGACCCGCTGCGTGTGCGGATCCGGCGGACACTGAGCGGGGGCGCGTTCCCGCAGATGATCCTCCGGCTGGGGTATGTGCCCTACGTACGCTCTCTGCCGCGGCGCCCGGTGACCGACGTACTCGCCTGGGAAGCGCGGACCCCCTGACCCTGCCCCCGTGGACTCCTCCTTCAGCGGTTCACGGTCAGCGGCACCGTGTCGACGGTGACGGGCCTGCCGTCCTTCGGTGAGACGTAGTACGCGGTGAGCAGGCCGGGTCCGGAGCGCACCGCCTTGTAGGGGAACGACACGTCGAAGGTCCCACGCGTCCCCGTGCCGGACGTGGCCCGGACCAGCACGTCGGCAGCGGTACGCCCGGAGGCGTCGGTCAGCTTCAGCCGGAACTCGGCCTCGAAGGTGTCGGCGCTTCCCCGCACCCGCAGGGGGCTGTTGACACCCTCACCGATGAGCGGGGACTCGACCAGCACGGCGGGCGAGACGTCCTCGAAGTCCGCCCGTCCCACCGGTCCGTTGAGGACGATGCCTTCGCCGCCGAAGGACGAGACAGGCTTGCCGTCGAGCTCGAAGCGGACCTTGTCGATGCTGGGGTAGCGGGTCACGGTGAACACGACCTGGGCCAGCCGCGCCCGCAGCGAGAGGGCGCCTTTGCCGTCGTCGTACCTGCTGGAGAGGTCCACGGTCGCGACATGGTCGTGGACCGCGATCGAGTTCAGGGCCGTGCCCGACGGTATGGCCGTGGTGCGGTGATGCAGGCGTTCGTAGCGGTTGGGGCCGGCCAGGAGCGCGCGGACGGCCCCGGTGGCCGTGGCGGGGGCGGTCACGGTGCGCGGGGCGGGCGACATGTGCTCGCCGTTCAGGAAGTACACGCTCGTCGAGACCTGGTGTTCGGTGGCCCTCGGCGAGCCGCTTCCCGAAGCGCGGGGAGCCGTCGGCGACGGGCTGGCAGTCCCGGACGGAGCCGGTGTGCCCGAGGTCCCGCCCGACGTTCCTGATCCGACGGTGGACTGTCCGGGGCGTGTCGAAGCCTCCGGCCCGGCCGTACCGCCTCCCGTGCCGCAGGCGCCGACGGTGAGAAGCGGCAGGGTCAGTGCCGCGGTGAGCATCAGCGGGCGGCGCCCACGGGGGCGCGAGGCC
The DNA here is from genome assembly GCF_055558775.1 of Streptomyces sp. NPDC025638. Lineage (NCBI taxonomy): Bacteria > Bacillati > Actinomycetota > Actinomycetes > Kitasatosporales > Streptomycetaceae > Streptomyces > Streptomyces sp. NPDC025638. The sequence continues at coordinate 31,773 of NZ_JBVHLX010000003.1, read as the reverse complement.
GGGGTTTCGCTGTTCATGGCTGCCTCCTCCGACGCTCTCAGCAAAGCGCGTCGGGCGGCGGGCTCACAGGGACCGGACGGCACCGGTTTGGGGCCGAACGGCGGGCCGGGGAGGGTCGTTCGACGGTGGCGGTGCCGACGTCATGCCCGCTTGCCGGGAAGTTCGATCTCCGCCCAGATGGTCTTCCCGTTCGTATGGTGCCGTGTGCCCCAGCGCTCGGCGAACTGGGCGACGAGCAGCAGGCCGCGGCCGCCCTCGTCGAAGGTGCGGGCGCGTCGCAGGTGCGGGGCGGTGCTGGTGCCGTCGGACACCTCGCAGATGAGGGTGCTGTCGCGGATCAGACGCAGCTGGATGGGCGACTGCCCGTAGCGGATCGCGTTCGTGACGAGCTCGCTGACCACCAGCTCGGCCGTGAAGGCCACATCCGGCAGATGCCACGCGGTCAGCCGGGCCAGGACCTCCGCGCGGGCACCCGGGACCGCGGCCGGGTCGGAGGGCAGGTCCCAGGTGGCCACCTGACTCGCGTCGAGGGCCCGGGTACGGGCGACCAGCAGGGCGACGTCGTCCTGCGGCTGTGCGGGGAGCAGGGTGTGGATCACGCTGTCGCAGACGGCCTCCAGCGATTCGGCGGGCCGCTCAAGACACCTGCGCAGCAGCGCGAGGCCCGTGCCCAGGTCGTGCTCGCGGCCTTGGACCAGGCCGTCGGTGTAGAGGGCGAGGAGGCTGCCCGGGGGCAGTTCCCACTCGACGGTTTCGAAGGGCAGCCCGCCCACACCCAGCGGTGGGCCGGGAGGCAGCTCGACCAGGTCGGCCGTGCCGTCCGTCGTGACGACGGCGGGCGGCGGGTGGCCCGCGGAGGCGGCCGCACACCGGCGCGAGACCGGGTCGTAGATCACGTACAGGCAGGTGGCGACGAAATCGGTGGGCATCTCCAGCTCGGACGCGTCCTCCTCGCTGCTGTCCTGTTGTGCCGCGATGTGGGTGACCAGGTCGTCGAGATGCGTGAGGAGTTCGTCGGCGGGAAGGTCGACGTCGGCCAGCGTGCGTACCGCGGTCCGCAGGCGCCCCATGGTCGCGGAGGCCTGCAGGCCGTGTCCCACCACGTCACCGACGACCAGTGCGACCCGGGCGCCCGACAGCGGGATCACGTCGAACCAGTCCCCGCCCAGCCCCGCGCGCGTTCGGGCCGGAAGGTAGCGGTACGCCACCTCGACCGCTTCCTGAGCGGCAAGCCGGCGGGGGAGCAGGCTGCGCTGCAGGGCCAGGGCGGTGTTGCGTTCGAGGGTGTAGCGGCGGGCGTTGTCCACGGCCACGGCGGCCCGTGCGCCGATCTCTTCGGCGAGGAGGAGGTCGTCCTCCTCGAAGGGGTGCTGGCGCCGATGGCGGACGAGGACCGCCACACCGAGGGTGATCCCGCGGGCACGCAGCGGAATGACCATGAGCGAGTGGATGCCGAACGCGCGGACGATCCCCGCCCGCTCGGGATCTGCCTCCTGCCAGGTCCTGACGGCTTCGTCGATGGTGCGGTGCAGCGAGGCCCGGCCGGTGGCCAGACAGCGGACGGGCGGCGCGGACTCCGGGTATTCGTCCACGTCCCCCGGCCGGATCACCGCCTCGGGCACACCGGGCAGGACGGACTGCTGCGCCACCCGGCGCAGGGCGACGGTGCCCGAGAAGGAGGGTGTCGGCTCGATGCCGCGGAAGAGGCCGTCCAGCAGGTCGATGGTGACGAAGTCGGCGAGCCGGCCCACCGCCACGTCGGCCATCTCCTGAGCCGTCCGCGTCACGTCCAGCGTGCTGCCCACCTGTGCGCTGACGTCGTTCAACAGCGCGAGCCGCTCCCGGGCCATGTGCTGCTCGGTGACGTCCAGCGCGGACAGTTCCACGTGCCGTACCTGCCCCGCCGGGGTCCTGAGCGGGGACACGGTGATGGACCACACCCGCTCGCGGGCCTGTGGCCGGGTCTTGCCGCGCACATGAAACCGTTCGGGTTCTCCGGTCACGAACACGCGCCGCATGCCGTCCTCGACCGAGCGGCAGATGTGGGGCGGCAGGAGGTCGGTGACACGCCGACCGCGCATCTGCTCCTCGCTCAGACCGAGCTCGCGTATGGCGCCGGCGGTCGCTCGCACCGCCCGCAGGGTGGAGTCGTACACCATCACCGGCAGATGGCACTGCGCGAACGCTTCCTCCGCCGTCGCCAGGTCCGACGGCACCTGCTCCGGCGGTGTCGCCACGACGAGCTGCTGGGAACGGCCCTTGCCGTCGAAGGACGGGTAGGCGTGCAGTCGCACTTCCACGTGCCGGCCGTCCCGGTGGCGGAGCAGGGTCGTCCTGCTCTGGCCGCCGAGAGCGGCGTGAAGGCCTTTCTCGACGTCGGCGCCCGAGCCCAGCAGACGGTGCACGGGGCGGCCCACGACCTCCTGGCGCGGGTAGCCGAGCAGACGCTCCGCACCCGCGCTCCAGTCGGTGACGATCCCCTGCGCGTCGACGACCGCGGTGGCTGGGGCGGCAGCCTCCGGGAGCGCTTCGGAGCCGCTGCCGCGTGGGGTGGCACCGTGCATGTCGATCATCGCCCAATCTGCCCCCATGGACACCCTGACCGCGGGGAGAACGCGGCGGCCGAGGCCACCGGGCGCACGCATGGCCGGCCTCTCCGCGTTCGGCCCCGTCATCCCACTTCTACCGTCCTTCCGCCGAGCCCGCGCGCCGTGCACGGGCCCGGCCGTCCATCACGGCAGGTGGATCCCCTCAGGCGGGGGTCTTGCGGCCCCGGCCCGTGTCCGGCCGGTTCCGTACGGCGCCGTAGTACGCGGTGCGCATGATGTCCTGCATGTCGTCGAGCATCGGCATCCGCGGGTTGGCGGGTGCGCACTGGTCCTCGTACGCGTTCAGGGCCTGCTGGGGCAGGGCGTCGAGGAAGGCGCGTTCGTCGATGCCGAGGGCCTGGAACGACGGCTCGATGCCCACGGCGTCCCGGAGCCGTTCCACCGCGGCGGCCAGCGACTGCACCCCCTCCTGCGGGGTGCCGGCGGGCAGCCCGAGGGTGCGGGCGATGTCCTGGAAGCGTTCGGGGGCGCGGTAGCTCTCGTACTTGGGCCAGCCGGTGAGCTTCGTGGGGACCGTGCCGTTGTAGCGGATGACATGCGGCAGGAGGACCGCGTTGGTGCGGCCGTGCGCGATGTGGAAGCTGGCGCCGAGGGTGTGCGACATGGCGTGGACGATGCCGAGGAAGGCATTGCCGAAGGCCATGCCGGCGATGGTGCCGGCGTTGTGCATCTTCTCCCGCGCGTCGGGGCGGCCCGTGCGGTCGTTCACCGCCGCTTCGATGTTCTCGAAGACGAGCCGGATCGCGTGCAGGGCCAGGCCGTCGGTGAAGTCGTTCGCGTACACGGACACATACGTCTCGATGGCGTGGGTGAGCGCGTCGAACCCGCTGTCGGCGGCCAGTGCGGGCGGCAGCTCCGTCGTGAGCAGCGGGTCCACGATGGCGACGCTGGGCGTCAGCGCGTAGTCGGCCAGCGGGTACTTCTTGCCGGTGGCCGGGTCGGAGATCACCGCGAAGGGGGTGACCTCGGCGCCGGTGCCCGACGTGGTGGGGATGCAGACCAGGCGGGCCCGGGCCCCCAGCACCGGGAAGCGGAAGGCGCGCTTGCGGATGTCGGAGAACTTCTGCCGCATGTCGGCGAAGTCGATGTCCGGGTGCTCGTACAGCAGCCACATCACCTTGGCGGCGTCCATCGGCGAGCCGCCGCCCAGCGCGATGATCGTGTCCGGGCGGAAGTCGTGCATCAGGCGGGCGCCCTGCCGGACGGATTCGATGCTCGGCTCCGGTTCCACGTTGTCGATGACCTGGAGCGTCGTCGGCTCGTGGCGCCGCTGGAGGACGCGGGTGACACGGTCGACGAAGCCGAGGCGGGTCATGGTGGCGTCCGTGACGATCGTGACGCGGTGCACATCCGGCATGGAGGCCAGATAGCGAATGGACTGCGGCTCGAAATAGATCTTCGGGGGCACCTTGAACCACTGCAGATTGTTGCGGCGCGCGCCGACCCGCTTGATGTTCAGCAGCTGGGCGGCGGAGACGTTGTTGGACACCGACGTGTGGCCCCATGAGCCACAGCCGAGGGTGAGCGACGGCAGCAGGTTGTTGTAGATGCCGCCTATGGCGCCCTGCGAGGACGGGGAGTTGACGATGATCCGTACGGTCTTCAGCCGCCTGCCGTAGGCCTCGGCGATCGTCCGGTCCTCCGTGTGGATGACGGCGCTGTGGCCCTGCCCGTGGAAGGCGACCATGTCGGCGGCGAGGTCGAAGCCCTGTGCCTGCGAGCCCGCGCGCAGCACGGCGAGCACCGGGCAGAGCTTCTCGCGGGTCAACGGCTCGTCCGGACCGACGTGTTCGGCCTGGACGAGGATCAGCGAGGTGTCGGCGGGCACGGTGAAGCCGGCCTGTTCGGCGATCCACACCGGGCTCTGGCCGACGGCCGCGGCGTTGACCTTGGGTTCGCACCCCGAGTTCGCGGCCTGGCCGGGGAACAGGAACGCCTCCAGCTTCGCCTTCTCCTCGGCGGTCGCCAGATGGGCGTGCAGGGTGCGGAACTCGGCCAGTGCCGCGTCGTAGATCTCCTCGTCCAGGATGACGGCTTGTTCGGAGGCGCAGATCATGCCGTTGTCGAAGGACTTCGACAGCACCAGGTCATTGACGGCCCGGCGCAGCTTCGCGCTCCGGTGCACATAGGCGGGGACGTTGCCCGCGCCGACGCCGAGAGCCGGCTTGCCCGCCGAGTAGGCGGCCCTGACCATGGCGTTGCCGCCGGTGGCGAGGATCAGGGAGACACCGGGGTGGTGCATCAGGACGCTGGTCGCCTCCACCGACGGGGTCTCGATCCACTGGATGCAGTGCTCCGGCGCGCCGGCGGCGATGGCCGCGTCCCGTACGATCCGCGCCGCCTCGCTGCTGCACCGCTGCGCCGAGGGGTGGAAGGCGAAGACGACCGGGTTGCGTGTCTTCAGCGCCATCAGGGCCTTGAAGACGGTGGTGGAGGTCGGGTTGGTGACCGGCGTGATCGCGCAGACCACGCCGACGGGTTCGGCCACCTCGGTCATGTCCTCGATGTCGTCACGGGCGATCACACCGACGGTCTTCATGGGCGCGATGCTGTGCGTGACGTGCTCGCACGCGAACATGTTCTTGGCCGCCTTGTCCTCGAAGACGCCGCGCCCCGTCTCCTCGACCGCGAGGCGGGCCAGTGCCGTGTGCTGGTCCAGGGCGGCGACCGAGGCCTTCTTGACGATGTGGTCGATCTGCTCCTGCGTGAAGGCCTCGTAGTCGGCCAGCGCCTTGAGTCCCTGTGTGACCAACTGGTCCACGGCGATGGCGATGTCGGACGGCGCCCCGGCGGTGGCCGTGGCCTCGATTCCGGCGTCGTGACGGGTCATTGGGATACGCCTCCGTTGACGAGAGCCGGCAGGTCGGCCGGCAGTGCATACGAGAGCGGCACCGAGAACCGGGTGTCGCTCGTACTCCCCACCTTCTTGCGGCCGGGCCCGCCGCTCCCAGATGCCGATGGTCCCTGTCGGGGGCTGACCGGCACGGCGGGCCACGGCCGTTGGGGTGCCCCTACTGGTGCGATCCGTCGTCGGCCCGGCCGCCGCGCCACGGCGGCGGGGCCGACGACCTGCGTGCCCCCTCCTTGCGGTGCAGGAACCGATTCACCTGGCCGCGCAGCCGGTCCGCCAAAGAGTCCGCCAGTTCATGTGCCGTCGCCTCCCGGGCGTGCACGACGACGAGGGTGTTCCCCACCACGAGCTCCGCCCCGGCGAACCAGGGCTGCTCGGCGTGGTGCGCCACCGCCTTGACGACCCTCAGGGCGCCGCGGACGGCCGGCACCCCGGGGCGGCCGAGGACCGCGTCGACCTTGGCCCGCAGATACGCGAGTTCTTCCTCGCCCACCTCGCCTTCCGTGCGCACCCGCAGGTCGGTGGTGGTGCTGACGTGAGTGCCGATGTCCTTGGCAGTCATGGGATCCGCTCCTTGAGATCGTTGGGCAGATCCAGACTTCTGCGAGCACCCTCTGCGGTACAGGGCTGTCAGGCCCTAGGGGTGGGGCCATCGGGCCTTCACCGCTGAGGCGGACGGTCCTGGGAATCCGGTTGTTCCAGGTGCGAGGCGAGGACCGCGGCCTGCACGCGGCGCTGTACGCCCAGCTTGGCCAGCATCCGTGAGATGTGGTTCTTGACCGTCTTCTCCGACAGATAGAGCTTCCTGCCGATCTCGCGGTTGGTCAGGCCCTCGCCGATCAGGGCGAGGATCTCCCGCTCGCGCGGCGACAGGCTCGCCAGCTCGGCCGGCATGGCCGGAGTGCCCACGGGGTCGGTGCGCAGGGAGCGCATCAGGCGGGCCGTGGTCGCGGGGTCCAGCATCGACTGGCCCGAGGCGACGGTGCGCACCGCCGAGATCAGGTCCGAGCCCTTGATCTGCTTGAGGACATAGCCCGAGGCCCCGGCCATGATCGCGTCCAGCAGCGCGTCCTCGTCGTCGAACGAGGTCAGCATCAGACATGTGAGCTCCGGCATCTGGCTGCGCAGCTCCCGGCAGACCGTGATGCCGTCGCCGTCGGGGAGACGGACGTCGAGGACGGCGACGTGCGGCCGCAGGGCGGGGCCTCGGGCGAGTGCCTGCTGGACGGTGCCGGCGTCACCGACGACCGAGATGTCGGGCTCGGCGTCGAGCAGGTCGGTCAGGCCGCGCCGTACGACCTCGTGGTCGTCGACCAGGAACACGCGGATCGGGTCCTGCTCCGTGAACGTGCGTGTCTGCGTCATGACGACCCCTTGTTCCCCGGACGAAGAACGACAAACCGCCGGCCTCCATGACGATCATCGCCTGCCCGGTCCCTGTGTACCGGTCCATATGTACCAGAGCCGATGGGCCCACCGGCGCACCCGGATGTGTCCCTGTCGGCACTCCCCGTGATCGTCACGAGCGACAAGGATCCGAAGTACAAGGAAGCGCCTAGGCGAGGAGAGAACCGACGATGACCGCAACCATGCCAGTCGGGAACCGCACGACGGACGCCTGGCACGGCTTCACGGGCACCCACTGGCGCGAGGGGATCGACGTACGCGACTTCGTACAGGCCAACTACACCCCGTACGAGGGCGACGCCCGCTTCCTGAGCGGTCCCACCGACCGCACGCGCGCCGTCTGGACCAAGGTGAGCGCACTCTTCCCGGAGGAGCGGCGCCGGGGCATCCTCGATGTCGACACCGCCATCCCGTCGACCATCACCTCGCACGCGCCCGGCTACATCGACCGGGAGCGCGAGCTGATCGTCGGCCTGCAGACGGACGCACCCCTGAAGCGGGCGATCATGCCCAATGGCGGGCTGCGGATGGTGGAGAACGGCCTCAAGGCGTACGGCTACGAGCCCGACCCCTTCGTGACCAAGGTCTTCGGCAGCTACCGCAAGACCCACAACGACGGCGTCTTCGACGCCTACACACCGGAGATGCGCGCCGCTCGCAAGGCCGCCGTCATCACCGGCCTCCCGGACGCCTACGGACGCGGCCGGATCATCGGCGACTACCGGCGCGTGGCGCTCTACGGCACCGACCGGCTGATCGCGGCCAAGCAGGCCGAAAAGGCGCGGCTGGACGGCGAGCCGTCGACCGAGCACATCATCCGCGACCGTGAGGAGCTCGCCGAGCAGATCAAGGCGCTGGGCGAGCTGACCCGTATGGCGGCGACATACGGCTGCGACGTCTCCCGCCCCGCCACCACCGCGCACGAGGCCGTCCAGTGGCTGTACCTCGCGTACCTGGCCGCGGTGAAGGAGCAGAACGGCGCCGCCATGTCGCTGGGCCGCACCTCGACCTTCCTGGACGTCTTCCTGCAGCGGGACCTGGACGAGGGGATCATCGACGAGACACGCGCCCAGGAGCTGGTCGACGACTTCGTCATCAAGCTGCGGATCGTGCGCTTCCTGCGCACGCCCGAGTACGACGCCCTGTTCTCCGGCGACCCCACCTGGGTGACCGAGTCCATCGGCGGCATCGGCACGGACGGCCGCCCGCTGGTCACCCGCACCTCGTTCCGCTTCCTGCAGACCCTGTACAACCTGGGGCCCGCACCCGAGCCGAACCTGACCGTGCTGTGGTCGCCCCGGCTCCCGTCCGGGTTCAAGAGGTTCTGCGGTCAGGTCTCGGTCGACACCAGCGCCGTCCAGTACGAGTCCGACGAGCTGATGCGCCCGTGCACCGGCGACGACACCGCGATCGCCTGCTGTGTCTCGGCCATGGCGGTGGGCCGGCAGATGCAGTTCTTCGGGGCGCGGGTCAACCTCGCCAAGGCACTCCTGTACGCGATCAACGGCGGCCGGGACGAGATGACCGGCGAACAGATCGCCCCCGCGGCGCCCGCGCTGACGGGTGAGTACCTGGACTACGAGGAACTGGCCGCGGCGTACGACCGGATGCTCGAATGGCTGGCACGGACGTACGTCAACGCCCTCAACGTCATCCACTACATGCACGACAAGTACGCCTACGAGCGCCTTGAGATGGCCCTCCACGACTACCCCGTGCACCGCTTCATGGCCTGTGGCATCGCCGGTCTGTCCGTCGCCGCCGACAGCCTCTCCGCCGTCAAGTACGCGCGTGTGAAGGTCGTCCGGGACGCCACCGGACTGGCGGTGGACTACGAGGTCGAGGGCGACTACCCGGCGTACGGGAACAACGACGACCGCGCCGACACGCTCGCCGTCGACCTGGTCGATTCGTTCATGGCGAAGGTGCGCAAGCACCCCACCTACCGCAACGCCGAACACACCCAGTCGGTCCTCACCATCACCTCCAACGTCGTCTACGGCAAGCACACCGGCAACACCCCCGACGGGCGGCGCGCCGGACAGCCCTTCGCACCCGGCGCCAACCCGATGAACGGCCGCGACCGGCACGGAGTGGCCGCGTCCGCGCTCTCGGTCGCCAAGCTGCCGTACGAGCACGCCCGCGACGGCATCTCGCTGACCACGACCATCACCCCGGAGGGACTGGGCCACCGCCCGGAGGAACGCGCCGGGAACCTGGTCGGCATCCTCGACGCCTACACGGCGGCCGGCGGCTTCCACATGAACGTGAACGTCCTGGACCGCGCCAAGCTCGAGGACGCCATGGAACACCCGGAGAACTATCCGGACCTGACCATCCGCGTCTCGGGATACGCCGTGAACTTCGTCCGCCTGACCCGTGAGCAGCAGCTCGACGTGATCAGCCGTACCTTCCACGGATCGCTGTGAACACGATGACGAAAGGCCGGATCCACTCCTGGGACCTGTCCACCGGCGTGGACGGTCCCGGGACCCGGTTCGTCCTCTTCTTCAGCGGCTGCCCGCTGCGCTGCCTGTACTGCGCCAACCCGGACACCTGGCACATGCGCGACGGCAGGGAGGTCACGGTCGACGAGGTGATGGCCGAGATCGAGAAGTACCGGCCCTTCGTCACCACGGCCGGCGGCGGAGTGACCCTCACCGGCGGCGAACCGCTCCTCCAGTCGGCCTTCGCCGGGGCGGTGCTCCGGCGCTGCAAGGAGGCCGGACTGCACACCGCCCTCGACACCTCCGGCTTCCTCGGCGCCCGAGCCACCGACGAACTCCTCGCGGACGTCGACCTGGTCCTGCTGGACATCAAGTCCTTCGACGTCAACACGTACCGAAAGCTGACCGGAGGTGAACTCTCACCCACCCTGAACTTCGCCACCCGCCTCGACCGGCTCGGCATCCCGATGTGGATCCGCTACGTCCTGGTCCCCGGCTGGACCGACGCACCGGATCCCATCGACGGCCTGGCCCACTTCGTCGCCGGGCTCCCCGCCGTCCAGCGCGTCGACATCCTCCCGTTCCACAAACTCGGCGCCGCGAAGTACGGCTCGCTCGGCATTCCCTTCCCCCTCAAGGACGCTCCCCGGCCGTCCGCCGAACTGATCGAGCGGGTGCGAGAGCAGTTCCGCGCTCAGGGGCTGGCGGCCCACTGACCTGCCGTGGCCTGCGGAGTTCGACAACAGGCCTTGGACACAGGGACGTTCAGCCCAACAGTCACCGACCTTCGGCATCCGGCGCAACTCCCCGCGGAGCGCCAGAGTGAGGTGTGTCAGGCAACAGCCGAACACGACTCCGGAACCGGATCCCTTGCGCCAGAAGGTGGAGATCATGCCCCGCACCGTCACCGTAGGTCTCGACGGCTCGCCCGAAAGCCGTGCCGCGGCCGAATGGGCAGCCCGGGAAGCCAAGTTGCTCGATCTGCCGCTGAAGATCGTCCATGTCTGGGAGCCCGTCCCCGAGCCCATGGCACAGGCCCCGCTGCTCGGGACCGAGACCCACCAGCACTGGACCGAACGCATTCCTCGCGAGTCGGCCGACGGTCTGCGCCTGCGCCACCCCGGCGTCGAGGTCACCAGCGAGCAGCTCTCCGGCAGCCCCGGCGAGGCGCTGTCCGAGGCGGCGAAGACCGCCGAACTGCTCGTCCTCGGCTCGCGACGCCTCGGCGGCATCGGCGGCTTCATGGTCGGCTCCGTCGGACTGAGCGTCGTCGCCCACGCCGAGCAGCCCGTCGTGCTGGTCAGAGCGGCGGAACAGGCCGCCGACGAGCACGAGATGGACCCGGCGGGCATCCCGTCCGCCGCGACACCCTTCCGGCCCGTGGTCCTGGGCCTCGACACCGACCACCCCGACGAGACACTGATCCGGTTCGCCTTCGACGCCGCCGTACGCCGCGGCACGTCCCTGCGCGTCGTGCACGCCTGGTACCCGCCGCCGTACTACGCGTACGGCACACCGGCCAATCCCGCCCTCAACGAGGCGCTGGCCCTGAACGACGCCCAGACCCTGACCGTGGCCCTGCGCCCCTGGCGGCAGAAGTACCCGGACGTCGAGGTCACCGAGGAGTCCCGGTACGGCAGCCCCGCCGTGCACCTCGTCGAGGCCTCGCAGGCGGCCTCGATGGTGGTTGTGGGCCGGCGGATCCGCCGCAGCCCCCTTGGCGCGCACATCGGCCACGTCACGCACGCCGTCCTGCACCACTCCACCGCCCCCGTCGCCGTCGTGGCCCACGGCTGACCCACTTGCTGAGGAGCAGACGTCATGAAGGCAGCGGTTGTACGGGCCTTTGGTGAGCCCCTGGTGATCGAGGAACGTCCGGACCCGGAGCCGGGTGTCGGTCAGGTGCGGGTCCGGGTGGAGGCCTCCGGGCTGTGCCACACCGACATCCACGCGGCGCACGGTGACTGGCCGGTCCGGCCGAACCCGCCGTTCGTGCCCGGGCACGAGGGTGTGGGTGTGGTGGAGGCGCTCGGCGAGGGCGTCACGCACCTGAGCGTGGGGGACCGGGTGGCGGTCCCCTGGCTGGGGTGGGCGTGCGGGCGGTGCGAGCACTGCCTGTCCGGCTGGGAGACGCTGTGCGAGCGGCAGGTCAACACCGGGTACGGCTGTGACGGCGGGTACGCGGAGAAGATGCTGGCCTGGGCGGACTTCGCGCAGCCGGTGCCGCCGGGCATCAGCGCGGTGGAGGCGGCCCCGCTGACCTGTGCCGGCGTGACCACCTACAAGGCGCTCAAGGTCGCGCAGGTGCGGCCGGCGCAGCTGGTGGCTGTCTCCGGGATCGGCGGGCTGGGGCATCTGGCGGTGCAGTACGCGAAGATCGCCGGCGCGCAGGTGGCCGCGATCGACGTCACGGACGACAAGCTGGAGCTCGCCGCCGAGCTGGGCGCGGACCTGGTCATCGACGCCCGCACGGACGACGTGGGCAAGGTGCTCAAGCGGTACGGCGGCGCGCATGCGGCACTCGCGCTGGCCGTGAACGACGCCGCGTTCGAGGCCGTCAACGCGGGCCTGCGGCGCGGCGGGCGGCTGGTGATGGTGGCGCTGCCCGCGCACGGCACGGTGCGCGTTCCGATCTTCGACACGGTGCTGAACGGGACGTCCGTGATCGGTTCGATCGTGGGCACCCGGCAGGACCTGGCCGAGGTGTTCCAGCTGCACGCGGCCGGGCGGACACGGGTGATCTGCGAGACCCGTCCGCTGTCCTCGGTCAACGAATCCATCGACGAGGTGCTGCGCGGGCAGGTCAAGGCACGGATCGTGTTCGATCTCGGGGCGGGGCGGTGAGCGCGATGGACCTGCCGCTGGTCGTAGGGGTCGACGGGTCGGAGCCCAGTCTGCGGGCCGTGGACTGGGCGGCCGACGAGGCCGCACTGCGCGGGGTGCCGCTGCGGCTGGTGTACGCCTCGCTGTGGGAGCGCTACGAGGGCACCTCGCTCGCGCAGGAAGTGGGCAGGCCGTCCGAGCAGGTGATCGCCGAGGACATCGTCGCCGCGGCCGCCCGCCGCGCGGCGCTGCGCCAGACCGGCGTGAAGATCTCCACCGACGTCCTGCCCGAAGAACCCGAATACGCACTCGTACGCGAGAGCCGTAACGCGTCCGCGCTGGTGATGGGCACCCGGGGCCGCAGCGGCATGGTCGAGATGCTGCTCGGTTCGGTCAGCCTGACCGTGGCCGCATACGCCCACTGCCCGGTCATCGTGCTCCGCGGCAGCCACGACAATCAGGCCCGTTCCGCAACGCACGGCCGGATCGCGGTGGGCGTCGGCGACAAGGCGGCCGACTCCGCGGCGGTGCGCTTCGCCCTGCGGGAGGCCGAACTGCGCGGCGTCGAGCTGGAAGCCGTACGCGCCTGGCGGTGCCCGGCGCACGAGACGACCGACCACCCGCTGCTGGCCGGAGAACCCGCCCGACTGCACGAGGAACGGGCCGTGGAAACGCTGGAGGAGGCGCTGCGGGACGCGCCGGAGCACGTACGACTGCGCCCGCACGCCGTCGAGGGCCACGCCCGCCGTGTCCTGCTGGCCGCCTCCCACCGTGCCGACCTGCTGGTCGTCGGCGCCCGGCGCCACCCGGACCACCTCGGGCTGCAACTCGGCCGTGTGGCCCACGGAGTCCTGCATCACGCGGCCTGCCCCGTCGTCGTCGTACCCGAGCAGCCCTGACCGACGCCGAGGTCACCGACCGGAGCTGGAACGCCTGAACACCCCTGACGCCGAAAGGAACCCACCACCATGACCGTACGCGTCGGCATCAACGGATTCGGCCGCATCGGCCGCACCTACCTGCGCGCGGCACTCGACCGCGCGGAAGCGGGCACCCAGGACGTCGAGGTCGTCGCGATCAACGACATCACCTCGCCCGCCACCCTCGCCCACCTGCTCGAGTACGACTCCACGTTCGGGCACATCGGACGCGACGTCACTCACGACGACAGCTCGATCACCGTCGACGGCCGGCGCATCGCCGTCACCGCCGAGCGCGACCCGGCCGCCCTGCACTGGTCCGACTACGGCGCCGGCATCGTGATCGAGTCCACCGGACGCTTCCGCGACCGCGACTCCGCCGCCCTGCACCTCAAGGGCGGAGCCCACACCGTGCTGCTGTCGGCACCGGGCAAGGGCGTGGACGCCACCATCGTCATGGGCGTCAACGACGCCAACTACGACCGCCACCGCGACCGGATCGTCTCCGCCGCCTCCTGCACCACCAACTGCGTCGCCCCCATGGTCAAGGTCCTCGACGACGCCTTCGGCATCGAACGCGGCGTGATGACCACGATCCACGGCTACACCAACGACCAGTCCCTCCTCGACGGCCCGCACAAGGACCTGCGCCGGGCGCGCTCGGCGGCCCTGAGCATCATCCCGACCAGCACGGGCGCCGCACGCGCCGTGGGCCTGGTGGTGCCGGAACTGGCCGGGGCGCTGGACGGGATCGCGGTCCGTGTGCCCGTCGAGGACGGCTCACTGACCGACCTCGCGGTGGTGCTGAACCGCGAGGCGACCGTCGACGAGATCAACGCCGCGTTCGACGCGGCCGCCGAGGGCCCCCTCAACGGCATCCTGCGCGTCTCGAAGGCCCCGATCGTCTCCCGCGACGTCATCGGCGACCCCTCGTCCTGCGTCTTCGACCCGGCCCTGACCCAGGCCAACGGAACCCTGGCCAAGATCTTCGGCTGGTACGACAACGAGTGGGGCTACACCAACCGGCTCCTCGACCTCACGGCCCTCGTGGCCGACGAGTGACCGGCTCCGGGGCGGAGCACACATCAGGGCCGATCGGCCCACACTCCGCCCCGGACAGCCCATGGGATCACACGCCACCCCACCGGATGCTCGAAGTGGCAACCGGTTTTGGAGGAGACCCGCGATGAGGGACCACCTGCTCGACCGACCGCCCGCCCACGCGCTGCTCGCGGACGGGACCACCGTGTGCATCCGGCCTGTCACGCCCGAAGACCACGACCAGTTGGAAGGGCTCTACGAGCAGATGTCCCCGGAGAACCTCCGTCTGAGGTTCTTCGTAGCGAGCCGCCGGTCGGCCGCCATGGCCGCCGACCGGGCCTGCGCCCCCGCTCGTCCCGGCTACCGGGCCCTGCTGGCCGAGGCGAAGGAACAGGTGCTCGGCCTCGCCGAATACGACACCGGCGGGCAGGAGGGCGGCCCGGCGGAGATCTCCATCGCGGTCGCCGACGGACTGCACCACCGCGGAGTGGGAACCCTGCTCGTCGAACACCTGGTCTCCGCGGCCCGCGCCGACGGCATCACCACCTTCACGGCCGACGCGCTGAGCGAGAACAACAAGGTGCTCCGGCTCTTCGCCGACCTCGGCCTGCGCACCGTCCGCCGCTACGAGGGACCGGAAGTGCGCTGCACCATCCATCTCGACGAGGACGACACCTACCTCTCCGCGGTCGAGGCCCGCGGCCGGTCGGCCGACGTGGCCAGCCTCGAACCGCTGCTGCGCCCCGACGTGGTCGCCGTCGTCGGCGCCGGACGCAGGCCCGGCTCGGTGGGCCGGGCGATCCTGCACCATCTGCACTCCGGCGGCTTCACGCGCCGCCTGTTCGCCGTGAACCCGAGTATGTCCTCGGTACTCGGCGTGCAGTGCTACCCGTCCATCAGCGCCCTGCCCAAGACCCCGGACCTCGTGGTCGTGGCGGTGCCGGCCGCGGCGGTCCCGGCCACCGCCGAGGAGTGCGGCGCAGCGGGCGTGCGCGCGCTCGTCGTCGTCACTGCGGGACTCGACCACGCCCAGGCGCAGGCACTGCTGGCCGCCTGCCGCAGCTACGGCATGCGCCTGGTCGGCCCCAACTGCCTGGGCATCTCCAACATGGACCCCGAGCTGCGTCTCGACGCGACGTTCGCGGCCGATCATCCGAGGCCCGGCACCGCGGGCGTCGCCGTGCAGTCCGGCGGGGTCGGCATCGCCCTGCTGGACGGGCTGTCCCGGCTCGGCATCGGCGTGTCGTCCTTCGTCTCGCTCGGCGACAAGTACGACGTCAGCGGCAACGATCTGCTGCAGTGGTGGGAGAGCGACTGCCGCACCGACCTCGCCCTGCTGCATCTGGAGTCCTTCGGCAACCCGCGGGCCTTCTCCCGCACAGCCCGCCGGGTCACCCGCCGCATGCCGGTGCTGACCGTGGACGCGGGCCGGTCGGTGGCCGGACGGCGCGCCGCGGCCTCGCACACCGCTGCCGCCGCCACCCCCACCATGACCCGCGGGGCCCTGTTCACCCAGGCCGGCATCACCGCCACCCGCTCGATCGGCGAACTCCTGGAGACAGCGGCCCTGTTGCACTCCCAGCCACTGCCCGAAGGGACCCGTGTCGCCATCGTCACCAACGCGGGCGGAGCCGGGGTGCTGGCCGCCGACGCCTGTGCGGAGGCGGGTCTCGCCCTGCCGTCGTTCACGCCCGCGATGACCGACGAACTGCTCGGCGTACTGCCCGAGGGAGCGGCCGTCGGCAACCCCGTCGACGCCACCGCCTCCGTCACCGAGGAACAGCTCACGCAATGCCTGGACCGGCTCATGCGGTACCCGGGCATCGACGCCGTGCTGGTCGCCCTCGTTCCCACGGCAGTCGCCGTCGCCACGGGTGACGATCTGGTGCGGGCCGTCACCGAGGCACCCGCACGCCGGGCGAAGCCGGTGGCCGTCGTACGCCTGGAGCAGGACCTGCCGGTCCGGCTGCTCACCGCCGTCGGCGGGGGCACCGTCCCCGCCTACGCCGAACCGCAGGCCGCGGCACGCGCGTTGGCCCACGCTGCGCATCGCGCGGCCTGGCTCGCCCGCCCCGCGGGCACCGTACCGACGCTCGACGACGTCGACTCCGAGCGGGCCCGCGCGATCGTCGACGCCCACCTGGCCGAGCACCCGGACGGCGGCTGGCTCGACCCGAACGTCTGCGCCGACCTCCTGGCCTGCTACGGCATCCCGCAGATCCCGTGGGCGTGGGCCGAGACCGAGGACGAGGCCGTCCGCGCCGCGGAGCGGCTGCACGGCGCCGACGGGCGGGTCGTGATGAAGGCTCACTGGCCGGGCCTGGTCCACAAGAGCGAGCAGCACGCCGTCCACCTGGATCTGCGGGGCGAGTTCCAGGTCCGGGCCGCGTTCCGGGACCTGCAGACGCGCTTCGCCGGCCTGCTGACCGGGGTGGTCGTGCAGCCCCTCGCCGACCGCGGCACCGAACTGTTCGCCGGTGTCGTCCAGGACCAGGTCTTCGGCCCGCTCGTCCTGTTCGGCCTCGGAGGCACGGCCACCGAGGTGCTGGCCGACCACGCGGCCCGGCTCGCCCCGCTCACCGACCACGACGTGCACGACCTGATCACATCCCCGCGCTGCGCGCCCCTGCTGTTCGGCTCGGCCGGCCATCGGCCGATCGACCTGGACGACCTGGAGCAGGTGCTCCTGCGGCTGTCCCGGATGGCGGCGGACCTGCCGCAGCTCGCCGAGGCCGACTTCAACCCGGTCCTGGCGACACCGGGCGGGGTCACCGTCCTCGACGCGCGTGTGCGACTGCTGCCCCGTGGACCCCAGGACCCCTATCTGCGCCGACTCCGCTGAGGAGGTAATCGGACATGAAGCACGACAAGGTCGGCTCCGTGATGACGACGGACGTCGTCCACGCCGAGTACGCCACCCCGTTCAAGGAGGTCGTGCGACTCATCGCGGACCACCGGATCAGCGGACTGCCGGTCGTCGACGAGGACGACAAGGTCATCGGCGTCATCTCCGAGACGGACCTTGTGGTGCGGCAGGCGGCCACACCCGGCCCTTACGAACCGACGCGCCGCGCGGGGCTCGCACAGTTGACCCGCGGCGCCCGCAGGCGGGCCGCCAAGGCGAAGGCCCGTACGGCCGGACGGCTGATGTCGAGGCCGCCCGTCACGGTGCACGCCGACGCCACCATCGCGGAAGCGGCCCGCACCATGGCCGAGCGGCATGTGGAACGGCTCCCCGTCCTCGACGAGGAGGACCGGCTGGTCGGCATCGTCACCCGGCGCGACCTGCTCCAGGTGTTCCTGCGCCCGGACCGGGAGATCCGCGACGAGGTGATCGACGACGTCCTGGGACGCATCCTGTGGCTGCCGGCCCGCAGCATCGACGTCGCGGTGACGCAAGGCGTCGTCACACTCACCGGCCACATGGAACACAAGTCCGCCACGGAGATCGCCGTCTCCATGACCCGCCAGATCGACGGCGTGGTCGACGTGGTCGACAAACTGACCTACCACCTGGACGACGCGCGCATACGCGCGGAACAGGCCCTGCACGACGCGGCCGACGACTGGCTGCGCGGACCGTGAAAGGAGGCGTGCCGCCATGACCGGCACCGTGTTGGTCACCTACGGAACGACGAACGGATCGACGGCGAGGATCGCCGAGACCATCGAGGACGTCCTGCGCAAGGCCGGCCTGACGACCGAGGTCCTTCCGGCCCGGTCCGTGGCGAGTGTGGAGCCGTACGACGCGGTCGTGGTCGGCGGCGGGCTGTACGCCGGCCGCTGGCAGAAGGACGCCCGCCGGTTCGTCCGCCGCCACCGCCGCGCACTCGCCGAGCGGCCCGTGTGGTTCTTCAGCAGCGGCCCGCTGGACGCCTCCGCCTCCGAGCGGGACATCCCGCCCGTGCCCGGAGTACGGCGCGCGATGACGCGGTTGGACGTCCGGGAACACATCACCTTCGGCGGCTGCCTCGAAGACGGCGCGAAGGGGCGGATGGCCGGGATGATCCTTCGCTCCGGAAAGGGGGGTGACTTCCGGGACTTCGCCGCGATCGAGGCGTGGGCGGCACATGTCGCCGACGAACTCGGCCGCACCTGATCACGGTCCGTGTCCTCGTCGTCACGTCGTGCCGCACGGCTGACGGCGCGGTCACCGGCTGTCGCTGCCGCCGGTCTCCGGCAGCGCGGCCCGGCCCGCCTCCAGACGGGCCACCGGTACCCGGAACGGCGAGCAGGAGACGTAGTCCAGTCCCGCGGTGTGGAAGAAGCGCACCGAGTCGGGGTCGCCGCCGTGCTCGCCGCATACGCCGATCTTCAGGCCGGGGCGGGCGGCCCGGCCCTCGTCGGCGGCGATACGGACCAGCCGGCCCACGCCGTCGCGGTCGATCGTCTCGAAGGGAGAGGCGGCGAAGATGCCCTTGTCGAGGTAGGCGGAGAAGAACGCCGCCTCGACGTCGTCGCGGGAGAAGCCCCAGGTGGTCTGGGTCAGATCGTTCGTGCCGAAGGAGAAGAACTCCGCCGCCTCGGCGATCCGGCCCGCGGTCAGCGCGGCCCGCGGCAGCTCGATCATGGTGCCGATCGGGCACGCGACGGGCACGCCGGACTCCTCGGCGACCTCGGCCAGCACCCGCTCCACCTCGGCGCGGGCGAGCCGGAGTTCCTCGACGGCCCCGACCAGAGGCACCATGATCTCCGCACGCGGGGAGCCGCCGGCCCGGGTGCGTTCCACGACCGCCTCGGCGATCGCCCGCACCTGCATGGCGACCAGACCGGGAACCACCAGACCCAGACGCACCCCGCGCAGGCCGAGCATCGGGTTCTCCTCGTGCATACGGTTCACCGCGTCCAGCAACTCCCTGTCGTGCAGGGCCGGTTGATCGCCGCGGGCCTCGGCGGCGGCGATACGGACGGCGAGTTCGGTGCGGTCGGGCAGGAACTCGTGCAGGGGCGGATCCAGCAGACGGATGGTGACCGGCAGCCCGTCCATCGCCGCCAGGATGCCGATGAAGTCCTGCCGCTGAAGGGGCAGAAGAGCCGCAAGCGCCCGCTCGCGCCCGGCGGCGTCGCGCGCGAGGATCATTTCCTCCACCAGCTTGCGCCGCTCGCCGAGGAACATGTGCTCGGTACGGCACAGTCCGATGCCCTGCGCGCCGAACCGGCGGGCGCGTGCCGCGTCCTCGGGGGTGTCGGCATTGGCCCGAACCTCCAGCCGCCGTACCGCGTCGGCCTGTTCCAGAGCGCGGGCGACCGCCGCGACCACGCCGTCCGACAGCTCGCCGGTCTCCAGATACCGCATCGCGGCGGAAGTGACCAGCGCGACGGCACCCGGGTACACCGCACCGGCGGAGCCGTCCACCGAGATGACCGTGCCCTCCTCGACGACCGTGCCGTCACGGGTGGTGAAGCGCCGTGCCCCGGTGTCCACGGCGAGTTCCTCAGCACCGCACACACAGACCTTGCCCATGCCGCGGGCGACGACAGCCGCGTGACTGGTCTTGCCGCCGCGGCTGGTCAGCACGGCCTGCGCGGCGACCATGCCGGGCAGGTCGTCGGGGGTCGTCTCCTGGCGTACGAGAACCACCTGCTCGCCGTCGGCCGCGCGCCGTACGGCCTCCGCGGAGTCGAAGACCGCCGCGCCGACCGCCGCGCCCGGAGAGGCGGGGATGCCGTGGGCGAGGGCGGTGCCGGTCGCGGCGGCGTCGAAGCGGGGAAACATCAGCCGCGCGAGCCCCTCGCCGCTCACCCGGTCGAGTGCCTCGTCCTGAGTGATGAGACCTTCCTCGACCAGCTCGGCCGCGATGGCGAACGAGGCCTCGGCGGTGCGTTTGCCGACCCGGGTCTGCAGCATCCACAGCCGGCCGCGCTCGATCGTGAACTCGATGTCGCACAGGTCCCGGTAGTGCCGCTCCAGGGTCCGCATATGGTCGCGCAGCTGCAGATACGCGCGCGGGTCGAGCCGTTCCAGCTCGGCCAGTGTCACGGTGTTGCGGATGCCGGCGACCACGTCCTCGCCCTGGGCGTCGGGCAGATAGTCGCCGTACAGGCCGGGGCGCCCGGTGGCCGGGTCTCGGGTGAAGGCGACGCCGCTGCCCGAGTCCGGGCCCAGGTTGCCGAACACCATGCGCTGCACGGTGACCGCGGTGCCCAGGTCGTCGGGGATGTGCTCACGCCGCCGGTAGAGCCGGGCGCGCTCGCCGTTCCAGGAGCGGAACACCGCGAGGATCGCCAGGCGCAGCTGTTCGACGGGGGACTGGGGGAAGTCCCGCCCCGTCTCCGCACGGACCAGGCGCTGGTACGCCTCCACGAGCCAGGCGAGGTCGCTCGCGTCCAGATGGACGTCGTCCGGGGCGTCGCGGGCTTCCTTGAGCCGCGTGATGGCCTCTTCGAACCGGGCCGCGTCGACACCCATCACGGTGCTGCCGAACATCTGGACGAGACGCCGGTAGGAGTCCCAGGCGAAACGATCACTGCCCGACGCCTTGGCCAGGCCCAGGACGGAGTCGTCGTTCAGGCCGATGTCCAGGACCGTCTCCATCATTCCGGGCATGGAGAAGCGTGCGCCGGAGCGCACGGACAGCAACAGCGGATCGTCCCGCTGCCCCAGCGACCGCCCGGCGGCGGCCTCCAGGGCGGACAGATGGCGGGACACCTCGTCCGCCATGCCCTCCGGCTCGACGCCGCTGGCCAGGAAGGCCCGGCAGGCCTCGGTGGTCACGGTGAAGCCAGGCGGTACCGGGAGCCCCAGCCGGGTCATCTCGGCGAGGTTCGCACCCTTGCCGCCCAGCAGGTCGGCCATGTCACGGCCGCCCTCGGCGAAGTCGTACACGTATCGGACCATGACACCGGTCTCCTCCGTCCGACTGTAGGCTCCGAGCACCTCGGCGTCGAACGGTCGACAGGGCACGGGCGGCACCCGCCCCACCCATCGACGCCCGCCAGATCCTCGATGCCCGGGTCGAGACGCCGCCGGGCCAGGTCCGAGTCCGTCACTCGTCGACGTATGTCATCACTGTGGGTCACTTCGCACGGACGCCGGAACGAGGTGGCAGCGGACGTCGACGACGCCCTCCACGGCACGCGCCAGCCGCTCGGCCACGCCGACCAGGGCGGTGCCGTCGACCCACCCCGTCAGGGTCACGACACCCTCGCTGACCTCGACCTGGATGTGATCCGCGGAGAGGGGGAACAGGCGCTCGACGACCTCCTGGCGTACCTCTTCGGTGAGTTCCTCGTCGCTGCGCAGGAACACCTTGAGCAGGTCGGCGCGGCTGACCACGCCTTCGAGCATGCCGATGTCGTTGATGACGGGCAGCCGCTTGACCTTGCGCTGGGCCATGATGCGCGCCGCCTCCGCCAGCGTGGCGTCGGCGTGCACGGTCACGGCCGGTGCGCTCATCAGCTCCTCGGCGGTCAGCCCGCCGGCCTTGGCCAGGTCGGCCAGCCGTTGCCGCTGGGTGAACCGGTCCGGGTCGCTGTCCCGGAACTCCTCCTTGGGGAGCAGATCGGCCTCGGACACGACGCCGATCACCCGGCCCTCGCCCTCCAGCACGGGAAGGGCACTGACCTTCCACTGCTCCATCAGCTCGACGACGTCCTTGAACGCGGCGTCGCGGCCGACGGCGACGACGGTGTGCGTCATCACATCGCTCACGGTGCGCGGGCTGTCGTACATGGTGTCCTCCTCGGAGGGTCGGGCGGGGTCGACAACTCCTCGTCGCTCGTGTCGACTTCGCAGATCGCAGACCGGGCGGTCCGGGCCGGGACGGCGGTCGTACGACGGCCTGCCGTTCCCCTCCGGAATGCCGTCCGCCCCCTGATTCCAGGGTCTGCCGGGCGGGGCCCGGGCACCACGGGCCGCTCGGGCACGGCAACGGGCCGTTCGGCCCCGTGGGGGCACGGTCCGGGCATGACAGGGCGGGAAGGACTCACCCGCTTCTCGCGGATCCTGATAGCGCGGTGCGCGACCGCCGCCGGCCGCTTCCCCGCGTCTGTGTCGGGTCCTTCCCGCCACCTCCAGCACACCACGGAAACGACCGCGCCACCAGGGCCGAACGGTCCCCACCTCAAAGATCAAGGCTGGGCGTCATGAGTCCTGTGCTGCTCCTTTCCCTGCGGGCCGCGTGGCTTACAGGGCCGTACGGCCCTGCGCGGCAAGGACGTCCCGGGCCCCGGTCCGGGACCGCTCGGCTCATGTGGCCCGCGCGTCAACGGAGTTGGCTGTGAGTGACGGAAACGACCCCGATGAGGGAGGGCGAGGACAGTGGGCACGAGCCTCACACCGGAGTTCTGGGAGCGCTTTTCGGTGCTGCTGGTCATGGCGGTGGGCATGACGGCGATCCTCACCGCGGTGTTCACCACGGCGTTCGACGCGCTCACCGTCCGTCTGCGCGGCCGCCGCCCGCCCGGCACGACGCCGCGGGCACCGCACCGGCCGGAACAGAACGACCACCGGATGTCCGCGCACTGCTGAGCGGCGGTCCCAGGCGAACGTGCGCCCCGCACAGCAGAGTGCGGGCATGGGCCGAATGTCCCAGGCAAGGGCCGGCCTGCCCCTCGTCATGGCCGACACCAGGTGCAACCGTGGAATCGGACCCCTGCTGCACGACGTGGCAGTCCGACGAAAGGCGGTGGGGACGATGACGTTTCCCCTGGTCGTAGGCGTCGACGGATCGGACGGGAGCCTGCTGGCGGTCGACTGGGCGGTGGACGAGGCCGCCCGCCGCGACGCTCCACTGCGGCTGGTCCATGCCTCCCGCTGGGAGCGCTACGAGACAGGCACGCCGTCGGACAACCTGGAACGTACCTCCGGGCGCGTGCTGGCCGAACACATCGTCGCCTCGGCGGCGGAGCGGGCCGCACGGCGCAACCCGGAGGTGAAGGCCACCAGCGACATCCTCCCCGACGACGCGGTGGACGCCCTGCTGCACGAGGGCAACAACGCCTCCGTCCTGGTGACCGGATCGCGCGGCCGCGGCGAACTGAAGGGGCTGCTCCTCGGCTCGGTCAGCCTGGCCGTGGCGGCCCGTGCGCAGTGCCCGGTGATCGTGGTCCGGGGCGACAGGGCGGGCCTGGCCGGCAGCCACGAGCGGATCCTGCTCGGCGCGGGGGACCCGGCCACCGGCGCGGAGGCCGTGCGGTTCGCCTTCCGCGAGGCCGAGGCACGCGGATGCACCCTGGACGTCGTCCGCGCCTGGCGCTGCCCCGCACACGAGAGCGCCGACCATGCCGCGCTCGCCGAGGAACCCGCCCGGCACCACGAGCAGCGGGCCTCGGCCCTGCTGGACGCGCTGCTGCACGACACCATGGCCGATCACCCGAACGTCAGGGTGCGCAGTGTGACGGTCGAGGGACCCGCTCACCGGGTCCTGGTGAACCGCTCGGCCGCCGCCGACCTTGTGATCGTGGGCGCCGAGCGCAGGCACGGCCGTGTCGGTCTCCAGATCGGCCGGGTGGGCCACGCCCTGCTGCACCACGCGGACTGCCCGGTGGCGATCGTGCCCCAGACGCTGTGACGTGCTCAGCCGCTCTCCGGCGTGCGTGCGAGGAGTGAATCGCCGGTGCGCGCGTTCGGCACATACGGCGGCTGGTGACCGCGAGGACCGTGGGACGCGCTCGCGCGTCGCAGCGGGAAGGCGGCCACCACGTACAAACCGCCTCCCGGGCGGGCGCGCGCGGTGAGGGTGGCGCCGTGCGCGCCCGCGATGGCTCGTACGATCGACAGGCCCAGACCGTGGTGGTCGTCGCCCGCGGTGCGGTGCAGCCGCTGGAACGGCTCGAACAGCCGGTCCACCTGCTCGGGGGAGATCTCCTGACCCGTGTTGGCGACGGACACCACCGCGCGTCCGTTCTCGACGGCTGTGCGCAACTCCAGGAGCCCGCCTGGAACGTTGTAGTCCACGGCGTTGTCCAACAGGTTGGCCACCAGGCGTTCGACGAGCGCGGAGTCCCCCGTGAGGGCTGCCGACTCGATCGACGCCTCAAGCCGCAGCCCCCGCCGCTCGATCTCCGGACGGAAGGTGTCCACCACCTGCCGGGTGAGTACCGCCAGGTCCAATCGCTCCTGGCGGTCCACGCCGCGCTCGCTGCTGGACAGGGTGAGCAGTGACTCCAGCAGGCGTGCCTGCTGCTTGCTGATCGTCAGGAGACGCTCGAAGTTCTCCCGGAACGAATCCAACGTGGCGTCGCGATCGATCAGCGACTCCTCCAGCAGCGCATGCTCCAGCGTGAGCGGTGTGCGCAACTCGTGTGCCGCGTTGGCGACGAAACGCTTGTGGGAGTCGAGCGCCGTCTCCAGCCGGCCGAGCAAACCGTCGACGGTGTCGGCGAGTTCGGTCAGCTCGTCGCGCGGGCCGCCGAAGGCCAGCCGCTCGTGCACGTTGCGTGCGGAGATGTGCCGGATGGTGGAGGTCATCGTGCGCAGCGGGCGCAGCACCCGCCCGGCCACCGCCCAGCCGAGCGCGATAGAGATCACCGTGGTGATGCCCAGCGCGATCCCCGACTGGACCAACAGGTCGTGCATCTGCGCCCCGTGCTGCCGGACCGACTGCTCGCCGAACTGCCGGGCCACGCCACCGATGTCCGGCGGCAGTCCCGGAGAGGGCTTGTCGGGGTCGCTGCCGGGGGATTGCGGCCCGGCGCTCTTCGACTCGACCGTGATGAAGCTGCTCGTGGCGTTGCTGACGAGCAGATAGGTGATCAGCAGCAGCACCGCACCCGAGAGGACGAAGAGGAACCCGTACAGCAGGGTCAGACGCAGCCGGATCCGCTTCGGGACCAGGAGGCGATACGCGGACTGCGGCAACCTGGTCAGGACTAACAGACGCATGGGCCCCTCAAATCCGGTAGCCGCCCCTGGGAACTGTCTCGATCAACGGCGGGTCGCCCAGCTTCGACCGCAGACGGTTGATCGTGGCCTTGACGGTCGTGGTGAACGGATCCGCCGCCTCGTCCCACACCCGTTCCAGCAGTTCCTCCGCCGATACGACCCGGCCGTCGGCGCCGAGCAGATACTCCAGGACGGCGAACTCCTTGGGGTTGAGCGGCAGCCGCCCGCCCGCCCGGGTGGCGATCCGCTGGGCGGGATCGAGCCGGAGCTCGCCGCGGACGAGGACCGTCGGCAGGGCCGTGTGCGGGCGTCGGGCGATCGCACGGATGCGCGCCACCAACTCGGCGTAGGCGAAGGGCTTGGGAAGATAGTCGTCCGCGCCGATGCTGAGCCCCTCGACCCGGTCGGCGATCGTGCTCGACGCGGTCAGCATCAGCACCCGGGCATGCTGTGGCTGCCGCACGAGCGCGCTGCAGACCTCGTCGCCGTGCACCTTGGGCAGGTCCCGGTCGAGGATCACGACGTCGTAGTCGATCAATGATGTGTGTTCGAGCGCGTCCATGCCGTTGTGGACGACGTCCACGGCCATGCCCTCGCGGCGCAGCACCCTGGCCACGGAATCGGCCAGTTCGACATGGTCCTCGGCCACCAGCACTCTCATCGCCCACCCCCGGCGAGTCGTGCCGCGACCGGTGGGACGGGGCGGTGGAGACAGATCACTCTGGGAAGAGTGCCCAACGCCTGGTCACAGACCGGTCACAGCGCTCGTTTCGCTATGTCGTGCGTTGTCGTGTTGGACCTTTTCGCCTCCAGACGATACCCGCCGGCCCGACGCCCGGGCCGGGAACATCCGGCTGGGCCGCGCCTCCCTGCTCGCGCCGGTCACGTTCAGCCGCCCCGAGGGCGGCTTCGGACCGCGGTGTGACCGGACGCCCCGTAGAAAGGGGTTCCGGTCGATCTCCCGTCCCGGCACCAGGAGGCTCACACAGTGGCTCAGGACAGGACCGGTGTGACGCACGCCCCGGCGAGCCCGCAGGTGCGGCGCGGAGTTCCCGCCGCGCCGCACCCTGGTGGCGAGGGCTCAACAGCGCACGCGTTCCCGGGCGTCGCTGACGCCGGCACCCGGCCGCTCGTCGCCGGTCCAGTGCGCGCCGTCCGCCTCCTCCGACTGCAATCGGGCTGCCAGGTCGGTGCGCCGGACCCTGAGCTTGCGGTAGACGCGGGTCAGATGCTGCTCGACCGTACTCATCGTGATGAACAGCTTGCTCGCGATCTGCCGGTTGGTGTGCCCGCGCGCGGCGAGCTTCGCCACACGGAGCTCGGCGTCGCTGAGTTGGCCGACGAGCTCGGGGTGGACGCCGCGTGTCCACGTCCGGTCGGCGAAGGAAGCCGCCGCCCGGTCGCCGTTCGCCGGACCTTCCGGTTCCGCCGGCTGTATGCCGCACTCGCGCGTCAGCTGCTGCGCCTGGCGCGCC
The DNA here is from genome assembly GCF_055558775.1 of Streptomyces sp. NPDC025638. NCBI lineage: Bacteria > Bacillati > Actinomycetota > Actinomycetes > Kitasatosporales > Streptomycetaceae > Streptomyces > Streptomyces sp. NPDC025638. Next base: position 5,375 of record NZ_JBVHLX010000003.1, on the reverse strand, counting down.
AGCGTCCGCGATCCCCCTTCGTCCCCGAGATCCCGGTAGGCACCGGCCAGATCGTGCATCGCACGGGCCAGCTCCAGTCGGTGCCCCCGCTCCCGGAGGATCTCCACGGCCTCCCCGAGGAGGTTCGGCCGCTGCGGCGGCTCGACGGTGGCGGCGAGCATGCGCAGGGAGACGCCCCGCGTCCAGGGGCGCCCGGTGCCCACTCGGGAGAGCTGTTCCTGCGCCAGCGCACGAGCACGGCCGCCGTCCCCCAGCGACAGATAGACCTCGGCCGCGTCGGTCCGCCAGGGCACCAGCCCGGGCAGATCGAGATCCCAGCGGGACATCAGCTCCCCGCACGCATGGAAGTCGTCGAGCGCGGGGTAGGGGTGTCCGGCCGCAAGGCGGTACTGACCGCGTGCCCGGAGATAGAGCAGCCCGGCCGGGGTCTGGAACGCGGCCTCGGGCACGGGGATGCTGAGCTGCGCGGCCGCCTCGTCGAGTCGCCCCAGCGCCGTCTTTGCCTGCAGGAAGGATGCGACCGGCAGCGCGACCGCCGCCCCCCAGGCCTCCGGGGAGACCAGGGTGAGTGCGGTACGAGCCGCCTCCTCGGCCGCCTCCAGTCTGCCCAGCCTGATCTCGATGAGGGCCTTGACCGACGCGAACAGCGCCTGCCACATGGGGACTCGGCGTTCCGTGGCCTCCGTCAGGAACGTGTCGCACCAGAAGGCCGCTCGGATCAGGCCGTCGGCGAGCACGAGCGAGCCCAGGGCCGTCAGGACGGACGCCAGGACGTCGTCGTCCAGCCGGGCTCCCTGGAGTATCTGCTCCGTCCGGACCACCACGTCGTCGCTCGCCCTGCGGCCGAACACCGAGCCGAGCAGATCCCCGACTCGTCGCACCGTGCTCTGTGCCGGGGCCAGGGCCGGTGCGGAGCCCTGCGGAGGTCCCCCGGGTACGGCGGAGCGGACGGTGCCCCGCAGGCCCGGATACCCGTAGGCCATCCAGAGCCGGACGCGGTCGGACGACTGCGGTTCCCATGGCTCCGCCGGCGGTCCGGCCGGCGCGGTGCCGTGCCTGCCCAGGGTGTCGAAGACCGCGAGTGCCTCGTCCACCTGACCGAACCAGAGGAGGTAGCCGATCAGGGCGTGGGTGTGCCCGGCCGGGAGGCGGCCGGTGAGTGCGGCGGCGGTGAGTTCGGGCAGATGCGCGGCCGCGGCGGACGGGTTGACCCGCCAGCCCGCCCGGGCCAGCCCGATTCTGATCGCCAGCGCGTCTCGCTCGTCGGTGCAGATGTCGCGTGCCACGCGCAGACAGTCGAGGGCCAGGTCGACATCGTCCTCGGCCAGCGCCCGGTCCGCCGCCTCCAGCAGGGTGGGCAGCAGCCACGGAGCCTCACCGGGCTTGACCGCGGCGATCAGATGACGCGCCACGTCGGTCGCCGCGTTGCCGTGGTCGTGGAGCACCTGGGCCACACACGTCTCGACCTGGGAGCGCTGATCGGCATCCATGCTCTGCAGCACCGCGTCGCGGGCCGCCTCGTGCCGGAACCAGCCGGAGTGCAGCAGGCCCGTCTCGGCGAGCGCGCCCAGGTTGCGCTGGGCGGAGTCCGAGTCGATGCCGAGTACGTCGGCAAGCTCGGCCGGCGAAGCGTGCGGGCCCAGCACCGCCAGTGCGCACGCGGTGTTCCTGAGCGATGTGTCGATGCGGTACAGGCACGTCGTCACGGCCTGTTCGAAGAAGGCACCCGGCACCGGCTCGACGGCGCCCGCCCCGGCCGCAGTGCTGTAGTCGTCGATCAGCGACCGCAGCAGCAGCGGGTTGCCGCCGCTGATCCGATGGAAGTCCCTCCAGTGGAAGTCCCCGGGGAACGAGCGGGCCGGCCACTCGTCCCGGGCGGACTGGATCATCTCCGTCACTCCGCGCCACGAGAGGAGATCCAGCCGGATGCTCCGACAGCCGGGCAGTCGTAACAGCTCGGCCCGTGAGTGAAGATTTCCGGAAGGCACGCTGTTGCTCTCTCCGAGTACCACGAGTACCCGGCTGATCGCGATTCTCCGTGCCAGATAAAGCACGCACTCCATGGACTGTCCATCAGCATGATGACTGTCATCAATGGTCAGTACCAGTGGAGTTTTCTTGGCTTTCGCCAAAAGAATTCCGCACAGCCGCGAAATGACATCCGGTGATGCCTGCGGAGCGCCTGCCGCCAGTTCGAGCAACTCGGTCGTGCGCGCGTCCTCCGTCGCCGGCAGATTTGCGCCGAGGAGCAGTTGCTCCATTACACCCAGCGGTAGATCACGTTCCGCACTTGAGGCCGTGGCCTGGAGGAACAGCGCATCCGAAGCGGCGGCGCGCTCCCTGAAGCTGTGCAGCAGTGCCGTCTTCCCGCTTGTTGCCGGACCGCTGACAAACACCACTCCGCCGTGCCCCGCAATGCATGCGTCAAGCATGTCCTCCATGATTGTTAATTGTTTGTCGCGTTCAACCATCCTCATTTACGAGTCCCCCGTCGTAACCACCCTGACGCCTGATCGTCGGACAGCGATCCACGGAACCGAAGCCAGCTATCGGATTCGGCTATGTCTGACTCGATTCTGCCACAGCGAATAGACGACTACCACAAGGATACGACATGTGCCTGCTGCATAAATGCAGTTGGTGTCGGTCTGTTTGATGAGCGGATTGCATCGATCCGAATGGGGTCGTGGGCCTGCGGCACCATCACGCACGGTGAGCGGACGCCCGGCTCTACCCCGGTAGTCGCGCCCCATGCGGCACTCGTTCATCGTGCGTCTCGTCATGCTCAATGGAGGCCCCGATTGATCAGAAACGCCCCAGAGCCGATAGGGGCGGTAGGGGGGTACTCCGGCCAGTTGTGACTGGGGTACAAAAATCAAGTAATTGGAGATGTGTGCCAACAAGTGGGCTGAGCAGCAGCCTTCGGATTCAGCACGGCCGACGACGGGGCTGATGTGTCTTGTACACGTCATATTTGCGCCTGCCGGCGCAGTGGAGACGTGGACGGGCGCGGATGAATCCGAACGGGCAACGGGGAGCTGCAGTTGAAACCTGAGCACGCGCAATTCGATCAAAACACAGTCGTCGAGGTGGAGATCCGCTCGCTCTCGACGACCTACTCACCTCGCAGCTGCGGAACGGACCCGGAGCATGTGGAGGCACTGGTCGTGGCAGAGACGACCCTGCCCCCGATCATCGTGCACCGGGCCACGATGCGCGTCATCGACGGCCTGCACCGGTTGCGGGCCGCCGAACGGCGTGGTCAGGAAAAGATCGCGGTCCGATTCTTCGACGGCACCGAATCCGATGCCTTCGTGCTGGCAGTGGAATCCAACATCGCACACGGTCTCCCCCTGACGATGACGGACCGAAAACGCGCTGCCGGTCGCATTGTCACCTCCCACCCGCACTGGTCGGACCGGATGATCGCCTCGGTGACCGGCCTCGCCCCCGGAACCATCGCCGAGCTGCGCAGAAAATCACCGGGCGGACCGAACGCACAGTCGGGCCGGCTCGGCAAGGACGGCCGGGTCCGTCCACTCAACAGCACCGAGGGGCGCAGGCTCGCCAGCGAACTCATCGCCCAGGATCCAGGCCTGTCGCTACGTCAGATCGCCCGCGCGGCCGCGATATCGCCGGAGACCGCACGGGATGTCAGAAACCGAATGAGCCGCGGCGAAGATCCGCTGCGTATGTCAAGCCGCAGAAGAAACACGGAACAGGCATCCACAAACACACCGATCGCCCCCGGCACAACGACCGCAACCACCGCAACCACCGCAACCACCGCGACTCCCGCGCCGACCGACCGAACGCCGGTACAGAACCGCACCGCGGCCGTGGAACGCCTCAAGGCGGACCCGGCCCTGCGGTTCAGCGAGACCGGTCGCGCGCTGCTGCGGCTGCTCAACATCCATGCCATGAGCACTGAGGAGTGGCAAGAGATCATCGACAACGTCCCGTCGCACTGCGGCGGGATCGTGGCTGATCTGGCCAGTGAATGCGCGGGGATGTGGGCGGAACTCGTGCTCCGGGTGGAACGCAGGATGGCCGAAACACACAGCACGCCTCCGGCGCGTCCAAGCGTGGAACCCGGCCAGTTGGACACCGTGCCGACCAGGCGTGTCACCCGCCAGAGCCGGCACGGCGGGCCGCCGGAGCACAGATACTCCGAGCCGGAAATCCGGGCATAGGAATGCCGCGTAATCGACCGTAGGAAAGCTGTATCGAGCTGCGTGGAGCTGTACGGCCGGGCAGTCGACAGGAGCGGAGACAGAGTCGTCTCCGTATTCTTCGGCCGGTTCACACCCATGCCCAAAGCCGGATGACGTCATGGTCCGATTCTGAATTCCGCAGTAATTGGTAGCGGGTTGTCTTCTGTAGTGGGTTGTCTTCTATTGAAGGGGAACGATGAACGGCCACGCCGGTCACATCAATGTCGGTCAGCGCGTCGAAATATTCGGTGAGATCGACAGTGCAACCTTCGAGTTGGCGCTCAGGCAGGTCGTCACGCAGGCCATCGGTCCGGTCCCCGACTGGAACCTCCAGGCCGTCGACCTCACTGGCGAGAGCGACCCGCGCGGCGTCGCCGAGATGCTGATGCAGGCGGAACTGCAGCAGGTCAAGAACCCCGCCGGCAACCGGCTTTTCTCATTCGGCCTTTTCAAGATTTCCCAGGAACGCCATATCTGGTTTCACTGCTACAACCAGCTGCTGCTGGACTCCTCTGACTCTGGCTGCTTGCTGATCGCGCGCCGAGTCGCGGAGACCTACACGGACCTCCTTCGCCGGGAGCCCACCAACGCACCGACGCCCGCCTCGTGGAGCACCCCGAAGGAACAGGGCACCTTCCACGGGGGCCCCGAGCCCCACGCACATGACCCGCGGCCCGGTACCCCCGTCCTGCGGGAGACCGGCCTCGTACCGTCGGCCACGGTGGCAACGCTCCGTACGGCGACACCCCAAGGCGAGACACTCTGGTCCAGCCTCATCGTCGCGGCGGTCGCGTCCTTCATGAGCCGGACGACCGGATCGCGTGCGGATGTCGTCCCGTATGCGAGCATCACGCCGATCGATGAGGAACTCCGCTTCGGGGACAGCAGCTGCGTCGTGGATCACCTGCCGGTTCGACAGGTCCCGGAGTTCGCTGTGCGCGTGAGCGACTGGTCGATCGAGACCGGAGTACGGGTCACCGTGGACGCCAACTCCGACCGCTACGACGCCGACTGGGCCCGCGCGGCCCACCGCCACATCGTGGGCTTCCTGGAGCAGGTTGCTGCCGACCCGTGCCTTGGGCTCAGCGAGGTTGATGTGCTGGGTGTGGTGGAGCGGTCTGTGGTGGTGGGGGAGTGGAACGCCACAACGCGGTCGGTGTC